>NZ_LQIM01000040.1:0-217643 GCF_001499985.1 Mycobacterium sp. IS-1556
GGCAGCTCCACCGGCTTACCGGCCGCGTCCTGGAGCACCTGCTGCAGTTTGTCGAGCGGGTCGCCGGCGCCACCGCCCGTCCCGGTGTTGCCCGAACCCGACACACCCCGCGACGCCTTGCAACTGGATCCCGCCGCCGGCGACCCGCTCGACAAACTGCAGCAGGTGCTGCAGGACGCGGCCGGTTAGCCGGTGGAGGTGCCCGTCCAGTACTCGGCGAACCGTCCGTCCGCGATCCGCAGGATGTCGTTTCCGGTGAACCGCTTCGGTCCGTCCTCGGTCGCGCCCGTGCCGATCCACCTGGCCGCGAGCATGTCCCCCTCGACGAACGGCTCCACGTCGATCACGAACTTCAGGTCGTCGAGCATCTGATGGGTCTCCCCGACGACTGCCTGCAGTTCCGCCGGACCCCGCACCACACGTTGCGGCCAATGGCCGACGAAGTCGTCGGTGACCAACTCGGCCGCGACGGGTTTCCCCGACCACAACTCGTCTATCCATCGTGCATACAGATCTTTGGGCGAGGTCATGATCGTGTACTTACCGGGCGAGACGTGGATGCGCAATCCGCCTCACCAAGCGGACGGCAGAAAATGCGCGGATAGGTCTGCGGCTGCGGTCAATTCGACCTCGAACGCTTCGCGCCGCGGCGGCCCGTCAGGGCGTGGACGGCGGCTCCTCGCCGCGCAGCCGGGCCTGCAGCTGCGCCCGGTCCCGGCGTCGACCTTCGTCGAACGCGGCGATGCTCGCGGTGGCGCGGCGGCGGAGCGGGGCGAACAGCCAGATGCCCAGCGGAAGAGCGATCACCAGCGCGAAAAGCAGCGCCACGACGAGTGGAAACTCGCGAAGACCGAGCAGATGTCCCACTCCGAAGATCACCGCCGCCAGCGCCGCCACGAGCAGCAGACGCGCCAGCACATAGGCCAGCACATCGAGTACGAGCCGAGTTCCGGGACGACCGTCAGACACGAACCGAGCCTACCGACGGCGCGTATATTCGAAGAAAGGAGGTTTTGTTCCCGTGGCGTACCTGCTCCTGATTCTCGTGCTGGGCGTGCTCATGTATGTCGCCTGGCGGCTGATGCGAGTCTCTTCGAGCCGTCCGCGGACCCGCGTGATCGGGCCCGACGACGATCCAGAGTTTCTGCGTCGCCTCGGCCAGGAGGACAACCCGCGCCCCTGAACCGCGAGTTCAGCGGTGGGCGCCGGGAAACCCGGCCGCGACGGCGGCGGCGAGTTCGAGCAATGCTTGTCTGGTCTCCGGTTTCAGCCGGTCGAGGCTGATCTCGGCGCCTTCCTCCAGGTGCGGGTCGAACGGCACCTCGAGCACCGCCCGGCAACGCCGGTTGAAGTGGTCGACGACCTTGCGCATGTCGACCTTCCCCGACCGTGGTCGCACCGCGTTGATCACCGCGATCGAGTTGCGCACCATGTCCTGGTGGCCGTGGGCGTCCAGCCAGTCCAGCGTCGCCGAGGCGCTGCGGGCCCCGTCGACCGAGCCCGAACTGATCACGATCAGGGTGTCGGCCTTGGCGAGTACCGCCGCCATGGCCGAGTGCATCAGTCCGGTGCCGCAGTCGGTGAGCACCAGGCTGTAGAACCGCTCGAGAACTTCGAGGGTGCGGGTGTAGTCCTCGGAGCTGAACGCCTCCGACACCGCGGGGTCGCTCTCGGAGGCGAGCACCTCGAGTCGGCTCGGGCTCTGTGAGGTGTAGCTGCGGACGTCGCTGTAGGCCTGGATCCCTTCGGCGTCGCGCAACAGGTGACGCACGGTGGCCGGCGTCTCGAGCGGCACCTTCTCGCTGAGCGTGCCGCGGTCGGGGTTGGCGTCGACGGCTATCACGCGGTCACCCCGGATCGAGGCGAGCGTCGCGCCGAGCGTCGCGGTGATCGTGGTCTTGCCGACGCCGCCCTTCAGCGACAGCACTGCGATGCGGTGGCAGCCCCGCAGGGGCCGCTGAACCTGCGCGGTGAGCGTGCGACGGCGAACCGCCTTCGGTCCGTCGCCCAGGTTGATCAACTTGAACGACCCGAAGTACAGCCACTTGCGCCAGCCCTCGGAAGGGGCACGCTTGGGTTGGCCGAGCAAGGCGACCGTCGACAGGTCGAGATACGGCGGGGGGTCGTGCGCCGTGACCGGTGGCGGCGGCGAACTGACCGGCAGACCGTTGGGAGGTGTCGGCGCCGTCCACTCCGGCGGCGGTTCGGCCGCGGGATCGCTGAACCGGCTCTGCGCACGGAAACCGCCTGGCGCGTAAGCATTTTCGGGAATCACCGATGGGGAAGCCGCATCCTTGCCGTGACGATCCTGAGCGCGGTGCGCCGGATGTTCAGACACGCTGACGGTCCCCCATGGCTTCGCAGGCTAACGTGAGCGATCTTAGCGAAACGGTGATACGACGGCCCTCAGCCCACTCCGGCGTAGGAGTGCAGACCCACGGTGACCAGGTTGATGAAGAACAGGTTGAACACCATCGCGACGAAGCCGACGACGTTGATCCAGGCGGCCTTCTTGTCGCGCCAGCCCGCGGTCGAGCGGGCGTGCAGATAGGCGGCGTAGACCACCCACGCGATGAACGACACCGTCTCCTTGGGATCCCAGCCCCAGTAGCGGCCCCACGCCTCCTCGGCCCAGATCGCGCCGAAGATGACGCCGAAGCCGAACACCGGGAAAGCGAAGATCGTGGTGCGATAGGCGATGCGGTCGAGGGTCTGCGGATCAGGCAGGCGGTTCACGACGCGGGCGAGCACCCCGTCAGTACCGGCGTCGCCGAACCGCGACATCTTCATCAGGAACAGGATGCTGGCCACGCCGGCCACCAGGAACACCCCCGAGCCCAGGCTCACCACCGAGACGTGGATGGGCAGCCAGTAGGACTGCAGGGCGGGCATCACCGGCGCGGCGTTGGTGTACAGCCAGCGTCCGGAGACCGTCAGCAGGATCAGCACCGGAACGAGCACGAACACCCACAGCGACCGGTACTGGGGGCGCCGCAACACCACCGCCGCGGCCACCAGGCCGCAGAAGCACGTCAAGTTGATGAACTCGTACATGTTGCCCCACGGCGCCCGTGAGGTGGCCAGGCCGCGCAGCACGATGCAGCCCAGGAGCAGGCCGATCCCGACATAGGTGAGGGCGAGGCCGGCGCCGCCGATGCGCTCGTCGACCGGGCGCTTGGGGGCGTCGGCGACGACGCCCGGGGCGCCGCTGTCGGCGCCCACTCCGACCAGCTCACGGGTCTCGGCCTTGCGGCTGCGGGTGTACGCCAACTCGATCGCCAGCAACAGCAGCGCGCCCACCAGGACGAGCACCGATGAGGTGAACGCCCAGTCCGAATACCGCGCCAAGCCGATGTCGATCTGCTCGGAATTCATGTGACCTTCTCTCCTGCGGGCTGCGCCGACGTCGCATCGGGAAGGAGGCGCTGTGTCAGCCGCTCGAACTCGTCACCCCAGCCGGAGTTGTCGGTACGCGCCAGCCCGCCCAGCTCGACGGTTACCGTACCCGGACCTGCGGGGCTGATCCGAATCCAGACGCGGCGCCGGCGCACCACCAGCGACACCAGCAGGCCGGCCATCATCGTCAGCGCGAACACCAGCACCCACACCTGGGCCGGGTCGTGGGAGACCTGCACGTTGATGAACGGCACGGCGCCGTCGAACCGCACCACGGTGCCGTCGTCGAGCCGCGTCGACTCGCCCGCCCCGAGGTTGACCCGCGCCTTCTTGGTCAGCCGGCCCTGTTCGATGAGCCGCGGATCGAGGGTGAACAGCGACTGCGGCCGGCCCGTGTCCAGGCCGGTGTCGCCGCGGTAGATGTCGACGGCGACGGCGGGATCGTTGAGCGCGGGGAAGCTTGAGGACAGCAGCGTGCCGTGCAGCTGTTCGGTCGGGGCGAACAGCCCCATGATCGCGAGCTGGTTCTTGCGGCGTTCGTCGGCGTCGGGATAGGTGCCGCCGGGTGGATCGAACCGGTGCACGCCCGACGACAGCAACGTCATCTGGTCATCCGGGCGCCACTGCAGCGTTTGGGTGCGCGTCTGCCCGTCGGGGAACGTCACGGTGAATGTCGGTGCGTATCCGTGGCCCTGCAGATAGATCCGGTCGCCGCCGACCCGCAGCGGATGGTTGACCTTCAGGTGGTAGGGCCGCCAGGTGCCGGTTTCGAGGTCGGCGCCCGCTTGGTACTCGATGTCGGCGGCGAACGACGTCGCCTGTCCCGTCGGCAGATAGTCGGCTTGGAAGTCGTTGACCCGCAGACAGATCGGATGCAGAGAGGTGCCGTCGACGGTGTTGCCCGCGCGGAACGAGTCGAACGCCGCTGGCGACGCCGAGCAGAATCCCGGACCGCCGTCGGCGATCACGATTACGTTGCCCTCGTAGCCGAACAACTTGCCCGCCGCGACCGCCACGAGCAGCCCGAGTAGCGAGAAGTGGAAGACGATGTTGCCGAACTCCCGCAGATAGCCCTTCTCCGCTGAGATTTCCGTGGTTTCGCCGTTGTGGCGAGTGGTCGTGCGCCACCCGCGCAGCCGTTCGGACACCGTCGCGGCGAGGGCTTCGGGCTCGGCCGCAGTCTCCATGCTGTGGTGTTTGGGCAGCCGGCTCAGGTTCCGCGGCGCGGCCACCGGAGTCGCCCGCATGCTGCGGAAGTGTTCGATCAACCGTGGGGTCAGGCAGCCGACGAGCGAGATGAACAGCAGGACATAGATCGCGGTGAACCAGAAGCTGGAGAACACGTCGAAGGCCTGGAGGCGGTCCAGCCACGGCCCGATCGTCGGGTGTTCGGCGATGTACTGGTTGACCTTGGACTCGTTGAGGCTGCGCTGGGGCAACAGCGCGCCGGGGATCGCCGCGAGCGCCAGCAGGAACAGCAGCACCAGCGCGGTGCCCATCGACGTCAGCGTGCGCCAGGTGTTGCGTATCAGCGCGTGGGCCCCCGCGAAAGCTGGGGACAGACGTGAAATGCCCGTATTTCGCGGCTTTTTCGGGCGATTTGCGTCTGGTCGCGCCTGGGTGGTGCTCATATCGGCAACGTCACGTCACTGACGAAAGCGTCGCGCACCCAGGACACGAAGTCGTTCCACACGCCGGTCACCAGCGCGGCACCGACCAGGATCAGCAGCACCCCGCCGGCGATCTGGATGGTCCGGGTGTGCCGTCGCAGCCACGCCAATCCCTGCACGGCGCGCGCCGACCCGAATGCCAACAGCACGAACGGTATTCCCAGGCCCAAGCAGTAGGCGATGACGAGCGCGACGCCGCGGGCGACGTTGCTTCCGTCGGTCGCCGAGGCCACCGCGATCACCCCGGTCAGCGTCGGGCCGAGGCACGGCGTCCACCCGAGCGCGAACACCGCGCCCAGCAGTGGGGCGCCGCCGAGCGTGGAGATCTGCCGCGGGGTGAACCGCGCCTCGCGCTGCAGGACGGGGATGAACCCGACGAACACCAGCCCCATCACGATGGTCACCACGCCGCCGATGCGCTGCAGCAGAAGCTGATTGGTGATCAGTGACGTGGTCATCCCGAGGACCGCGACGGTGCCCAGCACGAAGACGACCGTGAAACCGGCGACGAACAACGCTGCCGCACCCGCCACCCGCAGCCGCGTCGCCTTCGCCGCAGCAGCAGTGCGATTTGTGGAGCGGGAACGGCGCTCACCGCCGCTAACACTCCACAAATCGCCGGGCGCATCGTCGGAAACCCCCACCACCGCGGCCAGATACGACAGATAGCCCGGCACCAGCGGCACCACGCACGGCGAGGCGAACGACACCAGCCCGGCCAGCGCGCTGACCAGAAGCGCCAGCAGCACCGGGCCGCCCGCGATCAACTGGTCGACCCCCTCGAGGCTCATGTGCCGGCCTCTTTGCGCTCCGCCGCCCCGCCCTTTTCGCGTGCAAGGCGTTCGACCACCGGCTGCAGATCCTCGGCGAGAAGTTCGCGCAGGAACACCGCGGCGACCCGATGCTCCCGGTCGAGCACCACCGTCGACGGGATGACCGTCGTCGGGTACCGGCCGCCGAACGCGATCATGGTCCGCATCGCGGGGTCGTAGATCGAGGGGAAGGTGATCTTCCGGTCGACGATGAAGTCCACCGCGGCCTGACGGTTGCTGTCGCGGACGTCGATGCCGACGAATGCCACACCGAGGTGACGCGTCTTGTCGTAAACCTGCTGCAGCTGGGTGATTTCGGTACGGCACGGTCCGCACCACTGTCCCCACACGTTGAGCACCACGACCTTGCCCGCGAAGTCGTCGAGGGAGATGGTTTTGGCCGGGTCCATCAGGTCGGGACCGCTCAGCGGGCCGGGCCGGCCGCGGTCCTGCGGCGGGTCGTAGAAGATGTCGGTCTGCCCGCCGGGCGCGACGAACTCGAACGTGCCGCCCTGCGCGACCGCGTCGTCGCCGGTGGAGCAGCCGGCGAGCGCGACAATCGCCGCGCACGCCAGAAGCAACCGCAGCTTCACTGCCCGGCCAACTCCGCGTAGCTCCAGCCGACGTAGGTGTCGCCGTGAAAGTAGAACGAGGTGAGCGAAGCCAGGTTGCACAGCCGTCGGGTCGGAAAGTGGTGCAGCGCATGGCCGGTCATCGACCGGCGCAACGTCTCGACGGGCAGTTGGTGGCTCACGCACACCGCCTCGTGGCCCGCCGCCTTGGCCCTGGCCCGATGCACCGCGGCGGTCATCCGCTCGGCGATCTCGCTGTACGGCTCTCCCCAGGAGGGCGTCCGCGGGTTGCGCAGATGCCACCAGTTGCGGGGGTCGCGCAGCGCACCGTCGCCCGGCGAAACCCGTTGTCCCTGGAAGATGTTCATCGACTCGATCAACGCGTCGTCGGTGTCGACCGACAGCCCCAGGCCCGCCGCGATGGGACCCGCGGTCTCCTGTGCCCGCTCCAACGGCGAGGCCACCACATAGACGATGTCGCGCGACGACAGCCAGTCCGCGACCGCCTGCGCCTGCGCCCGGCCCCGCTCGGAGAGGTGATAGTCCGGCAGGCGGCCGTACAGGATCTTGTCGGGATTGTGCACCTCGCCGTGCCGCATCATGTGCACCACGGTCTTCACGTCCTCGGTGCTCGTCATGCCGGTCTCTTGGCTTCCGCCGCGGCTCGCGCGGCTTCGGGCAGGGCTGCGGCGATCCGGTCGAACGCGTCGTCGTCCAAAGCCGTTGAGACGAACCAGGTCTCGAAGGCACTCGGCGGCGGGTACACGCCGGCGTCGAGCAGTGCATGGAAGAACGCCGGGAAGCGCCACGTCTCGGAGGCCCGCGCCGATGCGAAGTCGGTCACCGCCTCTTCGGTGAAGAAGACGCTGAACATGTTGCCGGCGCGGGGAATCCGGTGCGCCACGCCGGCTTCGGTCAACGCCCGGCTCAGCAGCTCGGTCAGGCGGTCGGCGTTGGCGTCGAGTTGGACGTAGGTGGCGTCGTCAGCGGCCCGCAACGTGGCCAGGCCCGCCGCCATCGCGACCGGGTTTCCCGACAGCGTGCCCGCCTGATACACCGGCCCCAGCGGAGCCAACCGGTCCATCACCTCGGCTCGGCCCCCGAACGCGGCCGCCGGCAATCCGCCGCTCATCACCTTGCCGAAGGTGAACAGGTCGGCGTCGACCGGATCGACGCCGTACCAGCCCGACCGGCTGACCCGGAACCCCGTCATGACCTCGTCGACGATCAACAGGGCGCCGTGCTCGGCGGTGATCCGGCGCAGCGCGGCGTTGAAGCCGGGCAGCGGCGGGACGGTGCCCATGTTGCCGGGGCTGGCCTCGGTGATCACGCAGGCGATCTCGTCGCCGAAGCGGGCGAAGATCTCCTCCACCGCCGCGACGTTGTTGTACGGCAGCACGATCGTGTCGGCGGCCGCGGCGCCCGTCACCCCCGGTGACGACGGCAGCCCGAGCGTGGCGACGCCGGAGCCCGCGTCGGCCAACAGCGCGTCGCTGTGGCCGTGGTAGCAGCCGGAGAACTTCACGATCTTGGCCCGGCCCGTGTAGCCGCGGGCCAACCGGATCGCGCTCATCGTGGACTCGGTGCCGGAGTTCACCAGCCGCAGCCGCTCGACCGGTGCGACCCGGCCGATGATCTCGGCGGCCAGTTCCGACTCCGAGGGGGTGGGGGCGCCGAACGACAAGCCGTCGGACACCACTCGCTGCACCGCCGCGACCACGTCCGGATGCGCATGGCCGAGGATCATCGGCCCCCACGAGCAGACCAGGTCGACGTAGCGGTTGCCGTCGGCGTCGGTCAGCCAGCAGCCGCTGGCCGACGTGATGAACCGCGGGGTGCCGCCGACCGCGGTGAACGCCCGCACCGGGGAGTTGACGCCGCCGGGGATGAGCGCGCACGCGTCGGCGAAGAGCTTCGCGGAGACGTCGGTGCTCGACATGGCCACCAGTGTCCCAGCAGGTTCGAAACCGTCAACTACAGGGTGTAGTGGCTCAACCGGGAGTGAGCGCGAACGTGGGGTGATCGGCATCGGACGGCAGCTGCTTCCAGTAGGCCTCGACGACCTTGCCGGCCAGCGGCCGGTAGGCGGCGATGATCGGTCCCCGCTTGTCCACCGGCACCTCCGTGGCCACATACGTCACGTCGCCGAGCTTGACGTGGGGGTCGGCGCGGACGTTCTTCACCCACTCGGCCTCGCCCCGGCTGGACACCAGATACTTGACGCCGTCGACCTCG
Source organism: Mycobacterium sp. IS-1556 (assembly GCF_001499985.1). Classification (NCBI taxonomy): domain Bacteria; kingdom Bacillati; phylum Actinomycetota; class Actinomycetes; order Mycobacteriales; family Mycobacteriaceae; genus Mycobacterium; species Mycobacterium sp. IS-1556. The sequence goes on from NZ_LQIM01000040.1 coordinate 8,686, forward strand.
GGGACCACGACCGGGATCTGTTGCGGCTGCTTGCTGACGCGCTTGGTCACCGTGAGTGTCTGGCTGTTGCCGACTCCGGTCGCCATCGCGATCTTGTTGAAGATCTTGCGCACGAACCACGGAGGCTTGAGGTAGGCCATGGCGTCGAGTTTGATGTCCGTATGCAGCTGCCGCAATGGCTGGCCCGATTCAACCGGCACGTGACCAATCCGATCCAGCGGCTGTGGGCCGGCTGGGCGCCGACGTTCGGCATTCTCTTGCACGTCGGCCGCAAATCGGGCAAGCCGTATCGCACCCCGTTGACGGTCTTTCCCACGGAGCATGGCGTGGCCATCCTGCTCACGTACGGACCCGACCGCGACTGGCTGAAGAACGTCACCGCCGCCGGCGGCGCCCGGATGAAGCGCTACGGCAAAACCCTCGAGCTGCGCGAGCCCCGCGTGATGCCCAAAGCCGAGGCGGCGCCGTCGGTGACGGGGTTGTGGCGGCCCGTCTTCGCCCGATTGCCCTTCGAACAGGCCGTGCTGCTGACGCGGGTGTAGCTCGACTACGTCGACGCCTCGTCCGACAGCCGGAACTCGCTCAAGATCTCGTCGATGAACCCGCCGGCTTCGAGCCCGGCGGATTCGACGTCGCCCGCCGCGATCGCCTCGACCAGGCGGCCGTGATCGATCACGGCCGTGGCCGGTTCGTCGGCTGCGGTCGCGACACTGGCCATGACCACCTCGGTGAGCCCGCGATACAGCTCGATCAGCACGACATTGTGGGAACTGCGCACCACGGCGACGTGGAACTCGGTGTCCGCCCGGGCGAAGGCCTCGGGCTCGTCGGACGGGGAAATCTCGTCCCGACGTTTCAGCAGTGCTCGTAAGTCGTCGACGTCGGCGGAGGTTCGGGCCCGGGCGGCCAGCCGCGCCCCCTCCACTTCAAGACAGCGCCTCACCTGCAGCACTTCCCGCATCTCGGTTCCGCAGAGTCGGCGCAGAGCGCCCGATACCTCACTGGTCGCCCGGACGTACGTGCCGTCACCTTGACGGACCTCCAACAAGCCGCTGTGCGCCAAGGCCCGAACCGCCTCCCGCACGGTGTTGCGCCCCACGCCGAGCGCCCCCGCGAGTTCCGGCTCGGTGGGAATGCGGGAGTTCACCGGCCATGCGCCCGACTCCACGGACGCTCGCAGCTGCTCAATGGCCTGATCCACCAGGCCGGTCCTGCGGGTGGTAGCGAGCGTCACACAATCTCCATTTCATCCGATCATCGGATGTATGAGACTCTACAACATGTGACTTCTACCGGGCTCGGCGACGCCGTCGACAAGATCAGGCAGGACGCCGATGCCTCGGGCCCCAACGAGATAGACCGGCCCCCGCTGCTGGCCGGACGGTTCCTCCTCGTCGTAGCGGTCGTTCTCACCGCACTCAACCTGCGGCCTGCGATCACCAGCATCGGGCCGTTACTGGGACCGATGCGCACGTCGCTGGACGCCTCGGCCACCTGGGCAGGCGTGCTGACCACGCTGCCCGGGCTGTGCTTCGCGGGTGCGGGGCTGGCCGCGCCGGCCTTGGCCCGCCGGTTCGGGTTGGGGCCCGGAATCGCCGGCGCGATGGCGACGCTGGTTGTCGGGCTCCTCGTCCGCCCGCTCGACGGGGCATTCGTGGTGATCGGCGGAACGCTGGTCGCCACGGCTGGCATCGCGCTCATCAACGTGCTGATCCCGGTGGTCATCAAGGACGCCTTCCCCGCCCAGATCGGCGTGATGACCGGTATCTACACCGCCGCGCTTCAAGGCGGCGGCGCGTTGGGTGCGGCGGTCACGCCGATGCTCGAGCAGGTGCTCGGGGGGTGGCGGCAGGCACTGGGCGGCTGGGCGTTGCTCGCGGCGCTGGCGTTGGCCGCTTGGCTGCTCGGCGGCAGGGAACTCGGTAAAACCGACGTTGGCGCCACCGTCGAACCACGAGAACGCCCCATGATGCGCAGCGGTCTGGCCTGGATGGTGACGTTGTTCTTCGGTTGTCAGGCCTGCCTGGCGTACATCGCAATGGGATGGCTGCCCGAGGTTCTGATCGACAGTGGCCTGACGTCGACGCGGGCCGGCCTGCTCAGCGGGCTGGTGTCGCTCATCGGGGTGCCGATCGCGCTGTTCGGCTCGCCGCTGGCGGCCCGCGCGACGAGTCAGGGACCGTGGGTCCTCGCCCTGGGCGTGACCGGGCTGACCGGCGTGCTGGGCCTGATGCTCGCACCCGCCGCCGCTCCCCTGTTGTGGAGTGCCCTGTTCGGAATTGGGTTGGGCGCCTTCTCCCTTGCGTTGACCATCATCGCGCTACGGGCGCGAAACTCGGCAGACACCGCGCGGTTGTCCGGCATGGCGCAGGGCATCGGCTATCTGCTGGCCGGGATCGGCCCCTTCCTGTTCGGCCTGCTGCACGACGCGACGGGCGGCTGGACCGTGCCGTGGGCGTTGGTACTGGCCGTCTACGTGATCCAGATCGGTGCCGGGATGGTGGCGGGCCGAAACCGCTACGTCTGAGAAGACGCGCAGCTGTATTCGCGGCAGACGGGCCGACGGCCCAGTCCTCATTTTCAACGCAATTGCACGGCGACTGGCCTTTATTTTTTTCTCGGGTATGGTCGCGCATTGATGCGGTTGCCAGTGAAAGGAGAAGTTGTGGCTGGTAAATCTCAAAGTAGGGAACTCAAAAAGCCGTCGATGACTCTCAAGGAACGCCGCGCGGCCAAGCGGGAGAAGACCGCCGAGGAGGCCATTCCGCGCCGCAAGCGCGCAAGCCGCTAGTAAAACCGAGCGCGCCGCTTCGACTGCGGGATTGCAGTTTTCGCGATCCGGCCGCGACATACGCATTTTTCGAGATCCGTAATTTCACGCACCTCTTCGACAAATTGCTGAAGAGGAAACGGCGCATGCGCGAAATTATGAAAAGGCGAAAAAGGCACGTTATGGGTCGACAGATCGACCATTCATGGGATTCGAAGGATGACACAGTGTCTTTTGAAGACAATCAGATATTGGCGTGCGGATGACCGCGACGAGCATTGACCAAGCAGACATGGGGACGGGGCATCGGGGCGCGCCCGCGGCGGCGACGAAGGCGCAGTCCACGACGACCGGCAGACCTTCGGGTACGGCGGGCACGAGGGTGCTGGTGCAACTGCTGGACGACCTGGCCGATGCGTCACCGCCGACGGATCGAAGCACCGCATATCGCAATGGCTACACGGCGGGCATCCGATTCGCACGCATCTGTGTGCTCGACGAGATCGCCCTGGCGTCAGGGAGTTTCGCGAAATCGTCGCATACCCGTGGGCGTCGCCGAGACCGGGAACGCGTACGTGCCGGTGTGGCCCTCAGCACGATAGCCGCGCGACTGTCGCGGGATGCCGTGCCGGGCGCCGAAGACGGTGCTGCGGGCCGTCGCGACGCTATTTCGCTTGCGTTGCAGCTGGTTTCCGAATGCGAGCGACAAATAAGTCACGAGCCCGGCGGCGTCTAGGTGAGCGCTTCACACGAGTAGTGAGGTTGTGTTGGCGGTTCAGGAATCCGGCGATGCGCCGGTGACGATTTACGGCCGGCTTCCGGGCGTTGCCGAAGCGATTGCTGCGGCATACCGAAGCCACGGCATTGTGGTGCGCCACGGCCGTCCACCGTGCGGACGGCCGACGGCTTCGCGCTGGCCTGGGACTGTTGCCGGGTCTGCCGCGGCGACGGGCTCCGACGACGAGCCTCTCGAGTCAGCGATCCTCATCCTCGATGCGGACGCCGTCGAATCGTTGTTCGGTGAAGGCCATCCCCGCCCGTCGCGCCGGCGTCTGCGGGCGTGTGAGAGCGACTGCTGCCAGTTGGGGCTCGCGGCAGTCGCCACCCGGGGCGCACGTCGAGTCCTGGTGGTCTGCGACGTGCGTCGGTTGTCGTTCGGCCAGAGAATGCGCGCCCGCCGATGGGTTCGGAACCTGGCACACCGAATCGACTACGAAAGCTCGATCAACGGATTCGATGAGCTTGCCACGGCGTTGGCCGAGATCGGCACCGATGAGGAAGTCGGCTTCGTCGCGGCTGCCGCCGTCGATTGGCACCGTCGGGGACAAGTCGGTAGCGCCGCACTGCCAGGCCGCCTCCCGATCTCCGGTGCCGACCGACACGCTCCGACCGCGCTGTGCGACGTCAGTCGCGCGGGCGCAGGCCGGCCCGGATCGGTCCCTTCGCGACCGTGGTGAACGGCACCTCGCACTCGAAGGTGCCATCGACAGAGCGGATCTCCATCGCGCGCACGATCGTGGCCAGCGCCAGCGTCGTCTCCAGTCGCGCGAAATGCTCGCCGATGCACGGCCGGCCACCGGCGAGGAACGGCAGAAACTGCCAGCGGTTGCGGTTCTTGACGTTCTCGGGACTGAACCGCTCGGGGTCGAACTTCATCGGATCGGGCCACAGCACCGGATCGTGGTGCAGCCCATACAGTCCCAGGGCCACCAGCGTCCCAGCTTCGACGCGGTAGCCATCGACCACGATGTCGCGGGTAGCCTGTCGGCCCACGCCGGCCGCCGGGGGGCACAACCGCAGCGCCTCGTGCAGCACCTGCACGGTGTACCCGAGGCGGGGGACATCCTCGGGGGTCAGCTGCCGATCACCGATGGCGGCGGCTTCCGCGGCGACGCGGGCCTGGATGTCGGGATGATGTCCGAGGACCCACAGCGAGTAGGTCAACGCGGTCGACGTGGTGTCGTGGCCGGCGAGCATGAAGATCAGCAGGTCGTTCGAGATGTCGTCATCGGAGATCGGCAAGCCGGTCTCCGGGTCCCTCGCCGCCATCAACGCCCGCACAAGCGGGGCGTCGCGCGACGGGTCGGTGCGACATGCGCGCACCATCTCGTCGGTGATCTCCTTCATCTCGGCGACCGCCCTGCGGGTCCGGCGGCGCGCCGGCGTCGGCAGCCAACGTGGTGCCCGCACCGGCCGCAGCGCACGGTCCGCGGTGTAAGAGGATGCGACGTGCATGCACCGGGCGATGGTGTCGGCGCGCTCGTTGAGGTCGACGCCCAACACCGACTGGCCCAACGACTGCATGGCCACCCGGCGGCACTCGACGTCGAGGTCGACATCCCCGCCGTCGCGCCAGCGGTCGACGAACGCCTGTGCCGCCCCGGACATGTGGCCGCCGAAGTTGCGGACGTTGTGTTTGGTGAACACCGGTTGCAGCGCACGTTTGCGCGGGCGCCACAGGTCGTTGGGCAGTACGAACAGGCTGTCGCCCGCCACGGCGCGGACCTCGTCGTGATAGATGCACCGGTCTGAGGAGGCATCGGAGCGTCCCAGCACGTCGCGCATGCCGTTCGGCGACATCACCGCCACGATCGGCGGGTACCACCTCTTCGGTGCGAACTGGATGCGCGTGACGGGACCGCCGGCGGCACGAATCACTTCCTGTCCGGTGTCGAGCCTGCGCACCAGTTTCAGCAGCTGCCAGACCGGCAGTGGGTTCTTCGGCACCAGCGGCAACGCCCGGACATCGCTCGTGCTGGTCATGTCACCGATCATCACTCAGGCCGAGCCTGCTCGACCCCGGTACCCGGTTCTCATGTCGAGGACCAGGTCAACGGTGCGCCTTCGCCTTTCGTCATCACGGTGCCGGGCATCACCCTGATGCGGTAGGGGCTCAACCGCAGCACCGCGAACTCATCGGAGGTCGGCCCGTCCTGCCACATCGGGATGATCTTCGGGTCGTAGCCCACCGGCTCGGGACCGGTCGCGAACTTGTCCCACACCGCGGTCCGCGTCTCGTCGTCGACGTACCACTCGACCAGGCACTCGGCGCTGCAGGTGTCGTGGTTGGTGGTCCAGTAGCTCACCGACACCTCGGGGTGCACGGCGAGATGGTTCTTCTTGAGGGGAGTCGGCACGGTGGCGATCCAGCCGAGCAGGTCGGTGCCGTCCCACTCCCATATCGGGTGCAGGATGCGGGTGCGGGGACGACCGTTGGCGTCGACGGTGGCCACCGAGGCCCACACTATTGAATGCGCCATCTCGACGAAGACGGGCGCGATCTGTTCGAGAGGGGTCACGGTTGCCTAGCGTAGGCAGCTCTACGGGCGGACCGAGACACCGAGTTCCACCTCTACGAGATGGTGGCCCCGACGCAGACGTCAGTTACCGGTGCTCTCGCCGCCTTGGCCGCCCGCGCCTTCCTCGCTGAATTTCGGTTTGCCCTCGTCGTCGAGCCAGTCGTTGACTGCGGTACCCGCGACCGCGCCGCCACTGCCCGGCATCTTGGTGGTCGGCCGGTCCTCCTCGTAGGCCTTGTGCATCTCTTTGGCCTTCTCGCGATGCTCGTCGGTGACGTCGGGCTTCTCGGTCGGCGGCGGTGTCTCCTGCTCGCTGGTGACCTGGTGGTGTTCGTCGGTTTCCGGTTCGGCTTTCCGTTGCTCGTCGGTGAGCCGATCGTCTTCCTGCTGCTTGTCGTCGGTGCTCATGGGATATATCTGCCCGAACGTGTGATCCACCAAACAGAGGCGGGCTAACCAGTCGGCGCGGTGCGCAGCGCCGGCGGCAGGCTCGGCAGGAAGTGCTGGCGGGCGAAGGTACGGATGTCGTCGGCGGACTCCAGCGGCTGTGTGCTGGGCAGCAGCAGCACCATCGCCGCGTACCGCAAGATGACGTCGGCCAGCTCCTCGATTGCCTGCTCGCCGATCCGCTCGGTGAACCCGGCTCCGAAGATGGTCCGCAGCGCTGCGGCCATCCGGGCGATCGCGGCCTCGTAGTGCGTGCGCGCGAGCTCGAGAAGCAGCGCCGGGTCATCTGTCAGCATCCGGTACAGCACCCGGTGACGGCGGAACTTCAGGATCGAGAGCGTAAATGCTTCGACGTAGTAATTCGACTGCGGCCCAACTCGTTTGACCTCGTCGGCGATGTCGGCGAACAGTGCGATGTTCTCCCGCTCGATCACCGCGGCGACGAGTTCGTCGCGGTTGGCGAATCGCCGGTAGATGGTGGTCCGGCTGACCCCGGCGCGACGGGCGACATCGTCGAGCGCGACCCGGCGCACGCCGTGCCGCTCGAACTCGATGACCGCGGCGTCGAGGATGGCTTCCGTCGTGGGCGACGAATCAGGTCCCGTCGTGGGCGACGAATCGGGTCCCGTCGCGGACTCAGGCCCGGTCGCGCGCTCAGGCCCGGGCATAGCCCTTTTGCGCATAGCCGTTGTAGCGCACAGACATTGGCAGACGGTCCCACACCCAATTGACCGGGCGGGACCGGCACAACGCGGCGAAGCGCTGGTAGCGCCGCTCCTGGCGGTCACTCCAGGGCAGCTCGAGCAGCGCGCGGGCGCGTGGCGGGAGGCCGCCGGTGGTCAGGAACGCCGCCAACGGGTTGAACACCGGGGCGATCAGCCGCCACGCCCATCGCGGAACGCCTTTCGGGCACGGGAATCCCTTGGTCACGTAGCCGACTCCGTACCGTGCGGTCTGGTGAGCGACGACGATCTCGTCGAGCATGCGGTCCCAGTAGCGTTCGAATTCGTCGTAGGTGGCTGGCATCGGCCGGTCGCTCACGCCATAGCGGCGGTACCACGTCTTCGACTCGAGGTAGATCTGTTCCTTCTCCTCGCGGCTCAACCGCTTGACGAAGGTGTCGGCGAAGTACAGCACCTGTTCGACGAACGTCGCGTGCGCCCAGAAGTAGGTGTCCGGGTCCAACGCGTGATAGCGCGTCCCGTCCGGCATTTCACCTTTGATCTCGGTGTGGAAGTCGCGTACCTGGGTGCCGGGGTGGTCGTCGTCGGAGCCGTAGACGGTGTTGAAGATCGGCGGCAGCGAGCGCTTCACCCGTGCGGCGGTGTCGTCGAAGAACACCGAGTGGTCGAGCACGCCCTGGCCGAGTTCGGCGAGCATGTTCTGCAGCACCGCGGGGCGCGGCCCGATCAGGTACATCCGGTTGTCCCCGAAGTAGCGCCACACCAGCGACTGCGGCCCCAGCGGCAGGGCGTCGCCCACGCGGCCGTCTTTTTCAACCAACTCGGTCATTGGCACAGTGTTACAAATTCTGCACTTTGTACCAAGTGGATGTGAGCGGCCTCTCACCAACCGCGAGCGGCCTCTTTGTACGCGGTGCAGCGGGCGTGTCGCTGTGCAGACACGGTCACTCGCGGGCAGCAGGAGGGCGGCGGCGGAACCGTGCCACCGCTAGCACGGCCAGCACGCCCGCGACCGTCGCCAACGCCAGCGCCAGCCCGAGCAGGGGCGCGTTGTACTCCACCGACGTCGTCGGAGGTTCACCTTCGAGCACCGGCGCCACCGCGACCGTGGTGGTGGCTGTCAGCCAGCTCAGCACGCTGCCGACTGCCGCGGCGAGGGCCAGCATCAGCACCAGCGTTGCTCGGACGGTCATGCCGGTGGGATGCGCTCTTCGATCAGCTGGGTCAGCGCCTCCCGCAGCTGCTGGTGCTTGCGTGCCCACGCCTGCGCGGTGCGGTCATTGGTCAGCTTCAGCCCGATGCCGGTACGGCCCCGCGGAACGCCGGTGAGCTCGCCGAGCGCCCGCGCCGTCTGCCACTTCGGCGTCTCGCTGCCGGTCACTTCGGGGTAGACGCGGACGATCTCGTCGGTGCGGATGCGTTCGGTGCCCTGCCGCAGGGTCTCCGGCGTCAGCTCGACCGAGGTGTGGATGCGCGCGGCCTTGACCTGGATCCCGAGGAAGCCGCTGACGAGCACGAGGAATAAGCCGGGCATAAGCACCTGGAAGCCGTAGCCGGCGGACGCCTGGATCAACCCCATGGCGATCGCCGCCGCGGGCCCTGCCGCCACCCACCACCAGCTGGCTCCCTGCTCGTGGAACAGCACCTGCGGTCGGACCTGGTTGTCGGTCACGTCGGTTCCTCTTGCTTCGCCGCACCCGGCCGGGTGACCAGGATCGCCCCTGCGATCAGCGGCAGGACCGCGATCAGCGTCACGATGTGGACGATGCCGCGCGCCGAGAGCAGCACGACAAACACGACAATCGTCAACGACAGCGCGACGCCCGCCCTGCGGAACCGGACATCACCGGTGCGGATGCGGCCGGCGAGGAACGCCATGCCGGCGCCGGCGGCGACCGTGAGCATCCCCGCGCCGCGAAACAGGGCCGGCAGGCTCACCGAGGCGGCGATCAACCCGCCGACCATCAACATCACCGAGGCGACGACCCAGCACCAGAAGGCGGCGGTGACGACGCGGGTTCGCGGCGCGGGAGCGGTCATGGTCGGGCCAGCCTAACCCGTCACCGCGTGAAGTATTCGGTGGCGTCTTTGCGGTGCAAGAGGTATGCGCCCCCAAGGATCAGCACCGACCCGAGGATGGCGGTGACGGCGTAGGCGACCGCGGCGGCCGCAGCGCGTTCAGCGTTGAACAAGCTCGTCGCCACATAGACGACCACCGCCAAGCCGGCGCCGGTCAGAACCGTACGGGCCCACCGGTAGCCGTGCCGCATCAGGATCTGGAAGGTCAGTACGACGGCCGCGAGGATCACCACGAACGTCACCGAGACCACCAGCACGGGGGCCGGTAGCCCCTGATCGCGATCGGTGACCAGTAGGTCGACGACGTGCCCGACGACCATCAGCGCAAGCGCCGCCACCCAGAGCCAGAACCCGGTGTCGACGTCCTCCGGCCGGGCACCGGGCGAGACGGGCGGTTCCGGACTCACGCCAGCCAACCGGCGACGTCGGCCGCCCAGTAGGTCAACACGATGTCAGCGCCCGCGCGCCGGATGCCCATGAGAGTCTCCAGCGCGACGGTCTGCAGGTCGATCCAACCGTTGGCGGCCGCGGCGCTGATCATCGAATACTCGCCGGACACCTGGTAGGCCGCCACCGGCACGGGCGAGAGGTCCGCGGCCGCACGCACGACGTCGAGGTAGCCCATCGCGGGCTTGACCATCACGATGTCGGCGCCCTCGTCGATGTCGAGTTCGACCTCGTGCAGCGCTTCCCGCGCGTTGCCCGGATTCTGTTGGTACGTACGGCGATCCCCACGCAGGCTCGACCCGACCGCCTCCCGGAAGGGACCGTAGAAGCCGGAAGCGAACTTCGCGGCGTAGGCCAGAATCACCGTGTCGGTGTGCCCCGCCGCGTCCAGGCCGTCCCGGATGGCAGCGACCTGGCCGTCCATCATGCCGCTCGGCCCAACCACGTGTGCACCCGAATCAGCTTGTGCCACAGCGAGTTCCACGTAGCGCCTGTTGGTCAGGTCATTATCAACCCTGCCCGACCCGTCCAAAATCCCGCAGTGCCCGTGGTCGGTGAACTCGTCGAGGCAGGTGTCGGCCATCAGCACCGTGTCGTCGCCGAGGTCCTTGGCCAGATCGCGCAGCGCGACGTTGAGAACGCCGTCCTCGGCCACCCCCACGGACCCGGTTGCGTCCTTGTCCTCGTCGCGCGGCACGCCGAACAGCATCAGGCCGCCCACGCCCGCGGCCACGGCGCCGGCGGCGGCGCGACGCAGCGAGTCACGGGTGTGCTGCACGACGCCGGGCATGGAACCGATTGCGCGTGGTTCATCGATGCCGTCGGCGACGAACATCGGCAGCACCAGTTGTCGCGGCTCCAAGGTGGTTTCGGCGACGAGTCGCCGCATCGCCGGCGTGGCGCGCAGCCTGCGAGGCCGATGTCTGGGAAAAGCCACTACCGGCTCCTCGCGGTCAGCGACGCCGGCTCTTCTTACGCGGCGGCGGCAGCGCACCCTCGGCGCGCAACCGGGCGGCGTGTTCGGCGAGCGCCTCCACCAGAGGCCCGACGGCCGCGACTTCGGGCTGCACATCCACCCGCAGGCCGAATTCGGCTGCGGTCTCGGCGGTTTTGGGCCCGATGCACGCGACGATGGTCCGCGCGTGCGGCTTACCCGCGATGCCGACCAGGTTGCGAACCGTCGAGCTCGAGGTGAAGCAAACCGCGTCGAAGCCACCGGTCTTGATCATCTCGCGGGTGTGCGCGGGTGGCGGCGCCGCGCGCACGGTGCGATAGGCCGTGACATCCTCGATCTCCCAGCCACGTTCGCGCAGCCCCTCGGCCAGCGTCTCGGTGGCGATGTCGGCGCGCGGAAGCAGCACACGGTTCACCGGATCGAAAACGTCGTCGTACGGCGGGAATTCATCAAGCAAGCCGAGCGACGATTGCTCGCCGGCCGGCACCAGTTCGGGGTTGATGCCGAACGCCCGCACCCGGTCGGCGGTGGCCTGGCCGACGCAGGCGATCTTCACCCCCGAGAAGGCCCGCGCGTCGAGACCGAATTCGTTGAACTTCTCCCACACCGCGCGTACCGCGTTGGTGGAGGTGAACACCACCCACTGGAACCGGCCGTCGACCAGACCCTTGACCGCGCGCTCCATCTGCGCCGGGCTGCGCGGCGGCTCGACCGCGATGGTGGGCACCTCGACGGGAAGCGCCCCGTGACCCACCAGCTTGTCGCTCATCTCGCCGGCTTGGTCCTTGGTGCGCGGCACCAGCACGGTCCAGCCGTACAGCGCACGGCTCTCCCACCAGTTCAGCTTGGCGCGGTTGGCCACGGTCTTGCCGATGGTCACGACCAGGGGACCGGCCAGTGGGCCGGCCGGCTCGATGCCCGCCGGCTTGTCCAGCACCGCCTTGTCGAGCAGCCCGGACAGTGTCGTCTCGACCGAACGCTGTTGGCACGTCGTGCCGCTGGCCGTCACCACCACCGGCGTGGTCGCGGTGAGCCCGTACTCGATCAGCGTTCGTGCCGCATCGGCCAGGTGCGTCGCCGTGGCGTGCAGGATCAGCGGCCCCGGAGCGGCGGCCAGCGCGGCCCAGTCGACGTGCGGGTCGCGGACATCGGCCACGGTGTGGGCCGAACCCAGCGGCAGGCCCGCGTACGTGGGCACCGCGGTGGTGTCCGGCAGGCCCGGCACGATCTCGAAGTTCAAATGCGACTTCGCCAGCGCCGACACCTCGCTGATCACCGCGTCCACCGACAGCGGATCCCCCGCGACCAGCCGCACCACGTCGACACCCGTGCGGGCCTCGGCGATCAGCGTCTTGGCCACCTCGGCCGGATCGCCGACGGCCGACCGGATGTCGGGTCCGCCGGGGATCGTCGGCGCCTCGTTCCCCGGGGCGTCGCCGTCGGCCGGCGCTGCCGCTGCGGGTTCGGGGCCCGACGGGGGCGGCAGCTCGCTACCCACCAGGGCCAGCACCGCCTCCGGCACGTCGGGATCGGTGAACACCAGGGCGGCGTTGCCGAGCACGGTGCGGGCCCGCGTCGTCAGCAGTCCGGGGTCACCGGGACCCGAACCGACGAACGTGATGCGGCCCGGCTTCGGCTTGCGCCCCCGCCCGCTGGTCTGGCCTGTCATCTCAGTCACTCATCTCTCTGCTCTTCGCTCAACGCTCATCGCAGCTCTACTGCTTCATTCGGCGTCCGCCATGAGCTCGCGCGCCCCGAGATCGAACAACTCCTCGGCCACCGAGAGCCCCAGCTCCCGGGCCCGGTCGGGAGTGCCGACACCGGACGCGCGGATCACGTCGGATCCGTTCAGCGCCGCCACGCAGCCACGCAGCGACACCTCTTCGAAGACGTTGCCGTCCTCATCGATGGACTCGACCACCTCAGCGATCGCGCCCACCGGTGCGGAACAACCCGCCTCCAGTCGGGCGAGCAGGGCCCGTTCAGCGGTGACTGCGGCGCGCGTGTCGGCGTCGTCCAACTCCGCCAGCAGCGCGGCGAGCTCGGTGTCGTCCGCGCGGCACTCGACCGCGAGCGCACCTTGAGCCGGCGCTGGCAACATCTGCACCGGCTCGAGAGTCTCGGTGACATCGGCCAGCCGCCCGATGCGGGCCAGTCCCGCCCGTGCGACTACGATGCCGTCGAGATCACCGTTGCTAACCCTGTTCAACCTGGTATCCAGGTTGCCTCTTAGGGGGCGGATTTCCAAACCGAGACCCAGTGCTCTAAGCTGTGCGGCCCGCCGCGGGCTCGACGTGCCGATCAGCGAGCCGGCCGGCAACTCCCCGAGCACCAGCCCGTCACGGGCGACCAGGGCGTCGCGCGGGTCTTCGCGCGGGGGGCTTGCAGCGATGACGAAGCGCGGGTCGGCTGCGGTCGGCAAATCCTTGAAGGAGTGCACGGCGGCGTCCACCCGGCCGTCGTCGATGGCCTCCCGCAGGGCAGCGGTGAAGACCCCCACGCCGATGTCGGCGATGGGACCCTGATTGCGGTCGCCCTCGGTGGAGATGGTGACGAGTTCTGCGGCGTGGCCATTGGCAATCAGCGCATCTCTGACCGTACCGGCCTGGGTGGTCGCCAGCAGGCTGCCCCGGGTGCCTATCCGAATTACAGTCAAGCGTTACTCGGCCTTGTCGAAATCAGTTTGTATGAAGGGCATTTCGGGCCCAGCGACGGCGTCGACGGCCTGCTGGTCGAGCTCGAACAACTCGCGCAGCGCCTCGGCGTAGCTGTCGCCGCCGGGCGCGCTGGCCAGCTGTTTGACCCGCACGGTCGGGGCGTGCAGCAGTTTGTCGACCACCCGGCGCACGGTCTTGGCGACCTCGTCGCGGTGGGCCGCGTCCAGCCCGGGCAGCCGGTTGTCCAGCCTGAGCAGTTCGGCCTCGACCACGTCGGCGGCGCGCTGCCGCAACGCGGTGACGGTCGGGGTGACCTCGGCCATTCGCTGGCCGGCCAGATAGTTGGCGACCTCGGCGGCGACGATCGCGCGCGCGGCTTCGGCGTCGGAGGCGGCGGCACGGGCCGACGGCTCACGCTGAATGCGCTCCATGTCCACGACGTAGACGCCGGGCAGCCCCGCCACCGCGGGATCGACGTCGCGGGGCATGCCGAGGTCGCAGATCACCAGCTGCTTGGGCTCTTGGCCGTGCGCCAGGCCGCGGTGCACGTCGGCCAGGGACACCACGGGCCGCACCGCGCCGGTGCAGCTGACGACCACGTCGGCGTCGGTGAGCAGCGGCGGCAGATGGTCGAACGGGAAGGCATGAGCCTCGATGCCCAGTTCGCGGACCTTCGCCGCGAGCCGCTTGGCCCGCGGCAGGCTGCGGTTCACGATGTGGATGCGATCGAGGCCGGCGCGGGTCAGATGCTTGGCGGCCAGCGAGCCCATCGCGCCCGCGCCGATCACCACCGCGGTGCGGCCGGCGAGCGAACCCAGCTTGCTTTCGGCCATGCCGAGCGCCACGGACACCACCGAGGCGCCGGCGGCGTCGATCCCGGTCTCCGTGTGCACCCGCTTGCCGACCGACAGCGCCCGCTGCGACAGCTCATGCAGCGTGCGGCCCACGGTGTGGTTGGCCTCGGCGGCCGCATAGGCGCGGCGCACCTGGCCGAGCACCTGCTGTTCGCCGATGACGGCGGAGTCCAGTCCGGAGGCGACGGCGAACAGGTGCTCGACGGCGGCTTCGGCGTAGCGCACGTAGGCGTATTTGGTGAGGTCGCCCAGGCCCATGCCGGAGTGCTCGGAAAGCACCTGGCCGATGACCGACAAGCCGCCGTGGAACGCCTCCACGACGGCGTAGACCTCGACCCGGTTGCAGGTGGATAGCACCATCGCCTCGGTGACGAGGGAGGACTGCAGCACCTTGTCGACGATCTTTGCCTGATCGGATTCATCGGTGCTGAGTTGTTCGAGCACCGACACCGGCGCGCTGCGGTGCGAAACCCCGAAAAGCAGCACGCTCACGGCTTAATCACCACGTCATCCACGGTAGTCGGTCAACAGTTAGGTGACCAAATTCCTGCAGGAGGCCGCAGTCACTTCGCCAGGTCTGCGCGCAGCCGAGGCTCGTCGACCTCCCAGTAACTGTGCTCGGCGCCGTCGAGCAACACCAGCGGCAAACGATCACCGAACTCCGCCCGCAGCGCGGGATCGCCCGCCGCGGCTGCGGCGTCGACATCGGTGATGACCAGCGTGAAGCCCAGTTCGTTCGCCAGCACGGTGAGCTGGTCGGCGACCCGTCGGCAGATCGTGCAGCCGTCGCGCGTCAGCAACTCCACCTGCCGGTCCACTCGACAAGTATCCCGCCACCGTGACTTAGGGTTGAAAACGTGTCCGAGTCCGGTCGCGTCGAAGGCGAGCAGTTGGCGGGACCAGCCTCTGCCGCCGATCAGCAGCGTGCCGGTGAGGCGAGCGCCGAGCAGGCCGTCACCGGTCTGGTTCTCGAGGAGCCCACCGCCCCGTCGCCACCGCCGCCCGACCTGACCGCGGCGGCGTTCTTCGACGTCGACAACACGCTGGTCCAGGGCTCGTCGCTGATCCACTTCGCCCGCGGGCTGGCCGCCCGCAAGTACTTCACCTACGGCGACGTCGCGAAGTTCCTCTACGCGCAGGCGAAGTTCCAGCTGACCGGCCGGGAGAACAGCGACGACGTGGCCGCCGGCCGCCGTAAGGCGCTGGCGTTCATCGAAGGCCGGTCGACGGCCGAGCTGATGGCCGTCGGCGAGGAGATCTACGACGAGATCATCGCCGACAAGATCTGGTCCGGCACCCGCTCGCTGGCGCAGATGCATCTCGATGCCGGCCAGCAGGTGTGGCTCGTCACCGCGACCCCGTACGAACTCGCCGCGACGATCGCCAAGCGGCTGGGCCTGACCGGGGCGTTGGGCACCGTCGCGGAGTCTGTCGACGGGGTGTTCACCGGACGCCTGGTCGGCGACATCCTGCACGGGACGGGCAAAGCCCACGCGGTGCGGTCACTGGCCATCCGCGAGGGCCTCAACCTGCGCCGTTGCACGGCGTACTCGGACAGCTTCAACGACGTGCCGATGCTGTCGCTGGTCGGCACCGCGGTGGCGATCAACCCCGACGCCGATCTGCGCGACCTCGCCCGTGAGCGGGGCTGGGAGATTCGCGACTTCCGCACCGCACGCAAGGCTGCGCGCATCGGGGTGCCGTCGGCGCTCGCCCTGGGCGCGGCGGGTGGGGCGTTGGCGGCCGTCGTCTCCCGTCGCCAGGACGGCCGCTGACGAGCCGCTGATAGGCTCGCGCCGCTGACTCCGACCAGAAGAGACCGTGTATGGCCATCGCAGAGAACATCATCGGCACTCATTACCGCTACCCCGATCACTTCGAGGTCGACCGGGAAAAGATCCGAGAGTTCGCGCGCGCGGTCAAAGACGAGCACCCGGCCCACTTCAGCGAAGAGGCCGCCAAGGAATGCGGTTACGACTCGTTGATCGCGCCGTTGACGTTCCTCGCGGTCGCCGGTCGCCGCGTCCAGCTCGAGATCTTCAACCAGTTCGACGTGCCGATCAACATGGAGCGGGTGCTGCACCGTGACCAGAAGATCACCTTCCACCGCCCGATCGTGGCCGGCGACAAACTGTTCTTCGATTCCTACCTCGACTCGGTGACCGAATCACACGGAGCCGTCGTCACCGAGGTCCGCGGCGAGGTCACCGACGCCGACGGCAACCCGGTCCTGACGAGCGTCGTCACCGTGATGGGCGAGGCGCAATCCGACACCGAGGCCGACGAGGTGAGCGAGCGCATCGCCGCCGCCCGCGATGAGGCGATCGCGAAAATGATTGCCAAGCAAACTAGTTCGGGTAGCTAGCCGCTAGCGCGAGCAGACGCGAAGTGTTCCTTTTCAGGCCCGTTCGAGGGCAATTTGCGTCTGCTCGCGGAGGAAAATCTCCCCGGAGACTCAGCCGAGGAACGTGTTGCGGCGCTGCGCGAGCAGCTGGTACAGCGTCTGCTGGATGGTCTCGCGCACCTGGTCGGTGAGCTCGAACGTGATCATCGGGTCCTCGGCGGCCGACTCGTCGTAGTCGGCAGTCTCGATCGGCTCGCCGAACTGGATGTGCCACTTCGACGGCAGCGGGACCATCCCCGCCGGGCCCGCGAGCGGGAAGAACGGCGTGATCGGGAAGTACGGCAACCCCAACAGCCGGGCCAGCAGCTTGACGTCGGCGATCATCGGATAGATCTCCTCGGAGCCGACGATCGAGCACGGCACGATGGGCGCCTTGGTGCGCAGCGCGGCCGAGACGAAGCCGCCGCGACCGAAGCGCTGCAGCTTGTAGCGGTCCTTGAAGTGCTTACCCAGGCCCTTGTAGCCCTCCGGGAAGACCGCGGTCAGCTCACCGGCGGCCAGCAGGCGGTGCGCATCGGCGGCGCAGGCCATGGTGTGGCCCGCCTTGCGCGCGGCCTGACCGACCATCGGCAGGTCGAAGACCATGTCGGCGGCCAGCAGGCGCAGATCGCGGTGTGTCGGGTGGTGGTCGTGCACCGCCACCGACGCCATCAACCCGTCGAACGGCAGCACCCCGGCGTGGTTGGCGACCACCAGCGCGGCACCCGTCTCGGGCAGATGCTCGACACCGCTGACCTCCACGCGGAACCACGACTTGAAGAACACTCTCAGCAAAGGCAGAAAGATTGCGTTGTTGAGGTGGGCGTCGAAGCCGAATTCGTCGACCACGTAATCGCCCATCATCCGCTTGCGGACGAATTCGGCGACCGCCCCTATTCGCTTGGCGAGTTCGGTCGGCGTCTCATCGACGGCCGGGCCGCCGGCGGCGCCGGCCCTGCGGTCGTCGATCTCACGGACGACGGCGGCGATATCCTCGGCGGAGGCGCGACCGAGCGGATCCGAGGTCTGCGAGGGATGTCGGCGGGAGCCCTGCGTGCGCGCGGCGTTGCGCCGCTGTGCCGCTGCACGGCCCGAATTCGCGTGCAGCGGGATGACTTTCGCCTTGGACTCACCCGCCACTGTCGTTACCTTCTCCCCACCCGATCAGTTGATGAGCCTAGCGTCCCCACCGCTGCGCCGCAGCGACGGCGCGACTCTCCATTGAGCGTACCCACCGCGGGTCGACGATCGGAGTCAATCCGCGGCCCCGGACGTAATCGTCGAAGGCTTCCACGGTGGTCCACTTGGGGTTGTAGCCGAGTTCGTTTCGCATTCGCGATGTGTCCATAACACGGCCGTAACTCAGGTAGTCCAATTGCTCGCGATCAAGTTCAGTGTAGCGAGTCGCGCGCCTCAGCGAATCCACTGCCCACAGCGCCGACCGAGGCACGGGAAGCGGGATCCGGCCGGCCCGCCGGATCGCCTGGCTCATCATGATGATGCCGGACGCCCCGATGTTGTAGGTGCCCGACTTGCCCGCCATCGTCGCCCGCTCGAGCGCCCCGAGCGCGTCCTGCTCGTGCAGCAGCTGTAACCGGGCGTCGTGCCCGACGACGGTCGGTACGACCGGACCAGCGAGGTAGCGCGACAGCGCGGTGTCCATCGCGGGACCGATCATGTTGGCCAGCCGCAGGATGGTGACCGCGATGTCGGGCCGCCGCCGTCCCAGTCCGCGCGCATATCCCTCGATGTCGATGCTGTCGCGGGCGAATCCTTCTCCCGGCGGGCGTCGAGCGCTGGTGTCCTCGGTGAACAGCACCGGGTCGCGAGAGGTCGAGCCGTACACCTCCGACGTCGACTTGAGTACGACGCGTTGCACCGACGGCGCCTTCTGACAGGCCGCGAACAGCTGGATTGCGCCCATCACGTTGAGCTCCTTGAGCGCCGCGCGCCCACCGGAGCGGGGCGCGTAGGACGCCGCGGCGGCGTGCACCACGGTGTCCACGTCGCCGTTGCGAATGACCTTCGCGATGAACGGGTTCCGGATGTCGGCGCGGACGAACTCTGCGCGGCCCATCCGCCGCAGCAGGTCCTTGCTCGGCGCGATCGCGTCGACGGCGATCACGTGATTGATCAACGGGTTCTGCGCCAGCCGGGCCGTCAGGTATCCGCCGAGGAATCGGCACGCCCCGGTGACCAGGACGACTTTGGGATAGTGCACGGCGTCGCGCGAGTCAGACCCGTTGGTGTGCCCAGTGGAACGACCCTCGGAATCCATGACCGGTCAGCCTAACGACCGCGCGCGGAGATTACTTGCCGAGTTTTCTGCGCTGGACCCGGGTGCGACGAAGCAGCTTGCGGTGCTTCTTCTTCGACATGCGCTTGCGTCGCTTCTTGATGACTGAACCCATGAACTCCGCTACCTGTGAATACTTGCCGAACAAGCATTGTTGATTGACCCGGCCACTTTACCGGGCTGCGCAGGTAACCGCGAAACGCGCCTGATCGCCGGTGCGGGCTCGCTACGGAGAGGACACGGAGAAGAATCAGCCGGTGATGAGCGCTCGCGCGAAGAACATCAGCTGGTGATGAGCGCTCGCGCGAAGAACATCAGCTGGTGATGAGCGCTCGCGCGAAGAACATCAGTTGGTGATGAGCGCTCGCGCGAAGAACATCAGTTGGTGATGAGCGCTCGCGCGAAGAACATCAGCCTGCGTCGAAGTACGAGCTCTCCAGCATGTCGTGAACAGCCTTGGCGTGCACCCGGAACGAGCGGCCGACGCGGACGGCGGGCAGCTCCCCGTTGTGCACCAACCGGTAGACCGTCATCTTGCTGACCCGCATCAGGCTCGCCACTTCGGCGACGGTGAGAAATTGAGCTCGTGGCTGTTGACCGTCGGATCCGGCGTCCCGAGCCGACTTTCCACTGGCCGAATCCCGCCCGGATGGCCCGTTCATAGACGTCATCGCAACCCAATCATTCAGGCACGGGCAGTCCCAGCGGCTTCCCCACCGCTGGCACCGACCCGTGCTTACACCAGGAGAATAGCGTGGCAGATGGTGTTACTGCGACGGGTGTGGGTAATTAAACGAATTACTCCGATGTAATTCCGAGCTGCTCAGAGCGCCTTTTCGCGGCCTCGACCGCTTCGGCGACGGCCGCCCGCAAACCACTTCGTTCGAGTTCCCGCAGACCAGCCGCTGTGGTACCCCCCGGCGAGGTAACGGTCGCGCGCAGCTGAGCGGGCGTGGTGTCCATCCTGATTCCCGACGACGGCCCGGCCGCTCCCCCGGCCGATGCGGCCCGGTCGAGCCGGTCCAGCAGCATCGCGGCCGACCCCGCCATCGTTTGCGCGACCAGATCGGTGGCCACCGTCCGCGACAGCCCGGCCGCGACGCCCGCGTCGATGAGCGCCTCGACCATGAGGAAGAAGTAGGCCGGCCCGGAACCCGACAGCGCGGTGACCGCGTCGAGTTGGGATTCGGGCACGGTCAGCACGCCGCCGACCGCGTCGAAGATCGCGGAGACCTCCTTCATCTGCTCCGCGGTGGCGAACCGGCCGGCGGACAGCGCGCTGACTCCCCCGCCGACGACGATCGGCGCGTTGGGCATGACACGGATAACCGGCGCCCCGGCGGGCAGCTTGTTCTCGTAGTAGGCGGTGGTGACGCCGGCGGCGACCGTTACGAAAACCTGTTCGGCCGTGTCGCTTTCGGCATGGCTGGCCGCATCGACGATCTCTTCGACGAGGCCTTCCACGTCTGCGGGCTTGACGGCCACGATGACGTAGCCGGCGTTGTCCACCGCGTTGGACACCGTCGTCACCAACACCGAGTACGTCTCGGCGAGGTGTTTCGCCCGGGCCGGATCCTTCTCCGCCACCACCAGGTCCTTGACCTGTCGCCCGGCGCGCAGCAGCCCGGACAGGAGTGCCTCACCGATACTTCCCCCGCCGACGATCGCGATTCTGGCCATGCCGGAAAGCATTGCAGAAAGCCGGTACGGCTACGCGCTCGGCACCATCGCGAGTTGGCGGCTCTGCACCACGATGCGGCCCTCACAGTCGACGACGATGTGGTCCTCGTCGAACCAGTCCTGGCCGATCTCCACCGTCGTGCAGAGCACCCGCAGCCACCCGTCGGCGGGCAGGGTACGCAGATACGCGGTCAGCTGGACGGTCGGCGCCCAGCCGAACCGGTTGACACCGAACGTCACCGGCGCCGACACATCGCCGCACAGCAGCGCGAACAGCACATCCGGCGCAACGCCTTTCGGGCGCACCCAGTACTCGATGACCGGCGGTCCGCCGTCGGACCGCGGTGCCATGGTGGTCAGCGAGGGCCGGATGTCGCAGCCGTGTGCGAGGTGCACGATGTCCGCCATCGGGTGTCCCTCGCCGATCGGCTCCAGACCGGGCGGCGGCTCGGGCTGCATCAGCGGGATCACCGGGTTGACCGACAGCAGCGGCGCCACGTGGTGCTCCGGGTCGCCGAGCGTGATTGCGGCCCGCACAGCCGTACGCTCACCCTGGTTGAGTTCGACGTCGATCAGGCTGATGCGACGTCCGCGCTTGCGCACAGTGGTGACCAGCTGCATCGGGCCGGGGTCCGGCGCCCACAGGAAGTTTCCGGACACCGCGATCGGCTGGACGTCCTCTACGCCGTGCTCGGTTCGCGCCGCGTTTGCGCACAACGCCAACATCGCGCCGCCGTGCACCTTCGGCCCGATGGTCCAATGTTCGTTCAGCTCACCGTGATACACGCCGTCACCGGCGTCCGTGAGCGCCATGGCGTCGGTGAACAGGGTGGAGCCGGTCATCTGGTGGTTCCTTCGCAAGGAGGTCAGCGCAGCAGGTGCGCGCGGGCGAACTGCAACGACTCGACCAGCAACGCCTCGCGTTCGGCGGCGGTGCGGGCGCCCGATGTGGTCACCTCAAGGATCACATGCCCGGTGAAATCGCTCGCGGCCAGCATCTCGCAGACCTCCACCGTCGGCTGCGTACCGCGGCCCGGCACCAGATGTTCGTCGGTCGAGGCGCCGCTGCCGTCGCACAGATGCAGGTGCACCAGCCCGTCGCCCATCCGACGGGCCATCTCGATCGCATCGGAGCCCGCGGTCGCGGTGTGCGACAGGTCGAGCGTGTAGTGGGCGTGGTCGCCGTCGAGCGGATCGTAGGACGGCGCGAACGCAGAGATGCCAGGCCCCGGCCTGCCGCCACGTTTGCGCATCCGCTCGATCGAGGTCTGGCCCGCGCCGAAGAACCGGTCGGCCCGAAACGGAAACATGTTCTCGACGGCGACCATCACGTCGCTGGACGCCTCGAGCTCGGCGACCTGCTCAGAGAAGCCTTCGGCGTAGCGGCGCTGCCACCGGAACGGCGGATGCACGACGACGGTCTGGGCGCCCAGCTGTTCGGCCGCGCGCACACTGCGCTCGAGTTTCGGAATCGGGTTGGCGCCCCACACGCGCTGCGAGATGAGCAGGCACGGCGCATGCACCGAAAGCACCGGCATGTGGTACTTCTCGGACAACTGCGCGACGGCTTCCACGTCCTGGCTGACGGTCTCGGCCCAGACCATCAGCTCGACGCCGTCGTAGCCCAGCCGCGCCGCGTACTCGAAGGCCGCCTCGGTTCTCAGCGGGTAGACCGACGCCGTCGACAGACCGACCTTGATGGCTGGGCGCACGAGTTATTGGGCGCCTCAGCCCGCCTGCATCAGTGCCAGCGGCCCGAACGTGACCATCGCCCCGACCGCGACGGCGATCAACGTGCTGCCGATGTCCTCGGTCTTACGCACCACACGCACTCCGACCACCAGGCCGAGGATCACCAACACGCCGAGCACCAGCGCGATGATGCTGTTCCACTTCCACAGCTGATCGAACGCGATGAACAGGCCGGCACCGAAAGCGACCGCAACCACGCACTGGGCGACGACCCAGGCTCCGCGCAGGAACGCCGACATCGGTCCCGGTGGCGCCACATCGGCGTCGTCCTCGAGGTCGATGTCCTCCGGGCCCAGGCCGCGGCCGCGCCGAACCACGTCGTCGGCGACGTCCTGGCCACCGAACAGCTCGCTGTCCTTGTCGGGGGACCGCAGGTATGACGGCAGGTCCTCGCGGTCGTCGTCGTCCGGTTCGACGAGATCGACGGCAGCGTCGGCGGCGTCCTCCTCGTCGGCCTTGGGATCGGACCAGTCGAACGGGTCCGGGCTCATCTGCTCGGCCCCCACGCCGGTGTCGGTGTCCTCGCCCACCGCGCTTCGCCCGCCGGTGTCCTCTCCCACCCCGCTGCGCCCGCCGAAACCGAACCGGCGCCGGGTGAAGTGCGAGCGGCGCGGCGGGGCGAAGAAGTCCAGGTCTTCGTCGGCGTCGCGATGCTCGACATGGGTCTGGTAGTCGGCGACGGCGTCGGCGTACTCGTCCTGCTCTTCTACGGAGGCCTCGGGTTCGACTCCGGTGTCCTCGGCGGCGGGCGATACTTCCTCGACGTGGTCAGGGGCGCCGTTCGTGGCAGCGGGTTCGGCCGCTTCGGGTACGGGTTCGAGGCGTTCGGGTTCGACGGTTTCGGCTTCGGCCTCGGCCGGGGCATCGACCACCGCGGCGGCCGACGGCCCGGTCGCGGGTGCGTCGTCCTGGTCGCGGACGACCGGGATTTCGCCGGTCAGTTCGGCGACGGAGATCGAGTCGGTGTCCCCACGGCGACGCCGGCGCCGACCGCCGATCGGCGGGGCACCGATCGTGCCGTTGCGCGCCAGCAACTCCGCAACCGAGATGGGTCGCGTGTTGCTGTGGTCGTCTTCTGGTCCTGTCATGGTGTATTGCCTTCGGCCCTCGTCACCTATCGTCCAGCATTGCGCAAAAACGTCTGTACTGAGGCCGGATTGTCAGCGCCGCCGATCGTCGTCGGATCGTCGGCACCGACGGAGCCGCTGCCGTCGGCTTCGCTGTCGAGTCTCCGCAGAATCAGCCCTTCCCGCAACGCCCAGGGGCAAATGTCCACGCTCTCGACGGCCAGGGCCTTCATGCTCGCCTCGGCGACCAACGCTCCGGCCACGATCTGTGGCGCCCGTTCGGCACTCACTCCTTCCAATTCCGCTCGGTCGGCCGCGGTCATCCTAGAGATGAATGCTATGAGCTGCCTTAACCCGGTGGCTGTGAGCGTCCGTTTGACCCGCGGACCGGCCCCGGACGGCGCGGCGCCCGTCAACCGGGCCAGCGAGCGGAACGTCTTCGACGTCGCAACGGCCAGGTCCGGGGCGCCGGCTTTGAGCAGCTCGGCCCCGGCGTCGGCCAGTTCGGTGGTCAGCCAGTCGCGCAGCATCGCGACCCGCCGACGGCCCGGTGGGTCGTCGGGCAGCCATTCGCGGGTGAGCCGGCCCGCGCCGAGCGGGAGCGACAGCGCCACCTCCGGCTCCTCGTCGACACCGTTGGACAGCTCCAGCGACCCGCCGCCGATGTCGATGTTGATGATGCGTCCGGCGCTCCACCCGTACCAGCGCCGCACGGCCAAGAACGTCAGCCTCGACTCGTCGACCCCGGCGAGTACGCGCAGCGAGACCCCCGTCTCGGCGAGCACCCGCGCGAGCAACTCCTCGGAGTTCTTGGCGTCACGCACCGCCGAGGTGGCGAACGCCATCAGCTCCGAACACCCGGAACTGGTGGCGATCTTGGCGAACTCGTCGATGGTGCCGATCAGTTTGTCCGCACCCTTGCGGGTCAGCTTGCCGGAGCCGTCGATCGCCTCGGCGAGCCGCAACGAGGCCTTGGTGGAACTCATCGGTGTCGGGTGCCCGCCCCGTCGCGCGTCCACCACCAGAAGGTGAACGGTATTGCTGCCCACGTCGAGCACGCCTAATCGCACACCTTCAACTTAATCGGTCTACCGTTGATTACCGTGAGCGCATCGCATCCCGGCGAGGTCGAACTCGATTTCGCCCGTGAGTGGGTCGAGTTCTACGACCCGGACAATCCCGAGCATCTGATCGCAGCCGATTTGACGTGGCTGTGCTCCCGCTGGACGTGTGTGTTCGGCACACCGGCCTGCCAGGGCACGGTCGAGGGGCGCCCGGACGACGGCTGCTGCTCGCACGGCGCGTTCCTGTCCGACAAGGACGACATCGCCCGCCTGGACGACGCGGTCAAGACGCTGACCGACGAGGACTGGCAGTTCCGCGAGAAGGGGCTCGGTAAGAAGGGGTACCTCGAGATGGACTCCTACGACGACAAGCCCAACCTGCGCACCCGAAAACACAAGGGCGCCTGCATCTTTCTCAACCGGCCCGGCTTTCCCGGTGGCATCGGCTGCGCACTGCACAGCAAGGCGCTCAAGCTGGGTGTCGAACCGCTGACGATGAAACCCGACGTATGCTGGCAGCTGCCGATCCGGCGCACGCAGGAGTGGGTGGAGCGGCCCGACGGGACCGAAATCCTCAAGACGTGGATCACCGAGTACGACCGTCGCGGCTGGGGTGAAGGCGGCGCGGATCTGCACTGGTACTGCACCGGCGATCCGAACGCGCACGTCGGCAGCAAGCCGGTCTGGGAGTCCTACGGGCCCGAGCTGACCGAACTGCTCGGCGAGAAGGCGTATGCGGAGCTCGCGGCGATGTGCAAGCGGCGCAGCGGTTTAGGGCTCATCGCCGTGCATCCCGCGACTCGGCTGGCCGGATGAACCTGTTCCTGTTCCGGCTGATTCCGCCGCGAGCGGATTTCGCCCAGACCATGACGCCCGCCGAGCAGCAGGCCATGGCCGCGCATCAGGAGTACTGGCAGCAACTGCTCGCCGACGGTCGCGTCGTCGTCTACGGACCGGTCGCAGATCCCGAAGGTGTCTGGGGAATGGGCGTGCTGCGCGCCACCGACCGCGCCGAGGTGCTCGCGATCGCCGAGCGCGACCCGTCGGTCACCGCCGGTGTCAACACCTTCGACGTGTTCGAGATCATGGGCGGCACGACGGGCTAGGTGCTTCGAGTGTCGGGTTGTGGCACGCGATCACGCCTCGAAGCCCAGAGAAGGTAACCCACTTTCGGCGGGCTATTTCTCGAGTTTGTCAACCGACTCGAGAGCGTCGTATCGCGCACCCGTGAGCTCGACCGACTTCTCCCACAGCTCCGCCGCCAACCGTGCATTGCGCGCTGCTGCGCTGCGCGGCGATCGGCTCACCGGCCCGCGGACCCCGAACAATCGGTTCGGACCGAGATAGTCGCCGTTGCGTACGTCGGGCATCGTTGCCGCGTACAACTGGCTCAGCGCACCGCTTTCCTCGCTGTTGGTGAACAACCGAAGCGCGATGTGCGTTAGTTGCACCGCTCCCGGAATCGGCGGAACCATCGAATCGAACAAATTGGTTGCGGCCACCCCGGGATGGGCGATCACCGACTCCAGCGCGAGCCCGGCGGCGTCACTGCGTCGCGCCAGTTCCGCCCCGAATAGCAGGTTGGCCAATTTGGATTGCGAGTAGGCCGACATGCGTCCGTATTCGCGCAGCTCGAAGTTGAGGTCGGCGAGGACGATGAGCCCCTGACGGTGGGCGATGCTGGACAGCGTGACCACCCGGGGTTCGGGGGTGGCCAGGAGCGCGGGCAGCACCCCGTCGGTGAATGTGAAGTGGCCGAAATGGTTCGTGCCGATCTGCATCTCGAAGCCATCGGCTGTACGGGCGAAGGGAATGGCCATCAGGCCGGCGTTGTTGATGAGCACGTCGATGCTCGGCGCTACCTCCACGACTTCGGCGGCGGACTCCCGCACCGAACCCAGATCGGCGAGATCGAGCGGAACGAGATGGTGCTCGGCTCCTGGCCCGGCCAATCGCACCCGGTCGAGGGCTTCGAGGCCGGTCATCTGGTTGCGGCAGGCCAAAATAATTCGCGCGCCGGCAGCCGCGAGCGCAGTCGCAGCCTGGAGACCGAGGCCGTTGTTCGCACCGGTTATCACCATGGTCTTACCGGCCTGATCGGGGATGTCCGCCGATCGGAAGTTGTCGACCTGCAGCCTCGTTCGCGTCATCGGACTTCGGCCATCCCTGACACCTCGACGGTGGTTCTCGGTGCGACCCGCGCCAGTAATCGAGCCCCCACCGTCTCGGCAAAGCTGATCGAGAACGGTTGTGCCATCCGCCGATTGATGCCCGGCGCGATGCGCAACATGAAGTACCCCAGCCATGCCTCGGTCCGCACCGGCACGACCGCGAGGTCGTAGCGGACCGCTCGCACGGCCGCCCGGGCCACCAAATCAGGGCTCATCGGCGAGAACGGAAGCTTCTCGGCGAACTCCTGCAACTGCCGGGTCAATTGCTTGCCACGCTCGATGAGTTCAGGGTCGACGCCGACGGTCACCGCCCGGTCGCCGATGTTGGTACTGATCACACCCGGACAGATCGCGCTGACACCGATACCGTGCGGGCCGAGCTCTAGGCGTAGGCATTCGCTCAGCATCTTCACCCCGGCCTTGGACACCGAGTACGGCGCCATCACCGGTGTGGGCGTGAAGGCCGCTGCCGATGCGATGTTGACGATGTGCCCGCCTCTGCCCCGCTCGACCATCATGGTGCCGAACACCCGGCAGCCGTGCACCACACCCATCAGGTTGATGCCCAGTTGCTTGTCCCAATCCTCGGCGGACAGCTTGAGGAACGGGCCGCCGACGACGATCCCGGCGTTGTTGACCACAACGTCCGGCACCCCGAAATCGGCACGCACCTCGCGAGCGAACAGTTCCCAGGCGTCGGGGTCGGTCACGTCCAGCAGCATTGCCGATGCTCGGTTGCCTACACCCTTGATCATCGCCGCTGTGGCCTCTGCGGAGTCGAGGTCGATATCCGAAACCACCACGTGGGCACCGAGTTTGGCGAAGCGGATCGCGGTCGCCCGCCCGATACCGCTACCGGCGCCGGTGACAACGACGACTTCCGGTTTGAGGTTGTTGATCTTCACAGGGCTTCTTTCGACGTAGCTGCCAGTTCGCGGACGGTTCCGGTGCCGGTACCGTAGTGGTAGACGTCGAGGTCGTAATGGCGGTTGTGCCAGTACATCTCGCCGTGCGTGGTCGGTCGGAACGGCGAGTCGCCGTGATAGTCGATGTAGTAGGTGTTGGAGCCCTCGCACGCCGGCGTGAACAGGAAGTTGCGCTCCTGGCGCCGGAGGCACTTCTGGAAGTACGCGTCGTGGACTTCTTGGCGGATCTCCACCTCCAGGGCATCGCGCCGCTTGGCTTCGGCGATCGCTCGGCTCAGATGCGCCGATGTGGCCTCGATCATCCACAGGTAAGAGCCCAGTACGAAGCCGTACGGTCCGGTGATCATGAACATGTTCGGAAAACCGGGTACCGAAACCCCTTGGTACGCCTGGAACCGGTTGACCGCCCAGAACTCCCCCGCGTCGACGCCGGCACGGCCGACGACCGGGAAGGGTGGAACCGAATCGCGCTCCCACAGTTTGAATCCGGTCGCGCAGATCAGAACGTCAACCTGGTGCTCGACGCCGTCCGCGGTCAGCACCCCGTTCGGGGTGATCCGTTCGATGGAGTCAGTGACCAGGCTGACGTCGCTGCGGTTGAATGTCGTCAGGTAGTCGTTGGACATCGACGGCCGTTTGCAGCCAAGCCCGTAGCGCGGGATCAGTTTCTCCCTGGTCACCGGGTCCTTGACCTGGCTGCGCATCCACGCCCTGACAGGTGCCTCCGCGAGCTTGCGCGTCGAGTTGACCAGCCACCCCGGGCCGGCCAGCATGCCGCTCATCCCGATCTCCGTCGCGATTGTGCCGAGACCCCGAATCGCGGAACGCAGCTGTCGCTGCTCCATCACTCTACGTACGACGCCGCGGATCTCAGCGTCCCGCTTGGGGAACACCCAGATCGGGGTGCGCTGGAAGACGGTGAGATGCTCGACCTCGTCGACGATCGCCGGAACCAATTGCAGCGACGTCGCGCCGGTCCCGATCACCGCCACCCGCTTGCCATCCAGGGTTACGTCGTGGTCCCACAGTGCGGTGTGCATCAGTACGCCACCGAAGTCGTGCAGACCTGGAATATCCGGCATCTTGGGCCGTTCCAGCCCACCGACCGCCATCACGACATACCGGCCGGTGATCTCCGCCCCGCCGTCGACGGTCAACCGCCACAGGCTGTTGCGCTCGTCGAAGGTCGCGCCGATGACCGTGGTGTTCAGTCGCAGCTTGTCCCGCAGGCCATACTTGTCCACCATTCGGTCGGCGTAGTCGCGCAGTTCGGCGCCGGGCGCGAAGACGCGTGACCAGTCGCCCCGCTGTTCGTAGGAGAAGCTGTAGATCACCGAGGGGATGTCGACCGCCACACCGGGATAGGTGTTTGCATGCCACGTGCCTCCGACGTGGTCCCACTTGTCGAGAATGACGAAGTCGTGAATGCCTTTACGCTGCAACGCGATACCGGTGCCGATTCCGCCGAATCCCGCACCGACTACCACTACCTCGTGGTCGGGGTCGATGCGCTCCGCGACCGGCGGACGCTCGATATCTGTGCTCGTCGTCATTTCACGTAACCGACGAGTTCGCCGTCGGCTCCGAACAGTTCCCGTTGCCAGCGTTCGAGTAGCTCGCCGGTCCGGACATCGTCGGGGTGAAAGCCGGGTCGTAGATACTCTCGGATCTCCGGCATGAATCCGCGCAGAAGCGGACCGCGGAAGATGTGATAGGTCTGCCGCAACACCTTGAAGGGGCGCCATGCGGTCGGATCCATCAGCATGGACACCGACACCGCAGCCGTGACGAACGGGATCGTCAGGTAGTACATGAACCACATCACCGCGATGCGGATCCGCTCCGACCCCCCGACCGCCCGATAGACATCGAAGGCGACCGACTTGTGCTCGAGTTCCTCCATGGCGTGCCAATTCAGTAGGTGCCACACCTCGGGATCGCCTGGGATCGCCTGAATTTCGTCCTTGGACAGCACCCGCGCTCCCAATACGGCGGTGTAGTGTTCGGCAGCGGCCGTCATCGCCAGGTGCACCTTCGCGGGGAACAGTTTCTCGATACGCAGCATGAGCCTCTGCCGCACACTCGTCGGTGAGAACAGCAGGAAGCGGACCAGCGGGTAGCCCAGGTCGGCCAGGTGCGCGTTGAGCTTGCGATGCTCCTGGCCGTGCACGGACTCCTGGCCGATGAAGCCCGCGACCCGCTTCTTCAAGACTGGATCGGTGATTTGGTCGGAGAAGCGGCGCACCGACCGGATGAACGACTCCTCGCCGGGGGGAAACGCTCCGGACAGCACGGCCACGAGGTGGCTCATCACGATGTCGCCTTCGACGAAGTGGCGCCGAATGGGTTCGGGCTCGCCGAATGGGAACCTCATCCTGCGGACCGTCGGGTACGCGCCGGTCGTCGAAGTGCCGCCGGTCGCCAGTGACTCCGTTGTCATGGTCGAATCCTTCCTTGTGGCTGTCTATTTCAGGTTGGCTGTCTATTTCAGGTGGTCGACGAGGACGCCGCCGGCGCCGAAGAGTTCGTCCTGCCACCGCTCGAGCAGCGCAGTGGTATCGATGTCGTCAGGATGGAATCCCGGGCGCATGTACTTGGCGAGTTCACTTGGCAGGCCCTTGAACACCGGACCGGTGAACAACTTGTACGCCTCACGCGCCAGGCGGCGCGGTTGGCGACGCGCGATCGGGTCACGACCTATCGAAACGCCCAGCGAGACTAGGGTCACCGGAACGGTCAACGCGTAGATCACGGCCATCACCGCAATACGCGTGCGCTCGGTGCCGCCGACCGCGCGGTACACGTCGAACGCCACGGACTTGTGCTCCAGTTCCTCCAGCGCATGCCAGTTGAGCAGGTGCCACATCTCCGGTTCGGCGGGGATCGACTGGATTTCCTCGCTGGAGAGCACCCGCTCGGCCAGCACGGCGGTGTAGTGCTCCGCGGCGGCGGTCATCGCCAAGTGCACCTTCGCGGGCAGCCGCTCCTCGAGACGTATCTGCCCGGCCTTCAACCGCTTCGAGTCCCACCACTGGATGGCATAGCCCATCTCGACCAGCTTCTCGTTGAGGTGGCGGTGCTCCTGGCCGTGCATCGACTCCTGGCCAATGAAGCCGGCCACCCGCTTCTTGAGGTCCGGATCGGTGATGAGGTCCGCGAAGCGGCGCACCGACCGGATGAACCCCTCTTCACCCGGAGGGAATCCCGCCGAGAGTCCGGCGACGAAATGGCTGTACACCATGTCGCCGGCGACGAAGTACTTCTTGGTGGCTTCCTCGTTGAAACGGAAGCGGATCCGCCTGGTCTTGGGATGAGGCCTGGTCTCTGGCTGAGAAAGTGTCGCGCTTCGCGCTTTCGTTACTGCCGACCCTTGCCCACTGCGTTCGTTCACGGTTGCCCGCCCTTTTCTCGAACATTCAGTAACTAGTACCGCTAGTACTAGGTGATCTCAGCCTAAGTCGCGGCGCTGCGACGCGCAAGGGTTTTGAATAATGACGTTCTTCGAGAATTGCGATCGAGCAGACGAGCCGCTTCCGGCGCGGGTCAGTCAGTTTCGAACAGCGGCAGCTGCTCGTCAGGATCTATGGCCACGCCGCGCGCAGCAGCCGTTGCCGACAATGCGCCCCAGAGCAGGGTGCTCAGCTCGTCGATCAGCTCGTCCTTGCTGATAGTCGGCTCGTTGAGCCAGCGCAATACGCCGAGCGCCACGGCCCCGAGAATGCCGTCGACCACATACTGCAGGTTGTCCCCGTTGCCGCCGCGAGCAGTCAGCATCGCCGCAACGATCGCGGTGGTCGCGTCGGACAGACCTCGGCCGCTTTCAATCAGCTCGGCACTTGACTTGCCGTCGCTGAAATGCGAACCGACCAGGAACCGAAAGAGATTGGGCCGCTCGTCCACCAGGTCGATGTAACCGACCAAAGCAGAGCGAACGAGCTCCAACGCCGTACCGGCGAGATGGAATCGCGGCACGACCCGCTCAATGATCAGCTCCTGCACCCGTTCACCGACCGCGGTGAACAGCGTCTCCTTGTCGGCGAAGAAGCGGTACAGCTTCGGCCGTGGCACGCCGGCCGTCTTGACCACGTCATCGATCGAAAGTTCCGGCCCGTACTCGTCGATGGCGCGCAGCGTCGCCTCGATCAACTCCGTCCGTACCGTTGCGCGGTGCGCGCGCCAACGGTCGGTCCGCGCGTCACCTGTCGGCTCCGACAGTCGCGCGGCGAGGCGGGTGGCATCTGCCGGCATACGGCGATCGTAATTCAGCCAGCTCTCGCCGGTCGGCGGCGCGCGAGCGCTGCCTGCCCGCGATCCGCCTGCGGAAGGTCGAAGCCCTAGAAAGTGCTCCTGCGCCGCCTGCCGACCAGCTCATGAACTTGTGTTCGTGAACGAAACCCTTACGGCGGTTTTCTGCTGAACCGCCCAGCAGACGCGCTCGTGGTGCTCGCTGCCGCCGTTGTTCGGGTTCGGATGGCGACTTTGCGCTCCAACAGAAAACTACGTGGCGACGACCTCGGTTCCACTTTCCAGCTTCTCGAGCCACATGCGGAGCGTGGCGACCATCAAACCTGCGCCCTGCTCGCCGTCGAAGAGGCCGATGGCTTGGCCGATCGCCAGCCCCGTGCCCGTGGACACGACGGCATTGATTGCATCGTCCAGCCTCGGATCCGTCTCGGAGATCCCCTCGGGAAGCGCGTCCCCGAGCACTGCCCGGACCGATTCCGTGATCCGTGCGATGACATCGCGGTTGGCTGCGACCTGGTCAGCGTCATTGAAGGTGCTCGTCAGATACTCGGCCGCGAAGGTGACCAGAGACGTCTCAGTTGCCAGCCGGGTCCACCACGCCGACAACGCTTCGAATCGCGCATCCATCGAATCACCCGCGCGGACAATGCCTTCCATCAGCGCAGTGACCTCCGACATGAACCGGATTCGCATCACCTCGCGGCAGAGCGATTCCTTGCTGTCGAAGTTGCTGTAGACCGCCCCGATGGTCCGACCGGCTTCAGCGGCGATCGCCGCGATGGATGTGGCGTGGTACCCGTTGGTGTAGAACAACTGCTCGGCGGCATCCAGGAGGGCTTGCCGGGTCTGGGCCTGACTCTCAGCGCGAGTCAGCACCTTCCGAGCAGCCACGTCACCCTCCGCCTTGCTAGTCCAGGATGAGAGACATACTACCGCTATCTGAATAGTGAGTGCGTGCTAGCCAGCAGCCTGCCGGCGGGCTTCCCGCGCCGCGCCGCGGACCATGACCGAGGTCAGGCCACGCAGCGCGAGTGCGAGCAGCGAGCCCGGCACCGGAATTGATGGCGTGCTGTCCATCCGGTAAGTCACCCGAGTCCCGTCGCCGTCGTCGGCGAAGGTGATCTCACCGATGTGGCGCCGCACCGGTGCGCCTGCGATCAGTTCGTAGGAGATCCGTTCGAGCGGCACGAGTTCGGTGATGCGCTCCTTTACGCCGATCGGACCGAGACCCAGCTGGTGCACCGCACCCACCCCCTGGCGTTCGTCGACGCCCTCCTGTACCAGGCGCATCTGAAGCGGAAGGAACCTGGAATACCCATCCCTGTCGGCGAATACGTCGTACACGATCGCGCGCGGTGCGGGTACTACCCGCGTGACTGTTGCGTTGGCCACTATGCCCTCATTTCACTCGTCGTCATGTCATTGTCCGATCTCGCGCATTCCAGCGTGACGCCGGCCGCCCTCAGTCGGTCGACGAGGACGTCACCGAGTGCGGCCACCGGTGTCAGTACGCCGGCTCTGACGGGAAGCCGGTCAGCATCGAGCACCAGTCCGAGCGCGCACTCGGCGAACATCACTGCGGTTCCCTTGTAACCGGGGTCGCCCGTGAGCTTGAACGTGGCCACGTACCGGGCGTCTGTCGATGTCCGCGTGTACGTCTCGACCCCGAGGTATCCCCTGTCCATCGTCTTATCGCTCGGGCCCGTGCCGGGCTTGGGCAACACGATATCGAGCGCTCGGCGGATCGGCGGGGTTGCCATCGATGCGAAGGCCACCGCGCAGCCGACGACAACGGCCCCGGCGACGACTGTCGACACGATGGGCAACCGGACCAGCCCGATGCCTTCGCCGTACCGGAAGTCGGGTCCGTACGCGTCGCCGAGTAAGGCGTTGGTGCGTCGCACGATCCTGGTGTTGTAGATCGACACGGGGAAAGGCGCGAGCGTCCCGCGCAGTGACGGATCAACCTTGGCCGCGTTGATAATCCTGCCGTCGAACGGTTGCTTGGTCCGCGGCCGTGATTCACCGGGGTTGCTCGTCAAGGCGTCCGGGTCCAGCACCTGACGCAGCTGTGGGCGATTCCCGACCAGCCCGGCGATAACCCGGAACGAGTCAACCGATCCGCCCGACACCCAACCCCAGATCTGACGGAGGATCATGGTTGTGTCGCCGAGCGTGCCTTCACCGTCGGCCGTGGCGGCGCGGTGCAACAGATACGCCGTCACATCCGAAGGCACGGAATCGAATCCGCACGAATGGATGATCCTCGTCCCGTTCTGCGCCGCCTGGTCGTGAAACTTGTCGATGGACCAGCGCACGAACGGCGTCTCGGCGGTCAGGTCGAGGTAGTGGGTGCCGGCGTTCACCGCCGAAGCGACCAGGTTCTCGCCATACCGTAGCCACGGGCCCACGGTCGTCATGACCACCCGCGTCCGCGTGGCCATGGCGTCCATTGACGCCGGCGATCCTGCGTCGGCCTCGATGAGCGTCCAATCGGCCGCCCGGTCGGGCAGCGAGCGGCGAACCTGTTCTAACTTCGCGCGATTGCGTCCGGCCAGCGCGACCGAAACACCCTGCGGCGCACGGTCAGCCAGATACCTCGCCGTCGCGGCACCCGCGACCCCGGTAGCGCCGAAAACAACGATGTCGAACTCGCGCTTCCCACGCCGGGACGCCAAAGACTTCTTCACCGGACGCGGTCCACGAGGTCGCCGTTGGCGCCGAACAGCTTGAGCTGCCACTCCTGAACGAGGTCCTCGGTGTCGATGTCGTCCGGGTGAAAGCCGAGGCGGGTGAACTTGGCGAGTTCGCGCACCAATTTCGGGGACATGGGCACCGGTTCGCCGAAGCGAAAGCGCATGCGCCGCAACTTCGGTAGCACCAAACTCAACGGCGACCGATGGCTCCTCGCATTGCGTATGAGTAGAGATTCCAGGACTGCCACGGTGGTTCCTCTCGCCTACGCGAATGCCGCGACGTCGGACGGGGAGGCCGCGTCGACGGCCACCTCGTATCGGTAGTCGTCGAGCGGGAACTTGCGGTTGCCGCGGCTGGCCTCGAAGAAGCCTGACGGCCGGATATAGGTACTGTCCCCCTGCGAGTTCCGGTAGTACGTGGGAACGTGGCCGTTGAGGTCGGCCAAGTAGTAGCGCAGGGCCGCGCCTCGCTCGTACATCGCACGGTGGTAGCGCTCGGCCGCCTCCTTGCGTATCTCGCATATCGTCGCCCCGCGTCTGCGCGTCTCGGTGATCGCCCGCACCGCGTGATCCGCAGTCATCTCCACGAAGGAATGCCAGCCCGATCCCGTCCACGAGTAGGGTCCGACGAGGGTCCACCGATTGGGCAGCCCGGGCACCGAGACGCTCTCGTAGGCCTGTAATCCCTCGTCGCGGTAGAACGTGGCGAGGTCGAATCCGCCACGGCCAACGACTGTTCCAGGCCGATACGTCTCCGGGTCGGAGAACACCTCGTATCCAGTGGCCAGAATCAGAGCGTCGAGCTTGTGCAGCGCACCGTCGCGGGTCTTCACCCCCGTCGCGGTGATCTTCTCGATGGGCTCGGTGATGAGGGCGACATTGTCCTTGTTGTAGGCCCTCAAGTACGCACTCGACAAGGTCGGTCGCTTGGCCAGGAGGCCGAAGTTCGGCGTGAGCTTGTCCGCAGTCACCGGATCCTTGATCACGCGTCCGACGTAGCGCCGGTAGCCGTTGATCGTCCACGCGTCGAACTTGTCCATCACTGGCCGAACGGCCCGTGCGGGCGGTTTGGTAAGCGAACGCAGCAATAGATCCATGACCACCAGTGCGCCGCCGTGGATGGTCGCCGCCAGTCCCGGTATCGACAGCACGAGCTGCACGGCCCGAGGTACGGCGAAGTCCGGCTTCGGCACCGACCACACCGGAGTGCGCTGAAACACCGTGAGATTCTTCACTTCCGGTGCGATGGACGGAATGATCTGCACCGCGCTGGCACCGGTACCGATGATGCCCACGGCCTTACCGCTCAGGTCATAGTCGTGGTCCCACGAGCTCGGCCGTAACACCTTGCCCTTGAACGACTTCGCCCCGGGGATCCCGACGTCCTCCTTCGGCCGCACGAAAGCACCGACGGCGCTGACCAGGAAGCGTGCGGTGACGATCGAGCCGTCGTGCATGTGCAACTTCCAGAACCGGCCTTCGTCATCCCACACCTCCTTCTCGACGTTGCAGTTGAACCGGGTTCGTTCGTACAGCCCGAACCGGGCGGCCACATCGGCGTGATACTGCTTGACTTCGGCGCCGTGCGGAAAGAGCCGGGACCACTTCGCGTTCCGCGCGAACGAGTACTGGTAGGCCAGCGCCGGAACGTCGACGCCGAGGCCCGGATAGTGGTTTTCGTGCCAGCTGCCGCCCATGTCGTCGGCCCGCTCGATGATGACGAAGTCATCGATGTCGGCCATGCGCAGCTTTGCGCCGATGGCGATTCCGGCCGGCCCAGCACCGATGATCGCCACCTCGTACTGCGGCCGGCTAATTGCCTGCGTCATGCCGTTTTCCCTTCATTGGGTTGCACCGATGTGTCGACAAGGTCGCCGTCGGCGTCGTAGATCCGCACCTCGATGGGTTCTCCGGCTGCCTCGCGGTCGCGATTGAGCAGGGTCAGGAGCCGCGCTCCGCCGGCCTCCAGCCGGGAGACTGGGAACTGCCGCACGATCGCCCTGGTGAGCGACGGCGCCACCCGCGACAATCCGTAGGTCAGCCAGGCTTCGGTTCGCACCGGCACAACGTTGAGGTCAAAGCGCACCGCCCTGACCGCAGCGCGTGCGACGAGGTCCGGGCTGAGCGGCTGGACCGGCAGTTTCGCAGCGAAGTCACGGACCTGCTGCAGGACGTCCTTGCCCTGACCGATCAAGTCGGCGTCGATTCCGACCGTGTCCGCGTTCTTGAACAGGTTGGTGTTGATCACCCCGGGGCAGACGGCGCTGACCCCGATTCCTTTGGGGCCCAGCTCGACTCGAAGGCACTCGGTGAACATCCTGACGCCGGCCTTCGAGACGCAGTACGCGGACGTTCCGGGCAAGGGCGCGTAGGAGGCCGCGGACGCGATGTTGACGATGTGCCCGCCTTCGCCGTGCTCGACCATCTGCCTGCCGAACACACGGCAGCCGTGGACGACCCCCGTCAGGTTAGGACCGAGTTGGCGGTCCCACGCCTCAGCCGTCATGTCGAGGAAGTCACCGGCAACCACGATGCCGGCATTGTTGACCAGAACGTCGGCGACGCCGAATTCCTCGCGCACGCCATCGGCGAACGACTCCCACGCGTCCGGGTCGGTCACGTCCAGCCGGGCCGCCGACGCCGAATGGCCATTGGCCCGAATCGTTTCGGTGGTCACCTCGGCTGCGGCGAGGTCGATATCGGACGCCACCACGTGGGCGCCGCGCTTTGCGAATCTGATCGCGGTCGCGCGGCCGACGCCGCTACCGGCACCGGTGACAACGACGAGCTTGGGTTGCAGGCGGTTGAGCTTCACGGTTGTCTCCTCATCGGACGCGATCCACCAGATCGCCGTTGGCGCCGAACAACTTCAGTTGCCACTCCTGGACCAGGTCTTCGGTGTCGATGTCCTCGGGATGCCAACCCGGCTTCAGGAATTCACCGAGCTCGAGGATCACCCCCGGTCCGAGCGGTCCACGGAGCACACTGATCAGATCCCGCAGGAACTTCATCGGTTGCCGCCGCGCGGCGGGATCGCCAAGTGCCGAGGCCAGGGTGAGACCGAACAAGAACGGGTAGAACAACAACACCGTGGGCAGACCCACAACCACGACGCGCACCAACTCAGATCCACCCTTGTGTTGGTACAGGTCGAACAACACCGACTTGTGTTCCAGCTCTTCCAGAGCATGCCAATTGAGGATCCCTCGCACGTTGGGATCCGTTAGCATCGACTGCAATTCCTCGCTGGTCAACAAGCGTCGCGTCGCCGTGGCGGTGCCGTGCTCGAGCATCGCCATGAAGCCCAGGTGCAACATCCGGCCCGCGAATTCTTCGAGCCGGGTGTATGTCCTTTCCAGGAATTCTTCCCTGGTGAAGAGCCAGGAGGCGATCGGGTAGGTGCCCATCTCGTGGATCGTTTGGTTCAGTCGATTGTGCTCTTGGCCGTGCGTGGACTCCTGGCCGATGAAGCCCGCAACCCGCTTCTTCATCACCGGATCGTCGATCTCACCGCTGAACCTGCGCGCTGACCGGATCAGCGAGTCCTCTCCCGTCGGAAAAACTCCCGAAATCACTGCGGCTAGGTGGCTCAGAGCGATGTTGCCGTTGGCGAAGAAGTGATCCATCGGCTTCTCTTCGCCGAAGGGCAACCGGACCCGTCGCACCTTCGGCGGCACCAAGCTCAGCTCACTACGAACCCGGTTGGCATTCTTCTGCAAGATGTTCATGGCCATACCCACGGTCGATCCCCTTCGTCAGGATGAAACGGACTCGGCTGTCGGAGAGTGGCTTTCGATGGTCACGTCGTTCTCCCTGTCGTTGCGGTCGATCAAGGTCAACAGTCGAGCGAGTGAGGCCTGCAGTCTGGACGGCGGGAACTGACGGGTAATCATCCTGGTGAGCGATGGCGCCGTCCGGGACAACCCGTAGAACAGCCAGGCTTCGGTGCGAACGGGCACCACGTTCAGGTCCAACCGCACCGCTCGGACGGCGGCGCGAGCGACGAGGTCCGGGCTGAGCGGCTGGACCGGCAGCTTCGCGACAAAGTCACGGACCTGTTGCAAGACGTCCTTGCCGCGGTCGATCAACTCGGCATCCAGTCCGACCGTCTCACCGTTGTTGCCGATGTTGGTGTTGATCAAACCCGGGCAGATGGCACTGGCGCCGATTCCCTTGGGACCCAGTTCAACTCGCAAGCATTCGGTGAGCATCCTGACCCCGATCTTCGAGACGCAGTACGCGGACCCGCCGGCGAGCGGAATGTAAGAGGCGGCCGAGGCAATGTTGACGAT
Organism: Mycobacterium sp. IS-1556; assembly: GCF_001499985.1. Classification (NCBI taxonomy): domain Bacteria; kingdom Bacillati; phylum Actinomycetota; class Actinomycetes; order Mycobacteriales; family Mycobacteriaceae; genus Mycobacterium; species Mycobacterium sp. IS-1556. The sequence continues at coordinate 47,449 of NZ_LQIM01000040.1, forward strand.
GTGACCGCCCTGGCCGCGCTCCACCATCTGCTTACCGAACACGCGGCAGCCGTACACAACCCCCATCAGGTTGGGACCAAGCTGGCGGTCCCACGCCTCAGGCGTCAGGTCCAGGAAGGCGCCGCCGACGCCGATGCCTGCGTTGTTGACCAGGACGTCGGCGACCCCGAACTCCTGCCGCACGTCGTTGGCGAACGACTCCCACGCATCCGGGTCGGTCACGTCCAGCCGCGCCGCCGACGCCGAATGGCCCTTGGCCCGAATCGTTTCGGTGGTCACCTCGGCGGCGTCGAGGTCGATGTCCGAGACGACGACGTGCGCGCCGTTCATCGCGAATCTGATCGCCGTAGCGCGTCCGATGCCGCTGCCGGCGCCGGTGACGACGACGAGCTTGGGTTGTAGGCGGTTGAGCTTCACAGTTTTCTCCTGGGATCGTCTCAGTCAGCCCACGGCGCCAGCGGGGACGGGCTCGAGTTCAGTGTCCCGGCTGCGTCGCGGGCGAAGGCGCGAGTATGCGTAGTGATCGAGCGGGAAATGCTTGTTTCCCCACCACATCTCGAGGTGCGTGCTCGGGCGGATGGCGGCGGGATCGCCCTGGTAGTTCACGTAGTACGTGTTGGAACCTTCGCAGGCCGGGGACAGCCACAACGTCTGCAGGGCGCGCCGCCGACTCTTGTTGTAGTAGGCATCGTGGGGTTGCTGCTTGATCTCCACACGCGTGGCCTCGCGCCGCCGCGCCTCGGTGATCGCGCGCGCCGCGTGCCGGCTGGTGCATTCGATCATGGCGATGTACGACCCGGCGGCGAACCCGTAAGGGCCGGTGATCAGGAAGCTGTTCGGGACCTTCGGCACCGAAACACCCTGGTAAGCCTGGAAGCGGTTGTCGTGGAAGAATTCTCCGATGTCCAGGCCGTCGACGCCGCGCAGCGGGAAGGGCGGTGTGTAGCCCTTGGCCATCACCTTGAACCCGGTGGCACACACCAGAACGTCGACGTCGCGGGACACGCCGTCCTCGGTGACCACACCGGTCGCGGTGATTTCCCGAATCGGCGCCGTGACAAGGTCCACGTGCGGTTCTGTGAACGTCTTGAGATATCGGTTGGACACCGACGGCCGCTTGCAGCCAGGCGCATAGGTCGGCGTCAGTTGCTCGGCCAGCTCGGGATTCCCCCGCAGCCACGCCCGGTAGCCCACCGCTCCGCCCCGCCGAAGCGAATCCGCGAGGAACGGCACGCGCTCGTGGAACACCCCGATGCCGGTGATCCCGAAGTCGATTCCCAGGGTGACCGCCGCTCGGATTGTGCGCCGCAGCAACGACATCCTCAGCAGGGCGACGCTGACGAACGTCGGAATCGGAAGTCCGGCTTCGGTGCCACCCAGTTTGGTGTGCGCTGGAAGACGCTGAGATGACCTGCCACATCGGCGAGTTCGGGGATCAGCTGCAGCGCCGTCGCGCCGGTCCCGATAACCGCGATGCGCTTGCCCGCATAATCGAAGTCGTGGTCCCAGTTGGCGGTGTGGACCACCTTGCCCGAAAACTGGTCGATGCCGGCGATGTCCGGGAGGTTCGGCACCTCCAGGCCGCCCACGGCACCGATGACGAATCTCGCGACGAGAGTCTCCCCGGACTGCAGCTGGATCCGCCAGACGTGCTGCTCCTCGTCCCAGTCGGCAGCGACGACGGCTGTGCTTAACCTGATTCGCGAGCGTAGGCCGAACGAATCGACCACCTGCTCGGCGTACTGCTGCACCTCGGCTCCTGGTGCGAACATCCGCGTCCACTTCTTGGGTGGCGCATACGAGAAGCTGTAGTAGATGGACGGAATGTCGACCGCCACACCCGGATACGTGTTCGCCCACCAGGTCCCGCCGATCCCGTCGTTCTTGTCGACGATGACAAAGTCGTCGATGCCGGCCTTCGTCAGTTCGACAGCTGCTCCAATCCCGCCAAAGCCGGCGCCGACGATCAGGACCTCGTGGTCGATGCGCTGCGTCACGCGTTCGCCTTTCGATTCGCCAGACGTTTGAGGAGTGGTTGGGCAACACCGAGCAGTCGTTCGGCCCGGTCATAGGACGCGACCGAGGTGACCGTCCGCATCAGGCTCGGCGACAGGCGAATCACGAAATATCCCAACCACGCTTCCGGGGTGACCGGAACCACGGCCCAGTTGCGACGCACCGAGCGCTCGATGGCCCGGGCAACCCGGTCCGGCCCGGCCAGCGCGACACCCTGCTGGACCACCCTCATCTGCGCCCGCCATTCGGACTGCTGTTCCTCGGTGAGGCCGTTTCGCTCACCATGCGCCAGTAGTTCGGTCCGGATCACACCCGGGCAGATCGCCGTGACGCCAATGCCGTGCCGACGCAGTTCAATCCGCAATGACTGCGAGGCCATCAACACAGCGGCTTTCGCGACACTGTATGCGGGCGCCAACTGCGTCGGCAGGAACGCCGCCCCCGACGAGATGTTGACGATGTGGCCGCGCACGCCTGAATCGATCATCTGCTGCGCGAACACGCGTGAGCCGTACACGACGCTCATCACGTCGATATCGACCAGACGCTGCCACTGCGGAACGGTGGTTTCGACAAAGCCGCCGATATCCATCACGCCCGCGTTGTTGACGAGAACGTCTGCGGCCTTGAACTCGGCCCGCACCCAGGCGGCGAAATCTTCCCATTGATCCTCGCGACTCACGTCGAGTCGATATGGGACGGCCTGGCCGCCGTCGATCTTGATCTCCCCAGCGGTCGCCTCGGCCCCGACTTCGTCGATGTCGGCGATGATCACGCGATCTCCTCTGCGGGCGAACACTTTTGCAGTCTCCTTGCCGATCCCCGCGGCGGCTCCGGTGATGATCACGGTCTTCATCGCGCACCTCCAAAGACCTTTCCTGCCAAGGCCGTCGCTCGGTCGGCCAACGGCATTTGCAGGAAACCGCTCAGACCCCGCACCAACGACGGCGATAGGCGGTACAGGTACCAACTGGCCCACGCCTCAACGCCGACCGGAACAGTCGAGATGTTCCACCGCACGGCACGCTGGATTGCCGCCGCCACCCGGTCGGGTGAGCGTCCGATATACCGATGTGCTGCGCCAAGCTTTGCCGCCCACTCTGCACTGTCGTCCGCACCGACACCGGCTCTGGTGCCGTTGCCCGCCAACCCGGTACGGATCAGACCCGGACAAATCGCGCTGACACCAATCCCTTTGCCGCCGAACTCCTGCCGCAATGCCTGGGTTCCGAGCCAGACGCCGGCTTTCGCGGTCACATAGGACGGCGCCAGCGCCGTCGGAAGGAACGCACCACAGGACGCAACATTCACGATGTGGCCGCGCGTGCCCGCATCCACCATTCGCTCGACGAAAAGTCGCGACCCGATCAGCGGGCTCATCATGTTGATCTGGATCATCCGACGCCAGTCGTCCCCGGACTGCTCGAGAAATCCCCCGCCGATCAGGATCCCGGCGTTGTTCACCACCACGTCGGGCACGCCGAACTCTGCGCAGGTCCACGAGGTGAAGTTCTCCCAGTCGTCGACGTCGGCGACATCGAGGCGACGAAACACGGCGTTGCCGCCCTTGGCCCTGATCGCATCGACCGTTTCGTTCCCCGTCGTTTCGTTGATGTCGGAGACGATCACCGTCGCACCCTTGCGAGCGAATCGTTGCGCGGTCGCCCTGCCGATCCCGCTCCCCGAGCCCGTCACCACTGCCAATGTCATTCATCGACTCCTTGTCGTGTGCGCGGGATCACTCCCACTGACAGAATAATACTATTCAGATAGCAATGCAATCTCGATTGAAGCGCTCTTCTGTACCGCCACCGTGGTCGGACACCGCAGCACCATCCGCTAACACGCGCGCGGATTGGCCGTCGGGGTCGCTGAACTTCGTTGTGCGGGAAAGTAAATTGCGAAAGCTGCCGCGTCCCTCGCCGACGCATCTCGGTAGTCGTAGGTCGGCTGTGCCAGGCGGCTCGCCCGGTCCGCGCGCCTCCGGGAGTCGGCGGACCTACGCCATGCAGTACTGACGAGCCACAGTCAACTGATGCCGCGCCCTGCCGAGGTCGCTCGTGAGTTGGCCGGGGGCCGTCAATCGATATGGGTCGCTGCCGTCGATATCCGAAGCCACCGCGCCGGACCACAGCCGGAGGTCGACCGCGGCCGCACCACTCAACCCAAACAGCGGAGCCAGCGCGCTGCGAATCTGGCCTGCCACGGACGGCGGAGTTCCGGACGCCGAAACCATGTTGAACGTCTTGTCCAGCCGATCAGCTGACCGCAGGAGGATGTCGCATTCCCCATCGCTGGCGGTCGCCACTGCCGCAGTCCCCAAGCCCACTGCGACTGCAGCGATCGACAGTGTCACCCTGAGCATTGGTCGACGCATTGATCCACCCTCGCATCGCGTTCGTCGCCTCACCACCATTACCTCCGAGCCGAAAACCCCGGGCCAACCTACGCGGCCAGTTCGAGCACACCCCGCGGGTTCCACGGCATGGGACCGGTGGGGAAGCTGAACCGCAGCATGCGGTGCGCACCGCTGGCTTCGAAATGTGCGGTGAACGGCGGGAGGAATCCCGCTATCACCTTGTCGAGCAATCCGTTGATATGAGCGAAACCAGGTCGAATGCGGACCTGCCAGGCATCGAACGATCCTGCTGCCACGTCGACGGTCGTGCGCTTCTCGACCTTGACCTCGAGCGGCCAATAGAGCGAAAAGGCAAGCCACAGATCGTGTTTCGACTTGTGGCCGCGGCGGAAATCGATGCCGCGCATCAATGTCAGGCCGCCGATCAGGGGCATCACCCCTTGCGGAAAGGGGTCGATTCGGCCACCGAACTGGACATGCCGGGTTCCGATGAAGTAGCCCTCTTCCCGCGAGACAAGCCGCCCTTCGTAACGTGCTTCTGATCGGTAGCTTTCCGCGATCAAGGCGCCGTCCTGACGGCGGATGCGCTGCTCGACCCTCATCCTGAACGAGTCGTCCGAACCCGCTTCGAACGACGACAGGTAGGCGTCACCATCATGCTCTACCAGAATGGACACTTGGCGGACTGTCGAGTCGCCGTCGACCCGCAGCGAGTAGATCGACTTCTCCCCATCCGCGATTGCGGGGTCGCGGAACGGGCTCGTCATCTCAGTGATCCTGGTTCAGGCCGAGAGATCAGTAGCGGCATTGGAATCCGCCGGCGCCGCCATGAGCACCAGGCGACTCGGCTGACCCGGATCGAGCACTATCTCTTGCGCGCGGCGCATCTTCCACGCGACCCGCGGCGTGAGGTAGAACCGCGGCCAGCTCGTGCGCGCGACTGCAACGCGTAGGCGGTGGCCGGCTCGCAGAACTGCCTCGGTCGGGTTGATGTCGATGTCCAACTCGTGCGGTATCCCGGGCTGCACCGGAAGCACCGCTTCGGCAGTGAGCGGATGACGTGCGGCAAGCAGTTCGCCACCGACGCGCAGACTGGAATCCTCGTCGATCGCACGACGGCTCGAGCGCAACGCACCGCGCGCGATCACCGACGACACACCGTCCGGCGCCACGTCGCAGACGGTGGCGAGCCAGAACGCGTCGATGCCGAGGGTACGGACCCGAAGATGCAGGTTGATCGGACCTGAGATCAGCATGTCTTCGGGGAGTGGGTCACTGGTGAAGGTCACTGCGCCCTTTTCGTGGCCACGGTCGTCGACCGCCCACTTGCTGCCGAGCACAGCGGTCAACCCCATCAGTCCCCAACTCGTGGTTTGGGACGCGATGCCCGGCCGCCTGCGCGGAAGGCGCACTTCGGTCGTCGCCTCGTCGGGGCTGGCGCTCAGCGAGCCGTCGTAGGCCGAATGGTCGGCGCTCCCAGTAGATTTTGCCGACAGATACCAGGAGTGCACGGTGGCGCGTGGTGCTGGGAACTCGGCGCGAGAGACCCAGCCCGCCCCCTGCTGACGGATGGTGATCGGTCCGTAGGCATCAATACCGTTGTCGAACCCCTTCACCCAACGTTCGAAGAATGCGCACTGGAGCTCATCGAGCCGTTGCGGGTAGTCGGCAGCGCCGAAACCCGTCCCCGGCGCGATGTGATAGGTGTCCTCGACGACGAGTTGGCCCGCCCCGGGCGCCAGCTGCATGCGTTCGAACAACGTGGTCGCCGAATGGACGAAGACGTCGTGCCAGCCCGCCTGAAGCCACGTCGCCGCGGTGATGTCTTCGATTCGTGGGCAGCGCATCACGCTGTCTTCGTGGTACCAGTGCTCGACATGATCATCGGACAGGATCGACCGAGTGACGTCACCGAATCTGGTTCCAGGACTGGCAATCCGGTCGCGCACATAGCTTCGGAGCGCTCCGGTACGCACGAGCGCCGGCACCGATGGCAGCCACTTCACTGCATTCACCGCGGCAAGCCAGCCGATGGTGAACATCGACTGCACACCGCCGGTGAGCATCAGATCTTTCGTGAGATCGGCAGATCCCATCATCGCGAAGACAGCCTTGAGCCCTTCGGGCCGACGACCCGCGGCGTGCAAAGCGGTGATTGCCAGATACGAAATGCCCGTCATGGCGAGGTCGCCGTCGCACCACGGTTGTGCTCGAACCCAGGAAAGCACTTCCTGAGCGTCCTGTTGTTCGCGTTCGGAGAAGGCCTCCAACCGCCCTGTCGAGGTCCCGGTGCCCCGCACGTCCACTGCGACGTGAACAAAGCCGCGGGAGATGAGCGTGCGGTTGGCGCTGACTGCTTCCAACGCTCCGCCGCCGAGCGTCCGCAGCACTTCCCGGCCGCCGGCCCGGCCGTGTCGTGATCTAGGGACCAGCCGGTAGACGGCGGGCCCGAAGTGCCCGAGCAGACCGATAAGCGGTGCGGCCCGCGTCAACAGCGTCTTGTTGTAGGGGGTCAAAGAGACGACCACCGGCAGCGGCTCGTCGACGGCCACACCACGCCGATAGGCAGGACGCGTGATGTCAGCAGAAAGAATCACGCCGTCCGACATCCGGATTCCCTCCCCGCGGTCGACGCGCACCTTCGGGTACCGTTGCGGACCGAGAGAGAATCGAGCGTTCGGCGGTAGACCAACCACACCCGGTCGCAGTGGCTCGCCGAATGAAACCTGTTGCGAAATGGTCACTGCCGCTCCTTTCGAGTCGAGTTGATCACCGTCGTGCCGCCCGCTGCGGCACCGCTACGGTGGATGTCAATCCCCCGTCCACGGGCCGAGACGCCGTGTACCGGTAGTGATCGAGCGGGAAGTGCCGATTGCTCCAGTACATGTTGAACTGCGTCGTCGCGCGTAGAGCCGGAGCATGGCCCTGATAGTTGATGTAGTACGTCTTCGATTCCGCGCACCCCAGATCGAACAGATACGTGTTGTTGTTGCGGGCGAACATCTTCTGGAAGTACTCGTCGTGTGGTTCTCTGCGGATCTCGGCGCGGGTCGCGCCGCGGCGACGTGCTTCGGCGATCACGCGCGCGGCGTGGGTGGACGTGGCTTCGATGAGCGGGATGACCGAGCCGGGCGCGTATCCGTAGGGGCCGAAGATGTGGAACACGTTGGGATACCCCGGAACGGAGACACCTTCGTAGGATTGGAAGAGGCTCTCGTCCCAGAACTTGCCCAACTCCTCACCTCCTGACCCGTAGATCGGGTACGGCGGAGTAGCGCCCTTGTCCATGACCTTGAACCCCGTTGCGGCGACGACCATGTCGAACTCCCGTCGTTCACCGTCGGCAGTGACGATGCCGTTCTCTGTAAAGCTCTCGATGGGAGTCGTCACCAACTCGACATGCGGAAGGGTGAATGTCTTGAAGTACGAGTTCGACACCGAGGGCCGCTTGCACCCCAGTCGATAGCTCGGTATCAGCTTGCGGCGCAGCTCGCGATCACGTACCTGCGTGAACAGGTAGCCCTTGATGAGTTTCTCACCCAGCCCCAGCAGGGCCGATGTCACGCGCGGGTAGTCCGAGAGCGCAAATGCGAGTCCTAAGAAGGCGTTGACGGCCACGTTGCCGATCAACCGAACCCCGCTCTGCACGGGCCGGACGTCAAGCACCCGGTTCCAACCGGTTCCCATCGGGAAGTCCGGCTTTGGGGCGACCCAGATCGCCGTGCGCTGGTAGACCGTGAGTTGCTCGACGTGTTTGGCGAGTTCCGGAATCGCCTGCAGGGCAGTCGCACCTGTGCCGATCACGGCAACTCGTTTACCGCTGAAGTCGTAGGAGTGATCCCATCGCGCGGTGTGCATCATCTTGCCTGCGTAGTTCTCGATGCCATCGATCGGCGGCAGCTTGGGCTGCTCCAGGACTCCTACTGCGCTCACCAGGTATCGCGCCGTGATCACGTCCCCTGCGTCAGTCGTGACCCGCCACATGTCGGCGGAGTCGTCGAATCTGGCGTCCGTCGCGCCGCAGCCCAACCGCAGTTTGCCTCGGAGACCTTGCTTGTCGACGACTTCCTCGGCGTAGCGCTGGATTTCGGCTCCCGGCGCAAAGAACCGCGACCATTGCGACCGCTGCTGAAAGGAGAAGTTGTAGATGGGCGATGGCACGTCCACCGCAACGCCGGGATAGGTGTTGGCGTTCCAGGTGCCGCCGACGGTGTCCCACTGGTCGATGAGCACGAAGTTCTCGACGCCGACGCGGCGAAGCGCCACCCCGGTTGCGATGCCGCCGAAGCCGGCTCCGACGACGAGCACCTCGTACTGGGGTTCAGCATGCACTGCGGCGTCGGACATGACGTTTCCCTACCTATCCGAACGGATCGTTGTCAATGGTGCCGGAGCAACGGCGGTCGGTGAGACGACTTCGCAAACAAACTGCACGACGTCCGCAAGGGCCTCGCGCGCTTCGGGGATGACGTCGGCAGCCGCATGGAAGACGTGGATGGCCTTTTCCCAGATCTGCAGTGTGTAGGGAACGCCGGCGTGGGCACACCTGAGCGCGAGAAGTTCAGCGTCGGGGAGCAGTACCTCCTCGGAACCCATCTGGATGAGTACCGGTGGTAGACCGGTGAAGTCGTGGTTCACCGGCGACCACGCCGGGTCGAGCTCTCCGCCGTCGGCCAGACCGCTCACCGCGGACATGGCGAGGATCTTGGCGGAGAGCATGGCGTCGCGCCGGTTGTTCGGATGTTGACGGTGGGGTTCTGGATCCAAGTTGGCCCACGGTGAGATCGCGGCGATGCCACCGGGCATCGGAAGACCTTCGTCGCGGATCGCCAAGGCGATCGCGAAGGCGATGCCGCCACCGGCCGAGTCGCCGGCCAGGACGATCTTGTCGGCAGCGATCCCCTGAACGAGGAGATGCTCGTACGCCTGCAAGCCGTCTGCGTACGCTTCGATGATCCCGGCCTTGGGCAACTGTCGGTAGTCGACGTTGAACACCGGCACACCGCTGTCACGGGCGATGCGACCCACCAGCCGGCGGTGGCTGTGTAGTCCGCCGCCAACGAACGCCCCGCCGTGGAAGTAGAGAATCGCACCCGCGGCGGGATCGTCCGGCGACGGGTGGTCTCGATGCCATACCCATTCGGCTCGAAAGTCAGGAAACGCCACCCGTCGCATGCGCGTTCCCCGCGATGGACGCAACGGAATCGTCGCAAGTTCTGCGGCATTGGAGATCCGAAACGCCGGTTTCCCGCGTAGCGGTCCGTGCACAGCCAAAATTGCAAGTCCATCGAGCGCCGGTCGCAACGTCGCACGGGAAAGCGCGTGGAGCGCGCGCAGTCGCAAGCCGGGCTTGCTGCCGAACTCGACGCGGACGGCGCCGCTGCCGACGTCGACTCGTCGTGTCGTCGATGCGGTCATGCCGAAGTCCCATGATTCCCACGATCCGTCGAGCTGACGGTCAAACGGTCACTGGTGCATTTACTCACGACGGAATACTCACCTCTTCCGGCCGCTGCGGTACAGCACGTTCGCCAGCAGACGACGCGACGGTCCGGTACTCGTAATCGTCACGATCGAATCGGGTGGCCTTGCGGTACGTCTTGAGCAACGGCCATGGCCGGATGTACGGCGACTCGCCCTGCGAGTTGACGAAGTACGTGTTCGAACCTGCGCATCTGTTGCCCAGATAGAAGCTCAGGTTCCGTCCGCTTCTGAGCATGTCTTCATGGAAACGGTCTTGCGCCTCGGGGCGCACTTCCGCGACTGTCGCGCCCCTCCGCCGTGTCTCGGCGATCACGGTCGAGATGTGCCGCATGGCGTTCTCCACGAAGTAGTGGAATGCGGTGCCCGTCCAGGAGTACGGCCCGACCATGATGAACCGATTGGGCACGCCCGATACCGAGGTGCTGTAGTACGCCTTCATGCCGTCGGTGTTGTATGAGTGCCCCAGGTCGAATCCGTTGCGCCCGATCACGGTTCCGGGGCGATAACTCTCCGGGTCGGAGAACACTTCGTAGCCTGTCGCGAGCACTAACGCGTCGATCTTGCGCTCCGTGCCGTCGGCGGTGCGGATGCCGTCCGGGGTGATCTCCTCGATCGGCGTGGTGATCAGGTCGACGTTGTCGCGGTTGAGGTTCGTCAGGTAGCTGCCCGCCAGACCGCCGCGCACGCATACAACCCCGAAATTCGGCGTCAGCTTCTTGCGCGTCTCAGGGTCCTTCACGTTGATCCGTAGCCAACCGCGGTAGAGCTTGTGACCGAGGTAGTCGACGCCAACCGCAGCCCTTCGCCATACCGGAGCGGGTGTATAGACGGCAATGCGGAGCAACCCGTCGATGATCGCCTGGGCCAACAGGTTCACGACGAACGATCCGCCGGGCATCGCGAGAAACCGCTGCATCCACGGCCGAAGCACAAAGTCCGGCTTCGGCATGTAGAGCTGCGTGGTGCGCTGGTAGAGGTCGAGCTGCGCGGCCTTCGGTGCCAGCTGCGGAGCGATCTGCATCGTGGTCGCGCCGACACCGATGATAGCCACCCGTTTGCCGGCGAAATCGTAGTCGTGGTTCCAGTCGGCGGGATATATCCGTTGTCCTTCGAAGGAATCCAGACCGGCGATGTCGGGCCTCGTCTTCGGGTTGATGTAGGCACCGACCGCACTGATGACGAAGCGCGCGGTGATCGTCTCGCCTGTGTCGACATGCAAACGCCACAAGTGGCAGTCGTCGTCCCACATTTCCTTGACGACATTGGTGTTGAATCGCATCTTGGCGGGCAGGCCGTGCTCCGTGGCCAGATCCTCCAGGTACTCCAGTATCTGGTCTCTCTTGGCGAACAAGCGGTCCCAGTCGGGCTTGCGTGCAAACGAGAACTGGTATGTGGTCGACGGTATGTCACATCCCGCATCTGGATAGTGGTGTGTGTACCACGTTCCGCCCATGCCGCCTACCCGGTCGACGATCAGGAAGTTCTGAACACCGATTTCCTGAAGCTTGATTCCCGCACAGATGCCGCCGAGGCCGGCCCCGATGACGACGGTCTCGTATTGCGGCTGCTCGAAAATTTCGGTGACAGCGGCTGATTCGGTTGTTGCCTGCGACATGCCTTGATTTCTCCTGGAGATTCGGCGGATTAGGCGGCAGCGATGGAGGAGCGGGCAGCCAGCCGCTTGCGCATTCCGGGTCCGAACGCGATGCGGTATGCAGTGCGCCAGACCGGCTTGACGTACTTGACGAACCGAAAGGGTGCGCGCGGGTTGATCGCAACCGTCCAGACGACATGGGTGCCACCGTCAGCCGTCTCGTGAAAAGTCACATCCTCGGCGTACTGACGAACCAGGGCGAACTGCATCCAGTTCCCACTCACCACACCGAAAGTGATTCTCTTGAGCGGCTCGTAGCGCCAGAACTGCTCGCGCTCTACCCACAGCACTCGAAACGGGTCATACACGCTGCCCATCTCGCGAACGATCCCGACGCCACGTTCCGGTGACGCGTAGCGGACCCCTGTCCCCGGGAAAGGCAGCCATTCCCAGGCTGCATCGCCATCAAGGACGTCCCATACGTCCTTGGGCGGTGCGTCGAACGTGAACTCAGTGGAGAACACCAGTGGCGCGGTGTCGAACGTCGAATCATCGACGGGCACGGCGGTCCACTGACGATGAAGGATGCCGGTTAAAGCCATGGACACTTTTCTGCTTTCACTCGACGACTGCGACAGATATCGACCTTATTCGGATATTAGTCCTATGTCAATGCTGCTTGAACCGTCTGAGCTGTGTGTTTATGGTGCAATATTGCTTCACTATCCACATAGTCCTATTATCTAGAAGGCCTGCCCGCGTTCGATGACGACGGAATTTGACCGCTGATGTCTCTCACGACAAGTCCCACCGCAACCTCCCGCGCCGTCGGGCTTCTCGATCCTGATCGATGTGGCCGGGTCGAGATCACTGGCGACGGCTACTGCGACGTGCTCGGAGAGGCCGCTCCCCCGGCAGACAGACTCATCCAGCGGCTGATGCGGACAAATGTCTATTCGGCGGGCTACCAACTCCTTCGTCCGGTCGGCCTGAAAGTCGCCGGCGGATTGAAGTCGCCCGGCCGGGACAAGGACCGCACCCGGGTCGCCGACTGGCTGCGTCTTCGTCCGGGCTGCACTGTCCTCGACATCGGCTGTGGGCCGGGGAACTTCACGGGTTGGTTCGGCGCTCAGGTGTTCCCGGACGGCCTCGCCGTCGGAGTGGACGCCTCACACCAGATGTTGCGCCGCGCAGTGGCCGACAACGCCGGTCCCGGCGTCGCGTACCTGCGTGGCGATGCCGAGAACCTTCCGTTTGCCGACGGTGTCGCGGACGCGACGACGTGCTTGGCGGCCCTATACCTCATCAATGAGCCGTTCCAGGCGATCAGGGAATTGGCCCGGGTCCTCAAGCCGGGCGGGCGCATGGTGATCCTCACGAGCCTCGCGCCCGGCGGTGTCAGCACCTCGCGACGAGGCAAGGTGATGCAAAGGGCCAGCGGCGTGCGGATGTTCGGTCGCGACGAGGTCACCGGGTTCCTGCGCGGAGCGGGTCTGATTGACATTCACCAGCACGTCGAAGGGCTGGCGCAGTTCGTGGTCGCCACGAAGGCGGAGCAAGTATGAATCCCGAACGCAATCCGCTGCTGGCGGAGCTGAAGGAGCCTCACGACATGCTGTCCAAGCTGTCGCCCGAGGAGTCAGTGTTGCTGCTGGGCATGCTGCGAAGTGCGAAGGCGAAACTTCAGAAGAGCTCGGATCGCTCCCTCGACGATGTTCTCAACGGTCTTCCTCGACTCATCCGCCCCGCAGCCCGCAAGATTCTGTTCGGGAGGTGAGACATCGTGGCCGACTTGGTGACTCGAGCACAAATCGCGCTTCTTGCAGATCTACTGGAGGCTGACCCCGCGGCGTTGGCCAGCCTGGAGCACCTCGGAGCCGACGGCGTCCGCGCCTTGAGGTGTGCGATGTCCGATGCGCTTTTCGACTCGCTGGCTTCAGTTTTCGCACGCGTGAGCAAGCTGGCGCCACTTGTCCCAAATGCCGTCGTCATTGCCGTCGCTCACAAGGCCGTACCTCCGGAAGTCGCCGGCCGCGCCGGTGGGGCCCTCGGTTTGGCACACGAAGACCGGGCTGTCGGTGTGCTGTCCGGGATGAACCGAACTGCTCGACCTGGCCGCCGTCCTCACCGATGACGGGCTGCGCAACCTCGCGTCCGCGCCGATCCTTGAAGACCAATCCTTCGCAGGGCGTTTCAGCGATGCGGCGGACACAGCCGATCGTCGAAAGACTTGGAAGCGAATCGAACACGCCCTCGAAGCTGTGCGGGAACCGGTGAAGGTCGTCGATTGACACCACGGTCATCGGCCCCCCAAGATCGTCACAGGCGGCAAAGAGGCCGTCCGACGACTCCGACGGAAGCGGGTGCCGTGACTGGTGCCGTCCCCAAGGCCCGAATATCCCGAGGCGGAAAGCTCGGGCGACTCGCCGCCGAACAGGCGGTGCGAAGCGCGGGCACGCGGCTGTCGATGATCGGCCGCTCCCAACGAGCCAAGAGCATTCTCGCCGAGCGCGCGACAATTGAGTCGGCGGATCAATTGGTCACCGTGCTCGGTGGCATGAAGGGCGCAGCGATGAAGCTGGGCCAGATGCTGTCAGTCCTCGATCTCGATCTGGTCCCTGAATCGCATCGCGAGCGGTTTCGCGAGAAGCTCGCCGCGCTCCGCGATCACGCGCCGATCGTCCCGTTCGCATCGATGCGGAAAGTCATCGAGACGGATATCGGCCCGCTGAGGCGGATATTCGCCGATTTCAACGACGAGGCCATCGCCGCCGCGTCCGTCGGACAGGTCTATCGTGCCAAGCTGCGCGATGGCCGCGACGTCGCGGTCAAAGTGCAGTACCCCGGCATTGACACGGCCATCAAGGCCGATATGCGAAACCTCGCGCTGTTCGCCAAAATCGGCAAGACAGTGTGGCCGACGTTGGGCGCCAACGGCTTCCTCGAAGAGATCTCGCGAAATCTGGTGAACGAGCTGGATTACCTCCAAGAGGCCCGCACTCAGCATTACGTCGCCCAGAAGTATCGCGGCCATCCGCTCATCTACATCCCCGACAGTGTTCTCGAATTCAGCAGAGAACGCGTCCTGATCACCGAGTACGTCGACGGGACATCGTTCGACGATCTGCGGAAACTTCCCGCCGAGGAACGCAACGACGTGGGCGAGCTGCTTTACCGCTTCTACATCGGTTCGCTGTTCCAGCACAACGAGTTCTGCGGCGATCCACACCCGGGAAACGTCATGCAGACGGCCGACGGAAAGGTCGTGTTCATCGACTTCGGGCTCTTCAATCGGATGGACCCCACCAACGTCGACTTCGAGCGCGTACTCCTGCGCGCCGCGGTGGAAGGACGAGCCAACGACATCTATCACCTGCTGATCGGCCGGGGCATCGTCGACGCCGATGCCGACATCACCCCACAGGAGTGCCTCGACTATCTGTGGGCGGCCGGTGAGTGGCACCTCGTCGACGACGAGATCACGGTGACGCCCGAGTTGGCCACCGGAGCGCTGGTAGTCGCGATCGATCCACGGGGGTCCGACCACTTCACCGGCATCAAGCGACAGTTGCTGCCGCCGGAGCACATTTTCTCGCGACGAGCCGACTTCTTCACGTTCGGCGCCCTCGGTCAGCTCGTCGCGACCAACAACTGGCATCGCATCGCGCGCGAGTGGATCTACGACGACCCGCCGGCGACCGACATCGGGCGGGCGATCGCCGACTGGGAGAACCGCGCCGGCAAGGGGTAAGCCTGTCGCGCGCCCATCCCTATTGACGCCACCGACAGCAAACATGAAGGTCCGCTGATCTTTCCGGCAATTTCGGTAGCGTTGCTATTTGGATAGTTGTATTATTCAGAAACTCATGGACCGCCGACCGCCGATTTCCCACCCGCACCGGAGTGCAGACTCGCACCACGGACGGCGCAGCGCCGCCAACCCGCCAGGCCGGCATCTGCCCAGGAAAACGAGCGCTTTTCCTAGCGGGAGGCGCGCCCAGAACCGGTGGATTGGAGCGGATCCGCCGGCTGAATTCCTGAGAGTGCTCCGGAATCCCTTGACCGAGCCGACTGTGACCGAGCACACTGATCGCCGGATTCTAGATAGCGGGGCTATCCGGAAAAGCCAGGGGCACGTAGACATCTCCGACACCCCGCGAGCAAGCGTGGCAGCTGTCATCGTCGTCGACGGGGACCGGTTGACGGGGCACGTGAACGAGGGGGTGAGCACTTGACGCAGACCGACACCGCGCCAGCGCCTCCCGCCGAGTCAACCGACGTCGATGCGAGTGGCGAGGACGGCGGCCCTAAGGTCGGCCGCCAACTGTCGACGGCTTTGGCCACGCCAGTGCGTTACGGGACGAGCCAGATCGACAAGTCGCTCAAGACTCTGGGGCGCTTCCTCGAGCTCGGCGCGCAGGCCTTCTACTATCTCGTCACCGATCTGATCCGATTGCGCCACCCATGGCGCGAGACCATCGGTCAGGCCTGGTTCATTGTCAGCGTCACGGCGATACCCGCACTCCTGGTGTCGATCCCGTTCGGCGTCATCGTCGCCGTTCAGGTCGGAAGCATCATCCAGCAAGTCGGTGCGACCGCCATCTCGGGCGCCGCCGGAGGTCTGGGCGTGATCCGCCAGGGCGCGCCGATCGTCGCGGCACTGCTGCTGGGCGGTGCTGCGGGCTCGGCGGTGACCACCGACCTCGGCGCGCGCACCATCCGCGACGAGGTCGACGCGTTGCGGGTGATGGGTATCGACCCGGTTCGCCGGCTGATCACGCCGCGGTTGGCCGCAATACTGCTCGTGGCGCCGTTCCTGTGTGTCTTCATCATCTTCATGGGTCTCGGTGCCGGCTACTTCATCAACGTCGCGTTCCAATCAGGAACGCCCGGAAGCTATCTGGCATCATTCGCCGCATTCGCCAACGTGGCCGATGTCGTGGTAGCGCTGATCAAGACCTGGATCTTCGGCGCGGTGACGATCCTCGTCGCGTGTCAGCGGGGGCTCGAGACCAGAGGCGGAGCTCGCGGAGTGGCCGATGCGGTCAACGCCGCCGTGGTCGTCGGCGTCGTCGCCGTCTTCGTGATGAACCTGGTCATCACGCAGCTGGTGACCATGATCCTGCCGACGAGGGTGGGCTGATGGCCACCCCGTCGAAATTCCTTCCCTTCGGGGCGGCGGCCCGCCTACCCCTGCGCATCGGGGGCGGGACGATGTCGCTGGCCGAACGACTCGGCCATCAGGCCACGTTCCTCGGCCTCGTCCTTGGCGCCGTGCCGAGGACGCTGAAGAACTATCGTCGCCAAACCGGCGCACTGCTTGTCGACATGACGTGGGGCAACGGCTCGATCATCGTCGGTGGCGGCACGATCGGTGTGCTGGTGTTCATGGGTGTCGCGATCGGGGCTTCGGTCGGCATCGAAGGGTTCGCCGCGCTCGACATGGTCGGCATGGGTCCGTTGACGGGCTTCGTCTCCGCCTACGCCAACACCCGCGAAATGGCACCGATGATCGCCGCGATCGGATTCGCCGCGCAGGCGGGGTGCCGGATGACCGCTGAGATCGGCTCGATGCGGATCTCTGAGGAGATCGATGCGTTGGAAGCCCAAGGCATCCGGTCGATTCCGTTTGTGGTGACAACGCGCGTCATTGCGGGCTTCATCACCATCGTTCCGCTTTACGTGGTCACGCTCTTGCTCAGCTACCTGTCCTGCGCACTGGTGGTCAACGTCCTGCACGGCCAGTCGTCGGGCACCTATTACCACTACTTCAACTCGTTCATTCAACCGTCGGACGTTTTGTTCTCGGTCCTCAAGGCCATCATCTTCGTCACCGTCATCATCGCCATTCACGGGTATCAGGGCTACTACGCCACCGGTGGGCCGGAAGGCGTCGGCGCCTCGTCGGGCCGTGCCATCCGCGCCAGCCTCATCTCCATCGTCATTCTCGACATGATCCTCACCCTCATCTTCTGGGGGCGCGACCCTGGCGTTCGGATCTCGGGGTAGCCCATGCCGATCTTCCACGACGAGTCCGGACGAGCAGCCAGCCAAACGAAACTGCGGTTGCGGGGCGTGGTCGTGTTCGCCGCCCTGGCCGTGGCCACCACGCTGCTGGTCCAGCTCGCCTCTGGGAAGTACGAGCCCGCGTTCAACCTCACCGTTGTCGCCAACTCGATCGGTGAGGGCCTCACGCCCGGCGCAGAGGTGAAATTCCGGGGCCTCACGATCGGTTCGGTGAAGAAGCTGGAGGCGATCGGCTACAACAGGCAGAAGCTGACCCTGGTGCTCGACCCACGACAGGCCGCCGCGTTGAAAGCGGATACCGGAGCCCAATTCACCTCATCGAACGTATTCGGCACGGCCGCAGTCGAACTCGTGAGTAGCGGACGCGGTGGTCGGCTCGCACCCGGTCGGACCTTGATGATCGGCGACGACGCGCGGTCCTCGTCGATCACCGGGCTGCTGCGCGAGGGGACCAAGCTCGCATCGGTGCTGGATTCACCCGCGGTCGACCGGATCATCGAGACGCTGCGCAAGCACGCCGACCTCGTCGAACCTTCCGCTCGGTCCCTTTTCGACACCGCCGAGATCCTCGTCGACGCACAGACCGTACCGATCTCACAGTCGCTGTCGGTCATCGCGTCGTTCGTCAACGGCGTCAACGACTTGGTTCCGCTCGCCGGGCTGCTGAACCAGCTCCTGGACGAGTTGACGTTCCTTGTGCAGCCGGGGGGGACCGACCGGACGAACACGATCCTCGTTCAGGTCAGTGGCCTGTTGAACTTCGTCGCCGATCTGTTCAACAAGAACAATCACTGGGTCGTACCGATGGCCAACGGCATCGTCAACGTCGCCGCACCTACCACCTACGCGCTGGGCAGCCTGGCACCGGCCTACGATCGCCTATCGGGGCTGATCGACCGGACCAGTGCAGCTTTCCCCATCATCGACGGCAAGGTCCGGCTGCGCATCGATGTGCTCCTGGACGCGATGCCCGGCCTGGCCGCTGCCCTGCCCGCCGAGCAGCCAGCACCACCGACACCTGTGGCGCCGGGGGGCTGACGGTGAACAAGACCGCACGATCCGCCCTCGCGTTGACAGTGTTTGCCGCGATCGCCTTGGTGTGCGCGCTCATCGTCGTCACCGCGCTGCGCAACCCCGTCGAGGGCGCGGAGTCCACGTACACCGCGACATTCAGCGACGTTTCCGGCCTGTACGTCGGCGACGACGTCCGGATCTCCGGCGTCCAGGTCGGCAAGGTCAAGACCATCCGACTGAACGGCCGCAACGCCGACGTGGAGTTCACTGTGGTGGCCAGTCAACCCGTGTACAGCGAGACCGTAGCTGCCGTCCGCTACCAGAACCTCGTGGGGCAGCGGTATCTGGAACTGGCCCAACCCGATGCCCCAGGCGCCCTGCTACCGGCGGGCTCCACCATCCCGATCGGCTCGACAATCCCGTCGTTCGATGTGGCCAAGCTGTTCAACGGTTTTCGGCCCATCTTCCGTACCTTGGACCCGGCAGAGTTCAACCAGCTCGGTGAGAACCTGCTGCGGCTCATCCAAGGCGACGAATCCGGTATCGGGCCCGTACTGCGCGACCTCGATGAGGTCTCCAAATTCGCCGCCGATCGCCAAGCGGTCTTCATCACCCTGATCCGCAATCTCGGAGAAATCTCGGTCGACCTCGGCGGCAAATCGAAGCAACTGTTCGACCTGATCACGACGCTCAACGGTGTTCTGATCCGACTGACGGCCAAGGCCGAGGGATTCCGTCAAGGCATCGACGAAGCGGTGCCGACACTGCGCAACGTGATCCAGATTCTGCAATACACCGAGCGCACGTTCGACGGTATGACCGTCCCGTTCTACGACCTGACCGCTCGGATGTTCCCCCAGACGCCGACCATCATCGCCGGGCTGTCGCTGGTGCCGTCGCTGATCCAGGGCCTGCGCAACCAACTCATCGAAGACAGGCCCGCTGTACCGCGTTTCACGTGTTCCAACGGCGAGGTGACCCTGCCAGGCATCGGCATCGTCTCCTTCGCCGAACAAAACCTGGTGGTGTGCCGATGAGGCTCTTCCGCCGCAACCGCCCCGCCCTGCTCGACGAGCACGCCGCCGGCGCCCGCAGCCGTCGGATCGGTGTCATCGGCAGCCTCCTCATCGTGGTGTCGCTGGTCGCAGCCGGTGCGCTCTATGTCAACCCCCTCGGGCAGCGCAGCTATACCGCGCACTTTGAAAGCTCGGGTGGGGCGCGGCCCGGTGACGAGATCCGCATCGCGGGAATACCCGTCGGCAAGGTCACCTCAATCGGTCTGGACGGCACCGTGGTCAAGATGACCTTCGAAGTGACGAAGTCACTCGTGATCGGCTCGGACTCCACGCTGGAGATCAAGCTACTCACTCCGCTGGGCGGGCATTACGTGGCGCTCGACCCCAAGGGGATTCACCCGTTGGGCGACAAGGTGATTCCCCCGCAACAGACGGCGACCCCGTTCGAGATCAACGACATCATTCAGGAGGCGACACCCCTGATTCAGGAGGTCGACGGTGACGTCATCCACGACACGTTCAGCGAGGTCGCCAACGCGGCGAACAAGTACCCCGACGCGTTGCGGGATGTCCTCCAGACCGCGAACACCCTGACGACGTCGCTGAGCCAGGTCACCGCGGACTACCACCGCGGACTCGACTTCCTCAACGAGTACTCCAGCGCTTTCGTCGCCGGCCGACAACAACTGGTCGTCATGGCGCAGCAGTTCGCGCTCGTGGGCGCCCGACTCACCACGAAGTCCGTAGAGATCGTCGAATTCTTCAGCCTGCTATCCGAACTCGCGCGCCTCGTCGACCGGTTGATGGTGTTCTACCACGATGAGGTCGCGCCGGTGGCCCACGGCATCGACGACATTTTCGACACGCTGTTCAGCCATCCCGAACGGATCGGCGAAGCGGCCGACGGCCTGGGCCAGATCCTGCGGATCGTGGTTCCGATGCTTAGCGGCAACGGCGTCGTGATCGACGAGAGCGACCGGCTCATGCCTGGCGAGGACGTGTGCATTCCCAACATCACCAGGCAGTGCTGAGATGAGGCCCCTACACTTTCTCCGCAACAGGTTCCGTGCCAAGTTCGTGGGCGTTGCGACCACCGCGATCGTGTTGACGGTGGTCGCCGCCGCGGTCGTCGGCGCAAAGACGTTGCTGCCGAAGATCGATGGCGTCCGTGCGATGTGCGCCGAGTTCACCGACGCGGCGGGTCTGTACACCGGCAACAAGGTGCAATTGCTCGGGATTGAAGTCGGCGAGGTCACGGCGATCACCAACGAGTCCGACCACGTCCGGGTCGACTTCACCGTCCGCAAGGATCTCGACCTGCCCGCCGACGTCGGGGCAGTCACCTACGGCGACTCGATCGTGACCGACCGCCACGTCGAGCTGACCAAGCCCTACGCCGGTGGACCCAAGTTCACCGGGCCGCAATGTATTGCGATCAAGTCCACGAAGACCCCGATCGGGATCAGCGAATCCTTCGCAGCGATCGGCGATCTCGCCGATGCCATCCTGGGCCGCGAGGCAGGCCAAGATCCGTTCAGCGCGCCTGGCGTGGCCGCGATCAATGACAGCCTGGCCGCGGCCAGCCGATCCTTGGACGGCACGGGCGTCACCATCAAGCAGACGCTGCAGAATCTCGTCGCGATGGTCGGTGATCCCTACAAGGCCGACGCCGACTACCGGCAGTTGCTGGAGAACAGCGAAATCTTCACCTCGGGGTGGCTGCGGCACTGGGACACATTCGCGGTCGTGATCAAGACACTGCCTGATACGGCCCTGTTGATAGAGAACCTCTCCGACCACTTCGCAACGGCGTTGAGCAGGCTCGTGCATCTGCTCCCGATATTGAAGGACACCCTCGATCGTTTCGCTCCGCGGGTCTACCACAACATCTCCGACAAGCTGATCCCCTGGGTCACTGACCTCCTCAACGCCTACACCCCTCACATTCTCGAGTTCCTCAACTCGCTTCCGCAGTTCACCAATTGGCTTTCCGACATCTACGAGCCCACATGGGGCACCCACAACGTCACGTATTACCCACCGCGCGTCGCGATCTCACCGACTCAGGCGAGCGCCATCTGCACCGAACTGCGGGCCCGCAACACACCGGGAGCCAATTCCGCGTGCGCACCCGGGACGGCGTCGGACCCCGTCACTCTCGGTCTCACCAACCTCATCCTGGGCGGAGCCCTCGGATGATCGCCGCACGCCTTTGTGTCCCGGTGATCACCGCGCTGGCGCTGGCGCTGACACCCGCGTGCTCACTCGATCCGACCGACCTGCCCGTGCCGGGCTCGTACGTGCCGGGTGACGCGTACCGGATCAAGATTGAGTTCTCCAGCGTGCTGAATCTGCCTGCGAAGGCGAAGGTGGATTCGGGCGGGGTGCAGGTCGGAGTGCTCGATCACGTGGCGCTTGACGGCAGTACCGCGGTGGCCAGCGTCGACATCTCATCGGATGTCCGGCTGCCTCAGAACACCCGCGCTGAACTGCGCCAAGCAACGGTGCTCGGAGACATCTACATCGCGCTGCTGACACCGGATCATCCATCGCCGATCACGCTTCACGATGGCGACGCGATCCCGTTGAGCAACACCGCCCCCGCTGACAACGTCGAGGATGTCCTGCGGTCCGTGTCCGACCTCGCGTCCGGTGGCGGACTGAACACCTTGCAGGACACGGTGATCAAGCTCAACAACGCCTTCCCGAACGACCCCGCTGAGATCACCGAAGTTCAGCAGAAGGTTGCGGGAACGCTGAACGACCTCGCGGCAAATCAGGACACCATCAACGAGATCCTGGCAAGCGCCCGTAACATCAGCAACAGCTTGGTGGAGAACACCGACACGTTCGACCGACTGGTAACCGAAGGCCCCGACAAGCTCATCGGACTCGGCAGCGTCACGCTGAACATCGTGCAGCTTGTGATAGACGCAGGCAAGCTGGCCCGCAACATCTCTCCGGCAATCGATCCGAACACCGCCGAGATACTTCAGATGATCTCGCATGCAACACCTTTCATCGGCGCGGTCGCCACTGCCGACACCACGATTCCGACGATCATGGACAAGACGGTCGACCTCATCCGCGACAAGCTCATCGGCTTCTTCCGTAAGGGCGGGCCCCGTTACACCGTGACCGGACTGCACAATCCGGACGGGTCGATCGGCCTGGATCCGGCGGCCCGCGCCGACGAGGTGATCACCAGGATGCAGACGATGGGCCTACTCGCGCCATGAAGTTCAACGCAGGAGCGACGCTGGTGATCCTCGCAATCATCACGTTGATCGGCGCCGGCTACATGTCCCTCGGGGTGCTCGATATGGGGCCGACGAAGCAGGTCACCCGGATTCAGTTGATGCTCGAAGCTTCCGGCGGCCTGCTCTCGACATCCGATGTCACGATGCGCGGCATCAAGGTCGGACGGGTCACGGACATCCAGGCCACCCCTGCCGGTTTGGCGGTGGCTATTGATCTCGACAGCGAACATCCGGTCCCCGTCGACAGCCCGATCAGCGTCGAAGCCCTCTCCGTGGCCGGTGAACAGTACATCGACTTCAAACCGGAAGTCATTGCGCCGCCCTACTTGTCGGACGGTGCGGTGATACCTGCCGACCGGGTGACAAGCGCCGTCACGGTGAGCGACATCCTCGCCCGCGGTAACGCGTTGTTCTCGGCGCTGAATCATGAGGACTTGCGCACCGTGGTGACCAATCTCGCGGAGGCGATCACCGGCAACGACGAGACCCTCGATTCGTTGGCGACGACGGCAGGTCTCTACGCCCGAATGGTGCAGGAGAACAAGCAACTGCTCAACACGCTCTTCGGCAACCTGTCCACACTTACCACCGGGATGGGCGACCTGAAGGTGGGCGCGGTCTTCTCCGAGACCGGCCATATCCTGCCCAGCGCGGTTCCCGAATTCGTCCGTCTGATCCGCGAATTCGACAGCCTGTCGCAGCTGGGCACCGACATGTTCGGCGACGACGGAGCCATCGAATCCCTCGTCGACAAGATCAGCCAATACATCGAACTGCTCGCCGGGCCCTTGAGTACCTTCGCCACCGTGCTCGAACCGGCGACGGCACCCATCCGCGATGTCGAAATCGACGCCGGACATTGGCTCGACTTCTGGGAGTCCACGTTCAACGACGAAGGCGCCATGCGTCTTCAACTTCTCGTTCCAGAATGGCCACAGCCGTAAGGGGGCATCATGACAATCAGAACAACGAGTGAGGCGGACATGGCAGACAGCTCCGAGGACGACGTCGACGAAGGCGCCACGGTCGAGCAGGAGAGCACCGCCAAGGAGTCGCACGACAAGGTAGACAAGGTAGGCAAGGTAGACGAGAAGCCCGAGCCCGTCGACGAAGATCACAAGCCGGCGTCCTCCCGCCGGAATCCCTGGCAATGGGTTGCCGCTGTGTTGCTCATCGTTCTCATCGGCGTCGGTGTGTTCGGTTATCTCCAGTACAAGAACGCCGCGGACCAGCTCTCGGCGATGCGTCAGGAAGAGGCCAACCGCGCCGCCGCCGCACAGCTGGCGAAGGACTACGCGCTCAAGTCGTTGACGTATTCGTTCAAAGACCCCGACGCATTCTTCCGATCGGTCGAGGAGGGCGTGTCCGACGCGCTGAAGGACAAGTACATCAATGCCGAAGACTTGCTCAAGGGCGTGATGCTTCAGGCGCAGGTCACCTCGACCGGTGAAGTGCTGGCGACGGAGGTGACCCCACAGCCCGGCGATGTCTACCAAGTGGTGGTGTCGGCCAGCCAGACCACCAGGAATTTGCAGAATCCGGAGCCTCGGGTGTCGATAGTTCTCTTGCAGATCACCGTCAACAAAGCGGGCGACACGTGGCAGGTCTCCGATATCGGCCCCAAGACCGGGAGCAAGGCCGCCAACGCCGATCAGGTGCTGCCCAGTCAACCGGGTCCTCCAGCTGAGCCCGGTCCGAGTCCCGGCCGACCGACTCCCCCGCGGTAGCACGATGTTTCGCGCGCTGGTCGGAACGACGGCGGTAACCGCGGCGGTGTTCGCCTGCTGCCCGCCGGTTAGCGCGGACGACACCTTGCCTCGTTGCGCTCACCACAAGACGATGATCAACCCCGCCGAACCGATGGGGCACGAGGACTGCCGGCTCATTTCCACGGATCGGAGGGGTTTGGCGTTCGACGTGACCTACTGGAGTACCGGCGGCCCCTCGGCGCCACCGTTGGCGGTGAAGATCGAGGTCACCGACGGGTCCGGCACCGTCACTCAGACCATCAACGAGGTCACCGAGCCCTCCGACCCGGCGCCGGTCGGCCTGGAGGATCTCGACGGCGACGGCCGCGAGGAAATTATCGTGCCGATCGCGCGTCGGTCGTACAACGGCGGCTCGAACACCCGGTTTTCCGTGTGGCGCGCAGAGGGGGACCGGGCGTATTTCGAACGAACTCAGATGGAGGGGCAAGCCGTCTACCCCAGCGGCGACGGCTACATCGTCACCAATTGGGGCGCATTGACCAGCCGCGATCTCACCTTCTACGTGCCAACCGGCGCCGGGTTCACCGTCGCGGTCACGTTGACCCTTCAGGCCGAGGACATCGACCTGCACACCGGGGAGGTGCGCACGGTGAGCTGCCGTACGCACCAACAAGAGGGTCTGGGCATGATCCGTATGGACATCAAGCGAGCCCAGGACGTCTTCTGCGCCTCACCGGCAGCGATGGCGATATGGCCGGACGCGCAACGGGTTTCGGCCGCCCCTTGGCGCCCGCGGTAGCACACGTCACTACCCTAAAGCGACCTTCCTGGCGGCGATCCGACCGATACCCGGGGCCAGCCTGTGCGCCAGGTACTGTAGCCGCGCTTCGGGCGTCACCGGGACGACGGACTTGTTCTTGCGCACCGCCGCGACGATCTGTTTGGCGACCTTGTCGGGACCGTAGCGGCGGAGTCGATACGCGCGATCGACCGTCGCAAGCTTCTTTTCGGCCTCCTGCTCGGAGAGGCCCGACACCACTGAACTGCGAACGATGTTGGTGTGCACGATGCCTGGGCAAATCGTGCTGACGCCGATACCTGCGGACGCCAACTCGGCGCGTAGGCAGTCGGAGAACATGAATACCGCGGACTTACTGGTCGAGTAGGCGGTGAAGCCCTGCTGCGGTGTGTAGGCGGCCATGCTGGACAGGTTCACGATGTGCCCGCCGAGACCGCGGCTGACCATCTTCGGCCCGAACGCGCGGCAGCCGTTGACAACGCCATACAGGTTGACGTCGAGCACGCGCTTGAACTCGTCGGACGTCGTCGCCAAGAACCGACCGGCCTGGCCCACGCCGGCGTTGTTGACCAGCACGTCGGGTACTCCGTGCGCGGCCACCACCTGCTCGGCATGAGCGACGACCGCCGCCTCGTCGGAGACGTCCAGTTGATAGGCGTGGGCGTCAGCGCCGAGCTCGCCGATCAGCGCGGCCGTCTCCTTCGCCGATGCCAGGTTGACGTCCGAGACGACGACCTCGGCACCGTCGCGGGCGAAGGCAATGGCGGTCTCTCGGCCGATGCCACTGCCTGCACCGGTGATCACCACGAGTTGGTCATCGAACGGCCTTCGCTTCCTGCCCATTTCGGCCCGGCGCAGCCCCCGTGTCGGAGGCAGACCGGAGACCGCGTCGATCAATTCGGTCGTCGCGGTCGCCAGAAGCTCGGGGTGCGAAAACGGCAACCAGTGCCCGCCGCGCACCACTCGCTGCCAAACCGCGGGAGCCCACTTGAGTTCGTCGGAGTAGCTGGCCGCGCGGACTGCGGGATCATTCGTCCCGACGATCACCTGCACCGGAACTTGGGTGAACTGGTCCCGCGGTTTGAGGGCCGACAAGATGTTGGCCCGGTAAATGCGCAACCCGTTGCCGATGTCCCGGTCGAAGGTGGGGCCCAGCCATATCTGGTTTGCGTCGGCCCCCTCGACGCGGGAAAGCCCTGTGCGCCAACGCTCGGCGGTCATTGTCATCCGGAAGAACGCCTTCGGGACGAGCGGCAACGCGAAGTACGCCATGTAGAGAAGCGAAGCCACCTGAGCTAGCACATGTGCGACATTCTTCGGCGTCGGCCGAGACAGCCGATGCCGCGCCCACATCGTCAGGTGCGCGGCGTTGGGGCCCGCAACCGACGTGAAAGAGGCGATCTTGTGCTGCGCGGTCGGATCGCACACGGCCTCCCACATCGCGACGCTGCCCCAGTCGTGGGCGAGCACGTGGACCGGTTTGCCGTCGCCGACTGCATCGATCACGGCGAGGTAGTCGCTGGCGAGGGCTGCCAGCTTGAACTCTCGATAGCTCTTCGGGTTCGACGACTGCCCATGTCCGCGGTTGTCGACGGTCACCACGCGGAACCGATCGATCAGATGTGGCGTGACGGAGTTCCACATGTCGTGCGAGTCCGGCCACCCGTGCAATAGCAGCAGCGTCTCGCCGGCCCGATTGCCTTGCTCGTAAACGGCGATGTCGATGTCGCCGTTGCGCACCACGCGGTGGGTGACCTGCGGTCCCGCGGAGGCCTCCTTCTCGTGACCGCCCACAAGATCCGATACCGATTCCATTGCGATCCCCTATGCCTTGGCCGCCACGGCCACAATGTAATCCGAGAAGAGTGTGGCAAACCGAAAACCCAAGGGAGTGAACGAATAACGAACGACAGGGTTCACATGCCGCATGTCGGCGTCGCGCAATCTCTTCGTCAGGAATCTGCCCAGCGGGGCATAGACGTCATCGGTGATGGGTCGTGTCTGAACATCCACAAAGCCCATGCACTGCAGGAGATCGCGATACCCGGCAAGGTCGGCCGCCGCGGCGACAGCCCATCGGGACGCACGCCGCCAGCCGCGACGCGCAACCTCGCGGCGGGCCAGCGCGGTCAGTGGTGTGCGCGTGGGCACGATGTCGGCCGTCACCAGAAGTCCGCCGGGTTGCAGCACCCGCAGCGCCTCGGCGAAGAAATCCACTCGCGACGGGAAGTGGAAGGCGGATTCCAGCGCCACCACCTTGGTGCACGATTCGTCTTCGAACGGCAGATCGGTCGCGGACGCGTTGACGAAGCTGATCCTGTCGGCCAACCCGGCCTCGGCCACCCGCCGTGTCGCGATTGCGACCTGCTCGGCAGCGACGTTTACTCCGGTGATGTACTCGGGGCCGAACTCGTTGATCCACAACATGTCTTGATCGCCGTAACCGCAGCCGCAGTCCACGATCGTGTCAGATGAGTTGAAGTCGGCGGTGCGCGCGAGCAACCGAGCCAAATCGCGACTCGCTTCGTCCAGGGTCGCCGGACCGTTCTTCCAATGGCCGAAGTTGATGAACAGCGATTCCTCGCCGTACAGATTCTGAGTACCGACGATGTCGTAGATCTGACCGGCCTTCGGACCGCCCGACGACGACAAAGAAACGGCCGCCATCTGTCGCCATTCGTCGGCCCATCGCCCTAGCCGAGCGCCGAGGGATTCATCCCGGGTGTTGCGCGGAATCGTCGTCACGTGCTGTTTCCCATCTGAGAGCGGGCCAACATGCATTACCCATACAGATAGTACTAGATACCTGAGGTACTGGATACCCTTCGTCGTGATCCACTTTTGCGCACGCGAGATCCGGTGTAGTTGGTCGCGCTCACCGCCGCCAACTACACCGAAATCCGAGGGCGGCTAGCCCTCGAGCTTGTAACCGAGGCCGCGGACGGTGACCAGGTGCACCGGGTTCGCGGGATCCGCCTCGATCTTCGACCGCAACCTCTTGACATGCACGTCAAGGGTTTTCGTGTCACCGACGTAGTCGGCGCCCCACACCCGGTCGATGAGCTGGCCGCGGGTCAGCACCCGGCCGCTGTTGCGCATCAGATACTCGAGCAGATCGAACTCCTTGAGCGGCAACGTGATCGGCTCCCCATTCACCGACACCACGTGGCGCTCGACATCCATCCGGACGGGTCCGGCCTCCAGCACGCTGTCGCTGAGGCCGATGTCGTCGTTGTCGGCGCCGCGCCGCAGCACCGCACGGATTCGGGCGATCAGCTCCCGCGCCGAGTACGGCTTGGTGACATAGTCGTCGGCGCCGAGTTCCAGGCCGACCACCTTGTCGATCTCGCTGTCGCGAGCGGTCACCATGATCACCGGAACGCTTGAGCGCGAACGTAATTGCTTGCACACGTCCGTCCCGCTCATACCGGGCAGCATCAAGTCGAGCAGCACGATGTCGGCGCCGGCGCGTTCGAACTCGGCGAGGGCGGTCGGCCCGTCGGTGACGACGGTGGCCTCGAACCCCTCCTTGCGAAGCAGAAAGGCCAGGGGATCGGCCAAGGACTCCTCGTCCTCCACGATCAGCACACTGGTCATTGGTCTCGCTGGTCCTCTCGTTCGTCCGATTCATGATCGGGGTAGGCCGGAATCGACAGCGTGAACGTCGATCCCGTACCCGGCTGACTCCACAGCCGGATGCTTCCGTTGTGGTTGGCCGCGACGTGCTTGACGATCGCCAACCCCAACCCGGTGCCGCCGGTGGCCCGGGAACGCGCCTTGTCGACGCGGAAGAATCGCTCGAACACCCGCTCCTGGTCCTCGCGGGCGATGCCGATACCGCGGTCGGTGACCGCGATCTCGATGGTGTCTCCGCGCCGCCTGCGGCTGATCGAGACCGACGACCCGTGCGGCGAGTAGGCGATCGCGTTGGACACCAGGTTCGCGATCGCGGTGACCAGCAACGACTGGTCACCCAGCGCGCGGAAACCGGTCGGCGCGTCGGTGGTGATCCTGATGTCGGCGTTGTCGGCCGGCACCTTGTGGCGGGACAGCGCCTCGGCGACCACGGTGTCGACGTCGACGGCGTCCAGGGCCGGCAGGGCCTCGGCGCCCTGCAGGCGCGACAGCTCGATCAACTCGCCGACCATGTTGGCCAGCCGGTTGGACTCGGCCACCATCTTCTCGGCGAACCGGCGCACGGTGGCGGGGTCGTCGGCCGACGCGAGCAGCGCCTCGGCCAGCACGCCCATCGCGCCGACCGGGGTCTTGAGCTCGTGGCTGACGTTGGCCACGAAGTCGCGGCGGGTGGCTTCCATCCGGGCGTGCTCGGACTGGTCGTCGACGTAGACGACCGCGAACCGGCGATCCTGCTCGGTCAGCAGTCGAACGTGGCCACGCACCGAGAGCCCGGACCGGCCGGGGTTGGCCCGCTTGTTTCCCGCGAGGTCCACTTCGGTGGGCTCGCCGGTGGTCAGCGTGCGCTCGGCGGCCCGCCAGGCCCGCTCGTCGAGCAGCCGGTCCCGGACCAAGCCCAGCTCACGGGCCCGGTCGTTGGCGTAGACGACATCACGGAAGTGGTCGACCACCACGATTCCCGTGGGTGACCGCGAAGCGACGTGGGAGAGCATCTGCGAGACGGTGATGCCGGCCTGCGCGCTGGCCCGACGCTGGCGACGTTCCCTCAGACGGGGCGCCAGCCCCGCTCCGAGGGCCACACCGGTCACCAGAGCGAGCAGTGCGACCACCGCTGCGAGCAGCAGTGCCGAAACGACACTCACGCGGAAATCGTACGCATCCGGTGAACGTCATCCCAGCAGCGTGCGGCCGAATCGGGACAAGTCACACAAGGAAAGAAGGAAATTCGGGCCCCGGCCTCCCCCTGTTAACCCGATGTTCGCCGTAGCCGCCCTATTGCGCGGCTATTTCGCGCCCTGGGACGCGACGGCGGCGGCGCCCGCGGCCGCGGCTTCGGGATCCAGGTAGGTGCCGCCGATGACGGTCGGCTTGAGATCGGAGTCCAGGTCGTAGCGCAGCGGGATGCCGGTCGGGATGTTGAGCCCGACGACATCCTCGTCGGACATGCCGTCGAGGTACTTGACCAGCGCACGCAGCGAATTGCCATGCGCCGCGATCAGCACGGTCTTGCCCGCCCGCAGGTCCGGTTCGATCGTCTCGGTGTAGTACGGCACGAACCGCTCGACCACGTCCTTGAGGCACTCGGTGCGCGGCGGGCCACCGGGCACGTCGGCGTAGCGCGGGTCGCCGTCCTGGCTGTAGGTGCTGCCGGGGTCGATCGGCGGCGGCGGGGTGTCATAGCTGCGCCGCCACGCCATGAACTGCTCTTCGCCGTACTTGTCCTTGGTCTCGGCCTTGTTCAGCCCTTGCAACGCGCCGTAGTGCCGCTCGTTGAGCCGCCAGTCGCGGTGCACGGGGATCCAGTGCCGGTCGGCCTTGTCCAACGCCAGGTTGGCGGTGGTGATCGCGCGGCGCAGCAACGAGGTGTAGAGCACGTCGGGTTGGCGGTCGAGCTCCTTGATCAGCTCGCCGGCCCGCACTGCTTCGGCGCGACCCTTCTCGGTGAGGTCGACGTCGACCCAGCCGGTGAACAGATTCTTCTCGTTCCAGTCGCTCTCGCCGTGGCGAAGCAGGATCAACGTGCAGTCACCCATGCCGAAATCTTCTCATGGCAGACGGATCGACTTCTGCCCGTACCGAGATCGACGAAATGGCGGGAATCTCGCGAGAAAAGCCGCCAAAACGTAGGTTTCGGCGAGGCGTCAGTCCTCGTCGTCGTCTTCGATCAGGTGGGCGAACGCCTGCAAGTTCTTCAACGACTCGCCGCGCGACACCCGCCACTCCCACTCCTTCTGGATCGACGAGCGAAAACCCAACTCCAGCAACGTGTTGAAGTCGTTGTCGACGGCTTCGAGCACCTGGCCGAGCACGCGGTCGACCTCCTCGGAGGTGACGGATTCCAACGACATCCGGCCGACGAGATAGATGTCGCCGACGTTGTCGAGCGTGTAGGCCACGCCGTAGAGCCGGCGGTTGCGCTTGAGGAGGAACCGGTACACGCCCTCGTGGTTCTCATCGGGTTTGCGGCAGACGAACGCCTCGATCCGCACCGAGTGTTCGCCGATGGACAGGATCGTGTTGGTCTTCAGCCGTCGCTCGCCGGGTAGTTCGACGATGATGCCGGGCAATCCGCCGTGCGCGCCCTCGTGGTGCGTGCAGACCAGGCCGTTCTCCTTGCACGCTTCCTCGATGACCTTCGCCGCGTCGGTGCTCATGCCCGCACCCCTCGTCGCCGCGAGAACCGCCGGCCGGTGCGGCGGGCGCCGCCGTCGCGTGACCGGTGGCGTGCCCGGTAATCGCCGATCGCACGCCCGTAGCTGGCCAGCAGCGCATCGACGGTGCGGGACCACGAGAACGTGGCGGCGTGGGCGATCGCGGCGGGTCTCATGCCGTCGGCGCGCTGCAGCAGATCGCCGATGGCGTGCGCCCAGTCCCCGTCGTCGTGCCCGTCGACCAGGATCCCGGTGACGCCGTCGCGCACCGCGACCGGCAATCCGCCGACCGCCGCGGCCACCACCGGTGTGCCGCACGCTTGCGCTTCCACCGCGACCAGGCCGAAGGACTCCGAATAGCTGGGCACCGCCACCAGATCTGCGGCCCGGTACACGTTGACCAGCTGTTCGCGCGACTGCGGCGGCAGGAACGTCACCCGGTCCGAGATACCCAGATCGTCGGCCAGCCGAACCAACCCGTCCGGGGCCTGCAACCCGTTGCCCGACGGACCGCCCGCCACCAGCACGCGCACCCCGGGCAGCTTGGCGACCGCGCGCAATGCCACGTCGGGCGCCTTCAGCGGCTGGATGCGGCCCACGAATGCGACGATCCGTTCGTCGGCGGCCAGCCCCAGCGCGGCGCGCGCCGCTTTCCGATCCCCCGGCGTGAACACCTCCAGGTCGACGCCCGGGTGCACGACGTCGATCCGCGCCGGATCTGCATGATGCATCGAGATCAGTTGCTGCGCTTCATGTTCGGTGTTGACTATCAACCGGTCGGCTTCGTCGACGACCTGCTGCTCACCGACCGCGCGCAGCGGCGGCTCGGGCGAGTCGCCGTCGGCCAGCGCGGCATTCTTGACCGCGGCCAGGGTGTGCGCGGTGTGCACCAGTGGGACGGCCCAGCGGTCGCGGGCCAGCCAGCCCACCTGACCGGACAACCAGTAGTGCGAGTGCACGATGTCGTAGTAGCCGGGTTCGTGCGTCGCCTCGGCGCGCAGTACCCCCGCAGTGAAGGCGCACAACTGCGTGGGCAGGTCGTACTTGTCCAGCCCCTCGAACGGCCCGGCCACCACGTTGCGCACCAGCACCCCGGGCGCCACCCGCACTGTCGGCGGATCAGACGACGAGGTCGCGCGGGTGAAGATCTCGACCTCGACTCCGCGGCGAGCCATCTGCAGCGCACTCTGCAGCACGTAGACGTTCATGCCGCCGGCATCGCCCGTGCCGGGCTGGGCCAGCGGCGACGTGTGCACCGACAGCACGGCTACGCGTCGGGGCAGTTCCGTTGCTAGGCGCACACAGTCATGTCTACACCGCGCCCGCAGGCGCCCAGTCACGCAGTGGCTTCGGCGGCCTCCCGGCGCTGCGCCCGGCGCATGGCCCCGATCGGGTCGGCGTACAGGCCGCCGAGCGACACCACACCCGCACCGGCCTCCTGAACGCGGTTGCCGAAGACGGTCAGCCGGATCTCGCGCGAAGGCATCACCGAACGCTGCGCGAACGCGGCCGCCGCGACGCTCATGCCCTCGGGATATTCGGTGAACGCCTGGCCGCCAACGATCAGGTCGTCGGGGTTGAGCATGTCGCGCAGCAGCGCGACGGCCTCGCCCAGCACCCGTGCCCGTTCGGCCAGCAGCTCCTGCGCGGGCCGGTTGCCCTGGCGGGCAATCTTGAACAGCGCCTGCATCGTCGAGCCGGGGCCCTCGGCGGCGATGATGCGCGCCTTGCGGGCCGCGATCAGCACCGCTTCGTCACTGACTGTGGACTCCAGTTGCCCTGTGCCACCGAGCAATTCGGACTGCACAGGCAGAGCGGCGATGGTGCCGGGGCCGCTGGCCGGCGAGTGAACCCGGCCGCCGATCGACAGCGCGTAGCCGACGGTTTCGCGGGCATAGACGTACAGGCTCGTCGACGTGTCCGAGGCCTGCCTGCGCCCCCCGAGCAGCAGTTCGGCCCCGGCCATCGCGTCCACATGCGAGGCGACCGACACCGGCAGACCGAGGGTTTCGGCGAGTACCGGCCCGACCGGCGCGTCGGACCAGCCGAGCCGCGGATGGTCGAGGTAACCGGTCGTGCTGTCGACGACGCCGCCGGCCGCCACGCCCACCCAGAGCGGGCGGCGGCGATGCCAGTGGCCCAGGTAACGGCGGGCGCTGTCGGCCAGCGACGCCAGCGCGGTGGCCTGCGGGGCCCGCGGAGTAGGCGTTTCGACGACGTCGAGGGTGCGACCGAAGAGGTCGGCGGCCACGATGCTGGTGCTGCGGGCGCCGATGTGGATCCCCAGCGTGAGGAACGGTTCGTGCTTCACCTCCACGGGCACGCGGGGCCTGCCGATCGCGCCGGAAACCGCGAGGTCGGCGCGTTCGCGCAGTACACCGGCCTCGAGCAGGGCGGTGACCTGGCGGTTGACGGTCGCGATGCTCAGGCCGGTGACCTGGGCGATGACGTCACGGGCGATGGGCCCGCGCAGGCGGGCCGCACTGAACACCGACGCGGCGGCGGCGTCGGCCACCTTCAGCGCCGGCGCGACGACATGCCGGCGGGCCAACAGCGCGCGCTTGGCGTGCTGGGCGCTGCGGACCGACGGCTTCGCGGGAAGTGTGGTGGTGACGGAAGTGCGCATCTGCTTGTCCTTCGGAGAGGTCGGCCGGTGGGTTCTCGGGCCACACCCGGCGACTCAGCAGGACAGCGGTTGTCCGGGGTCAGTCAGGCGCGGCGAAGTGCGCGACAACAACACGCACGCCGGGAACAGGCCTGACTGGACAGCACACGGTGAACTTAGCAC
Source organism: Mycobacterium sp. IS-1556 (assembly GCF_001499985.1). Taxonomy (NCBI): domain Bacteria; kingdom Bacillati; phylum Actinomycetota; class Actinomycetes; order Mycobacteriales; family Mycobacteriaceae; genus Mycobacterium; species Mycobacterium sp. IS-1556. Next base: position 81,802 of record NZ_LQIM01000040.1, read on the forward strand.
GCCAACTAAAGTTGGGCAGATGACGACACCCCGGACCGACAGTCGAGTCGCGGTGGTCACCGGCGCCAGCGCAGGCATCGGCGCGGCCACCGCGAGAACCCTTGCCGCACAAGGTTTTCACGTCGTCTGCGTAGCCCGTCGCCAGCAGCCCATCGAGGCCCTCGCCGAAGAGATCGGCGGCACCGCGATCGTGGCGGACGTCACGTCCACCGAGGCGGTGTCGGCGCTGGCAGAGGCGCTGGACCGGGTACCCGGGCAGGTTTCGGTGCTGGTCAACAACGCCGGAGGCGCGCGAGGACTGGATCCGGTGGCCGAGGCCGACATCGAGCACTGGCGCTGGATGTGGGAGGCAAACGTGCTCGGCACACTGCTGGTGACCCGCGCGCTGTTGCCGAGGCTGATCGACTCCGGCGACGGGTTGATCGTCACCGTCACCTCGATCGCCGCGGTGGAGATCTACGACAATGGCGGCGGGTACACCTCCGCCAAGCATGCCCAAGGCGTGCTGCACCGGACGTTGCGCAGTGAGCTGCTCGGAAAACCCGTGCGGCTCACCGAAGTTGCGCCGGGCATGGTGAAAACCGACTTCTCGCTGAACCGGTTCGAGGGCGACGAGGAACGCGCCGCCAAGGTCTACGAAGGCGTCACCCCGCTGCTGGCCGAAGACGTCGCCGAGATCATCGGGTTCGTCGCGGGCCGACCGTCGCACGTCGACCTGGATCTGATCGTCGTGCGGCCGCGCGATCAGGTCAGCGGCGCCAGCGGATCCCGCTTCAACCGGCGCTAGCCGATCGCAATGTCAGCCTGACAGCGACGCCGCGCATATATAGCCGCGGCGGCGTTCTCAGCGCGACATTGCGTCAATGAACTAGCGGCCGGGGCGGCCGTTGACCGGTTGCGGTGCGCCCGAGGGGGTCGCGGGCGCGGTGCTCGGAATGTCCGGTCCGTTCTGCTCCGACAGCGCCGACATCGCCTTCCATTCGTCCCACGGCACCACCCAGTCCCAGATGTCGCCATCGGAGTACGACAACTCGATGCGGGTCCCGGTGACCTCGACGGGATCGCCGTAAACGGCGGTGTGGAAGTACTGCTCGGCGTCGGACTCCGAGAGGTTGATGCAGCCGTTGGTGACGTTGCTGCTGCCCTGCGAACCGAGGCTGGCGGGGTTGGCGTGGATGAACTCGCCGTTGTTGGAGATCCGCACCGCCCACCGCTCGTGGATGTTGGCGTAACCGGCCGCGGGATTGGTCATCCAGAAGTCTTCGTACTTCTCCGTGACGACGTGGATCCCGCTGCGGGTGACGTTGCGGTCCAGGTCACCCTCGCCGTAGCTGCACGGGAAGTCCATGATCACCGCGCCGTTGGCGTCGAGGACCTGGATGCGGTGCGACGACGCCTCGGCCCTGACGACTTGGCGACGGCCGATCTCGAAGCTCAGCGTCGCGTCCTGCGCGCCGTAGGCGTCGTCGCCGAACGGCACGCCGTACAGCTTGGCGTCGACGTGCACCTTGGTGCCGGCCGGGTAGTACTCGCGGGTGCGCCAGTGCACGCGGGACCCGCCGACCTCGTCGGGCAGCCACGCCCAGCTGCCCTCGACGGGCGGCTCGGTGGTGACCTTGAGCGCCTTCTCCACCGTCGCCTTGTCGCTGATCGGGGCGTCGAACTGGATGATGATCGGGGCGGCCACCCCGACCACCTGGCCGTCGGCGAGCTGGAACTGACCGCTGACCTGGGTGCTGGGGTTGATCGTGGAGAACGAACCGTCGACCTGCACCGCCTTGCCGTCGCGGCCGACGACCGAGCCCTTCCAGGTGTACTCGGCGCCGTAGCCCAGCGGTTCGGTGATCGTGAACTCGGTGCGGTCGCGGTTGAGCGCGCCGGCGACGACCTTGCCGTCGGGGTTGGTCAGGGTGATCCGCTGGAACCAGCCGTTGCTGACCTCGACGCCGGCGCGCTCGGTCGGCGAGATGTCGGTGGCGTCGTTGGCCGGCTTGAAGTTCAGCGTGGGTTCTGCGGGCGCGTCCTGCGCGGACGGTTCGTCGCCGTTGGCCATGCAGGCGGCCAGGGCCCCGGGCGCGACGACACCGACCGCCAGTGCGGTCAGGGCGCGCCGTCGGTTGAACGACGGCAGGGGTTCCCCGGTACTCACGTGGACCCAGCGTACCTACAGCGAACAGCCGATCAGGTCAGGCTCGGCTGTGAGTTCGATCCCGAAACTCGTTCGAACACCGTCACGTACCGTCCTGGCCAGCGCGATCACATCGGCGGTGGTGGCGCCGCCGCGATTGGTGAGCGCCAGCGCGTGCTTGGTCGACAGCCGCACGGAAGCATCCGCGCCCGGATATCCCTTGCCGAAGCCGGCGTGCTCGACGAGCCAACCCGCGGCGAGCTTGACGCCGTCGGGCGCCGGATAGTTGGGCACCGGCCCGTCCTGCTGGGCGCGGATCCGCTCGAACTCGGCGGGCGTGACGACGGGGTTGGTGAAGAACGAGCCGACGCTCCAGGTGTCGTGATCCGGGTTTTCCGAGCCGGCGTCGATGACCATGCCCTTGCTCGAGCGCAGTGCCAGCACCGCCTCACGCACCGCGAGCGGATCGGCGCGCGATCCTTGCTCGACACCCAGCGTGGCGGCCAGTTCGCGGTAGCGCAGCGGCGCGCTGCGCCCGTCGGGGTCCAGGGCGAACTCCACTTCGAGCACGATCGCGTCGTGCGCGCGTTTGAGGACGCTGGTGCGGTAGCCGAACCGCAGCGCGTCCGGGGTGACCCAGCGATCTCTCCCGGTGCGACGGTCCAGCAGCCGCACCCGCCGGATGGTGTCGGCCACCTCCGCGCCGTACGCGCCGACGTTCTGCACCGGTGTCGCGCCGGCGGATCCCGGGATTCCGGACAGGCACTCCAGCCCGCCCAGCCCGTGCGCCAGCGAGGTCACCACGACGTCGTCCCACACCGCGCCGGCCTCGACGCGAACCAGGTTGCCGTCGACGGTGATCTCGGTGTTCGCGAGGTAGATGACGGACAGGTCGGTCAACTGGTCACAGATCACCACGTTCGAGCCGCCCGCCAGCACCAGCGCGTCGTCATCCGGGCCGAGGTTGCGGACCACGTCGATCACTTTCTGGGTGGTGTCGCATGTGATCAGCCGCCGCGCAACGGGTCCGACGCGCAGTGTGGTCAGCGGTGCGAGCGGCACCGCCTCCTCGACCAAAGCGCCCCCGGGTTGCGAACTGACCACGGGCGGTAACGGTAGCCTGACCAGCTATGCCGCGTTCATTCGACATGGCCGCCGAGTACGGGGGCAGCGTCGAACAGGTCCACCGGGCTTTCAGCGACGAACGCTACTGGCTGGCGCGGCTGACCGATTCCGGCGCCGACGACTACTCGCTGGACTCCATGGTCGTCGACGAGCACGGCGGTATCGACGTTGTCACCACTCAAACGCTGCGGGTGGACCGGTTGCCCGGGGTGGTGACCCAGTTTCATCGCGGCGACCTGAGCTTCGTGCGCGAAGAGACCTGGAGCCCGGTCCGCGACGGCAAGGCCGACGCGACGGTCAAGGGGTCGATTCCCGGTGCACCGGCCGGTTTGACCGGCACCGCGGTACTGGCGCCGGCCGGTCCCGGTTCGCGGCTGGAGTTCACCGTCGAGGTCGAGGTTCGGGTGCCGCTCGTCGGCGGCAAGATCGAGAACTTCATCGGCGGTCAACTGGTGGATCTGCTGATCGCCGAGCAGCGCTTCACAACCGTGTGGATCGCCGAGAACGCCTGACGCTCAAGACGGCGCGGTTCCCGGCGTCGCCGTCGTCGCTTTCTAGAATCGGATCATGTGCGGGCCCATCGGTCAGCTGACGCGGGGCACCACCGGCTACAACCGGTTGCGTCGGAGCGATCGCTGGCTCGTCCACGCGCCGCGGGTCCGCGCGACCTTGCTCTCCGCCGAGGACCCGCTCGTCATCGATCTCGGTTATGGCGCGCTTCCGGTCACAACCCTGGAGCTTGCGGCACGGCTCCGCTTGGTGCGCAACGATATTCGTGTAATAGGACTGGAGATTGACCCCGAGCGGGTGCGCACGGCCCGCACCGCGGTAACCGACTCGGTCGAATTCGGCCTCGGCGGTTTCGAATTGGCGGGCATGCATCCGGTCCTGGTGCGGGCGTTCAACGTGCTGCGCCAGTACCCGGTCGAAACCGTCGCGCAGGCGTGGTCGACGATGCAGCGGCAACTGGCACCCGGCGGGCTCATCGTCGACGGCACCTGCGACGAGCTCGGCAGGCGCTGCTGCTGGGTGCTGCTCGACGCCGACGGGCCGATAAGCCTGACCCTGGCATGCGACCCGTTCGCGATCGAGCGACCCTCCGACCTCGCCGAGCGGCTGCCCAAGGTGCTGATCCACCACAACGTCGACGGTCAACCCGTGCACGCGCTGCTGACCGCCGCCGACCGGGCGTGGGCCAGCGTGGCGGGTCACGGGGTGTTCGGCCCGCGGGTGCGGTGGCGTGCGATGCTGGAGACGTTGCGCGACAACGGCTTTCCTGTCGCCCCCGCCCGTCGCCGGATGCGTGACGGGGTGCTGACCGTGCCTTGGTCGACGGTCGCACCGACCTGACGAACCGCCCGTGAGGCGTGATCAACGATCGAAGCCGTAGGCTGGGCCAATGCGGATTGCCCTAGCGCAGATCCTCAGCGGCACCGAGCCTTCCGAGAACCTTGCGCTGGTCGAGGAGTACACCCGGCGCGCCGCGGACGCCGGCGCCCGGATGGTGCTGTTCCCGGAGGCAACGATGTGCCGGTTCGGGGTGCCACTCGCTCCCATCGCCGAGCCGCTGGACGGACCATGGGCGTCGCAGGTGCGGGCGATCGCCGAGCGGGCGGGAATCGTCGTCGTGGCGGGCATGTTCGTGCCGTCCGGCGACGGGCGGGTCTTCAACACGTTGATCGCGACGGGGCCCGGCTCGGACGGACCCATCGATGCGCACTACGAGAAGATCCACCTCTACGACGCGTTCGGCTTCCAGGAGTCCAAGACCGTCGCGCCCGGGCGCGAACCGGTCGTGATCGACGTCGACGGGGTTCGCGTCGGCCTGACGCTGTGTTACGACGTCCGCTTCCCCGAGTTGTACGTCGAGTTGGCCCGACGGGGCGCGCAGCTGATCACCGTCCATGCGTCGTGGGGCAGCGGGCCGGGCAAGCTCGAGCAATGGTCGCTGCTGGCCCGGGCCCGCGCCATCGACACGACCGGCTACGTCGCGGCGGTCGACCAGGCGTGCCCGGACGCCGACATCGCGGCTCTGGGCCCGACCGGTGTGGGGGGCAGCCTGATCGCGTCCCCGACCGGTGAGGTGGTGTCGGCGACGGGCGCCGACCCGCAGTTATTGGTGGCCGACATCGACCTGGACGCCGGGCGCAAGGTCCGCGAGACGATCGCGGTGATGCGCAACCGCGCAGACTTCACCCGCCTCGATAAGGCAGAATCGCGGTCGTGACCGACCCCTGGGCTCGCCCGAACCAACCGCCGCCGCCACCGCCGGGGCCGCCACAAGGTCCGCCTGGGCCGCCACAGGGTCCACCGCCGGGGCCGCCACAAGCTCCGCCCGGGCCGCCACAGGGTCCACCGCCGGGGCCGCCACAAGGTCCACCCGGGCCGCCACAAGGTCCTCAAGGGCCGTCGGCCCCACAGAAGCGTCCGTCGTCCGGTTCGAAGATCAAGGACGTGTTCCGCGATCCGCTGTCGATCGTGCTGATCGTCGTCATCGTGATCGGGCTGACGCTGGCCGGCCTGCTGGCCGGTGAGCTCTACGCTCGCAACCGCGCCAACAACGTCGTCGCCGACGCCACGTCGTGCGTTGTCGAGGATGATGCCACCGCGTCGTTCGGCGTCATGCCGCCCTTCCTGATCCAGCACATGTCCGGTCACTACACGAACATCCACATCGAGACCGCCGGCAACCAGATCCGCGACGCCAAAGGCATGAAGGTCGAGCTGGCGATCCAGGACGTCCGCCTCGAGGACACGGCCACCTCGAGTGGATCGATCGGCTCGCTGGTCGCGGACATCACCTGGTCTTCGGAGGGCATCCACCAGACCATCACCGACTCGATCCCCCTGATCGGTTCATTCGTCACCGGCGTCACGACCAACCCGTCCGAAGGCACCATCGAACTGGAGGGCGCGCTGGGCAACATCGTCACCAAGCCCACGGTGGCCGACGGCGGGATCTCGTTGCAGGTTCTCGAGCTGACCGGGCTCGGCTTCACGCTGCCGCGGGAAACCGTCCAGCCGGCGCTGGATGCGTTCACCTCCGAGCTGACGAAGAATTACCCGCTGGGAGTCAAGGCCGATTCGGTCGATGTCACCGAAGACGGTGTGGTGAGCCGGTTCTCGACGCAGAACGCTGACATCCCCAAGGGCGAACAGGACCCCTGTTTCGCGGCGCTGTGACCGTCAGTCGGTAACCCCGCCCCACCGGAAACTGTTGACGTATCTGCCCATATCCATCGCCAGCTGCAGATTCGCACCGGAGGGATGGCCGGGGCCGAAGTCAGGGCTGAACTTCCGGTACGGGCCGATCGCGGACGCCACCAGCGCGTAGTCGTCGTGCACCGCGACCATCACGATCAGCCGAAGCCGGCTGAAGCTGCTGTTCGCGTCCTGGGGATAGTCGTCGGCGACGACGCCGTAGCCCAGCCGGTAGCCGACCATCGCGTTCGGGATCTCGTAATCCGTTGTGGCGTCCGGGTAATACTTGTCAATCAGATCCTCGGCGATCTGTTTGGGCGTCCGGTTGCCCGCGGGCAACCCGAACAACTCCAGGGTGCCTGTGTCCCCGCCGGTGAACTCCAGGACGACACCGTCGGAGTCGAACGTCACCTCGTATGCGCTACCGGGGCCCGGATACTGGACCGAGAACGCTTCGCCGTCGGCGAAGAACCGCGGGTTCGATTCGACGGGCTCGCCGATCGGTGGCCGCCCGCAGTCCGGTGGGCAGACGACCTTGGCCACCGCCGGAGTGGTCAACACTGCCGCGGCAACACCCGCGACGATCGCGACAGCGACGCCGACGGCGAGTGAACCCAGCACCCGCGTCCGCCTCGCCCGGCCGTCGCGGCCCGTCCGATCCGGCTCCATCGCAACCTGTTGTCCGATGCGCAGCGCGGACAATGCCAGCACGGCCACCGCGGCGTATACGGCCAGCTGCAGGCCGCCGGGCACCGGCGTGAAGTCCACCACTCCCATGACCGCGTAAAGAGCAAGCGTCACAGTCACACTCGCGACGATCGCCCGCACTCGACCCGTCCACAGCGCGATTCCCACCAGACCGCCCAGGGCGGCGGCCGTCACCGGCAGTGCGACGCCTCGCATCCCGGCCTGCAACAGCAGCGAATAAACCGACCGGTCATCGGCCGTCACGCCGGTCGCGAACTGCGGAAACAGCCGGACCAGCGTCGCCGCGGACGTGAACACGACAGCGCTCAACGCGCCGACGGCGTAGCCGTCCAGCGGCCTCGCCGGACGCCGGAACCCCACGATCACCGGCGGAATCAACATGAGAACCGCGCTGCCCAGCGGTATTCCGACGCCCACCAACCCGTGATCCAGATGTGGCCCCCTCGCCGCGAGCGCGACATCTTGAGATTGGGCGACCACCGTTCCCGTCGCCAACGCCCAGCCGATCCCGAGCACCGCCGCCAGCACTGCGGTCGACGCCAGCAGACGAGCGGACACATCGTCGCGCACACCCGCCTCACGCAGGTAGACCACGAACACCAGCGCCACGCCGACCGCGGCGACGGCGATCATCGGCGCCTGCCATCGCAACAGTGCGAACCCGACCAGCACCGCCGACAACACCGCAAGCGCCGCCGCGAACGGCACCCGCGAAGGCGGCGCCAGATGCGGAAACAGCGCGCTGGTCAACGGATCTCGCCACCCTCGGCGGCGCCGTGTCGAGGCCTTCGTCACCGCGACGTCCTCTGCAGGTCGAGAAGGTTGCGGGCGAGGTTGAATGTGTCGGGTGTGCCCAGACCGGTCACCAGGTCATAGCCCGGCAGGGACAGATCGACGGCGTTGCCGCCTCGACGTACGTCGCGGAAGCCGGGCCGGCTCGAACCCTCGGCCGCCCGGTAGAGCAACGGATTGAGATTGCCCAGCGGGCGTCCACCGTTGGCCACCAGGTACTGGTTCATCAGCACGGTCAGCGCCGCCCAGATCGGTGCCGCTTGCGAAGTGCCGCCGCCGATCACCTCGCGCTGGCCGAAGATGAACCGCACGCCGGTGAACGGATCGGCGACCGCCGAGACGTCGGGGACCAGGCGCCGCCGCTCGGTGTCGCGCTCCACCGACAACCGGTTCTGCCACTGCGGGCGGTCGAACAACTTGGACACTCCGCCGCTACTGCCTTGCGTCAGCGGAGAATCCACCCAGGCGTCTTCGCCCAGCCACTGTCCGCGGGTGCCCGTCGACAGCGTGGTGCCGCCGACCGACGTCATCGTCGGCAAGGACGCGACCGCGTCGACGCCGACGTCGTCCGGTCCTGGCGGGGCCGACCACCGTTCGCCGCCTTTACATTCCAGCCCCGCCGTGTCCCCGCTGGCGTCGAACGCCGAGGTGCCGCGCCGCTGCGCAGCGGCCAACGCCGCCGCCACCGGCGCGAGATCGGCCGCGCTGACGAACGCTTCGCATCCCCATCCGATAGACAGACTCCACACCGCGCCGGGATAGTCCCGGTCCACCGACTCGAACAGTTTCCCGAGCTTCTCGTACGCGCCGTCGCCCTCGACCGTCGGTAGCGCGTTGACGACGACCAGCCGCGCGTCGGGCGCAATGGCATGCGCCACTTGCAAATCCATCGCGGCCTCACCGCGCATCTCGGTGGGCTTCCCTCCGACGATCTCAGGGGTGAACCGGGGCAGACCGAAGGTGTCGGCGAACAGGTCGAGGTCGTTCTGCGCGGCGCTGTCGAACGTGAAGAACACGATCGTCGCGCCCTCACCGCTGAACCCGGCGTCGACGAGCGGCGTCGCGTTGTACGCCGACAGCAGCCCCGCCGGCGGTAATCCACCTGCGGGCACATCCAACGGAAGGAAGCCGGGCGCTTTGGTGTGGTGCGGGGTGTAGCTCATGATTCGGCCGACCGCCGTCACGACGCCATGCAATGCCGGCGGCACCGCAGGTTGCGCCGGCGATGCGTAGAACAATTTTCCCGCCGGGGCGCGGTAGTCGTGCACCGGCACTCCGAACGCCCGCCCGAGGTCCGCGGCGGCGCCCTCGACGATCGCCCATTCGTCGCTCGGCCGCCATCGCACCGACAGGTTGCGGGCCTGGCTCCAGTCGATCAGCGCATGGGGTCGGCCTACCGCGTCCAGCGTGACGGTGATCTGGGCGTCAGCGCTGCGCGAGGGACCCAGATCGGTCGAGTTGGCCAGCAGCGCCGCATAAGGACCGGCGATCAGCGCCGGGGCCTGCGACGAACAGGCCGCTGAAGCGGCGATCAGCAGCGCGGCTGCAAGAAGCGCTGAGGTGCGCCGCTTACTGGCCGTGGGGACCGCGATGCCGACCGGGCGTCGGGCCGGGAGCCGGAGGTGCATGGACCGTGGGCGAGAAGGGGTTCGGCTGATCCGGGTCGATGCGCGGAGCTTTCTCCGTCGGCGTCGCGGGGGGCGGCGCCGTGGTCGGCGTCGGAGTCGTTGGCGTGGTCGTTGGCGTGGTAATTGTCGTGGTGGTCGTCGTCTCCGGCGCCTGCTCCTCTTCCTGGGCGCAGCCGGCGGTGAACGCACCCGTCACGAGCACCGCGGCCAAACACGCAACGGCCGGAACTCGACGAAGCAAACCGTTATGAGCGATCATGATCGGATCCTATCCGGGGTTTCACGTGCGCAAGCGTACTGACAACACATCCGCGCGAAGACGACCGTCAGACTACAGCAAATTTGTCAACGGCACGTGAATCAGCGCTCGCGGTCGGTTCCCGGCAGGCCGTCCAGGACCGCCCTGGTGCCGGAGAGGCCCAACCGGCTGGCGCCCGCGTCGAGCATCGCGATCGCGTCGGCTGCCGTCCGGATCCCACCGCTGGCCTTGACCTGCGGCCCAACGCCGGCCATCAGTTCGACGGCCCGCACCGATGCGCCGCCAGCGGGGTGAAAGCCGGTGGAGGTCTTGACGAAATCGGCCCCCGCGTCCGCCGCGGCCCGGCACGTCGTCAGCAACGTGTGCGCATCCCCGAGCAGCAGCAGCGCGGCGGATTCGACGATCACCTTCAGCCGCGCGCGGTCACCGATCGCCGACCGCACCGCGCCGACGTCGGCGCGCACCGCCTCGAAGTCCCCGTGTAGCGCGGCGCCCACGTCGATCACCATGTCGATCTCGCCGGCTCCGTCGTCGACGGCGAGCCGCGCCTCCTCGGCCTTGATCACCGATCGATGCTTGCCGGATGGAAAGCCCACCACCGCGCAGATCACCTGCGCCGACGACGCAGCCCTGCGGGCGACCGCAGTCATCGGCGGAGACACACAGATCGCGTACGTCCCGAGGGCCGCGGCCTCGTCCGCGAGCGCGAGGATGTCGGCCTCGGTGGCCTCGGGTTTGAGCAGCGTGTGGTCGACCAGCGCGGCGACCTCGTCCCGGCGGTAGCTCTTGGCCACTAGAACGGTTCTTCGGTGCCGCCGGGGTTGCAGCCGGCCCGCACCATGTCCTCGTAGGGGACCTCGGGTCGCCATGGCTCGAGGTTCCAACTGGTCTTGCCGGGACTGTAGCGCTCGGCGAATTCCCAGTGGCAGATGAACTGCGGCTTCATCCCGGGGAAGTCCGCGTCGGGCGAAAGCGCGAGCACCTGGGCCCATGCCGCTTCGCCCTGCTCGGGCGTGGCCGGTCCGGACGCCTGGCGGGCGGCCGGGGTCGGATACACCCGCAGACTGGACAAATCGCCCCACTTGGCCCATTCGACATGGTCGACATACGGCGGCGCGGGAGGCACGGGGTTGGCCGACGCCACTGCGGCGGTGAGCAGAGGCACGAGGACGCCAGCGGTCACTGCGGCCGCCCGCAGGCTGACCGCGACGACGCCGCGCACTACCGCGACTTCCCCTGGATCTCCAGGAGTTTGGGCCGCACGTCGACCAGATAGACACCGGCCGCGACGGCGGCGATGGCGGGGCCCAGTACGGAGCCGAGCACCAAGGCCAGCAATCCGGCGACCCCGAGGATCACCAGCCAGACCGGCTTGGTCAGTTTGTCGGCGGCCGTGTAGGCGTCCGGCCGCTGGATCGCCGCGTGGACGAACGCGTACACGGTCGTCACGAGCACGGCGATCTGCAAAATGAAGAGGACGTAACCCACCAAGCCTTGGAGCTGCACGCTCTCAAGACTAAGCGGGTTACGTCCCCTTGGTCGACTTTGGGCCGTCAGACCCGCTGCCGAGTGCTACTTCTGGGTGACCTTCTTGGCCGCAGCCTTCTTGGCCGGAGCCTTCTTGGCCGGGGCTTTCTTCGCCGGAGCCTTCTTGGCCGGGGCCTTCTTGGCGGCGCTCTTCGCCGGCGCGGCGCCCTTCTCGGCCTTCTTCGGCAGCTCGACGCCGACCAGCTTGGCGGCGCGCTCACCCACGGCGCGGGTCTGCGCGGCCACGTTGCCCAGCGCCTCCTGCGTCAGCTCGACGGCCTGGTCGGTGTAGCCCTCGACACGGCCTGCGGCCTCGCTGAAACCGGGCTGGCTGCGCAGCCGCTCGATGGCGGCCTCGCCACGCTCGATGAGCCGGTTGTACGTGCTCTGCGCGGCGTCGGCGTAGCTCTCGGCGAACTTGCGCAGTTCCTCGGCGCTCAACCGCTCGCGCAGCTCACCGAACTGCGTCGGCAGGTCCTCCTGCAGCCGGTCGATCCGCGCACGGGTCTCCTCCACGCGGGTGCGGGAGTCGGAGCGGGCGTCGTCGGCGCGCTCACGGAGCGTCGCGACGATCTCGTTGACCCGCTCGAGTGCCAGATCGGCCGCGCCGACCGCCGCGAGCAGCGGGGCCTTCAGGTCCTCAACGGTCGGCTGGTTCTTGGCCGGGGTGTTCTTTGCCATGGTGCTCGTTTCCTTTCGAGGTATGTCGTTGGTGTCTGTCGGTTGGTCAGTCGAAGAAGTCTCTAGTCAGTCGCCGACTCCTCTTCTGTTTCGTTGCCGATGGCGGCAACTTCGGACTCGTTCTGCTGACGAAACGATGTGTAGATGTCGAGCAGCACCTGCTTCTGCCGCTCGGTGATCGCGGTGTCGTTGACGATGGCGTCGCGGACCTCGCTCGTCTCGCTGGGCTCGAGAATCCCGGCCCTCACATACAGCACCTCCGCGGACACTCGCAGCGCCTTGGCGATCTGATTGAGCACATCCGCGGAGGGTTTGCGCAATCCCCGCTCGATCTGGCTGAGGTAGGGATTGCTGACGCCGGCCTTCTCGGCCAACTGTCGTACGGATACCTGAGCGGCCTCACGCTGCGTGCGGATGAACGTGCCGATGTCCTGTGCGGCGGTCTGCGCAGCGTTGGACACAACGACGGCAAGTTTGTCATCCTGCGACATACGTGGCCCCCTCGTGCAACGGGTATCCAAAAAACGACACCATTACCGTACGACGGGGTGCTAACTTTTGCAAGCACTAGTTAGCGCAGGTCAGAATAGTAGTTGGGCTATCGAATAGATGACCAGCCCCGCCAATGAGCCCACCACGGTGCCGTTGATCCGGATGAATTGCAAGTCCCGGCCGACATGAAGTTCGATGCGCCGACTGGCCTCCTCGGCGTCCCACCGCTCGATGGTTTCGGTGATGATCGCGGTGATCTCGACGCCGTACTCGGCGACCAGGTGCTGGGCCGCCCGGATGATCCAGTTGTCGACCTTGTCGCGCAGATCGGCGTCGTCGCGCAGCGACTCCCCGATGTGGATGACCGAGTCCGCGATCCGGATGCGCAGCGCTGACGACGGGTCGTCGACCGACTCGAGGATGATGCGCTTGGCCGCCGTCCACGCGGTCTCGGCGGCCCTGGCGACCTCGTCGCGGCCCATGATCTGTTCCTTGACGTTCTCGGCGCGCTGGATCGTGGCCTCGTCGTGCTGCAGATCGTCGGCGAACTCGAACAGGAACCGGGTGGCCGAGCGGCGCAGTTCGTGGTCGGGATTGCGGCGCACCTTGTCGGTGAAGTCCATCAGCTCGCGGTGGATGCGGTCGCCGACGAGGTGGTCGACCCAGCGCGGCGACCAGGTCGGCGAATCGCGTTCGATCACCCGCTCGATGACGGGCCCGGCATTCAGCGACCACTGGAACGCGCGGTCGGCGAGCAGCTGCAGCAGGGCTTCCTGACGACGTTCCTCGAGCAGCGTGGCCAGGACGCGACCGACGGGCGGACCCCACTGCGGCTCGGCGAGACGCTTGACGATCATCCGGTCGAGCACGTGCTGCACATCCTCGTCGCGCAGCATTTCCACGAGGACACGCAGCACGGTGGCGGTCTCTGCCGCGACCCGCTCGGCGTGCGCGCGATCGGAAAGCCACTTTCCGAGCCGGCCCGCCACCTCGGCGTCGCGCAGTTTCGTCGAGACCACCTCCGGGGACAGGAAGTTCTCCCGGACGAACGTGCCGAGGCCCTCGCCGAGCTGGTCCTTCTTGCGCTTGATGATCGCGGTGTGCGGGATCGGGATGCCCAGCGGGTGCTTGAACAGTGCGGTCACCGCGAACCAGTCCGCCAGCGCGCCCACCATGCCGGCCTCGGCGGCGGCGCGCACGTAACCCACCCAGCCGGGCGCGCCCATCGACTGCGCCCACGTGCAGAGCAGGAAGATGACGGTGGCCCCGACGAGGAAGCTCAGCGCGACGACCTTCATCCGTCGCAGCCCGCGGCGCCGCTCGGCGTCTGCGGCTGCGTCGGCCCCGGCTAACGACTCGGCGAAGCTGGCCCGCGGTGCGGGCGGAGCCGCCACGGCGCGTCCGCCGGCGCTCGGTCTGTGTGCCACCCCTCCATCATCCGCTACGACGTGGGTGAGGCTCCGGACCGACAACCCGCGCTGTCAAGATCGGCCGTACTATCGGAGAGACGACGAACGGATCACGAGGAAAGTGGCACAGCAGACCGAAGCGATCGCGGTCAAGACGGACGGCCGCAAGCGGCGATGGCACCAGCACAAAGTGGAACGCCGCAACGAGCTGGTGGATGGCACGCTGGAGGCTATCCGGCGCCGCGGCAGCAATGTCAGCATGGACGAGATCGCCGCCGAGATCGGTGTCTCGAAGACGGTGCTGTACCGCTATTTCGTCGACAAGAACGACCTCACGACCGCGGTGATGATGCGGTTCGCGCAGACCACGCTGATCCCGAACATGGCCGCCGCGCTGTCGTCGAACCTGGACGGTTTCGCGCTCACCCGCGAGATCATCCGGGTTTACGTCGAGACGGTGGCCGCCGAGCCGGAGCCTTACCAGTTCGTGATGGCGAACAACTCGGCGAGCAAGAACCAAGCGGTCGCGACATCCGAGAACATCATCGCGCGCATGCTGGCGGTCATGCTGCGGCGTCGGATGGTGGAGGCGGGCATGGAGACCGGCGGCATCGAGCCGTGGGCCTATCACACGGTCGGCGGTGTGCAGCTGGCCACGCACTCGTGGATGTCGAACCCGCGGATGAGTTCTGATGAACTGATCGACTACCTCACCATGCTGTCGTGGAATGCGTTGTGCGGCATCGTCGAAGTGGGCGGATCGCTGCAGCGATTCCGCCAGCAGCCTCACCCGTCGCCGGTGCTGCCGCCCCCGCGGGCCAATCAGTGACCTCCACTTCCGAGATCGCCGAAGCGCTGAGGTTTCGCGCAGGCGACAAGGTGGCCGACATCGATCCCGAGGCCACGCCGGGGTTCAGCGGGTCGAAAAGCGATGGGGCGGCGGTGCAGTCCGATCGCAGCGCACGGTTGGCCGAGCTGCAGGAGATGCTCTACGCGAACTGGAAGGCAGCCGAAGACTCCCGCTCGGTGTTGCTGGTGCTCCAGGGCATGGACGCCGCGGGCAAGGGCGGTATCGTCAAACACGTTGTCGGGGCGGTGAATCCGATGGGCGTGCGCTACACCGCGTTCGGCAAGCCGACACCGGAAGAACTCGAGCATGACTTCCTGTGGCGCATCCGGCGTGCGCTGCCGCCGCCCGGACACATCGGCGTGTTCGACCGGTCGCACTACGAGGACGTGCTCATCGTGCGGGTGCACAATCTGGTGCCGCCCGAAGTGTGGGGTGCGCGCTACGACGAGATCAATGCGTTCGAGCGTGAACTCGTCGACGGCGGAACGACTCTGGTGAAGGTCGCGATGTTCATCTCGCTCGACGAGCAGAAGAAGCAGTTGCTCGAGCGCCTCGACGACCCGACGAAATACTGGAAGTACAACCCCGGCGATGTCGACGAACGCGGCAAGTGGCCCCAGTACCAGGAGGCCTATCAAGCGGTGCTCGATCGTACGTCGACGGATTACGCACCCTGGCACGTCGTGCCGTGCAACCGCAGGTGGTACAGCCGCCTCGCCGTCACCGAATTGCTGATTCAGGCCCTCGAAGGCCTCGACTTGTCTTATCCAGCGGCGGATTTCGACATCAAGGCCGAACGCAAGCGGCTGCTCGACTCCTAGCCCGCCGAGCGCACGCTCCAGGTACGGAAAAGCGCAAAAGATGTACGTGGGCCGTGCGCTCGGCGACAAAAATTTGGTGCGCTCGAGGTGGTCTGCGAGGCACGACGATTGACAGGTGCGCTGCGACGTCTTCCTCGGCTCAGAAGCGCTGGCGTCGGGTGCGGTGACGCGGCGCGGGCTTGCCCGTCGATACGTGAGGCTGCACCGCGACGTGTACGCGCCCACGGGCCTGACGCTGACCCCACGCGATCGGGCCTACGCAGCATGGCTCTGGTCGGGTCGACGGGCCATACTCGTCGCGCATTCGGCTGCCGCGATCCTCGGCAGCCAGTGGATTCCTGAGGATGCGCCGGTCGAGATCGCCCACACGCGCCGGCCCGCGACCGACGGCATCGTCGTCCGCAGCGACGCGCTCGCGGACGACGAAATCGAGTACCTGGACGGCTTCGCGTGCACCACGCCTGAACGCACGGCCTTCGACCTGGGCCGTCGACTCCCGCTGGACACCGCCATTATTCGCATCGACGCACTGCTGAACGCGACCTTGGCCAAACCCGCGGGAGTGGAGGCCATCGCCGAGCGTTACCCCGGCGCGCGCGGTATTCGCAGCCTGCGCGCCGCGCTGGACCTCGTCGACGGTGGCGCCGAATCACCTCAGGAGACGCGGCTTCGGCTGCTACTCGTTCGGGCGGGCCTGCCGCGGCCGGTCACCCAGATTCCGGTGGGGCGCCGGCGTATCGACATGGGGTGGCCGGATTGCCTGGTAGGCGTGGAGTACGACGGGGAACGGCACTTTACGAACCCCGAAGACTACGCCGCCGACATCGAACGCCTCGAATTCCTGGCGAGCCAGCGCTGGTCGATCGTGCGGGTGAGCTCACGACAATTGCGTTACGAGCAAGACCGCATCGTTGCACGGGTCAAACGAGCACGGGAGCGGGCCGGCTGTGGCTAACCCTCGCCGAGTGCACGCTCCAGGTACGGAAAAGCGCCGAAGACGTACGTGGGCCGTACACTCGGCGGCTAATAGGCGTAGAAGCCCTGGCCGGATTTCTTGCCGAGTTGGCCCGCCTCGACCATCCGCAGCAGCAGCGACGGCGGCGCGTAGTGCGGATCCTTGTACTCGTCGTACATCGAGTCGGCGATCAACTTCATCGTGTCGAGCCCGATGAGGTCGGAAAGCCGCAGGGGGCCCATCGGGTGCGACAGCCCCGCCACTATCGCCGTGTCGACGTCCTCGACCGTCGCGACACCCGCCTCGACCATCCGGATCGCCGACAACAGATATGGCACCAGTAGCGCGTTGACCACGAAACCCGAACGGTCAGAACACCGCACGACCTTTTTGCCCAGCGTCTCGCTCGCGAACGCGGCCGTCCGCTGCAGCGCACCATCCGAGGTGACCAGCGTGTTGACCAGTTCGACCAGCGGCAGCACCGGTACCGGGTTGAAGAAGTGCAGCCCCAGCACACGGCTCGGATTCTTCGTCGCCGCAGCGATTTTCATGATCGGGATGCTCGACGTGTTCGACGCCAGCACGGCGTCCGGATCGGTGACGATCTCATCGAGTTCTGCGAAGATCTTGCCCTTGACCGCCTCGTCCTCGACGACGGCCTCGATGACGAGCTGACGGTCCGCCATGTCGGCGAGCGATGTGCTGAACTTCAACCGCGCCAGCGCCGCGTCCCGATCGCTCTCGGAGAGCTTGCCCTTGCTGGCCGCCCGCTCCAGCGATCCGGTGATGCGCTTGCGGCCGGCTTGCACCAGTTCCTCGGAAGGCTCATAGACGACCACATCAGCGCCCGCCTTCGCGCACACCTCGGCGATACCGCCGCCCATCTGACCGGCGCCGACGACGCCCACTCGTTCAATGCTCACGACTTCTCCTCACAGCATCAGGCCCCGCCCAATATAAGGACGGGGCCTGATGGCACGAACCATGGGCTTAGTGGCTCCGGCTTGTCGGTTCCACTTCCTCCTCGCGGCCCGGGGGCCGCGCATCGTCAGTGGAACTGGCTTGTCGGTTCCACTTCCTCCTCGCGGCCCCGGGGGCCGCGCATCGTCAGTGGAACTGACCCTCTTCGGTCGAACCCGCCAGCGCGGTCGTCGACGAGTTGGGGTCGACGGTGGTGGCGATCCGGTCGAAGTAGCCGGCGCCGACCTCGCGCTGGTGCTTGGTCGCGGTGTAACCCCGCTCCTCGGCGGCGAATTCACGCTCCTGCAGCTCGACGTACGCGGTCATCTGGTTGCGGGCGTAGCCGTAGGCCAGATCGAACATCGAGTAGTTCAGGGCGTGGAAGCCGGCCAGCGTGATGAACTGGAATTTGAAGCCCATCGCGCCGAGCTCCTTCTGGAACTTCGCGATCGTCGCGTCGTCGAGGTGCTTCTTCCAGTTGAACGACGGCGAGCAGTTGTAGGCCAGCATCTGGTCGGGGAACTCGGCCTGCACGCCCTCGGCGAACTTCTTGGCCAGCTCCAGGTCCGGGGTGCCGGTCTCCATCCAGATCAGGTCGGAATACGGCGCGTAGGCCTTGGCGCGCGCGATGCACGGCTCGATGCCGTTCTTCACGCGGTAGAAGCCCTCCTTGGTGCGCTCACCGGTGATGAACGGCTGGTCGCGCTCGTCGACGTCGGAGGTGATCAAGGTGGCCGCCTCGGCGTCGGTGCGCGCGATGACGACGGTCGGCACGTCGGCCACGTCGGCGGCCAGGCGAGCCGAGGTCAGGGTGCGGATGTGCTGCTGGGTCGGGATCAGCACCTTGCCACCGAGGTGACCGCACTTCTTCTCCGACGCGAGCTGATCCTCCCAGTGCGAGCCCGCGACACCGGCCGCGATCATCGCCTTCTGCAGCTCGTAGACGTTGAGCGCACCACCGAAGCCGGCCTCACCGTCGGCGACGATCGGCACCAGCCAGTTCTCGACCGAGGTGTCGCCCTCGACCTTGGCGATCTCGTCGGCGCGCAGCAGCGCGTTGTTGATGCGACGCACCACCTGCGGCACCGAGTTCGCCGGGTACAGGCTCTGGTCCGGGTAGGTGTGCCCGGACAGGTTCGCGTCACCGGCGACCTGCCAACCCGACAGGTAGATGGCCTTAAGGCCGGCGCGCACCTGCTGGACGGCCATGTTGCCGGTCAGCGCACCGAGCGCGTTGACGAACTCCATGTCGTGCAGCTGGTTCCACAGCACCTCGGCGCCGCGGCGGGCCAGCGTGGACTCCTCGACGACGCTGCCCTGCAGCGCAACGACGTCCGCAGCGGAGTACTCGCGGGTGACGTTCTTCCAGCGCGGGTTGGTGTCCCAGTCCTTCTGGATCTCCTCGGCGCTCTTCGGCTTGCCAACGCTTGACATGGTGCTCCTTCGAATCTGTTCACTTCGCTGCGGCGCCGCCGGAATACCCGGCTTGTTAACGCCTAAACGGCCTTACCGTTCCGCTGATACGAGGATGCCTCACACTGTTAGCGCAGGTCCAGCCATTTCGTGTGCCAAGTTTCGCCAAGGGCTACCGAAATCTTGCAAAGTTTGCGAAGGCTGTCGTTACCTTAACCGGTTCAGAAGTTACCGGCGAGTAGTGGATTTCCGCAGGTCAGTACGCCCGTACTGTTAACCCGTTGATCATCAAAGCGTGAAGATGCAGGCGACCGCTTTCGCCTCTTCGCCGACCGCGTATGTGAGCGTTGTAACAGTGCGGTCGGTCAGCTCCGGACCGAATTCCTCCGTCGACCCCGGCGGGTGGACGTGGCTGAGAATCTCCATCTTGTCGCCCAGCGCGACGGCCGCATCGTGCTCGATCGCCACGCGCAGCGGATAGCGCGTCAGCTCCGGGTGATGGTGGAGGTAGTCCTCGACGACCGACCAATAGACCGAGTTGTTCATGTGGTCGAAGATGTCGATGTCGCTGACCCGGATCGGGTAGTCGGTGATCTCGTCGGCGTCCTCGCGGCTGCCCGCCGACAGGTACGCCTTCCACCGCAGCCGGTCGACGTCCGTCGTGCGGCGCAGCCCCTCGAGGAAGTCGTCGGAGATGCGCGCCGGCCCCTGGGTCTCCCGGTTGATGTTGATCCAGAAGGCTACGGATTCGATGAGCCCGCCTTTGCGCCCATCGATGCGGACCCGCATCTCGCACCACCGGTTCGACGTGCCCGAACACCAACGGCGCAGCCGGAGCATGTCCTGGAACTCGATCGGGCGGATCATGTCGATCATCGTGCGGCGCACGATCCACAACGGGTGGGTCTCCTGAAATCCCATCTCACGCAACTGGTCCGAACCGATGTCCTGGATGTGTCGCGTGGCCGCGTCGAACTTGAGCCGGCCCTGCCGATCCACGTCGGCGACCCGCAGCGGCCACTCGATGTCGAACACGTCGGGGTGCGGGTCAGGGACGGGCATCATGGCCTTCGCCAGACCCTGTCCCGCCCCGGGGCCAAGCTTGGTGCTCACGAAGGCCGATCCTGCCACAGCACCCGATCTGCCAACAATGCGAAGGTTGTCTTTGCAACGTTGCTACGCTGGTTGACGTGGCGAAAACGTTTGTCGGCGCCCGCGTTCGACAACTTCGCGGAGAGCGCGGATTCAGCCAGGCTGCCTTGGCGCAGATGCTGGACATCTCGCCGAGCTACCTCAACCAGATCGAGCACGACGTGCGGCCGCTGACCGTGGCGGTACTCCTGCGCATCACCGAGGTGTTCGGCGTCGACGCCACGTTCTTCGCCTCGCAGGACGACACCCGGCTGGTCGCGGAGCTGCGCGAGGTCACGCTGGACCGGGACCTCGACGTCGACGTCGACCTGGGCGAGATCGCGGATCTGGTGGCCGCACATCCGAACGTGGCCCGCGCGATGGTCGCCCTGCACCGCCGCTATCAGCTGACCACCACGCAGTTGGCGGCGGCCACCGAGGACCGGTTCTCCGTCGGCAGCGGTTTCAGCTCGGGGTCGGGGTCGATCACGATGCCGCACGAGGAAGTGCGCGACTACTTCTACGAGCGGCAGAACTACCTGCATGAGCTCGACACCGCCGCTGAGGACCTCACGATCCGAATGCGGATGCAGCGCTCGGAGCTGGCCCGCCAGCTGTCGGACCGGCTGACGATGGTGCACGGCGTGCGTATCTCGCGCCGCACCGACCTCGGCGAGACGGTCCTGCACCGATACGACCCGACGACGAAGACGCTGGAGATCAACAATCACCTCTCGTCGGGGCAGACCGTGTTCAAGATGGCCACCGAGTTGGGGTATCTCGAGTTCGGCGACCTCATCGACAAGCTCGTCGAAGAGGGCAAGTTCACCAGCGAAGAGTCGACGCGGTTGGCGCGACTGGGCTTGGCCAACTATTTCGCAGCCGCAATGGTGTTGCCGTATGCGCAGTTTCACGATGTCGCCGAGAACTTCCGTTACGACGTCGAGCGGCTATCGGCGTTCTATTCGGTCAGCTATGAGACCATCGCGCATCGGCTTTCGACACTGCAGCGGCCTTCGATGCGCGGGGTGCCGCTGTCATTCGTCCGCGTCGACCGTGCGGGCAACATGTCGAAACGACAGTCCGCCACCGGTTTTCACTTCTCGTCCAGCGGAGGCACCTGCCCGCTGTGGAACGTCTACGAGACATTCGCCTATCCCGGCAAGATCCTGGTGCAGGTGGCACAGATGCCCGACGGCCGCAACTACATGTGGGTGGCGCGCACGGTCGAACGCCGCGCGCAGCGCTACGGTCAGCCGAGTAAGACGTTCGCGATCGGACTGGGCTGCGAACTGCGGCATGCGCACCGGCTGGTCTATTCGGAGGGGCTCGACCTCTCCGGCGAGGTGGCGACGCCGATCGGTGCGGGCTGCCGGGTCTGCGAGCGGGACAACTGCCCGCAACGCGCCTTCCCCGCACTCGGGCGTGCGCTCGACATCGACGAGCACCGCAGCACCGTCTCGCCCTATCTGGTCAAGCAGCCCTAAACTCGCTGTGGTGAGCGAACTCGAGTCGGCACGCATCGCGCCCGGTGGTATCAAAGAACTCGGCCCCCTCAACTGGGCCATCGCCAAGCTCGGCGCGCGCGCCATTCGTGCGCCCCGGTTCAGCCTGTTCAATGTGCTTGGACAGCACCGGCTTCTGTTCCTGGCGTGGCTGCCCTACAGCGGGCTGCTGCTGGGCCTGTTGAGCAAGCTGCCGGTGCGCGACGCCGAGACCGTGATCCTGCGCGTCGGGCATCTGCGCGACTGCGAATACGAACTGCAGCAGCATCGCCGGCTGGCCCGCACCCGCGGCATCGGCCCGGACCTGCAGAAGAAGATCTTCGAGGGACCCGACGCCGAGGGGCTGACCGACCGCCAGCGTGCGTTGATCACCGCCACTGACGAGTTCGTCGTCACCCGGGGCGTGTCGGCAGAGACCTGGGCGGTGCTCGCCAGACACCTCACCAGAGCGCAGCTGATCGAGTTCTGCATGCTCGCCGCCCAGTACGACGGGCTGGCCGCCACGATCACCACTTTGAAAGTGCCGCTGGACTTTCCGGACTGACCGCCGCGCGGCTAGAGGTAGGTGATGCCGAGCACGATCAGCGACAGCAGCACCGGTGAGACGGGCAGCCCCCACAGGAACGCGGCCCACACCTCGGCCTTGCGCTCATAAGACCGCCGCCCCAGCCACGCGGCGACCGCGCCGCCGACGAACGAGACCCCGGCCACGACCAGCACCCACGTGCTGACGTCCGACGTTGCGGTGGCAAGCGAAATGCCTGCCAGCCACAGGACGTGGCCGACCACCAGTCCGCCGATGCCGGCGACCCAGATCGCTCTCAAAAGTTGATCATGTGGCCGAGCAGCCCGTGGAAGCACTCCTGCAGGGCCTCGGACATGGTCGGGTGCGTGTGCACGTTGCGGGCCAACTCGGTCGCGGTCAGGTCCCACTTCTGCGCCAGGGTCAGTTCCGGCAGCAGTTCGGAGACGTCGTGGCCGATCAGGTGGCCGCCGATCAGCTCGCCGTACTTGGCGTCGGCGATCAGCTTGACGAAGCCGCTGGGGTCGCCGGCGCCGTGTGCCTTGGCGTTCGCGGTGAACGGGAACTTCGCGACCTTGACGTCGTATCCCTCGTCGCGGGCCTGCTCCTCGGTGAGCCCGAAGCTGGCGACCTGCGGCTGACAGAACGTCGCACGCGGCAGCATCCGGTAGTCCCCCAGCGGCAGGGTTTCGGCCCCGGCGATGGTTTCGGCGGCGACGACGCCCTGGGCCTCGGCGACGTGCGCCAGCTGGAGTTTGCCGGTGACGTCACCGATCGCGTAGATGTGCGGCACATTCGTGCGCATGTAGTCGTCGATGCCGATGGCCTTGCGCTCGGTCACGGTGACGCCGGTGTTGTCCAACCCATAGCCCTCGATGTTGGGCGCGAAACCGATTGCCTGCAGCACCTTTTCGGCTTTGATCTCTTGTGAGTCGCCGTCCTTGCTGACCGTGACGGTTACTTCACCGCCGCTGTCGTCGATCGACTCCACCTTGGTGCCGGTGAGGACTTTGACCCCCAGCTTCTTGAACTGCTTCTCGATCTCCTTGGAAACCTCGGCGTCCTCGTTGGGCAGCGCGCGGGGCAGGAACTCGACGACCGTCACGTCCACGCCGTAGTTCTTCAGGACGTAGCCGAACTCCATGCCGATCGCGCCTGCGCCGGCGATGACGATGGACTTCGGCAGCTCGCGCGTCATGATGAGCTCTTCGTAGGTGACCACGTTCTCCGACAGCGACGTGCCGGGCACCAGGCGGGTGCTGCTGCCGGTGGCGATGATGATGTTGTCGAACTCGACGATCTCGGTGTCGCGCTCGTTCAGGTCGACTTCGAGCGTGTGGTCGTCCTTGAACTTGCCGTACCCGTGGATCTCGGTGATCTTGTTCTTCTTCATCAGGTAGTGCACACCCGCAACCCGGCCCTCGGCGACCTTGCGGCTGCGATCGAATGCCACGCCGTAGTCGAACGTCGCCTCCCCGCTGATGCCGAACTGCTTGGCCTCCTTGGTGAAGATGTGCGCGAGTTCCGCGTTGCGCAGCAGCGCCTTCGACGGAATGCAGCCGACGTTGAGGCAGACGCCGCCCCAGTACTTGGGTTCGACGATGGCGGTGTTCAGTCCAAGCTGGGCAGCGCGAATGGCCGCGACATATCCGCCGGGGCCTGCTCCGAGAACGACGACGTCATAGTGGGTCACGCCCCCACACTAATGGGCGTCGGTGATCAGCCCAGCAACGTCCTGCGGATCGCGCTGGATCGGCTTGGGCCACGGCGCCGGGCGCGGGCGCTGACGTACCTGCAGGGGCCACCAGAACCATCGCCCGAGCAGGGTCGCGACCGACGGTGTCATCAATCCTCTGATCACGAAGGTGTCGAAGATCAAGCCCAACGCGATCGTCGTGCCTACCTGCCCGATGACGATCAGGTCGCTGACTGCCATCGTCGCCATGGTGAACGCGAACACCAGGCCGGCGGCGGTGACCACGGGGCCGCTACCGGCCATGGCCCGGATGGTGCCGGTGCGCAGCCCGGCGCGGACTTCTTCTTTCATTCTCGACACCAGCAGCAGGTTGTAGTCCGCGCCGACTGCCACCAGCACGATGATGCCCATCGGCAGCACCATCCAGTGCAAGGGAATTCCAATGATGTGTTGCCACAGCACCACCGACATCCCGAATGCGGTGCCCAGGCTCAACGCCACGGTTCCCACGATGACCAAGGCGGCGACCAAGGCTCGGGTGATGACCATCATGATGACGAGGATCAACAGCAGCGCCGCTGTGACCGCGATGAGCAAGTCGTAGTCGGCGCCCTGCTGCATGTCGTCGAACATCGCCGCGGCGCCGCCGACGTAGACCAACGAACCCTCCAGTGGTGTTCCCTTGATCGCCGCCGCCGCAGCCTTTTTCAGCGGTTCGATGCGGGAGATGCCCTCCTCGGTCAGCGGATCGCCCTGGTGAATGATGGTGAACCGGACGGCATGCCCGTCGGGTGACATCATCAAATCCATACCGCGGATGAAGTCGGCGTTGGTGAACGCTTCCGGCGGAACGTAAAAGGAGTCATCGTTGAGGGCTTCGTCGAACGCTTCACCCATCGCCGCGCTGTCTTCCTGCTGTTCCATGGTCTGGTCCTGCTGCGCCTTCTGAACCTGATACTGGTTCAGCATCATCTGGCGCTGGTTCTTCATCGACTGGATCATCCCCGGCATCACCGCGGTCATCTCCAGCGTCAGGTCGGCCATCCGGTTGATGTCAGGAACCATGTCCTGGAAGTCGTCGGACATGGTCGACATGCCGTCGAGGGTGTCGAAGATCGAACGCAGCGACCAGCAGATGGGGATGTTGAAACAGTGCGGCTCCCAATAGAAGTAGTTGCGCACGGGCCGGAAGAAGTCATCGAAGTCGGCCAGGTTGTCGCGCACTTCCTGCAGAGTCAGGGACGTGTCGCCCATCTTGTCGGCCATACTCCGCGACACCACGGACAGCTCCCGGGTGATCGAGTTCATCTTCTCCATCGAGGCGATGGTGTGGGCCATCTCGTCGGCCTGGGCCAAGATGTTGTCGATGACGCCCTGTTGGTAGTCGTTGGACATGAGCTGGCCGACGCCTTGCTGGCCGATCATGTACGGGATCGTCGTATGTTCGATCGGCTTGCCGTCGGGCCGGGTGATCGCCTGCACCTGGGCGATTCCCTCGACCCTCGACAAGGCCTTCGCGATCTTGTCGATGACCAGGAACCCCGCCGGATTTCGCAGATCGCGGTCGGTCTCGACCATCAGCACATCCGGGTTCATCCTGGCCTCGGAGAAATGCCGGGTCGCGGCCGCGTAACCGACGTTCGCCGAGATGTCGTCGGGCAGAAACAGCCGGTCGTTGTAGGTCGTGTGATAGCCGGGCAGCGCCAGCAGGCCGACCATGCATGCCGCGAGGGCGATCACCATGAACGCACCGGGCCAGCGGACGGTCGAGGTGCCGATCCGACGCCACGCCCGGGTCGACGACTTGGCCCTTGGCTCCAGCACATTGCCGAATCGACTGACCACCGAGATCAGCGCGGGACCGAACGTCAACGCCACCACGATGCCGAACACCATCGCCACGGCCATCGGCGAGCCCATGCTCTCGAAGTACGGCAACCGGGTGAAGTTCAAGCAGAAGGTGGCTCCCGCGATGGTCAGCCCGGACGCCGCCACCACGTGGGCGGTCCCGTGAAACATCGTGTAGTACGCCGATTCTCGGTCCTCTCCGGACCGGCGTGCTTCCTGGTATCGGCCGACCAGGAAGATCCCGTAGTCGACGGCCGTGGCGATGGTCAAGGTGACCACCAGGTTGGTGGCGAAGGTCGTCAGGCCGAAGACATTGTGGAAGCCCAAAAAGGAGATCAACCCGCGCGCGCCGAGCAACCCCATTGCGAGCATGCTGAGCAGCACCAGCGTCGTGGCGATGGACCGGTAGATCACCAACAGCATGACGACGATGACGCCGAAAGTGAGCAATTCGATCGTCCGCATGCTCTTGTCGCCGACGGCGTTCTGATCCGTCGTCGTCGCCGCCGCACCGGTCACGTACACCTCGACGCCCGGGGGCGTCGGGTGTTTCACGACGATGTCGCGAACGGCGCGGACCGACTCGTTGGCCAAGGTCTCGCCCTGGTCGCCGGCGATGTACACCTGGGTGTAGGCGGCCTTCCCGTCGACGCTCTGCGCGCCCGCCGCGGTGAATGAGTCGGACCAGAGGTCCTGCACGTACTGCACGTGGTCGGTGTCGGCGCGCAGATCGCGGACCATCTGTTCGTAGAACTCGAGCGCTTCGGCGCCCAGCTTGTCCTCGCCCTCGAGCACCACCATCACCGAGCTGCTGGTGTCGTACTCCTCGAACGTGGTGCCGACGCGCTTCATCGCGATCATCGACGGCGCGTCCTGAGGACTCATCGAGACCGCGCGTTGCTTGCCCACCACTTCCAGCTGGGGCACCGCGGTGTTGAGGAAGCCGATGATGACGACCCAGCCCACGATGATCGGCAGCGCGAAGAGCCGGATCAACCGCGGAAGCCATGGCCGCTTCGGCCGGGCGATCGGGTTGGCGTCCGTCGGCGCGTCGTCGACTGGGGCGCTCACGCGGACTTCACCAAACAGAAGGTCTGGGCGTTCACACCCGAAGCCGTCTTTTCATCCTTGACCTCGTCGTCGACGGTGATCCGGCAGCCGATCGACCGGCCGTCGGTTTGGGCGATGACGTTCGGCGCCACCGACGGCGCCGTGGTTTCCAACGTCAGCGTCCACGGCAGATTCACGGTTCCGGCGCGCACCGGCTTGCCGTCAAGATCCAGGTAGTTGACCACGGCAGTTCCCGAACCGAAGACCTCGTAGGTCACCACCTTGGGAATGAACTTCTCCGCGGTGTCCGCTCCGATCGGCGTCACCAGGACGGGCTCGGCACCGAAGACCGTCCGCAGATGCGACACCGCGAGATAGCCCGCAGAAACGGCGACCACGATCATGACGGGGAGCCAAAAGCGCATGATCACCTTCAACACCGACGCGCCCCCGACTTCATACCAGCCGGCACGGGTAGTGCGCGGAATCGATCGACGGCAGTCAAAGTGCTGGCCTTTCGGCGTTGTTGACGACCCCGATCTCAAGGGGTGCTAGTCAGACAAGCTAACGAACGAAGCGGACAAGGTCAATCCGCTTTTATGTGCTGCGCATTACACTCGGCCGGATGAATGCGGGTGAGACGCACACGCAGCGGCCGGGCCCCCGGCCGCTGCGTAAGGACGCCGAACGCAACCGCAATCGCGTCCTGCAAGCCGCCCGGGAGTTGTTCGCGGCCAAAGGATTGGAGCCCAATCTCAATGACGTCGCGCACCACGCCGGCGTGGGTGTGGGAACGGTGTACCGGCGGTTCGCCACCAAAGACGACCTCGTCGAGGCGGTGTTCGTCGACGGCCTGGACCAGCTCACTGCATTGGCCGAAGCCGGGCTGCGACATCAGGACGCGTGGGAGGGCTTCGTGTGGTTTGTCGAGCACATGTGCGAGATGACCGCCACCGATCGAGGCCTGCGCGAAATCGCCTTCAGCAAGACCTACGGCGGCGACCGAGTGATAGCAGCACAAGGACGCCTTCACCCGGTGGCCACGAAACTCGTTGAGCGAGCGCAGATCGACGGCCGCCTCCGTTCGGACATCTCCCCCACGGACATGCCGATCATCAGCCTGCTGGCCGGGATGGTCAGTGAGTTCGCCGGTCACGTCGACACGAATCTGTGGCGACGCTACGTCGGTATCCTGTTGGACGGCATGCGTTCTCACGCTGAGAACGAGCCGTTGCCGGTGAGGGCGCTGGACGACGAAGGCCTCGACGCGGCGATGCGGACCTGGGAGCCCGCCAGCCGCTAGGTCACTACGCGGCGAGCCTCAGTACGGGATCAGCCCCACGAAACAGCGGCTGGCCCATTCGCAGTAGTAGAGACCGTGCAATACCGCCGCGCCGGCCACCGCCGCCAACGGCGCCGACATGACCGCGATCGCCAGCGCCGTCACCACCGGTCTGTTCGGCGCCATGGCGAGAAGCAGGCCACCCACCGTCGACGTGACGACGAATACCAGCACGACGAATACCGGCGCCGTCTTGTCGATCGAGTGGTACCACCAGTGGTAGAGGCCCCAGCCGGCCGCTGCGGAGAGCGCCCAGACGCCCGCGACGACGAGCACGAACTGCCACCGCTTGAGGTACTGGTAGTTGCCCGGGACCACCACGGGATGCGCCGGAACGGGTAACGGCTCCGAGGGGACCTGTTCGACGACGGCGCTCAGCGCCTCGAACTCGTCTGTCTGGAACGTCGGCGTATACGGCTGCGTCGGATCGCCGGGCAGTGTGTCGGTTCGTTCAGGCACCATGCACCGCCTGGATCGCCACCAGCACACCGAACCAGCCGGGCGCGATCGCGAGCACGAACGCGCCGACCGTCGTCACCCAACGCCGACCGGACAACAGAATCGCCAGCATGCCGAGCGCACCTGGCACACCGACGACGAGGGCAACGACGACGTCGGGCCGGATGGCCGCGTCGACCACCAGCGTCGAGGCGATCCCGAGGATCAGCCCCACCGCCGTGCCGACGAGGAGGGCACTGGTCAGCAACCACGCCCGAGGCAGCGGGATCACGATCACGAGGTTACGCGGATAGTCCTCGCTGGCCCGTTAGCCGCTCGGCGCGTTAGGTATCGGACACGCATCAATTGCGTCAACGTCAATGACGATGTGGGTGTCCGACGGCGGCGGCCGCTCACCCCGGGCGAAAGCCGCACCCGTGATCGTCTGTTGCTCGGCGAGCAACCGGTTCTCGGCGTCGGTGAACGCCCGGCCGCGAGACAGGAAGCGCACGCCCTCCGGCGCTTCGACGCTGAAGCCGCCGCCTCTCCCGGGTACGACGTCGATCACCAGTTGGGTGTGCTTCCATGCGTCGAACTGCGGCCCGGAGATCCACACCGGCACGCCTTCCCCGACGTCGAGGACCGCCAGCAGCACGTCGCGGTCGCCGACGACGAACTCGCCGTCGGGGTAGCACATCGGCGACGAGCCGTCACAACACCCGCCGGACTGGTGGAACATCAGCGCGCCGTGCCGGTCCTGAAGGCGGCGTAGCAGGTCGGCGGCGGCCGCGGTGATCAACGCCCGCGGCGGTGCCCCGTCGCGATTCGGGTGTCCGAACAGTCGCTCACCGACTGATTCGACACCGAAATCGCTCATCAGAAGAAGCCCTGCGCCTTGTTGCTGTAGGACACCAGCAGGTTCTTCGTCTGCTGGTAGTGGTCGAGCATCATCTTGTGGTTCTCGCGACCGATGCCGGACTGCTTGTAGCCGCCGAAGGCCGCGTGCGCGGGGTACACGTGATAGCAGTTCGTCCAGACGCGGCCCGCCTTGATGTCGCGACCGGCCCGGTACGCGGTGTTGCCGTCGCGCGACCAGACGCCTGCGCCAAGCCCGTACAGGGTGTCGTTCGCGATGGCGATCGCGTCGTCGTAGTCGCTGAACGACGTGACGGCGACGACGGGACCGAAAATCTCCTCCTGGAAGATTCGCATCTTGTTGTCGCCCGCGAAGATCGTCGGCTGAACGTAGTAGCCGCCGTTGAGATCACCGCCGAGTTCGGCACGCTCGCCGCCGGTGACGATCTTGGCGCCCTCGGACTTGCCGATCTCGATGTAGGACAACACCTTTTCCAGCTGATCGTTGGACGCCTGCGAACCGATCATCGTCTCGGTGTCCAGCGGATCACCCTGCCGTACGGCCTTGGTGCGGATGGCGGCGAGCTCGAGGAACTCGTCGTAGATGTCGGCCTGGATCAGGCTACGCGACGGGCACGTGCACACCTCGCCCTGGTTGAGGGCGAACATCGTGAAACCCTCCAACGCCTTGTCCTGATAGTCGTCGGCGGCGGCCAGCACGTCGGAGAAGAAGATGTTCGGGCTCTTGCCGCCGAGCTCCAGCGTGACGGGTATCAGGTTCTGCGACGCGTACTGCATGATCAGCCGGCCGGTGGTGGTCTCGCCGGTGAACGCGATCTTGGCGATCCGGTTGCTCGACGCCAGCGGCTTGCCCGCCTCGAACCCGAAACCGTTGACGACGTTGACCACACCCGCGGGCAGTAGGTCGCCGATCAAGGACATCAGATAGAGCATCGACGCCGGCGTCTGCTCGGCGGGCTTGAGGACGACCGCGTTGCCCGCCGCCAGCGCAGGGGCGAGCTTCCACGTCGCCATCAGGATCGGGAAGTTCCACGGGATGATCTGCCCGACCACGCCGAGCGGTTCATGGAAGTGGTAGGCGACGGTGTCGTCGTCGATCTGGCTCAGCGAGCCCTCCTGCGCGCGGATGGCCCCGGCGAAATAACGGAAGTGGTCGACGGCCAGCGGGATGTCGGCGTTGAGCGTCTCGCGGATCGGCTTGCCGTTGTCCCAGGACTCCGCCAGCGCCAGCGACTCGAGGTTCTCCTCGATGCGGTCGGCGATCTTGTTGAGGATGTTGGCGCGCTCGGCGGGAGCCGTCTTGCCCCACGCGGTCGCGGCGCCGTGCGCGGCGTCGAGCGCCTTGTCGATATCGGCTTCGGTGGAGCGCGGCACCTCGCAGAACGGCTGTCCCGTCACCGGCGTCGGGTTCTCGAAGTACTCCCCCGAAGCCGGCGGAACCCATTCACCGCCGATGAAGTTGCCGTACCGAGACTCGTACGACATCAGGGCATCTGCCGCGCCGGGGCGGGCGTAAGCGGTCATCAGTGACTCCCTCTCGAAACGGTGTAACGGAGCTCACACTACGCCCGGCCGCCACAATGGGTGTCGTGGACGACCCCTACCTCTGGCTCGAAGAGATCACCGGCGATGCAGCGCTCGACTGGGTCCGCAAGCACAACGAGCCCACGCTCGCCCGCTTCGGCGGTGACCGGTTCGAGCAGATGCGCGCCGAGGCTCTGGAGGTGCTCGACACCGACGCGCGCATCCCGTACGTGCGCAGGCGCGGCGACCACCTCTACAACTTCTGGCGCGACGCGAACAACCCGCGTGGCCTGTGGCGACGCACGACGCTGGAGAGCTACCGAACCGAGCAGCCGCAGTGGGACGTCCTGATCGACGTCGATCAGATCGCGGCCGACGACGGCGAGAATTGGGTGTGGGCCGGCGCTGAGGTACTCGAGCCGGACTTCTCGCTGGCGCTGGTAGAACTGTCCCGTGGCGGCGCCGATGCCACCGTGGTTCGCGAATTCGACATGACCACATGGCAGTTCGTCTCCGACGGTTTCGAACTGCCGGAGGCCAAATCGAGCGTGACGTGGCAGGACCGCGACACCGTGCTGGTCGGTACGGACTTCGGCCCCGGCTCGTTGACCGACTCCGGTTACCCGCGGATCGTCAAGCGCTGGCGACGGGGCCAGCCACTGTCCGACGCGCAAACGCTCTTCGAGGGCGAGGCCACCGACGTCAGCGTCGGATGCGGTTACGACGCGACACCGGGCTTCGAGCGATTGCTGATCACGCGGTCGTTCGACTTCTTCAACCGGCACCGCTACGAGTTACGCGGCGACACGCTGATCGAGATCGACGCCCCCTCAGATGCCGGCATCTCCTGGCACCGCGAGTGGTTGCTGATTCGGCCTCGCACCGATTGGACAGTCGGGTCGACTACGTATCGTGCCGGTTCCCTACTCGCCGCGAACTACGCCGAATACCTCGACGGCACAGGCGAACTGCATGTGGTGTTCGAGCCCGACGAGCACTCCAGCCTGGACAACTACGCGTGGACCCGTGACCGCCTGGTACTCGTCACGCTCGTCGACGTGATCAGCCAGGTGACGGTCGTGACACCTGGGACCTGGGAGCGAGCCGAGATCCCCGGAATTCCACCGAACACCAACACCGTCCTGGTGGACGTCGACGAGTACGGCGACGAAATGTTTCTCGACGCCAGCGGTTTCGACACACCGTCGCGGCTGCTGTGGGGCCGTGCCGGCGATGCGGTCACCGAGGTCAAGCGCGCACCGTCGTTCTTCGACGCCGCGGACCTCGAGATCAGCCAGCACTTCGTCGCGTCCGCGGACGGCACCATGATTCCGTATTTCGTTGTGGGGCACCGGTATAAGCAGGCACCCGGACCGACCCTGCTGAGCGGGTACGGTGGCTTCGAGGTGGCCAATACGCCGAGTTACGGCGGCGTTCTCGGCAGGCTATGGCTGAGCCGCGGCGGCACGTTCGTGTTGGCGAACATCCGCGGCGGCGGCGAATACGGCCCGACGTGGCACACCCAGGCCATGCGGGAGAACCGGCACCTCGTCTATGAGGACTTCGCGGCTGTCGCACAGGATCTCGTTGCGCGCGGCACCACCACCGTCGAGCAACTCGGCGCGCAGGGCGGCAGCAACGGCGGACTGCTGATGGGCGTGATGCTGACGCGGTACCCGGAACTGTTCGGCGCACTGGTGTGCAGCGTCCCGCTACTGGACATGCGCCGGTTCCATCTGCTGCTTGCCGGCGCATCCTGGATGGCCGAGTACGGGGACCCGGACGATCCCGACGACTGGGAGTTCATCTCGAAGTACTCGCCCTACCAGAATATTTCGGCGGATCGACGGTACCCGCCGGTGTTGATCACGACCTCGACGCGCGATGACCGGGTGCACCCCGGTCACGCCCGCAAGATGACCGCCGCGCTGGAGGATGCCGGTCATCCGGTCCACTATTACGAGAACATCGAGGGTGGGCATGCGGGCGCGGCGGACAACGCCCAAACCGCTTTCCGCTCGGCGTTGATCTACGAGTTCCTGCACCGAACATTGGGCTAGCCTGAAGCCATGGCCGATCTTCGCGAAAACTGGGCGGGGCGTTTCGGGAAGCTGGGCGGCGGGGCGTACGACTTCGCGGTGCAGCGAGAGTGGCTGGCCAGACCCGCCGGCCGGGTGCTGTGGGGCACCGACACCCGCCTGCTGCGCGACAGCCTCCGTGCGGTGGCCGACCTGCCGGACGGCTCGGCGGTGCTGGACATTCCGTGCGGAGGCGGGCTCGCGCTGCGGGAGTTGCGTGCGAACCAACGGCTACGCTACGTCGCAGCCGATATATCACCGGCCATGTTGGACCGGGCGCGCCATCGAGCCGCCGCGATGGGTCACGATGACATCGAGTTCATCGAGGCCGATATCGAACGGATGCCGTTCGACGACAACGAGTTCGACGTGTGCCTGTGCTTCAACGGTCTGCACTGCCTGCCCGACCCGCCTTCGGCGGTGCAGGAGATCACGCGTTGTCTGAAGCAGGGCGGGCGCCTCGTTGGAGATACGGTCATCCGCGGCGCGGGGCCACGGCAAGACCTCGCCATCGCGGCGTTTCGACGTGGCGGCATCTTCGGGCCCGGCGGCACCGCCGACGACGTGCGCGACTGGCTCACCCATGCGGGGCTTCGGATTGAGAAGCTTCAGCAATCAGGGGGCATCGTCCACTTCGCCGCGACGCGCGACGTCAGCTGAGCAACTGGTCGCCGAGGAACCGGTCGGGGCCGGTGACGCCTGGCAGGATGAAGAAAAACCCGCCGCCGACCGGCATGATGTACTCCTCGAGCGGTTCGCCCTTGAGCCGGTTGGCAACGGTGAGGAAGCCCTTCTCGAGGCTGCGCTGGTAGGCGATGAATGCGAGCCCCTGATCGAGTCGGCCTGCGCCGTCGAATCCGCGGGAGTAGTTGAAACCCCGTCGCAGAATGAGGTTTTCGTCTGTCTGAGGAGTGCGCGGGTTCGCCAGCCGGATGTGCGCGGTGAGCGGTATTCGCTTGCCTTCGGGGTCTTCTGGATAGTCGGGGTCGGTGAACTCGCCGGTCAGTCCGAGCGGCGCGCCGCTGACCTTGCTGCGCCCGATCAGCGCCTCCTGCTCGACGAGCTGCGTGCGGTCCCAGAATTCGACGAACATCCGGATGATGCGGATCGCCTGATAGGAGCCGCCGACTGCCCACTCCGGTTCTCCGTCCTGCGGGCCCACCCAGACGTGGCGATCCATGATCGCGTTGTCGTCGACGTCGAGGTTGGCCGTTCCGTCTTTGAAACCCAACAGGTTTCGCGGCGTCGCGGCCTCGGATGCCTGGCCGGCGCCGATACCCCTGGCGTAGCCGTCGACCATCCACCGCAACACCAGGTCACTGCGGGTGCGACGCATCAGCTGCCGCAGGGCGAAGATGACGGTGTCGCTGTGACCCGCTTCGATGATGATCGACAGATCACCGTGCGACAGTTTGGGATCCAACCGGTCGTTGGCGATGAACGGCATGGTGACCAGTTCCTTGGGCTTGCGGTCGGCCAGCCCGAAGCGGTCATCGAACAGCGACGCCCCGACGCCGACGACTATCGCGAGGTTGTCCGCGGGCGGCTGCTCGCCCAGGATGCCGGAGTCGACGGGCGGGTAGGCCGGATCGCGGGGCTCCGGCGGCTTGCCCGCCATGAGCGCGCGGATCTCTTCGGTGAGGTCCTGCAGGGCGCGTTTCAGGCTGTCGCGGTCCTTCGACTGCACGTTGAACGATGCGACCAGCCCCTGCTCCGGAATGGGCAACGCGGTGATGCCGGTCTGGTGTGCACCGTCGAATGGGACGAAGGCCGCCGCGGGTGCGGTGGGTGATTCGGGGTCCGATGAACAGCCGGCGAGGACCGATCCCGCGCCCACCACGGCACCGGTTCCCAACGCGCCGGAGATGAATCCTCGCCGCGAGAGTTCCGAGCGACCTTCGGTCACTGCAGCTTCAGCACTCCAGACACCTGCGACAGGTTCTCCGACAGCCCGGCGAGCTCGGCCTTCAGCTTGTCGATCACGTCGGGTGTCACAGTGACCTCGGGGCAGCGCGGCGACGGGTAGCGATCGTTCTCGGTGCAGAACAACACCCAGCCGTCACCGCGACGCAGTGGCGCCAAGGTTTCGAACACCGAATTGATTCCGGCGTCGATCTTGCCCAGCAAGGCCGGATCGGCTTGTACGAGTGCGGGATTGAGCTTGCCGACGGCGTCGCGTGCCCCCTGCAGGTTGGCGTCGAAGTCCCAGAGGTCGGTCTTGGAGTAGCGGTCCTCTTCGCCGGTGATCTTGCCCTCGGACACCTCTTCGATCAGCTCCGCGGCGCCGTTGGAGACGTCGACCGGCTTGACCTGAACCGACGGGAATTGCGCCTTAAGGTCGGCGACGTCCTTGTCGAGCTGATCGGCGAACGGCGCGCCGCCCTCGGTGGTGTTCTTCTCGAACAGCAGGAACTCGAGGCGATGCCAGCCGGTGAACTGGGGGTCGTCGACGCCGGCGAAGTCATCCACCCGAGCATCGATCTTGCGGTCGATCTCTTCGACCAGTCCGGCGATCGGCTCGATGCGTTCCCACGGCTGACGTGACGGCGCATAGGCGTCCTGGGCGGCCTTGAGGTCTCCGGCGCGGACCGCATCGGTGAATACCTTGACCACGCGCTGAAGTTCGTCGATGTTGCTCTGCACGTAGGCCTTGTAGTCGGCTGCCGCCTTGTCCAGCACAGCCGGATCGACCGCGGGGGCCGCGCTCGTCGTCGTGGTGGTCGTTCCACTGGCGGACGTCTCGCTGCCAGAGGAGTCGCCACCGGCGCATCCGGACAAGATCAGACCGACTGCGGTTATCGGGACTGCCCAGGCGAGATAGCGGTTCATGTGCACCTCTGCGTTCGGAGAGGCTGAACATAACACCCAGCGAACGCGCGGAGGATAGCCACACCTAAAAATTCAGCCTCGCGGACCGCGTCGCGAAAGGACGTGACGGTCGGCGATGGTCGACGGGTTCAGGAAGGCGTCAACCCG
The DNA here is from genome assembly GCF_001499985.1 of Mycobacterium sp. IS-1556. Lineage (NCBI taxonomy): Bacteria > Bacillati > Actinomycetota > Actinomycetes > Mycobacteriales > Mycobacteriaceae > Mycobacterium > Mycobacterium sp. IS-1556. The sequence goes on from NZ_LQIM01000040.1 coordinate 117,738, forward strand.
GTTGGCGTTGGCGCGGTGTTGGGATCGGCGATCGTCGCCGGTTCAGTTGGGTGATGGTGGGGGTTGGGGTTCGAAGGGGCTGTACCACCACCAGTCGGCGCGTTCACCGATCGGTCCGCGCCAGGGTGCGACCGCGGGTGGGGGTTGGGTCGGGGGCCGGGCCAGTGATGCGTTGGTCAGCTCTCGCCCGGCGGGATCCGTAACAGTCAGGTTGGGCGCGGGGCCGGTGATGGTGATCTCACCACGGTGATGCATCCGGTGGTGATACGGACACACCAACACCAGGTTGTCCAACTCGGTCGGCCCGCCGTCTTCCCAATGCCGAAGGTGATGAGCGTGCAGACCGCGGGTGGCCTCACAGCCGGGCACCACACACGTCGAATCGCGGTGCTCCAGCGCCCGGCGCAGCCGGCGGCTGATCTGGCGCGTCGTGCGCCCAGCGCCGATCAGCTGCCCGCGGCGTTCCAACCACACCTCACAACTGGCATCACACAACAAATATTGCCGATCGGCCTCAGAGAGCAGCGAACCTAAGTACAGCCAGCCGGCGCGCTTGTCGACATCGCAATGCACGATCACGCTGGTGTGCTGCCCGTGCGGGCGCCGCGCCACCTCAGCGTCCCAGGCCGATTCCACCATCCGCAGGAACGCATCGGTGAGCGTCGGAAACGCAGGCTGCTGATCACCGGCCGGCTCGCCGGTGTCGTGCTCGCGTTTCCACTCGGTGATCAACGCCTCCAGATGCAACTGCAACGCCGCGTCGAACGTCGCCGCCTCCACGTGCGGCAGTTTGATCCGGTAGTAGGTGTAGTGCTCATCGGTGTGCTTGCGGATCGACCGCTGCGGCTCAGGCTTGGGGTCAGGCGTAGGGCGCGGTTCGAGTTTGGTCGCGGTGCGCAGCTGGTTGACCGTGGCCACCGACGCCAGCTTCGCGTAATGCTCATCAGAACCCTGGCCCGCTCGCTGGGCGATCACGCCGACCTGATCCAACGACAATCGGCCCTGCGACATTTCGGCGGTGCAGCGCGGGAACTCCTCGAACCGATCGGCGATCGCAGCCACCGTCTTGGCCGTCGCCTCGGCCATACCCAACTTCCAGGCCACCAACGCCTTGACCGACCGCGCCCCGGTGATCCCCCACAAGTTGTCGTGATCGAGCTCGGCGACGATCTCCACGATGCGCCCATCAATGGCATTGCGCTGACCCGCCAACTCCTCCAACTGCCCAAACAACTCCTCCAAACGCTCGAGGCGACTCAAATCCACCTCAACACCAGACGGAGCGAACGAAACCATAACCGCATCATGACAGCACCCACCGACAAATCCGGCCGCCCGGACGGGGAAGCCTTAACTGTTCACGAATACCTATATATCGAAAACCGGCGAGTGGCAGGCTGATTCGTCGCGACTACCCGATCGAGGAAGGCACCGACCGAGTCGTCCGTCGCACGTCGAACTCTAAAGTCAACTGGTTCAACGTCATCGGCAGCGGCTGGTCCGGGCCCGGCTTCGGATCCGACGTCAACTCCAATCGCAAAGCACTCATCATGTGCGCCAATAGGGTGCTCGTCACGAGCAGCACCAGATTGCGGCCCGGGCACTCCGCCGGCCCGGCCGAGAACGGCACCAATTGTGGATAGCTCTGGGCGGTCCCGTCGAGCCAGATCTGGGGCACGAAGGAATGCGCGAACGGCAACAGGTCGTCGTCACGGTGAAATGCGGGCGTGACGATCATCAGCCCTGCGCCCTTGGCGATGGTCGACCCGTCCGCCCACTGAGTGTCCTCGGTGGTGTCTCGCAGGATTGTCGGCGTGGTCGGCCACAACCGCACCGACTCGAGCACGCATGCCCGCAGATACGGCCGCAGCGACACACGTTCGGGCTCTGCCGCATCGTCCGACGCCAGCGCCCGCTCGGGCGGATGGGTGGCCAGCAATGCCAGCGCACGCAGTGACGCCATGCCGGCCGCGTCGAATGCGAAGAGCCACTGCGGCATCTGTCCCACCGGATCCACCGCGCCGCTCGACGGCGTCTGCGCGACGACGCCCGCTAGACTTCCCGGCTCCGGATCCTCGACGTAACGGTGCAGACCCTCGAGGAACTTCGCGCGTGCACGGTAATGCGGCAGCGACAGAAACGACCAGTTGCCTGCCTTGCGCAGCCGCATCAGCGCATCGGTGATCAATTCGTCGTCTCGCGCACGGTCACCGAGCACCAGGCGACGCACCAGGCGCCACCACGCCGTCATGAACCGCGCCGAATCCAGACGGCCCCGCCTGGCCGCGTCGTCCACCAGTTCCCGGGCTTCCTCGGTGATCGTCCGCGCGAACGAGTCGGCCAGCCGATGGATGTCTGCGCCGCTGTCCAGCACGGCGTCGTTGTATTCGCGCCGCTGCTGACGGATGGGCCCGCGGGAGATCAACACGCCGTGCGGCTGAAACCACTGCAACGCCTTGCGTTTTTCCGTGTTGGCCGGATGAAACGGTGTCGGTGCCTGCGCCAGCACCCGGCCGACGTCCTCGGGATCCAGGATCACCACCATGCGCCTGCCGGGCACCGCCAATTCCACCGGGCCGCGGCCGAACTCGCGCCGCAGGCTCTGCATCCGCTGCACCGCGCGGGAGTCCGCTTGGACCGCTTCAAGTATTCGGACGACGGGCCGCCGTCGCGCGAGCACTCCCGCCGCGATCGACGCGGCGCCGAGGTCGACCAGAGTGGCCGCGGCACGGGCGCCGGTGAGTCGTTTCGTCACCGATCCCGGTTACCCGTCGCTTCCTCTGCCAAACTTGCAGTCATGACGCCGCCCGAGTCCGAGTCGCAGTTCGAAACCCTGCTCTACACCGCCGATCCGCCCATCGCCACCATCACCCTGAATCGCCCGGACCACCTCAACACCATCGTTCCGCCGATGCCCGACGAGATCGAGAAGGCGGTCGGGCTTGCCGAACGCGACCCGGCGGTCAAGGTGATCGTGTTGCGTGGCGCCGGGCGTGCGTTCTCCGGCGGCTACGACTTCGGCGGCGGCTTCACCCACTGGGGCGCCGCAATGACCACCGACGGCCGCTGGGACCCGGGCAAGGATTTCGCGATGGTCAGCGCCCGTGAGACCGGCCCCACGCAGAAGTTCATGGCCATCTGGCGGGCGTCCAAACCCGTCATCGCCCAGGTACACGGCTGGTGCGTCGGCGGGGCCAGTGACTACGCGCTGTGCGCCGACATCGTGATCGCCAGCGACGACGCGGTCATCGGCACGCCGTACGCCCGCATGTGGGGCGCCTACCTCACCGGAATGTGGCTCTACCGGTTGAGCCTGGCGAAGGTGAAGTGGCACTCGTTGACCGGTGAGCCGTTGACCGGAAAGGAAGCCGCCGCAGTCGAACTCATCAACGAATCCGTCCCGTTCGAGAATCTCGAGGCCCGCGTCCAGGAGATCGCTCACAAGCTCGCGCGAATCCCGCTGTCGCAGTTGCAGGCGCAGAAACTCATCGTCAACCAGGCATACGAGAACATGGGCCTGGCCTCGACCCAGACGCTCGGCGGGATACTCGACGGGCTCATGCGCAACACCCCCGACGCGTTGTCCTTCATTGAAACCGCTGCGACTCAAGGCGTTCGGAGCGCAATCGAACAACGAGATGGGCCGTGGGGCGACTACAGCCAGGCACCCCCCGAGAAGCGGCCCGACCCGTCACACGTCATCGAGCCGTGACGGCGTGGCATGACCGTATAGCCACAGACCGGTTATGCGTCACGCCGCCGCAGCCCGCCCAGCATCGAAACGAGCACGCCGAGCACCACCAACACGCCACCGGCCGCGAGGCTCAGATTCAGCCAGTGATGGAAGCTGTCTTCGGCGTGTCTGACCATCACGTCGGCCACCTCGCGAATGTCCCCGGAGAGCCGGTTGAGTGCATCGTTGATGTGACGGCGCACCACCTCCAACGCGGCCCAGCCCGCAGCGCCGACGATCAGCGCTGAAACGCCGAGCGCCGCAATGGCTTTGCCGCGGCGGCGGGCAGCCGCGACCGTCAGCAGCGCGAACACCCCGGTCAGGATCGTCGCGCCGATGCTGACCCACGGCCCCCACGTCGACACCTGCTTGAGCTGACCCGGCCGCCACGTGTCCGAGATCGACACCGGAACGGGCAGCGATTCTGGGGTCTCGACGCCGAAGTTGCCCAACGTCCGGCGGAACGACTCGTCGGCGAGCATCGGAGCCAGGTCGACGATCCACTCGTCGGTGCCCTCCACGTGTTGCGCCGAGTCGGTGAACATCCACCGGTGTCCGATGGCGTTGGCCAACCCGAATTGGCCCGGGAATGTCGGGTTGGCCGTGTAGGCCGAGGCCACCCCGCTGATGAAGGAGTTGTCGACGTCGTAGCCCTTCTCCGACAGCATCGAGGTGACCTCGGTCGTGAGGACGCCGGCCATCGCCTTCTGCAGTTGCGGGTCTTCGGCCGCCGAGGCGGCGAGCGCCGCGTAGCCGTTGGCGTCGACCACGTTTCGTTGCGCCCACATCGTCGGGACGGCCACCGCCAGCAGGACGGTGGTGACGAGCCAGAACAACACGGTCGCGAGCAGCCGCACGCGCGTCCTCCTTCACCGAAAGTACGGTTTCTGACACCAAACGCGAGTAACCGCGTCAGAAACCGTACTCCCGCCGTCGATTGAGCCGGACGTTCGTTACTTGGCGGCCCGCTTCGGGGTGATCAGCGCCAGCTTCGTCATCAGCTTGTTCATCCGCTTCAGCGCCCGGGGCGAGTTGTTGTAGTAGTTGCCGCCCGCGCCGACATTTGTGCGCGGCGCCACCACGGCCTCCTGGCGGCAGTACTTGCGGAGTCCCTCGGCCGCGCCGAACCGGGCTCCCAGGCCCGACGTCTTCCAGCCGCCCATCGGCGCCGTCGTGCACATCAGGTTCGAGATCACGTCGTTGACGTTCACCGCACCGCAGTCCAGGTGTACCGCAACGTCTTTCGCCCGATCGATGTCTTTGGAGAAGACGGCGGCACTCAACCCGTACGGGCTGTCGTTGGCCAGCCGGACCGCCTCGTCGACGCTGGCGACCTTCATGATCGGCAACGTCGGACCGAAGGTCTCCTCGGTCATGCACAGCATCGAGTGGTCCACGTCGACCAGCACGGTGGGCGGATAGAAGTTACCCGGTCCACCCTCGGGACGCTTGCCGCCGGTCAACGCCCGCGCGCCCTTCGCCAGCGCGTCTTCGACGTGCCGGGCCGTGACGGCAACCTGCGACTCGTCGATCAGCGAGCCGAAGTCGTATCCGTCGCCCGCGCCCATTTTCAGCTTCTCGACGTCGCGCACCACCGCGGCGACGAACCGGTCGTAGACCGACTCCAAGACGTAGACCCGCTCCACCGACACGCACGTCTGCCCGGCGTTGAAGAACGCGCCCCACACCGCGGCATGCGCGGCGAGATCGATGTCGGCGTCCTCGAGCACGATCATCGGATCCTTGCCGCCGAGCTCGAGGCTGACCGGGGTGAGGCGGCGGGCGGCGCGCTCCATCACCTTCGCGCCCGTGGCACTGGAGCCGGTGAACTGAATGAAGTCGCAGTTGTCGATGACGGCCTCGGAGACCTCCCGCGCGCCCTGCGCCAACGCCAGCACCTCCGGTGCTCCCGAGTCCAGCCAGCCGCGCAGGAGCAGTTCGGCCGTCAACGGCGTGCGCTCCGACGGCTTGAGCAGTACGGCGCAGCCCGCCGCCAGCGCACCGAGCGCGTCCATCAACGCGTTGGCCACCGGGTAGTTCCACGGCGCGATGATGCCGACGACCGGGCGGGGCCGGTAGTGCACCTCGATCTTCTTGATCGACAGGAACGGCAGCGACGCCGGCCTGCGCTCGGGAGCGAGCGCCTTCTCCATCGTCTTGATGTAGTAGGACGCGATCATGATCAACAGCGGCACTTCCTGCGCCGCGTCGACGGCCGACTTGCCGGTCTCCTTGATCAGCAGCGACTCGATCTCGTCGCGGTGCTCACCGAGCCACACCGCGTAGCGCGCCAACACCTTGGCGCGCCCCTTGGCGCCGCGCGCCTCCCACTGCCGTTGCGCCTCCCGCAGGCCGGCCGCGATGCGCGGCACGTCGGCGGGGTCGGTCCAGCGCACGGTGCCTGCGACGGCTCCGGTCGCGGGATTGTGGATGGTGCTGGTGTCGGGTAGGTCAACATCGGACGTCGCAGTCATGACCCCATGCTAACCATCTCGTGTGATCCAGATCGCAGGGGCGTTGACATGTGTCAAGTCGGCGGCCAGCGGGTCAGGCGATCCCCCGGATATACGCCGCCTGCCCGAGATGCTGCGCTCCGTCATCGACGATGCTCACCAGGCGCACGCTTGCGGTCACCGGGGGGTTCCACCGGTCGTCGACGATTCGGCTCAGTTCCTCGACCGTGACCGACGCGATGTATTCGAGCGTCGCCTTGTGTACGGCGTGGGAGTACCCGGCGAGCAGATCCGCCGATACGCGCACCCGGCCCACTTCCTCGGGGCTGTGCCCGTAGCCCATGTCGTCCCGGGGCAGGTCGAGGCCGAACCGGTCGACCCACCCGTCGCGCAACCACACCTGCTCGGTGCCGGCGATGTCGCTGATCTGGACGTCCTGTTGGCGGGCGCTGTGCCAGATCAACCACGCGATGCTGTTGGCCGTCGCCGTCGGGCGGAAGAACGCGGTCTCGTCGGTCAGCCCGTCGGTGAGGTTCTCGACATGTTCGATGAGCCGGGTGAACGAGTCGCGCAGAAGTTCACGGACCGCCGCCACGTCTGAGTCAGCCATGACCTCGACGTTATACGTCAGCCCTGCGGTCGCGCGCCGTGAAAGACGGCCTCGATGTTGTTGCCGTCCGGATCACGCACGAAGGCGCCGTAATAGCCGGGGTGGTATTCCGGCCACAACCTCGGAGCGTGCAGCGACTCGGCGCCGGCCTCCAATGCGGCGTCGTAGAAGGCCTGCACCGCGTCGGTGTCGGCGGCCTGGAACGCGAAGTGCACCTCGCGGTTGGGACCCGCCGCGTCACCGGCGCTCATGTCGGCGATCCAGAAGTCGGGTTTCCCCTCCGTGCCGTAACCGATGGCGACCTGATAATCCATCTGGCGGGTGAAGCCGAGCACGCCCAGGACCTTGTCGTAGAACGCCTTCGATCTGTCCCAGTCCGCGCAGTTGATTCCGAAGTGATCGATCATCGCCACATCGTAGATTCGACGTATGACATACGAACTCGTCATTCGCGGCGGCACCATCGTCGACGGCCTCGGCGGCGAACCGTACGTCGGCGACGTCGCGGTCTCCGACGGCGTGATAGCGGCGGTCGGCACCGACGGCGTTCCGGTGGGCAGCGGCGCGCGTGAGATCGACGCGACGGGGCTGCTCGTCACCCCGGGATTCGTCGACCTGCACACCCACTACGACGGCCAGGCGATCTGGTCGGACCGGCTGAACCCGTCGTCGGCGCACGGTGTCACGACCGCGGTGATGGGCAACTGCGGGGTCGGCTTCGCCCCATGCCGCGCCGAGGATCACGAGGTGCTCGTCGACGTGATGGCGGGCGTCGAGGACATCCCCGGGGTGGTGATGGTCGACGGGTTGCCGTGGGACTGGGAGACATTCCCCGAATACCTCGACGCGCTGGACTCGCGCCGCAGGGATATCGATGTGGCCGCATATCTTCCGCACTCGCCGCTGCGGGTGTATGTGATGGGTCGTCGCGGTGCCGACCGCGAACCCGCCACGCCCGAGGATCTCGCGCGGATGAAGGCGCTGGCCAAGGAGGCGGTCGAGGTCGGCGCGCTGGGCTTCGCGTCGTCGCGGTTCTCGTTCCACAAGACCGCCAGCGGTGAGCTCATCCCGACCTACGACGCCGCGCAGGCCGAGATCGACGCGATCGCGGCAGGTGTCGCCGAGGGCGGCGGCGGGCTGATCCAATTCGTCCCCGACATCGCCGCCGGCGGTTACGCAGGAGTGCTGCAGTCGGTTTTCGAGGCCGCGCAGGACCACGGGTTGCCGGTGACGTTCACGCTGGCGACGGGCAACTCCGGCGATCCGATCTGGCCGGACGCGATCACGATGGTCGAGAAGTTCAACTCCGCCGCCACCCCGGACTCGGCAATCACCGCCCAGATGTTCCCGCGCCCAATCGGTTTGGTGATCGGACTGGAGCTGACCGGGAATCCGTTCGTGTTCTACCCCAGCTATCAGGAGATCGCGGACCTGCCGCTGGCCGAACGCGTTGCCGAAATGCGCAAGCCGGACGTGCGCGCCCGCATCCTCGCCGACAAGCCCGCCGAGGGCGGACATCCGCTGCTGTACCTGGCCCAGGCATGGAACTGGATCTTCCCGCTGACGGAGAACCCGAACTACGAGCCCGATCCGTCGACGTCGATCGCGGCGCGGGCCGCCGCTCGCGGCGTCACCCCGATGGAAGAGGCCTACGACCGCCTACTAGACGACGACGGCCACGCAATGCTGCTGGTGGCGATGGCCAACTTCGAGAACAACTCGCTCGACACCGTCGGTGAACTGATGCGCCGCGACGACGTCGTGCTGGGTCTCGGCGACGGCGGTGCCCACTACGGAATGATCTGCGACGCAAGCTATCCGACGTTTTTGCTGGCGCACTGGGCGCGGGACCGCGCGAAGAGCAGGCTCGGTGTCGCCGAGGCGGTCCGCGAGTTGACCTCGGTGCCGGCCCGGGTGGCCGGCCTGGCCGACCGCGGCCGAATAGCGGTGGGCTACAAGGCCGATCTGAACGTGATCGACCATGACGCGCTGCGGTTGCACAAGCCCGTCATCACCAACGATCTGCCCGCCGGCGGCCGCCGCCTGGACCAGAGCGCCGACGGCTATGTCGCGACCGTCGTGTCGGGCGAGATCATCGCCGAGAACGGGGTGCCCACCGCCGCCCGACCCGGCAGGTTGATCCGCGGCCGGCAACCGGCGCCCGCTGCATGACGCGGGTCGCACCGCTGCCACCGCCGTGGAGCACGCAGGACGCCGCAGGCATCAACGGGTGGGGGCACCCCGATCGCACCTACGAGCCCTTACTGCTGGTCCGTTGTCTTCAACGTCATCCGAATCTGGCAGCGCGGCTGCGGAAGCTGGGCGAGTCGCTCTACGTCGACGCGCGCCTTCCGCCGCGGCTGCGCACCATTGCGATCCTGCGGATCTGCGCTCTCCTGCGTTGCGAGTACGAGTGGGGTGGTCAGGCTGCGTTCTGGGGTCCGATCGCCGGTGTCAGCGACGACGAGTGTGATGCGCTGGTCACCGGCGCCGATCCGGGCTGGGGTGCGTTCGAGGAGGTGCTGATCGCCGCGGTCGACGAACTGGAGGACACCGGCTCGTGGTCGGACGACACGTGGAAAGCGTTGGGCGACAGCCTCAATGACGAGCAGCGGATGGAGTTGCTGGTCGCAGTCGGGTGGTACCGCACCATCTGCACGCTGTGCAACGGGATGGCGCTGCCGGTCGAGGGTTGGATGCGGCGCTGGCCGTCAGACGGCTGACCGGTCGCGCCGCAGCGCCGGGTGTTGGCCGGCGAGCGTTTTGAGCAGCACCGGCCGCGGAAGCAGTTGCAGCAGACGGGTACTGAGTCGGCTGGGCAGCCCCGCGATCACCGTGCCCTTGTCGCGCTCGAGCGCCTCGACACCGACGCGCGCGACGTCGCGCGAGGGCATCCACATGAACTTGGGGAACGCCGCGGCGAACTTGCGCTCGTCCATCCCGGCGGACTGCAGGAACTCGGTGCGCACCGGTCCAGGCGCCAGCATCGCGACGGTCACGCCGGTGCCCGCGAGTTCGGCTCGCACCCCTTCGGTGTAGGCCTTCACAAACGCCTTGGTGCCCGCGTAGCCGGACTGCCCGGGGAACGGGTGGAAGCCCGCGGTGGATCCGACGTTGAGGATCGCGCCGCGACCACGCGGCACCATCTGCTGCACGGCGCGGGTGGTCAGGTCGATGACGGCCTCGACGTTGACACGTACCTGGGCAATCTCATCGGCCACCTCGGATTTCACCACCCACCCGAGCGTGCCGACGCCGGCGTTGTTGACGAGGATGTCGACCGTCAACCCGCGGGCCTCGATCTCGTCGAACAGGCGGGCGCGGGCGGCGGGGTCGGCGACGTCGCACGCGACGACCTCGGTGCGCACGGCCTTTCCGAGTTCGCCGGCCAGGTCGCGCAGCCGGTCCTCACGGCGGGCGACGAGCGTGACGCCGTGGCCGCGGGCGGCAAGTTCGCGGGCGATGTCGGCGCCGATGCCCGAGGAGGCGCCGGTGACGACGGCGGTGGTGGTCGGCGAGGGAGGCGGCAATGGCATACATGAACCTAACGCTTGGCCGAGCGGACGTATTCTCGGCCTATGAGCGTCAAGGTGGATCTCGACCGATTGGCCGACGTGCTGGGCGACTTCGCGTTCGCCTACCTGATCTCGGTCGGCGACGACTACCGCGCGCACACCGTCTTCGTCGAGCCCGTCTTCCGCGACGGCCGCCTCGACGTCGGCACGGTCGGCAGGCACACGCGCGAGAACACCGAGCGGCACGGCGACGTCACGGTCGTGTGGCCGCCGCGCGAGGCCGGCGGGTACTCGCTGATCGTCGATGGCCGCGCACAACCGTCGAACGAGACGCTGACAATCGAACCGACCCGTGCGGTGCTGCACCGCAAGGCCACCGCGGAGTCGACGTCGACCAGCCCGGACTGTCGGCACGACTGCGTGCCGCTCGACGACAAGTCACCCGCTGCCATGCGCACCACGCGCGTGATAGCTGATCTTCGGGTTGCCGACATCGAGGCCGCCAACAGCTTCTACGTCGACTTCCTGGGTTTGCGCACCGAAGAATTCAACTTGGGTTGGGTGGCCCGCTACACCTCCCCGGACACCGGAGCCAACGTCCAATTGGTCACCCGTGATGCGACCGCCCCGGAGGATCCCGTGGTGTCGGTATGCGTCGACGACGTCGGCGCCGCGTACGCAGACGCGCAGCAGCGCGGCTATGAGATCGTGCATCCGCTGACGACGGAGGCGTGGGGGGTGCAACGCTTCTTCGTCCGGGCACCGGACGGCAACGTCCTCAACATCGTCGACCACCCGGCCTGACGCCGGCGCCTCAAACGCCCGTAGCGCCGTCGATCCGCTCGCGGATGAGGTCGGCTTGCCCGCAGTGGCGGGCGTACTCGCCGATCATGTGCAGGTAGATCCACCGCAGGCTGACTTCACCGCCGTTGAAAGGGCAGGTGTCGGTCAGGTCGCGGGTGGCGCAGTTTGCGCGGGCCTGCATGATCTCGGTGCGCCAAACCGCTTGCGCCGCAGCGAAAGTCGACTGCTCTGACAGGTCGAACCCACCGTCGTGGCCGGACGCGCGAACTGTCGAGCCGTAAATCGGCGGGGCGTCTTCACCGGCCAGCACGCGGCGGAACCAGTTGCGTTCCACCTCGGCCATGTGCTGGACCAGTCCGAGCAGGGTCAGCGGCGACGGTTCGACGCTGGCGGTGCTCAGTTCGACGTCGTCCATCCCTTCGCACTTCATGGCCAGCGTCGCGCGGTAGAAGTCGAGCCATGCTTCCAGCGTCGTGCGTTCGTCGGCGTTCAGCGGCGGGGCGAGCCGTTCGATTTCCGTCACGGGGACAATACAACCGCAGTTATCCACAGGTTGGCGACAAGCGCCCTTTCGACCGCCGCGGTTGTGGGCTGCTATTGAGCGGTGGCGGATTTCGAACGCATCCTCGCTGCAAACGGCGGAGTCGTGTCCGTGGCACAGTTGCGCACAGCAGGATGGTCGTATTCGCAGATCAAGAAGCTGCCGCAGGGTTGGCGGCCGGTCCGGCGGGGTTGGTACGTCAGTCCGGCTGCCAACCCTCACGTCGTTCGAGCCGTTTCGGCCGGGGGTGTGCTTGGTTGCGTGTCGGCGCTACGCCACCGGCACATTTGGGTTTCCCGATTCCGAATTGCACATCCGCTATTCCGCCCGAGCACGCCGGTCCCGTCCCGGAGTTCGCTCCTGCCAGCCCCACCGTCTGAATCCACCCACCATCGGTGCGATCGACCCGATAGAGATCGCGGTGGCGTCGGCGGCGAACTGTCTCGATGCGGAAGGGTTGGTCATCGTGCTCGACTCGATGCTGAACAAGCGGATGATCGACATGGCAGATGCGAGATCAATTGTCGCAGCATCGCGTTTCGCACGCCTCAACCTCGCCGAGCGGTGCGACCCCAAGAGCGAATCGGGAACAGAGACGATGATCAGGTTGCGGCTGCGGGCCGCCGGAATCCACTTGCGGACTCAAGTGGTGATTGCGGGAGTGGGGCGCGTCGACTTTCTCGTGGGCAATCGTCTCATCATCGAAGCCGACAGCCGCGAGCACCACCTGCCCAAGTACCAGGTGGACCGGACACGGGACAGAGTTGCGACCGGGTTGGGGTATCTGGTGATTCGGCTGACGTATGAGGATGTCGTGCATCGCTGGGACGTGGTGTTCGCCGACATTCAATCTGTTATTCGGCGGCGATGGCATCGCCGTGCAATCACAACGTCAGTCTGAGAGCGTCGCCGTGGATATATAGCCGCGACGACGCTCTCAGCGCGACGTTGCGTCAGGCACGAAAAAGCCCGGCCTGCCGAAGCAGACCGGGCTCTTTCCAGTGGGACAGACTCAGAAGTCCATGCCGCCCATGCCACCGGTCGGGTCGGCCGGACCAGCGGCCGCCTTCTCCGGCTTGTCGGCGACGACCGCCTCGGTGGTCAGGAACAGCGCCGCGATGGACGCCGCGTTCTGCAGCGCCGAACGCGTCACCTTCACCGGGTCGGCAACGCCGGCCTTGAGCAGGTCCTCGTAATCACCGGTCGCGGCGTTGAGGCCGACGCCCTTGTCCGAGTTGCGGACCTTCTCGGCCACCACGCCCGGCTCCAGGCCACCGTTGAGGGCGATCTGCTTCAGCGGAGCCTCGAGCGCCACCCGAACGATGTTCGCGCCGGTGGCCTCGTCACCTTCGAGCTTCAGATCGTCCAGCGCCGGCGAGGACTGCAGCAGGGCCACGCCGCCACCGGCGACGATGCCCTCCTCGACGGCCGCCTTGGCGTTGCGGACCGCGTCCTCGATGCGGTGCTTGCGCTCCTTGAGCTCGACCTCGGTGGCAGCGCCGGCCTTGATCACCGCAACACCGCCGGCCAGCTTGGCCAGGCGCTCCTGCAGCTTCTCGCGGTCGTAGTCGCTGTCACTGTTCTCGATCTCGGCGCGGATCTGGGCCACGCGGCCGGCGATGGCGTCGGAATCACCGGCACCCTCGACGATCGTGGTCTCGTCCTTGGTGACGACGACCTTGCGCGCCTTGCCCAGCAGCGAGACGTCGGCGGTCTCGAGCGAGAGCCCGACCTCTTCGCTGATGACCTGACCACCGGTGAGGATGGCCATGTCCTGCAGCATCGCCTTGCGGCGGTCACCGAAGCCCGGGGCCTTGACGGCGACGGACTTGAAGGTGCCGCGGATCTTGTTCACGACGAGCGTGGACAGCGCCTCGCCCTCGACATCCTCGGCGATGATCAGCAGCGGCTTGCCGGACTGGATGACCTTCTCCAGCAGCGGCAGCAGATCCTTGACCGTCGACACCTTCGACGACACGAGCAGGATGTACGGATCCTCGAGGACCGCTTCCTGCCGCTCGGCGTCGGTGACGAAGTAACCCGAGATGTAGCCCTTGTCGAAGCGCATGCCCTCGGTGAGCTCGAGCTGCAGGCCGAAGGTGTTGGACTCCTCGACGGTGATGACACCCTCGTTGCCGACCTTGTCCATGGCCTCGGCGATCAGCTCGCCGATCTGGGTATCACCGGCGGAGATCGCGGCGGTGGCGGCGATCTGCTCCTTGGTCTCGACCTCCTTGGCCGACTTCAGCAGCGTCTCGGTGATCTTCTCGACGGCCTTCTCGATGCCGCGCTTGAGGCCGAGCGGGTTGGCGCCGGCGGCCACGTTGCGCAGACCCTCGCGCACCAGCGCCTGGGCGAGGACCGTTGCCGTCGTGGTGCCGTCGCCGGCGACGTCGTCGGTCTTCTTGGCGACTTCCTTGACCAGCTCAGCGCCGATCTTCTCGTACGGGTCCTCCAGTTCGATCTCCTTGGCGATGGAAACACCATCGTTGGTGATCGTGGGGGCGCCCCACTTCTTCTCCAGGACGACGTTGCGACCCTTGGGCCCCAACGTCACCTTTACCGCGTCGGCGAGGCTGTTCAGGCCCCGCTCGAGGCCCCGGCGGGCCTCTTCGTCGTACGCAATTGTCTTGGCCATTGCGAAGTGTTCCTCCGAAAGTGGGTAGTGCACATCAAGAGCGACCGCGTGCGGGTCGCTCCATCAAAGCTGCGGTCGGGTGCAGTGCCCGCGACGGACGGCTCGGGTGTGCTCCGCAGATGCGGCCCGTTGCCTCACCGTCCCGACCTAGCACTCACCGGTCGCGAGTGCCAATTGCATTTCTAGCACTCGGCCATGGCGAGTGCAAGGTCGTTCGGCGCCGCGTTCCCGCCGCTCGCGGCCCGTCAACGCGCGTCGGCCCGGTGTGGCAGGCTGACGCTGATGTCGCTGTGGGATCCCCGGAACGTGCCACCCTATCCGCCGGCCCGCTACACCGCGGAGGAGCCGGAGGCCAGTGCCTGGTTGCGGCGCGCCACCGAGCCCGCGGACTACGACGCATTCGGTCTGGTGAAGTACCACTATCTGGCGAACCAAAAGGCGACCGACGGCGACTACGGGCTCTACCGCGTGGAGATCGCGCCCAACGGCGGCGGACCCGGACCGCACTTCCACCGCGCCATCTCCGAGGCGTTCTTCGTGTTGTCCGGCACGGTCAGGCTCTACGACGGTAGGGACTGGATCGACGGGCACCCGCACGACTTCCTCTATGTGCCACCGGGCGGCGTCCACGGCTTCCGCAACGAGGCAGACGAGCCGACGTCGCTGCTGATGTTGTTTGCTCCGGGCGCGCCGCGCGAGGCGTACTTCGAAGGGTTGGCCCAACTCGGCGAGCTCACCGACGAGGAGCGCAGCCAGTGGTTCACCAAGCATGACAATCACTTCGTGGAGTGACACGCCGCACGACACGCTTTGAAAGGTGCGCGGCCGTAATCCGTTGCGCTAGGCTGCTGTCCGATCAGTGAGGAGTCTCTGGGTGCGGGCAGAAGCAGCGCCCGACACCCAGGCTTTGCGAGGCTGGCAGCGTCGGGCATTGGTGCGGTATCTTGGCGCCAAACCGCGCGATTTCCTTGCCGTGGCAACTCCCGGCGCGGGTAAGACGACGTTTGCCCTGCGCGTGGCCGGTGAGCTGTTGGCCGACGGCACCGTCGAGCGGATCACCGTCGTCGTGCCGACCGAACACCTCAAAATCCAGTGGGCGCTGGCCGCCGCGAGGCTCGGCCTCTCGCTGGACCCGAAGTTCTCCAACAGCGCCTCGCACACTTCCTCGGAGTACCACGGCGTCGTCGTCACCTACGCCCAGGTGGCCAGCCACCCGACCCGGCATCGGGTGCGCACCGAGAACTACCGCACGCTCGTCGTCTTCGACGAGATCCACCACGGCGGCGACGCGAAGAGCTGGGGCGAGGCGATGCGCGAGGCGTTCGGCGACGCCACCCGCCGACTGTCGCTGACCGGCACCCCGTTCCGCAGCGACGACAGCCCGATCCCGTTCGTCACCTACGAACCCGACGGTGAAGGGGTCCTGCGCTCACGCGCCGACCACATCTACGGCTACTCCGACGCGCTGGCCGACGGCGTGGTGCGGCCGGTGGTGTTCCTGGCCTACTCCGGCGAGGCACGCTGGCGCACCAGCGCCGGCGAGGAGTATGCGGCGCGGCTCGGCGAACCACTCAACGCCGAGCAGACCGCACGCGCGTGGCGCACCGTGCTCAACCCCGAGGGCGAGTGGATTCCCGCGGTTCTGCAGGCCGCCGACACCCGGCTCACGCAGTTGCGCAACGGCGGCGTGCCCGACGCGGGGGCGATGGTGATCGCGTCGGACCAGAAGGCGGCACGCGCCTACGCCAAGGTGCTCACCACGCTGACCGGGGAACCGCCGACGCTCGTGCTCTCCGACGATCCCGGGTCCTCGGAGCGCATCGCCGAGTACGCGGGGGGCAGCAGCCGCTGGCTGGTCGCCGTGCGCATGGTTTCCGAGGGTGTCGACGTGCCGCGGCTGGCCGTCGGCGTATACGCGACCAGCGCGTCGACCCCGCTGTTCTTCGCCCAGGCGATCGGCCGCTTCGTCCGATCCCGTCGTCCCGGCGAGACCGCGAGCATCTTCCTGCCGTCGGTGCCTGCGCTGCTCGACCTGGCCAGCGAGATGGAGGCGCAGCGCGACCACGTGCTCGGCAGGCCGCACCGCGAGTCGCAGGGCGAGTGGGACGACGCGGCCCTCGAGGAGGCCAACAAACAGAAAGACGAGGCGGGCGAGCTCGACAACGGTTTCGAGATGCTGGGCGCCGACGCCGAGCTCGACCAGGTCATCTTCGACGGCTCCTCGTTCGGCACCGCAACGCCTGCGGGCAGCGAGGAGGAGGCCGACTACCTCGGCATCCCCGGGCTGCTCGACGCGGATCAGATGCGAGACCTGTTGCGCCGCAGGCAGGAAGAACAGTTGACTCGCCAGACCGCCTCGGGCGAGGTGCCCCGGGTGTCCACCCACGGCCAGCTCCGCGAACTACGCAAGGAGCTCAACACGCTGGTGTCCATCGCGCACCACCGCACCGGCAAGCCACACGGCTGGATCCACAAGGAGCTGCGCCGGATCTGCGGCGGGCCGGCCGTCGCGGCGGCCACGACGGATCAGCTGCGGGCCCGCATCGAGGCGGTCCGCAGCCTCCAGCCTTAGCGGCGCGCCTCGGCCACGGATGCCAGGTTCTTGAGCGAATTGTCCAGGTGCGACGGGTCGAACGGTGGAAACGGGATGTCGCGACGGTACGACGCGGGAACATTCGACCAGTCATAGGTCAACGTGACCGCCGTGCTGCCCGGCCCCGAGGCCTCGAGGTCGTACCGCCACACCCAACCGCCGAATTCGACTTCCGCGCCGGGCATCATGTTGCCTCGGTCGTCGGGGCCCTGGCCTGGTTGCCACGCGATCGCGTTCGGGCGGTCGAGGATCTCGACGCGGTTGGACATCTCGTAGGCCTTCGCGGGATGGTTGTCGTGGTACATCGCCATCCGGAAGATCTGGCCTGGCTCGGCGAGTGTCTTTCCGTCCAGCGATTCGCGCACCCAGCCCGTGCCGTCGATGTCCTGATGTGTCGAGGGGTCGGCCAGCACGTCGAACACGGTCTCGATTCCAGCGTTGACGGTTGTTCTCGCCTGTATGCGTTCTTCAGTCATGTCGGTACTGACTGGCCCGGCCGCGAGAAGTCATCGCTAAAACACCCCGCAGCCGGCCACCCCGCATACCAGCGAGCTGACCAACAGCAGCGGCCAGAGCGCCACCGCGACCACCAGCGCCGCGATGTTGGCGAAGATCGTGAAGTCGCCGGACAACGCCGCCTCCAACTGCCCGAGCAGCTCGATGTGGAACATCGCATACCCGACGCCGATGACCGTGTAGAGCAACGCGAGCCACAACGCGAGCTCGAGGTAGGTATTGATGCCCCGCTGCAGCAGCATCTGCTGCATCCGTTGCCACATCGTCATCCCCCGAGCTCGAGCAGTTCGGGCAGATCGGCGACGGAGTCGAGTACGTGGTTCGGCTGCATCGCGAATTCGTCTGCGGCCCAACGGTCGAGCGTGTCCTGGCGGAATTTTCCGGTGCGCACGAGAACCCCGGTCATGCCGACCACCTGCGCGGCCAGCACGTCGTTGTTGAGGTCGTCACCGATCATGTACATCTCATCGGGCTCGACGCCGAGACGGCTTGCCGCAGCGAGGAACCCCTCGGGTGCGGGCTTACCGACCGCGGTGGCTTTGCGGCCGGACGTCTCCTCCATCCCGATGAGGTACATGCCGGTGTCGATGCGCAACCCGTCGGTCGTCGTCCATGCGGTGCTGCGGTGCATCGCGACCACCGGGACACCCTGAGCCATCCAGTCGTAGACCCACGACAGCGTCAGGTGGGTGTACTGCGGGCCCGCGCCGCCCAGCAGCACCACGTCCGGGGCGTCGGGGGCTTGGGGCCCGTCGAACTCGTCCGAATACACGATGTCGATACCAGGCATGTCCTCGGCGATCTGCCCGCTGTTGACCAGGAAACACCGGGCGTCGGGATAGGTGTCGCGGACGTACTGCGCGGTCAGCACCGCTGCGGTGATCACCTCGTCGGGGCGGACATGCATCCCCGCCTCGGTGAGCAACTCGGCGATCTGCCCGCGGGTCTTCGTCGTCGTGTTGGTCAGGTACGCGCAGGCAATCTGGTTGTCGGTCAACGCCCGCACGGTGTCTGCCGCACCGGCGATCGGCTGCCACGACGTCACCAGCACGCCGTCGATGTCGAACAGCACCCCACCGATCGCCATGGCCCGACAGTAAACGGCGCGCCGGTCAGCGCAACTCGGACCCCGCGCCCGCCCACCTCGTGTCGGCGACCCATGGCGACGCCTCGGCGGCGATCGACCACGCCAGATCCGCGGGTACGTCGATCACCTGATAGCGCTTGACCCCCGCGGCGGTCGCGGCCACCAACGTCGCGACCCCGGCCCGGCGCTGCATCCAGGTCTGACGCACGGTCCAGCCGATGATGCCCGACGCCTCGATGCAGTCCCGTCGGCGCTGCAGGCTGCCGGTACGTGCGACCAGCCAGCCGTCGCCCACCCGGTGTCCCAACGACCGGGCACGGTCGACGGCCAACAGCGCGCAACCCGCGGCCAGCACGGTCCACGGCGCCCACACCCAGGCCGGCGTCGGCGCGACGAGCAGCGCTACCGCCACGAGCGCGGGCAGTACCAGCGCGCGTGTCCACCGCCGGCGCGTCGCGACGGGGCCGTGCGTGCGAAGGGGACCGGTCACCGCGTCGCGGCGTTCGATCAGGTCGGTCAACATCGCCTCGGCCGTGCGTTTCGGACACGGCGGCAATAGCAGAGACGCCTCGCCCTCTCCCCCGACACCGGTCATCACCGCGTCGAGGCGGGCGCCGCCGAGCAACCGCACCAGCAACGGTTCCCGCAGCGTGCCCCCGCGCAGCCGGCGCATGTCGAAGGTGTGCTCGCGGACCCGGACCAGACCGTGCTTGAGATGCAGCACCTCGAAGTCGCGCCGCAGCTCGAGGTTTCCGTAGCTCAACAACGACTGCAGAACCGAGAGCACCACCGAGGCCGCCAGGATGGCCACCGCCGCAACGGCGATGCTGGCCGCCACCCCGAACCGTTCCGCGGCCGCCAGCCCCGACCGCGCGACCTCCGAGTCGCGGACCGCGCCCTGAGCACCCACCTGGTACACCAGACCGACCGCCGCGGCGATCATCGCGAGCCCGGTGAAGCTGAGCGGGCTGTAGCGCAGCCACGACGGCGTCCACCGGGCGAGCACCCGGCCCGGCGCGCTCGGCTGCTCCGCATCTGCCGCCAGCGAGTCGGCCAGCAGCACCGCGCGCAGCCGGCCCACCTGCTCGGAGCGCACGGCGTCGAGCGCGAACACTGCGTCGCCCCTGGCCTCCTGACCCGTGCCGACCCGCACCACCGTCAACCCCAGCAGCCGGTGCAGTAGCCGCGCCTCGGTGGACACCGATCGAATCCTGTTGCGCGGCACCGAGAGCAGCTTGCGCTGCAATACGCCGGTCCGTAGCTGGACGTCCTCGGCGCCGATGCGGTAGGTGGTGGTGAACCAGCGTGCCAAGCCGATCGCCACGGTCACCCCCAGTGCGGCGTACGCCAGCAGCGGGTTGCCCGTCGCGGTGCCGAGCACCAGCGTCCCGACGATCACCGGGATCTGGCGTATCACCTCGTGCACGGGGTGCACCAACAGCATCCGCGGGCTGAGCCGCTGCCAGTCGCCCTCGACGGGGACGGCGCTCGTCATGTGGCGTCCTCGCCGCCGAGCGCGGCGATGTCGGTGAGGCGCGCGACAACCCCGTCGGCGACGTCGGCGTCCAACGCCACGATGCGCACCGCGCCCGCCGACGACGCGGTCGTCACGGTCACGTTCGCGAGCCCGAACAGCCGATCCAGCGGTCCGCGTTCGGTGTCGACGGTCTGCACGCGCGAGATGGGCGCGATCCGGCGCTCCTGGGTCAGCCAACCGGTGCGGGTGTACACGGCCCGCGGGTCGACGTCCCACCGATGCACCCGGTACCGCCAGAGGGGCACCACCACGACGAACACGGCGATGCCCAGCAGCGTGCCCACCGCCGCGAGTGCGTGCACCCACCACACGTGCGGGTCCACCAACAACCACACGAACTGCCCGACCGCGAGCACCGACCATGGAATCGCCGCGCCGATCGCCCACACCAAGGGCGCCTTGCGGCTCGGCTTGTTCGCGGGGTCGGAGAGATTCACGAGATCGGTCATCAAGCGTCCAGCGTAGGTAACCGCGACGGCATCGGTCGCTGGGTATGTTGAGCGTCATGGGCAGCAAGTGGACCGCGGCCGACATTCCGGATCAGTCCGGGCGGACCGCCATCGTCACCGGCGCGAACAGCGGCCTGGGCTACGACACCGCGGCCGCGCTGGCCGCCAAGGGCGCCCAGGTCGTGCTGGCGGTGCGCAACCTCGACAAGGGGACCGAGGCCAGGGACCGCATCAAGGCGGCCAGCCCCAACGCCGTCATCACACTGCAGGAGCTCGACCTGTCCTCACTCGACAGCGTCCGCAGGGCCGCCGAGGAGCTGCGCGCGGCGCATCCGCGCATCGACCTGCTGATCAACAACGCCGGCGTGATGTACGTGCCGAACCGCGAGCCCACCCGAGACGGCTTCGAAATGCAGTTCGGCACAAACCACCTCGGCCACTTCGCGTTGACCGGCCTGCTGCTCGACCATCTGCTGACCGTCGACGGGTCGCGCATCGTGACGGTCAGCAGCGTCGGGCACCGGATCATGGCCCGAATCCGCTTCGAGGACCCCCACTTCGAAACCGGGTACAACCGGGTGCAGGCCTACGGGCAGTCGAAGCTGGCCAACCTCCTGTTCACCTACGAACTGCAGCGACGGCTCAAACTCAAAGGCGCGCCGACGATCGCCGCGGCCGCGCATCCCGGCTTCTCCGACACCGAGTTGATGCGCTACATCCCCGGCTTCGTTCCCGACTTCGTCTGGAAGATCGCCACCCAGCCGGCGTCGATGGGCGCGCTGTCGACGCTTCGGGCGGCCACCGACCCGGCCGTCCAGGGCGGGCAGTACTACGGTCCCGACGGCATCGGCGAGGTCAAAGGGCACCCGAAAGTCGTTGCCTCGAGCGAACAATCGCACAACGAAGACATCCAGCGCCGGTTGTGGACCATGTCCGAGGAGCTGACCGGCGTCACGTACCCCATCTGATGCGCACCGTCGAAGAGCATCAGCGCGTCGTCGCCGCGTTGATCGCCCGCCGCGCACCGGTCAGCATGCCGATCGCCGACGCGCTGGGCCTGGTGCTGGCCGACGATGTCGTCGCACCGTTGTCGCTGCCCGGCTTCGACAACTCCGCGATGGACGGATACGCCGTGGTCGCCGAGGACGTGGCGGCGGCGACGCCCGAGCATCCGGTCCGACTGCCCGTCGCCGAGGACATCCCGGCGGGCCGCACCGATGTGCTGACGCTGAAACCCGGTACGGCACACCGCATCATGACCGGCGCGATGTTGCCCGCAGGTGCGACCGCGGTGGTGCCGGTCGAGGCGACCGACGCGGCCACCGACACCGTGGAGATCCGCGCCGGCGCGAGACCGGGCAAGCACATCCGGCGGGCCGGCGAGGATGTCACCGCCGGTACGGCGGTGCTGCGCGCCGGGCAGGCGGTCACACCTGCCGCGTTGGGGCTCGCGGCCGCGCTGGGCCTCGGCGAGCTCACCGTGATCCCGCGGCAGCGGGTGCTCGTGATGTCCACCGGCACCGAACTGGTCGCACCCGGCACCCCGCTGGCGCCCGGTCAGATCTACGAGTCGAATGCGGTGATGCTGGCCGCTGCACTGCGCGACGCGGGCGCCGACGTGGTGGCTTCGCCGATGACCGGGGACGACGTCGAGTCGTTCCGCGACGCCCTGGCGCGGCATACCGGCGACGCCGACCTCATCATCACGACCGGGGGCGTGAGCGCGGGCGCCTACGAGGTCGTCAAGGACGCACTCGGCGGATCGGTGGAGTTCGTCAAGGTGGCCATGCAGCCGGGGATGCCGCAAGGCTGCGGGAGAGTGGACAACACACCGATCATCACGCTGCCCGGAAATCCGGTGAGCGCGCTGGTGTCGTTCGAGGTCTTCATCCGGCCGCCGCTGCGCGCCGCGATGGGCCTGCCCAACCCCGACCGGCCGCGACGCACCGCGCTTCTGACCGACGACATCACGTCGCCGCGCGGCAAGCGGCAGTTCCGCCGCGGCGTGCTGGACGCCGACGCCGGAACGGTGACCAGCTACGGCCCACCCGCCTCGCACCACCTGCGCTGGCTGGCGTCGGCGAACTGCCTCCTGGAGATCGCTGAGGACGTCGACGCGTTGCCGGCAGGGTCGCAGGTTCAGGTGTGGGACCTGGCCTGACCGGCTTGGCCCGTAGAATCGCTGCACGATGGCCAGACGCCCCGACCTGAAATCCGGCCCCGCGCGGCTCTTGGCGCTGGCCCGTACCACCATCCCCCCGATGCACCCTGCCGGGCTGCCGTTCGTCGGCGCCAGCCTCGCGGCCGCGGCCCTGGGACGGCGAAACCGGTGGCTGCGCGGTGCCGCGCTGACGTCGGCCGCCGCGAACGCGGCGTTCTTCCGGCACCCCCCGCGGGTGCCCCCGACGCGTCCCGGTTTGGTCGTCGCACCGGCGGACGGCTTGATCTGCCTCATCGAGGAGGCAGCGCCCCCGGCCGAACTCGGTTTACCCGCAACGCCGTTGCCGCGGATCAGCATCTTCCTGTCGATCTTCGACGCGCACGTGCAGCGGGCCCCGGTCGGCGGTGAGGTCGTCGCCGTCGAGCACCGGCCCGGATTGTTCGGCTCGGCCGAACTCGAGGCGGCCAGCGAGGACAACGAACGCAACAGCGTTCTCATCCGCACGGCCGACGGCGTCGAGGTGATCGCCGTGCAGATCGCGGGCCTGGTGGCGCGGCGCATCGTGTGCGACGCCAAAGTGGGCGACAAGTTGGCGATCGGCCAGACCTACGGTTTGATCCGCTACGGCTCACGGCTGGACACGTACCTGCCTGCGGGCTCCAACATCCTGGTGACGACGGGACAGCGCGCGCTGGCGGGCGAGACGGTATTGGCCGAACTGCCGTGATCCGGCCCCGCATCAAACGCTCCGTCGTCAGCCTGCGGATTCTGCCCAGCGCGATGACGGTCGCCGCGATCTGCCTCGGACTGAGCGCGGTCAAGATGGCGCTGGACGACCGGCCGACCGAGGCGATGGCGTTTCTGGCGGTCGCCGCGATCCTCGACGCGCTCGACGGGCGCATCGCCCGCGCCCTCGGCGCGACATCGCGCATGGGCGAGGAGATCGACTCGCTGGCCGACGCCGTGAACTTCGGTGTCGCACCGGCTTTCATCGTTTACGGCACACTGCTGTCGCAGTCGCGGATCGGCTGGATCGTGGTGCTCGTGTATGCGGTGTGCATCGTGCTGCGACTGGCGCGCTTCAACGCGATGCTCGAGGTCGACAAACCGGCTTACGAGAAGAAGTACTTCGTCGGCATGCCCGCACCCGCGGGCGCGATCGGCGCGATCGGTCCGCTGGCCGCCAAGATGCAGTTCGGCGAGGGCTGGTGGACTTCGGAACCCGCGGTCGTCATCTGGATGGTGGGCGTCTCGCTGCTCGTGGTCAGCACGATCCCGATGCGCAAGATCCACACCTTCTCGGTGCCGCCCAACATGGTCGCGCCGCTGCTGGCGCTCGTGGCGATCGGTGTCGCGGCGGCGATTCTCTACGGCTACGTCGTGATCCTGATCATCATCGGCGCCTACGTGGTCCACATCCCGTTCGCGATCCGCACCCGCCGCTTCCTGGCCGCGCATCCGGAGGTATGGGACGACAAACCGCGCCAACAGCGGGCGGCCCGACGGGCGATCCGCCGCGCCCAGCCGCACCGCCGGTCGGTGATGCGACTTGGACTGCGCAAGCCCGGTTCTCGTCATGAGTGAACTGCAGTCCGACCGCCCGGCTCCCCGGCACCAGCTCTCCTTGACCGCGCGGCTGAACACCTCGGCGCTGGACTCGCGCCGAGGGGTGGTCCGTCTACACCCGGAAGCCATTGCCGCGCTTGGTGTTCGCGAATGGGACGCCGTATCGCTCACCGGTTCCCGCACCACGTCCGCCGTGGTGGGCGAGGCACCCGCCGGGGTGCCGGCGGGCACCGCGCTGCTCGACGACGTCACGCTGTCCAACGCCGGACTGCGCGAGGACACCACCGTGCTCGTCGCACCGGTCACCGTCTACGGCGCGCGGTCGGTGACTTTGTCGGGCTCTCGGCTCGCCAGCCAGTCCATCTCCCCCGCGACGCTGCGGCAGGCATTGCTCGGCAAGGTGATGACGGTCGGTGACACCGTGTCGCTGTTGCCGCGCGAACTGGGACCCGACATCCCGAGCTCGCGCGCGACCGCGGCGCTGGCGTCGTCGGTCGGCATCACCTGGACGTCCGAGCTGTTGACGGTGACGGGCACCGATCCGGCGGGACCCGTGAGCGTACAACCGAATTCGGCGGTCGGCTGGGGCGACGCCGCGGCGAGCGGGGCTGCCGCGCCGCCTGCGAACACCACCACCGGCCGGGCCGTGGTCACCGCGCCGGAGAAGACACCGCCGGCGCTCGGCATCGACGACCTCAAAGGCGCACAAGCGCAGGCGCAGCGGCTCACCGAATGGCTCAAGCTGGCGCTCGACCAGCCGGAGCTACTCGAAACACTGGGCGCGACAGCAAATCTCGGCGTACTGGTGTCCGGACCCGCCGGTGTCGGCAAGGCCGCGATGGTGCGTGCGGTCTGCGCCGACCGTCGGCTGGTGGAACTCGACGGCCCCGAGGTGGGCTCGCTGCGCGCCGAGGACCGGCTGACGAGCGTGGCGTCGGCGGTCGCGACCGTCCGCGATGGCGGTGGCGTGCTGCTGATCACCGACATCGACGCGCTGCTGCCGTCCACCGCCGAACCGGTGGCCACGCTGATCCTCACTGAACTTCGCAACGCGGTCGCCACCCCCGGGGTGGCATTCGTCGCGACCTCACAGCAACCCGACAACGTCGACCCGCGGCTACGCGCCCCCGACCTGTGCGACCGCGAGCTCGGATTGAGCCTGCCCGACGGCGCGATCCGCAAGCAGCTGCTGGAAGTGCTGCTGCGCGATGTTCCGGCCAAAGACCTCGACCTCGAGCAGATCGCCGGGCGCACACCGGGATTCGTCGTCGCCGATCTGTCCGCACTGGTGCGTGAGGCGGCGCTGCGGGCCGCCGCGCGAGCCAGCGCCGACGGCGAGCCACCGGCCCTGACCCAGGAGGACCTGCTGGGCGCTACGACCGTCATCCGCCCGCTGTCGCGGTCGGCCACCGAAGAGGTGTCGGTCGGCTCGGTGACGCTCGACGACGTCGGCGACATGGCGGCCACCAAACAGGCGCTGACGGAAGCGGTGCTGTGGCCGCTGCAGCATCCCGACACGTTTCAACGCCTCGGCGTCGCTCCGCCGCGCGGCGTGCTGCTCTACGGGCCACCCGGCTGCGGCAAGACGTTCGTGGTGCGGGCGCTGGCCAGCTCGGGCCGGCTGTCGGTGCACGCGGTCAAGGGCGCCGAGCTGATGGACAAGTGGGTCGGCTCGTCGGAGAAGGCGGTGCGCGAGCTGTTCCGGCGGGCCCGCGACTCGGCGCCGTCGCTGGTGTTCCTCGACGAGATCGACGCGCTGGCGCCGCGGCGCGGCCAGAGCTTCGACTCCGGGGTCACCGATCGCGTGGTGGCCGCACTGCTCACCGAACTCGACGGCATCGAACCGCTGCGCGATGTGGTGGTGCTCGGTGCGACGAACCGGCCCGACCTGATCGACCCCGCGCTGCTGCGCCCGGGCCGGCTGGAGAAGCTGGTGTTCGTCGAACCCCCCGACGCCGAAGCCCGTCGCGAGATCCTGCGCACCGCCGGCAAGTCGATACCGCTGGCTTCCGAGGGTGAGCAGGCCGTCGACCTCGATGCGCTGGCCGGCGAACTCGACGGCTACAGCGCCGCCGATTGCGTGGCACTGCTGCGCGAAGCCGCGCTGACCGCGATGCGACGCTCGATCGACGCCGCCGACGTCACCGCGGCGGACGTCGCCCAGGCCCGCAAGAACGTGCGGCCGTCGCTGGATGCGGCGCAAGTCGAGTCGCTGCGCGCCTTTTCCGCCGCCCGCTGAGTCACCGTCGCGAACAAACGCAAAAGGCCTCAGAAAGGCGGGTTTTGCGAGCAGTTTACGGCTGCTCGGCAAGCGGTATCTTGACAATGGCTAGTTCGCGCGGCATAGTCGACACCCAAGAACTTGTCATTGTCAAGATCGAGGAGGTCGCCATGCCCGCCACCGCACCCGCCGTCCGCGCCGGAGACCCCGATCGGGAGAAGACCGCGGACCTGCTCGGCCAGGCGCTCGCCCAGGGCTACCTCGAAATGCCGGAGTACGAAACGCGACTGCAGGCCGCGTTCGCCGCGACGACCCGCCCCCAACTGCGCGAACTCACCGCCGATTTGCCCGTCGAGCGGCTCAAGCGCAATGACCCGCGGCGGCACGAGGCCCGCAGGCGGTTGGCCCGGCGCGGCGTCCAGATCCATCTGGCCGGCTACCTGACGATGGTCGCGATCGTGCTGACCGTGTGGTTGGCGGTCGGACTGACCGCGGGCGCCTGGTACTTCTGGCCGATCTGGCCGATCCTCGGCGCAGGCATCGGCCTGCTCGGTCACGCGCTGCCCGTCCGGTACGCGCTACCGGCGACGCCCTGCCAGCGCCGTCACGGCTCGATCAATCCGGCGCGAATCGCGTAGCGGGTCAACGCCACTCGATCCTGCAAGCCGAGTTTGGCGAGCAGGTTCGTCCGATGCCGGTCGACGGTCTTGACGCTGATTCCCAACGTGTTCGCGATGTCTCGCGACGAGTACCCCTCGGCGATCAGCTTGAGCACCTCCTCTTCGCGCGGCGTGAGGATGGTCTCGGGCAGCCCGTCGCCCTGCCGCGCGCGGTGCAGATAGTCGCGGATCAACGCCGTCACCGCACCCGCGTACAGAAACGGCTCGCCACGCAGCGTGGCCCGACACGCTTCGAGCAGGTCGCGGTCGGCGACGGACTTCAGCACATAGCCCGACGCACCGGCCTTCAGCGCCTCGAAGAAGTACTGCTCGTTGTCGTACATCGACAGGATTAGGATCCGGACGTGCGGATGGACCCGGTTCATCTCCCTGGCCGCCTGCAGGCCCGTCATTCTGGGCATCGCGATGTCGAGGATCGCCAGATCGACCGGGGTGTTCTCGAGCACCGCGAGTGCCTCATGCCCGTCGGCCGCCTCGGCGACCACCCGCAGATCGGGCTCGGCGTCGAGGATCATCCGCAACCCGCTGCGCACCAGCGCATGATCGTCGGCGAGCAGGATGCGCGCCGGCTGGGCGAACATCACCAACACCGCCGCGACGGAATCGACAGCCGCACCTCGGTGCCGTCACCGGCCGGGGAGGCGATCGTGAGGTCGGCGTCCACCAGCAACGCGCGCTCGCGCATCCCGTTGATCCCGGCGCCCTCGCTGACCACACCGCCGACGCCATCGTCGGCGATGCGCATCGTCAACCGATCGTCGGTGGTGTGCAGATCGAGCCACGCCTTGGTGGCCCCGGCATGTCTGGCGATGTTGGTCAGGCTCTCCTGCGCGACGCGGTAGCACACCAGCTCGACGTCCGGCTTCAGCCGTTCCGATTGCAGGACAATGTGTTTGACGACGGGCAAGCCGGTTGCGTTGGTGAACTCGGTGCACAGCGCGTTGAGCGCACTGTGCAGCCCCAGGTCCTCCAACGCCTCGGGACGCAACCGCCGCGCGATGCTGCGAACCTCGTCGAGGCTCGCGCGGACCGCTTCCTGGGTGTCGGCGAGCTCACCGCGGATCTCGGCGGGTGCACGGTCCACGGCCCGCTTGAGGATGAGCAGCGCCACGGTCAACGTCTGCCCGATCTCGTCGTGCAACTCGCGCGCGATGCGCCGGCGCTCGTTCTCCTGCGCGGCCAGGGCCGACGCGCTGGCCGTGGTGCGTTCGGTCTCGAGGCGGTCCAGCATCGTGTTGAACGACGCGATGAGGTGGCGCAGGTCGCCGTTGCCACGGTCATCGACGCGGTCACTGCGGCGGGGCGGATCGACGCGCCGCATCGATGCGGCGAGCCGGTCGAGCGGCGCCAGGCTCGATCGCAGCAACAGCGCGTTCGCGGACAGGATCACGGCGAGCCCGACGACGAGCACCGGAATCTCGGTGAGCTTGATACGGGAGGACACCGAGGCGGGCGAAACCGCCAGGATCAGCGTGCCCAGCGTGAAGATCAGGCCGTTGATCAGGAAAACCCGCCGAAACAGCGCGGTCGCCGGCGTGCGCGCCCGTTTCATGACCTCAGCGTGGACCGTTGCCTCGGCGTTTGTCCATACACTGCGCCGCCCCGGCCGAATGGGTGTCAGCCCCGATGGCGGCCCCGGTTGAAGGCATCGAAACTGTCCTCACCATGCATATCTCGCCTGGATGGGAGGTCGAGATGCTGACAGGTCGACCCGTTCCGAACGGTTCGTGCAGGGTCGACGAACCGATCGGAGAGCGAGGACGATGACACTTACCGCCGACACCCCCGGGACCGGATGGAACGAGGTCATGCAAGCACACGAGATCGCCGTGACCCCTCCGACGGTCCGGATGGACGATCCGGTGTCCAAGGCCGTGCAACTGATGGTGGTCAACCGGCTGCCGGGGCTCGTCGTGGTCGACGACTCGGACCATCCCGTCGCGGTGCTGCCGGGCACCCAGGTGCTGAGGCTGACCATTCCGGAGTCCTATCGCGAGGACCCGGCACTGGTGCGCACCGTCGACGAGATTCACGCCGACCTGTTCTGGCACGGGCCCGGCCGGCTCACCGTCGGGGACTGCCTACCCACTCCGGTGGCCAAACCGGTCACGGTCGCGCCGGACGCCACGCTGCTGGAGATCGCCACCGTGATGGCCACCAAGCGGAGCCCGCTGATCGCCGTCGTCGACCCGGGCGGCAAGCTCGTCGGCGCGGTGACGTTGGAAAGGCTTTTGACGAGCCTTGCCGTGGCCGGCCCCAACGACTGAGCCACCGGTTCCGTGCTGGCTCCGCTTCTGGCGCTGGCGATTTTCGTTGTCGCCTTTTGGTTTCTGGCGACTGAGCGCGCTAACAAGGTCACGACGGTTCTGGTCGCCGCGGGGCTGATGACCCTGTTGGGTCTGGCGCCCGGGGAGAAGGTGTTCTACTCCGAGCACGAGGGCATCGACTGGAACGTCATCTTCCTCCTGCTCGGCATGATGGTGATCGTCGGCGTCGTCAAACAGACCGGCGTCTTCGACTTCCTGGCGATCTGGGCCGCAAAACGCGCCAAGGGCAGGCCTTTTCGCCTCATGGTCATGCTGATGCTGATCACCGCGGTGGCCTCGCCGGTGCTGGACAACGTCACGATCATCATGCTCGTCGCGCCGGTGACGCTGGTCATCTGCGATCGGCTGGAGATCGCAGCCCAGCCGTTCCTCATCGCGGAGGTGCTCGCGTCGAACATCGGCGGCGCGGCCACCCTCATCGGCGATCCACCCAACATCATCATCGGCAGCCGCGCCGGCCTGACCTTCAACGACTTCCTGGTCAACATGGCGCCCGTGGTGGTGGTGATCTTCGCGCTGTTCGTGGTGTTCACCAAGTGGCTGTTCCGTCACGACCTGCGCGCCCATGAGATGCGCGTCGACAAGGTGATGGTGCTGCAGGAGCGGCGGGCGATCAGAGACACCCGCCTGCTGGTGCGGTCGATGTCCGTGCTCGCACTGGTCATCGTCGGGTTCGGCCTTCACTCGGTGCTGCACGTCGCGCCCTCGATCGTCGCGCTTCTCGGTGCGGGAACGATGCTGCTGGTCACCAACGTCGACGTCGCCGAGGTCCTCCCCGAGGTGGAGTGGCCGACGCTGGTGTTCTTCATGGGTCTGTTCGTCATGGTCGCCGGACTGGTGCACACCGGGGTGATCGGCTGGCTCGGCGATGCGGCGGTCAACCTCTTCGGCGACAACTTCTTCATGGCGGCGACGGGACTGCTGTTCGGGTCCGCGGTGCTCGGCGCGTTCATCGACAACATTCCGTATACGGCGACGATGGCCCCGGTGGTCGAGGACATGGCGGCCCAGGCTCCGGATGCGGAGACCGGCCGGGCGCTGTGGTGGGCGTTCGCGCTGGGCGCCTGCTTCTCCGGCAACGGCACCGCGATCGCCGCGAGCGCGAACGTGGTCGCGATCGGCATCGCCCAGCGCGCCGGTCACCGCATCAGCTTCTGGCGCTTCACCCGCTACGGCATCGTGGTGACGCTGCTCAGCACCTTGCTGGCGTGGGTGTACGTCTGGCTGCGGTACTTCTGATGGATCTGTCGCTCGCGACGCCGGGAGGTACCCCTGATCGGCCCACGTAGAATATCCATCAACCGAAGGCCATTACTCGGCTGACACCCCGACCATCAGTTCTCCGGTTGGCGGCCGCGTGCCGTCCAACCCAACCGATCGGAGTGCCCTGCTCGCCGTTCTGCTCGCCCACGCGGTCGCCACCGCGCTGGCGCCGCTGCTTGTCTACAGGTGGGGGCGGACGGCGTTCTACCCGCTGGCGCTGGTGCCGCTCGTCTCGCTGATCTGGGTGGCGCTGAACTGGCCGGCGGCTGGTCGGTCGAGAACCGTCGACGTGCCGTGGGTGCCCGAGCTGTCGATGGACATCACGCTGCGCTTCGACGCGCTCGCGGCGATCATGAGCGTGCTGGTGCTCGGGATCGGTGCGTTGGTGCTGTTCTACTGCGCCGACTACTTCCAGCACCACGACGGCCGCGTCGAGAACCGGTTGCCCAGTTTCGCCGCCGAACTGGTCGCGTTCTCCGGCGCGATGTTCGGCCTGGTGATCAGCGACAACATGTTGATGCTCTACGTGTTCTGGGAGATCACCACGGTGCTGTCGTTCCTGCTGGTCGGCCATTACGCCGAGCGCGTCACCAGCAGGCGGGCGGCGACCCAGGCGCTGCTCGTGACGACGTTCGGCGGGCTGGCGATGCTGGTCGGCATCATCGTGCTCGGCAACATCGCCGGCACCTACCTGCTGTCTGAACTGCTCGCATCGCCCCCCGCGGGAGCGGCGGTGTCGGTCGCCGTCGTGCTCATCCTCGTCGGTGCGCTGTCGAAGTCGGCGATCGTGCCGCTGCACTTCTGGCTGCCGGGCGCGATGGCCGCCCCGACACCGGTCAGCGCCTATCTGCACGCGGCGGCCATGGTCAAGGCCGGTGTCTACCTCGTCGCACGCATGACACCCGGGTTCGCCGACGTGGCCCCGTGGCGACCGATGGTCATCTCGCTGGGGCTGCTGACCATGCTGTTGGCGGGTTGGCGCGCGGTCCGCGAGTACGACCTCAAGCTGATTCTGGCGTTCGGCACGGTCAGCCAGTTGGGGCTGATCACCGTGATGGTCGGCACGGGCGGCAGCGACATGATGCTCGGCGGGCTGGCCATGCTGGTTGCGCACGCCATGTTCAAGGCGGCGCTGTTCATGGTCGTCGGCATCATCGACCACGCCACCGGCACGCGTGACATCCGCAGGCTGGCCTGGCTCGGCGACCGCGCGCGCCCGCTGCTGATCATCGCGATCGGCGCGACCGCGAGCATGGCCGCGTTGCCGCCGTTCTTCGGTTTCGTCGCCAAGGAGGCCGACTTCGAGACCGTGCTGTACAGCCCGTATCTCGGTACCGCTTCGCCTTTCGTGCTGGCCGGCATCGTGCTCGGCTCGGTGTTCACCACCATCTACAGCTTGCGCTTCCTGTTCGGTGCGTTCGGCCGCAAAGGACAGCGACAACCGAGCAGGCGCGTCGCCGAGATGCACCGCACGAAGCTCGCGTTCATGGCCGCGCCGGCCATCCTCTCGGCGGCGGGACTGGCGTTCGGGATCTGGCCCGTCGGCATCGGCGACGTGCTGGAGGACTACGCCGACACGGTGCCCGGCGGCGAGGACTACCACCTCGCGCTGTGGCACGGGGTGAACCTGCCGCTGCTGTTGTCGGTGCTCGTGGTCGCGACGGGCATCGCCGCCTTCGTCGGGCGCGAGCGGTTGCGCAAGATCCGCACCGTGCGCGAACCGCTGGGCAACGCCGATCACATCTACGACGGCGTCGTGCGCAAGCTGGACCTGTGGTCGGTGGAGCTCACCGCGGTGACCCAGCGCGGTTCGATCCCCGCGACCCAGACGGCGATCCTGTCGACGCTCGTGTTGGTGCCGACGATGGTGCTGGCGCTCGGCGCCCGTGACCGCCCGAACTTCGCGCTGTGGGGTTCGCCGCTGCAGGTGGTGATCGGCCTGATCATCCTGGCCGCCGCACTGGGTGCGCTGGTGATGCGAAACCGGTTGGCGGCGGTGCTGCTGGTCGGCGTGACCGGCTACGGCTGCGGCGCGATCTTCGCGTTGCACGGCGCACCCGACCTCGCCCTGACCCAGTTCCTCGTCGAGACGCTGACGCTCGTGGTGTTCGTGCTGGTGCTTCGGACGTTGCCCGCCGAGGCGGACCGCGTCCACATCAAACGGAATCGCTGGCCGCGGGCCATGCTGGCGCTCGCGGTCGGTGCGACCGTGACCACGCTGACCGTGTACGCGATGGCCGCGCGCACCGGCGTCCCGATCGCGTCGTTGATCCCCGATGCGGCGTACTACCGCGGCCACGGCGCCAATGCCGTCAACGTGCTGCTGGTCGACATTCGCGCCTGGGACACCATGGGCGAGATCATGGTGCTCCTGGTCGCGGCGACCGGGGTGGCCTCAATGGTGTTCCGGCACAGGAGGTTCGGGGCACCACCGCGGGTGGCCGATGCCGGCCAGCCGGACATCGGGCGGCTTCCTGCGATCCTGAACACCAGCCCGGCGGCCGGGGAGATCACCTGGCTGCGGGGCAGCGAACTGCGCGACCCGCGGCACCGGTCGCTGATCCTGGAGGTCGCCACCCGGCTCGTCTTCCCGCTGATCATGGTGTTGTCGGCGTACTTCTTCTTCGCCGGGCACAACACCCCCGGCGGCGGATTCGCCGGCGGGTTGACCGCGGGCCTGGCGCTGGTGCTGCGCTATCTCGCGGGCGGACGTTACGAGCTCGGCGAGACGCTGCCGTTGGATGCGGGCAAGATCCTCGGCGTGGGCCTGTGCCTCTCGGCGGGCACCGCGTTCGCATCGCTGCTCGTGGGCGCGCCCGCGTTGTCGTCGGCGCTCATCGAGATCGAGGTACCGGTGCTCGGCACCGTCAAGTTCGTCACCGCGTTGTTCTTCGACCTCGGGGTGTACCTGATCGTCGTGGGCCTGGTGCTCGACGTGTTGCGCAGCCTCGGCGCCCGGATCGACGTGGAGTTGAGCCAGGAACAGAAGACGGCGGTGGCGGCCCGATGACCACCGCTTTCGTGCCACTCGTCCTGCTCGGCGGGCTCACCAGCGCCGGTGTCTACCTGCTGCTCGAGCGCAACCTGACCCGAATGTTGTTGGGACTGCTGCTGATCGGCAATGCGATCAATCTGTTGATCCTGGTGGTCGGCGGCCCGTCCGGTAATCCACCGGTGCGGGGCCGCACCAGTGAGGGCCACACCACCACCGCAGATCCGTTGGCGCAGGCGATGATCCTGACGGCCATCGTGATCACGATGGGCATCGCGGCGTTCGTACTGGCGATGGCGTACCGCAGCTACCGGTTGACCACCGAGGAGGAAGTGGGCGTCGACCCGGAGGATGCCAAGGTCTCCGAGCTGGCCGCGCTGGACACCGCCGCCGTCGAGGAGGACCGTCCCCGCCCCGATCGTTCGCGCGACACCGATGCGCCCGACGAATTGGACGCGCTGCCCGGATTCGAGGGCTCCAAATGACGGGCGGGCGCGCATGACGTTGGCGGGTACGTTGACACCGCTGCCGGTGCTGATCCCGACGCTCGGCGCGGCGGCCACGCTGATCGCCGGTCGACGGCCCCGACTGCAGCGACTCGTCACGCTTGTCGCGCTGTCGGTCGTCGTCGCGGTGTGCGGCGCGCTGCTCTACCTCGCCGACCGGGACGGCACCCTCGTGCTCTACGTCGGCGGCTGGGGCCAGTCGGTGCCCGGGATGGGACCGCTGGGCATCACGCTGGTGGTGGACCGTCTGTCGGCGATGATGCTCGTGGTGTCGTCGATCGTGTTGTTGGCCGTGGTGTTCTACGCGATCGGCCAGGGCATCCGCGACGGCGACGAACGCCAGCCCGTGTCGATCTTCATGCCGACCTATCTGGTGCTGTCGGCCGGCGTCTACATGGCGTTCCTGGCCGGCGACCTGTTCAACCTCTTCGTCGGATTCGAGGTGCTACTGGCGGCGAGCTTCGTGCTGCTGACCATCGGGGCGAGCAAAGACCGTGTCCGCGCCGGCATCTCGTACGTGATGGTGTCGATGGTCTCGTCGCTGATATTCCTGTTCGGTATCGCACTCGTCTACGCGGCCACCGGGACGCTGAACCTGGCGGAGCTCGCGGTGCGCCTCGACGACGTGTCGACCGGCACCCGCTCGGCGATGTTCGCCGTGCTGCTGGTGGCCTTCGGCATCAAGGCCGCCGTGTTCCCGCTGTCGGCGTGGCTGCCCGACTCCTACCCGACGGCGCCCGCACCCGTGACCGCCGTGTTCGCCGGGCTGCTGACCAAAGTCGGTGTGTACGCGATCATCCGGGCGCACTCGCTGCTGTTCCCCAGCGGCGGCCTCGACCCAGTGCTCTTGGTGGCCGCCCTGCTGACCATGATCATCGGCATCCTCGGCGCGATCGCGCAGAGCGACATCAAGCGACTTCTGTCGTTCACGCTGGTGAGCCACATCGGTTACATGGTGTTCGGCATCGCGCTGTCCAACCAGCTCGGCATGTCGGGCGCGATCTACTATGTGGCACACCACATTCTGGTGCAGACGACGCTGTTCCTGGTGGTCGGGCTGATCGAACGCCAGGCCGGTGCGTCGACGATGGACCGCCTCGGCGGCTTGGCGGCCGCCAGCCCGCTGCTGGCGTTCGTGTTCGTCGTGCCCGCGCTCAATCTCGGTGGCATACCGCCGTTCTCCGGCTTCATCGGCAAGATCGCGCTGCTGGAGGCGGGCGCGCAGGACGGCTCGGTGCTGGCTTGGACGCTGGTCGGCGGCGGCGTGGTGACCAGTTTGTTGACGCTCTACGTGGTGGCGCGGGTGTGGACCAAGGCGTTCTGGCGATCTCGCGAGGATGCGCCCGAGGGTCATCTGTCTGCAGCGTCACCCTCGGCGTTGCTCGATGAACCCGAGGACATCGAGTTCGTCGACCGCGACCACGTCGGTCGCATGCCGGCCGGGATGGTCGCGCCCACCGGCGCGCTGATCGCCGTCGGGCTGGCGCTGACCGTGCTCGCCGGGCCCATCTTCGGCTACAGCGAGCGGGCCGCCGGCGAGGTGTTGGACCGCGGCCAGTACATCACCGCCGTGGTGGGTCCGCGATGAGCGCGCCCGTGCGAAGTATCGCGTTGCGCCTCTGGGTGATCTGCTGGCTGGTGCTCGTCTGGGTCCTCCTGTGGGGCAACCTCTCTGCGGCCAACCTGCTTTCGGGCCTCGCTGTCGCGTTGTTGATCACGCTGCTGTTGCCGCTGCCGGCCGTGCCCGTCGAAGGCAAAGTGCACCTGCTGTCCCTGATCCGGCTGCTGCTGACCGTCGCCTACCGGTTGGTGCTGTCCTCGATGCAGGTCGCGTTGCTCGCGGTGAAGCCCCGTCCCCCGCTGTCGGCTGTGCTACGCGCGCAGCTTTCGGTGAAATCGGATCTGGTGCTGGCGCTGGCGGTCAACATCTTCAACCTGATTCCCGGCTCGATCGTGCTCGAGATCGACCAAACTCGGCGGCTGCTCTACATGCACGTCATCGACGTCGGCTCGGACCGCGCGCTGAGCGCGTTCTACCACCAGGTGGCCGTGGTGGAGCGGCTGCTGGTCGCGACGTTCGAACGTCAGGAAGACTGGCGGCCCGCGGCTGCCGAGGAGGACGACGCATGAACACCGTCTGGGTCATCGCCGCCGTGATGATCACCGCTGCGGCGGCGATCACGATGTTCCGTCTTCTGGCCGGGCCGAGCACACTGGACCGTCTGGTGGCGGTCGACACCCTCATCGCGGTGGCGATGTGCGGGATCGGTATCTGGGCCGCCTACAGCCTGGACAGCACCGTGACGTACGGCTTGACCGCGTTGGCGTTGATCAGCTTCGTCGGCACGGTGAGCGTCGCGCGTTTCCGTGTGCCCGACGTCGAGACTCCACCGGCAGCTCGGAGGAGGCGGCGATGAACGTCCTCGACATCGTCACGAGCGTGCTTGTGCTGGGCGGCTCGACACTCGCGCTGACCGCGGCGATCGGCGTGGTGCGCTTCCCCGA
The DNA here is from genome assembly GCF_001499985.1 of Mycobacterium sp. IS-1556. Classification (NCBI taxonomy): domain Bacteria; kingdom Bacillati; phylum Actinomycetota; class Actinomycetes; order Mycobacteriales; family Mycobacteriaceae; genus Mycobacterium; species Mycobacterium sp. IS-1556. The sequence continues at coordinate 154,435 of NZ_LQIM01000040.1, forward strand.
CACGTTGACCCGGATGCACGCGGCTTCCAAACCGCAGGTGCTCGGCCTCCTGTTGGTGCTCGCCGGCGCCGCGATCCGGCTGCGCGGCCAGGCCGACGTCGGCATGCTCGTGCTGACCGGATTGTTCACGGTGATCACCGCGCCGGTGGTGGCGAACCGGGTTGGTCAGCTCGCGTACCGGGAACAGAACGTCCGAGACGATCTTTTGACCACGGACGAGATCGACGAGTTCGCCGATCACATGGAAAGCGGTGGCAATGGCCAGGACTGAGGACGACAGCTGGGACATCACCGAAAGTGTCGGCGCGACTGCGCTGGGTGTGGCTTGGTCCCGCGCGCTCGAGCAGGACAGCGATTGCCCGCTGTTCACCGACCCCTACGCGAAGATGTTCGTCGACGCTGCGGTGGAGCGAGGTTGGCAACTGCCGCCGACTTACATGGTCGAGCGGATCAAGGCCATCGGAGGGTATGCGGCCTCGCGCACCAAGTGGTTCGACGAGTTCTTCGTCGCCGCGGGCGCCAACGGGATCGACCAGGCGGTGATCCTCGCCGCCGGACTCGACGCGCGGGCCTGGCGGCTGCCGTGGATCGACGACACCGTGGTCTACGAGATCGACCAGCCGATGGTGTTGGCGTTCAAGGCCGAGACGCTGCGCAAGCACGAGGCGACACTCGCCGCCACGTATGCCCCGGTGCCGATCGACCTTCGTGACGATTGGCCGAGAGCGTTGCGCGACGCGGGGTTTGACGCCAGCGAGCCGACCGCGTGGGCTGCCGAAGGACTGCTGCCATACCTACCTGCCAGCGGTCAGGATCTGCTGTTCGAACGCATTCACGAACTCAGTGCGCTCGGCAGCCGGATCGGCGTCGAGTCGTTCGGCGCGGGCTTCTTCGACCCGGAGTATCTCGCGAGTCGACGCGAGAAGCTGCAGCAGTACCGGCAGGAGGCCGGCGTAGAGGACGACGAGAACGTGTTCGACGTCGAGCATCTGTGGTTCGTCGAAGAGCGCACCGAGGTGACCGACTGGCTGACCGACCACGGTTGGGAAGTGACCGCTATCGCTGCCGCGGATTTGATGGACCGCTACGGCCGATGCGCGGCCGGCGAAGCCGACGAGTCCACGCCCCGAACGGTTTTCATCGAGGGCCACAAGATCTGCTGATGCTCGCGTGCTGAGCCGATGGTGTCGGCCAATTGACGTCAGGTCAGGGGGGCCGGTGTCGGGTAACTTCTAGGCCATGGAGGTTGATCCTGAGATCCTGAAGGCGTTCGCCGGTCAAGTCGATACGGCGTCATCGCTGATCCGTGAAGCTGACGTCGGCAACAAGGTGTCCGATGCCGCTGACGGCTTACCCGGTTCCACTACTCAGTGGGCTGCACGACTGGTCGGTGGGCATGTGACAGAGCGGGCCGACGCGATAGCCGCGAATGTCAGCAGGATCGGCGCGGCGGTCCGCGGTGCGGGCAACACCTACGAGGTGACCGACTCCGACCTTGCGGGAAATTTCAAGGGGATCTTCTAACCGGTGCTCCCATCTCGTTCGCGCCTCGAGGGCTGGAACCCTGACTCGCTAACTTTCACGGGCTCGACGGTCATGACGAGCGGTGAATCCGTGGAACAGGCTGTCGACCGCATCAGCAACAACCTCAAGATCATGCCCGAGACCAAGGCGTGGTCCGGTGAGGCGCACGACGCGGCCTCGGGCATGTTCGACCGCGCGCACCAGACAGCCGCAGAGTTCAGCGACTACACCACCGCGATCGCTGGTGCCCTCAGAGAAGGCGCCACCACTATCGGTGCTGCCCGAAAAGCGCTGCTGGACAAAGCTGACGATATCGACCGCGGCCCACTTAGCGTGTCGGAGGGATGGGTGGTGTTGATCGATCCGGGCTCTCAAACTGCCGACCAGATCGCCCAGCTGATGAATCAAGTCGCGACCGAACAGGCCGCCGTCAACGAGTTGTTGGTGGCCGTCGGCGACGCCGACACGACCACAGCCGACAAGGTGGTGGCCGTGGCAAAGCCGTTCGGTTTCGCGCCTCCTGACACCGGCGGACTGCCTGGCATGATGGCTCCCGGCGCGCAGCGACCGGCAGACGACGTCCCGGATCCTCGCGACCCGCTTGGGCTCATGCAACAAGCGACCGTGCGCGGTGAGGAGATGGCCATGACTGTCCGCGAGACAACATCGCGGTACAACGACGAAGGCCATTTCGAAAAGACTTTGCTCATGCAGGACGGAAGCAGGCATGTCATCACCGAGTACAAGCCCGATTACAAGAACGGCGTCCCCGACATGACAACCGATGACCACTACGACGCCGACGGCAATCTGATCTCGTGGACTAGCTCGACACGCACGCCGCGGGGTTACAAGAAGACCATCATGAACTGGGCGGACGGGACACAGTACGTCATCGACGAAACGCCGGAAGGCGTGCGCAATGGAGCTTTCACCTTGCCTGACGGCCGACCTGGCGTTCTCCCGCCCGATAGCCCCCTGCTCGTGCAGACCGTCCCCGACCGCATTGGAGATGTCCTGACTGGCTTGGAAACGCACATCGATCGCGGCGGCAAGATCCCGATGCTCTCGATGGACGCAGTGGAGAAGGTCGGGGCCGGCGCCAAGTACGGCGGACCAGCCCTGGGTGTGATGTCAGCGATGTACGACTTCCTCGCGGCGCCGACTCCCGCCGACAAATGTGTTTCGGTCTTCGCAGGCACCTTCGCGCTCGCCGGCAATGCCGGTGGTGCGGCGGGCGGGGCAATTGCCGGCGGCGCAATACCCGTCATCGGTCCTGTGGCCGCTCCGGCACTTGCCGTCGGCGGGTCAGTGGCTGCCGGCGCGTGGATGAAGTCCGTCGGCACCAAGGTTGGCGAGGTGTTGTGCGGAGCATGAAGGCACTGCCCCCACCGCCAAACTGGGACAAAGGTCTGTCCGTCTTGGGGAAGCTCGGGCTTCTGATCGTCGGGGGCGGCGTTGTTTACGGCTTGGCTCAAACGGTGGTCGCGCTGCAGCGTGGCTCCGCCCTCGCTGCGCTGACTGCTGGCGGAATGACTGTGTTTTTCGCTGGATTCGCCGCCACGCTCGCGACGACCTTTTTCAGCTCACCCGCACGGTTTGCTTCCTCTGATGGTCGCGGAACGACGGTGCGTATCAATCCCTTGATCGTCTGGTGCTACGGGGTCGCCTCTGTCGGCGGTGCGGTCGGATCGGCTTGCTACGTCGCGTTTGTTTCACGAGGAGTTGCAGAGCTACCTTTCACCACGCCAGGGCCGGATACCGTCACCCGATACTTGATGATCAGCCTGCTGGTGCTCTCACTGACTGGACTGGCGGCGATACTCAGGCGCCCCGGGGCGGCCTACTTACGCATCGGACCCGACGGAGTCGAAAACGCTGACATCTTGCGAACCCGCAATGCGCGATGGGCTGACATCGTAGATATCACCGATATGGCCGACAAGCGGACCCGAAACCCAATTGTTCTCGTGCTCAACGACGCCCAGTCAATCGTCGTACCAAACGCCGACCGCTACGAGCCCGACTTCGGGCCGCTGTACTGGATGGTCCGCCACTACTGGAAGCATCCGGAAGACCGCGACGAACTCACGGACGGACGCGCGCTCGAGCGGCTGCGCAACGCGCAGTTCGTCCCCGAGTAGCCGCCGAATCTGAACATACGCGCGATAATCTGCCGAAATCGCATGTCATAACTTCAGTTTCGGCCGAGCGCCTACTCCCCCGACGAGAGCTGGAACTCGACCATCGCGGTCACGGTCTCCACGGCGTCGCTGAGCGACGCGAGCCGCTCGGCAGCAGAAGGCGCCGCCAGCACCGCATAGCGGTCTGCCTGGCCCATCGGCAGCCGAGACGCCAACGCGTACAACCACTTACCAGCGTCATCGGAGGCATCGGCTCCTCTCACGATGTCGCGGGCGTCGACCTCGGCGCCGCGGGCGGCGGCGATGCGTTCGAACAATGCGACGATGCGGTCCTCGACATCACGGATCGCATCCACCTCGACGGGGTCGCCCGGTGCGTCCGGCCACGGCTCGACCGCGGCGCGCGGGTACGGATCGTCGGGTTGCCACTCGATCACCCGGATACGTTCGCCCATCATGCATTTCAACCGATATCGGCCATCGCCGAAGTCTGCGACCTCCGCGATGTGCGCGAGTGCACCGATGTCGCTGCGGGTGTCCCCGCCGCCGACCTCCCGGCCCGCCGCAATCAGCACCACGCCGAACGCCGGGTCCGACTCCGCCAGACAGTCCGAAACCAGCGCACTGTAACGGGGTTCGAAGATGCGCAGCGGGAGTTCCTCGCCGGGCAGCATGGCCACCTGCAGCGGGAACATCGGGATTGCCGGCACGTCAGATGTCCAGTTCGGCGACCAGGGCGTCGACCACCGCACGCAAGTCACCGTCGTGCTCCTCGGCGACGCGGCGTTGCCGTTGATACGACGCGCCGGAGGTGTAGATGTCGGCGACGCGCCTCAGTTCGTCGGCACAGTGCAGCGACGCGGCCACCGGTTCGAGCCGGTTCAGCAACTCGTCCAGATCCTCGGTCACCAGCCGCTCGTTGCTGTCGGCATCCTGGATGATGATCGCGTCCAACCCGTATCGCGCCGCGCGCCACTTGTTTTCCTGCACATGCCACGGCGGCATGGTGGGCAGCGACTCACCCGCGTCCAGGCGCCGGTCGAGGTCGACGACCAGACAATGCGTCAGCGCCACCAGCGCACTCAGCTCGCGCAGATTGGACACACCGTCGAAGACTCGCACCTCCACCGTGCCGATGTGCGGGGAAGGCCGGATATCCCAACGGATTTCGTTCATGTGGTCGATGATGCCGGTCTTCTTCTGGTCGTATACGAAGCGTTCCCACTCCGCCCATGTCTGGAAGTGGAACGGCAGCCCGGCCGTCGGCAACTGCTGGAACATCATCGCCCGGTTGGAGGCGTAACCGGTGTCCTCACCGTCCCAGAACGGCGACGACGCCGACAACGCCAGCAGGTGCGGGTAGTGGTTGAGCAGCGAGGTGTTGATCGCCATTACCTTGTGCGCCGACCGAACTCCCACGTGCACATGCACGCCCCAGATCAGCATCTGCCTGCCCCACCACTGGGTCCGTTTGATCAGTTCGGCGTAGCGCGGGGCGTCGGTGAGGCTGCCCGGCGACCATTTCGCGAACGGATGCGTGCCGGCGCAGAACAGGTCCATGCCGCGGTTGCGGACGATCTGGCGGGCGGTCCCCAGCGTCGAGCGCAGGTCGTCCATCGCCTCGGGCACCGAATCGCAGATCCCCGTGACGAACTCGACCGTGTTGCGCAGCAGCTCTTTGTGCACGCGCGGGTTGTCGCCGAGTTCTTCGATGACCGCGGCCGCCCCGTTGCTCAAATCACGCGTCGTGGCGTCGACGAGGGCGAACTCCCACTCCACCCCGACGGTCGGCCGAGGCGAGCCGGCGAAGTCGATGCGGCTGTTAGCCGGTACCGATAACACCGCATGCCACCCGCGAGCCGGCGTCACCGGTCGCCAGAGTGGCCGCGTCCGGTGGCGGATCACCGTTGACCTGCTGGTAGCGCTCCGGCGGGATGTTGGCGAAATTGTCCGCCTTCTCGTGGATGATGATCGCCGTTCCCGCGCCCCCGGTGAGTTCCTCGGCGGTGAACGCGTCGGTCGTCGTCACCAACTTCGCCGAACCGTCCTCGCGGACCTGCAGTGACGACAGGTCACCACTGGCCGGGTGCCCGCTGTGCCCGGGCACCTGGAAGTGTCCGCCCGCGGAGTTGAAGTTCCCGGGTGCGCCGCCGGTGGGCGCGACCGAGTTGGCCTCGCACTTGCCGACCTGGTGAATGTGCATGCCGTGGAAGCCGGGCGTGAGCTCACCGGGTGTCGTCGTCTCCACGGTGACCGTGGCATAGCCGCCGCTGAACTGGATGTCGGCCTTGGCGACCGGGGTGCCGTCAGCCATTTTCAGTTCGGCCGTGAGTTTCTCGCCGCCGGGCTGACCTTCGCCCTGGCCTTCGCCGTGACCGCCGCTTCCCTCACCCGGCGGCGCCGCGGGCGCTGGAGAACCGGTCCAGACGGACGGTGTCGTGCCGGGCGCGCTGCTGGGTTGTTCGGGTGCGGCGCAGGCGCTCAACGCGAGAGCGGGGACGGAGAACAAGGCAGCAGCGGCGACGGTCTTGAACATGCGCAAGAGCCTAACCGGTGACCACCACGACGACACCCGGCGGTTGCTCGGCGAGCCCGGGCACCCGCGGTTCGACGGGCGCCTCGAGCAGTCGGCCCACCTCTTCGGCGGCCTCGCGCTCGCCGGGGGCGTCACTGAAGTACACGGTGGTGGCGGTCACCTCCGGCAGTTCCAGGTTGCCGGTCTCGGTGACGTTCCAGCCGGCCTCGCGCAACCGGTTGGCCGCCTCCTCGGCCGCGCCCTGCACCGTCGAGATGTTGAAGACGCGGACTTCGGCCTTTTCCGGGGCCGCCGGTGTGCTCGTCGGCGTGCTGGTCGTCGTCGTTGTGGCCAGCGGCGCCTGAGCGTCGTCGTCGTCGCTGTCGGAACCCATCGCCTGAAACGCCACCAACAGGAACACCACGCCGAGAAAGAGCAGCACCATCACCATGGCGCGCAGTGGCAACCCGGACGAGTCTCGCTGGTTCATTGCGCCCACCTTATCGAGCGGGCCACGGGGCCCGGGAAACTCAGGTGACGTCGAAGCCGAGACGGCGCGCCGCCCGGGCCTTCTGCCGGCTGGCCCGCAGCCGTCGCAACCGTTTGACCAGCATCGGGTCCGCCGCGAGCGCCTCAGGCCGGTCGACCAACGCGTTCAGCACCTGGTAGTAGCGGGTCGCCGACATGGAGAACAGTTCCCTGATGGCGTCTTCCTTGGAGCCCGCGTACTTCCACCACTGCCGTTCGAACGCGAGAATGTCGTGCTCGCGCCGGGTCAGCCCGTCGGAGAGTTCGGAGTTGTCCCCGGATTGCTCAGTCCGCGCGATCGCGCCGTCCATCTGGCTTTTGGACCCTTCCGACAACTTGAATGACATCGCTGTGGTTCGGCGCTCATTCAACCACGGGTTTGGTTGATGAGCCGTCCGACATGCCCGCGAGTCGGCTCATTAAGCTTTCCGAGCATGGCAGTCGTTCCGATCCGCATCGTAGGAGATCCCGTCCTGCACACCGCCACCGAGCCGGTGCCTGTCGGGGACGACGGTTCGCTGCCCGCCGATGTCGCGGACTTGATCGCCGACCTCTACGACACGATGGACGCCGCGAACGGGGTCGGTCTGGCCGCGAATCAGATCGGGGTCGCCAAGCGGGTGTTCGTCTACGACTGCGCGGAGGTGCGGGGCCGCATCACCCGTCGCCGCGGCGTGGTCGTCAACCCGGTGCTGGAAACCTCCGAGGTGCCCGAGACCATGCCCGATCCGGACGACGACGACGAGGGTTGCCTTTCGGTGCCGGGCGAGTCGTTCCCGACGGGGCGGGCCACCTGGGCGCGGGTGACCGGCCTTGACGCCGACGGCACGCCGATCACCATCGAGGGAACCGACCTGTTCGCCCGGATGTTGCAGCACGAGACCGGCCACCTCGACGGCTTTCTGTATCTGGACCGGTTGGTCGGCAGGCACGCGCGCAGCGCCAAACGCACGGTGAAGTCGCACGGCTGGGGTGTGCCGGGCTTGTCGTGGCTGCCCGGTAAGGATCCGGATCCGTTCGGGCACTGATGCAATTACCTCCGGCCGGAGTTCGGGTGATGATCCGCTACCGGCTGCCCGCGGGTTCGGAACCGCCGCTCAACGACGTGGTCGGCCACCTTTTGGAGACCGGTCCGACGCTGAGGGTGCGCACCAAACACGGCGACACCGTGTCCGTCGACGCCGACGACGTGGTCGTCATCAAGGAACTGCCGCCGGCGACCGTGCGCACCGCCGACATCCGCAACCTCGAACACGCGGCGGCGCTGGCATGGCCGGGGATCGAACGACGATGGGTCCGCGGGTGGCTCCTGCGCGCCGCCGGCGGCCACACCCATCGCGCCAATTCCGCTGTGCCGCTAGGTTTCGAAGCGGACGCCTCGGCACTATCCGAAATCGCCGACTGGTACGGCGAGCGCGGACTGACGCCGTGGTTGTCGGTTCCGGACCGGCTATACCGGCTCGCCGATGCCCCGCCGCACCTCGAGACCGTTGTCATGGCGCGCGACATCAGCGCCGAAAACTGCTCTCCGACAGTGCTTCTCGGTGCCATACCGAATCCCGAGTGGCTAGCGCTGTATTCACGCGACGTGCCGGTCGACGTGTTGACTGCGGTCGTGGACGGCGAGGTCACGTTCGCGACGATCCCCGGTGCGGCGGTCGGCCGGGCCGCGGTGACAACTGCACCCGACGGCCGGCGCTGGGTGGGATTGTCGGCGGTGCGGGTGGCCGAGACAGCGCGCGGACGGGGCATGGCGCGGCAACTGTGTTCGGCGCTGCTGGGCTGGGGCGCCGAGCATGGCGCGGCTCGCGGCTACGTGCAGGTGCTGGCCGACAATGCGGCGGCCATTCGACTTTACGAGTCGATCGGGTTCGCGGTGCAGCACCGAAGCCGCTATATCGACGCTCGTAGCCTGTAGGCCATGCGGATCGCCACCTGGAACGTCAACTCGATCCGGGCCCGGGTCGAGCGGGTCACCGACTGGCTCGAGCGGGCCGACGTCGACGTGCTGGCGATGCAAGAGACCAAGTGCAGCGACGAGCAGTTTCCGACGATGCCGTTTCTCGCCGCCGGTTACGAGGTGACGCACTGCGGCTTCAACCAGTGGAACGGGGTGGCGATCGCGTCCCGGGTGGGAATCGACGACGTGCAGGTCGGTTTCGAGGGGCAACCGACCTGGAGCGACAAACCCGAAGTGGAAGCGGCGGCCGAAGCTCGAGCGCTCGGCGCCACGTGCAACGGCGTCCGGGTGTGGAGCCTGTATGTGCCCAACGGCCGGTACGTCGGCTCGCCGCACTACTTGTACAAGCTGCAATGGCTTGCGGCGCTGCGTGATACGGCACACAAGTGGTTGTCAGACGATCCCGCCGCGCAGATCGCGCTCGTCGGGGACTGGAACATCGCGCCGACCGACGAGGACGTGTGGAGCGTCGACTTCTACCGCGGCAGTACCCATGTCACCGAGCCGGAACGCGAGGCGTTCGACGCGGTGGTCGAGGCCGGGTTCACCGATGTGGTGCGGCCGTTCGCGCCGGGCCCAGCGGTCTACACGTACTGGGACTACACCCAGTTACGGTTCCCGAAGAACCGCGGGATGCGCATCGACTTCGTCCTCGGCTCGCCCGCGCTCGCGGCGCGCGTCACGCATGCCGAGATCGTCCGGGACGAACGCAAGAGCGGAAAGGACCGCATCGGCGCGCCCAGTGATCACGCCCCGGTGCTGATCGAGTTCTCCTGACGGAGATTTGTCAGACCGGTTCACCGCACTAACTCGCCCGCTGGTAGCGCGCCGCGGTGGCCTTGGTGATTGCTCTGCGCTCGGTCAACGTCGACCCCACCCACTGGGCGTATGCGCGCAATTTCAATGACGCAACGAATACCCATTCGCGCACATTTCAGATGAGTCAACGCGCTCGCCGAGCATGCCCCACCGGCGCCCGACGTCGAATACGTCGGCAACGGCCGACGCCGCGGCCCACGCCCCGAAAAAAGCAAACCGTCACCGATGTCCTGACACAGAACTGTCACCGATGTCCTGAGACATCACAGAAATTTGTCAGACCGGCCTGACATAATCGAACACATGTTCGATACAATCGGTCCGGACGCAGCAATCGCCGCGATAGAGGCGAGCCTGCGCCAGGAGTCGACGCTGATGGCGCACCGGATGGCCGCCATCGCCGCCCTGCTGGCTTCCCGCACGGCCGAGGCCGAAGGCATCGACCCTGATCCCGGCTGGTCGATGGTGACCGGATTCGCTCGGACGTCGGCTGAGATAGCAGCCGCGATGAACATGGCTCCGTCGGTCGCGAGTCGACTGGTGTCGCACGCGGAGTCTCTCGTCACCCGCCTACCGAAACTCGCGAGGCTGCTCGAACAGGGCGCCGTCGACTGGACAACCACACAGCTGATCATCACGCGTACCGAGTTGGTCTGCGACTCACTGATCGGCCGGATCGACGAGGCAATGGCGGAACGGCTCGCGCGGTGGCAGACGTGGTCGCGCCGGCGCGTTAAGGACGTGGTGGACAGGTTGGTGTGCGAGATCGACCCAGAGGCCGCCAAGGAACGGCGCGCATCGTCTGAGCGCGACCGTTACATCAGCGTTTCGCCTCAAATCGACGGGACGGCTCAGCTGCGCGGACGCATCAGCGCGAGGGCCGGGGCGGCCTTCGACCGACGGCTCTCACAGCTCGCTATGTCGGTGTGCGCGAACGACTCCCGCACCGTCGCTCAGCGGCGCGCCGATGCGCTGGACGCACTCACCGAGGGGCGCGGTCTGCCATGCGACTGCGGCCGGTCGGATTGCCCCGCCCGCCCGGAGGAAGGGGCGCAGTCCTCGCGAGTCGCCACGGTGCTCAACATCATCGCAAGGGAGGAAACGGTCGTCGGCGAATCAGACCAGCCCGGATACCTGGAGGGCTTCGGCGTCATCGACGCCGATTTGGTGCGCGAGATCGCCGAGACAGCGACGATGCGCCCGCTCGAGCCGCCCATCGTCACTCCCGAGCAGTCGGTGCGGTACCAACCCTCGGCCGAGGTCAACCGCTGGGTCCGCTTCCGCGACCTGACGTGCCGGTTCCCCGGATGCGACCGACAGGCCGCCATCTGCGACCTCGACCACACGACACCGTTCAATCACGCCGACCCGGCCGCCGGCGGGTTGACCGTTCCGTGGGGCTTGGCCGACTACTGCCGAGAACATCACCGCATGAAGACATTCCACGGCGGTCCCGACGGGTGGCGTGACGAACAACTGTCCGACGGGACGATCGTCTGGACGTCACCGACGGGCAGGACCTATCGGACCTCCCCTGCCGGGTTCGACCTCTTCCCGCAGATGCGACCCGCGTGCGCAGAGCCGACGCCTCGCAAGCGAAACCACAAGCGGGAGAGGGCCACCCGAATCAAGCGGCTGCGGGCCCAGTTGGCAACTCAGCGGCCGATCAACGCCGAACAGCGCCGCAGGCTCCGGGAGCGACGACGTGAGATCGAGGGACGTCAATGGCGCAATCGATCACGCTTCCTGAAAATCGTCTTCAAAGGCACGGCCCCGAGCACCAGCCCGTGGTGCCGCTGGATCGACGATCCGTTCGAGCCCGAAGACCTGCCACCCGACTGGGAACCGCCACCTCCACCGCCGCCCGGTCCGGACGAACCGCCGTTCTGACGCTTCCTACTCCCGACCGGCTGCGCTAACGTGGCTGGCGTCCACACACGGGAGCGCACACCAGTGCGCTGAGAGGACGGGTGGGCCCGTCGACCGTACGAACCTGACCGGGTAATGCCGGCGTAGGGAGAAATTCAAGATGACGCATGTCACCGTCAATCCGTCCGTGACCACCGGCCCCATCGAGGGCAGCACCAAGATCTATCGCGACGTCGACGGTGTGCCGGGCGCGAAGGTGCCGTTCCGCCGGGTGAACCTGTCCAACGGTGAGCACCTGGACCTGTACGACACCTCCGGCCCGTACACCGACCCCGCGGCGAGCCTCGACCTGCATGCGGGCCTACCGCCGAGACCCGGCGTGACGCGCGACCGCGGCACGCAATTGCAGCGGGCCCGTGCCGGCGAGATCACCGCCGAAATGGCGTTCATCGCCGAACGCGAGGGCGTGGCCGCCGAGTTGGTGCGTGACGAGGTGGCTCGCGGTCGTGCCGTGATCCCCGCCAACCATCACCATCCCGAGAGCGAGCCGATGATCATCGGCAAGGCCTTCGGGGTGAAAGTCAATGCCAATATCGGTAATTCGGCAGTGACAAGTTCAATCGCCGAAGAGGTCGACAAGATGGTGTGGGCGACGCGATGGGGTGCCGACACGATCATGGACCTGTCCACCGGCCGCGACATCCACACCACGCGCGAGTGGATCCTGCGCAACTCTCCGGTGCCGGTCGGAACCGTGCCGATCTACCAGGCGCTGGAAAAAGTCAACGGCGATCCCGCCGAATTGACCTGGGAACTGTACCGCGACACCGTGATCGAGCAGTGCGAACAGGGTGTCGACTACATGACCGTGCACGCCGGTGTGCTGCTGCGCTATGTGCCCCTGACGGCCAAGCGCGTCACCGGCATCGTCAGTCGCGGCGGTTCCATCATGGCTGCCTGGTGCCTGGCGCATCACCGGGAATCGTTCCTCTACACCCATTTCGATGAGCTGTGCGAGATACTGCAGCGTTACGACGTGACGTTCTCGCTCGGCGACGGCCTGCGGCCCGGCTCGATCGCCGACGCCAACGACGCGGCCCAGTTCGCCGAGCTGCGTACCCTCGGCGAACTCACCAAGGTCGCGAAATCGCATGGCGTGCAGGTGATGATCGAGGGACCCGGTCACGTGCCGATGCACAAGATCGTCGAGAACGTGCGCCTGGAAGAGGAGTGGTGCGAGGAGGCGCCGTTCTACACGCTGGGGCCGTTGGCCACCGACATCGCTCCCGCCTACGACCACATCACCAGCGCCATCGGCGCGGCGATCATCGCCCAGGCGGGCACCGCGATGCTGTGTTACGTCACGCCGAAGGAACACCTCGGTCTGCCCGACCGCAAGGACGTCAAGGACGGCGTGATCGCCTACAAGATCGCCGCGCATGCCGCCGATCTCGCCAAGGGCCACCCACGCGCGCAGGAACGTGACGACGCCCTGTCGCGCGCACGCTTCGAGTTCCGGTGGAACGACCAGTTCGCACTGTCGCTGGATCCCGACACCGCGCGCGCGTTCCACGACGAGACGCTGCCGGCCGAGCCGGCGAAGACCGCCCACTTCTGCTCGATGTGCGGGCCGAAGTTCTGCTCCATGCGGATCACGCAGGACGTCCGCGATTACGCCGCCAAGCACGGACTCGAGACCGAAGAAGACATCGAGGCCGCACTTTCGAAGGGCATGGCCGAGAAGTCGCGCGAGTTCGCCGAACACGGCAACCGCGTGTACCTCCCGCTGGCATGACCTACCTGCCGCTGCCCGAACCGGGTACCACACCGGTGCGAGTGATGACGATCGCCGGATCCGATTCGGGCGGCGGCGCGGGCATCCAGGCCGACATGCGCACGTTCGCCCTGTTGGGCGTGCACAGTCTCGTCGCGGTCACCGCGGTGACGGTGCAGAACTCGATGGGCGTCAAGGGTTTTCACGAGGTCCCGCTCGACGTCATCGCCGGACAGATCGAGGCGGTGGCGTCCGACATCGGTGTGCAAGCCGCCAAGACGGGGATGCTGGCGTCTTCGGACATCATCGACACCATCGCCGACGTGTGGCGCCGGCAGGGCCTCGCGGGCGCGGTACCCCTGGTGGTGGACCCGGTGTGCGCCTCGATGCACGGCGATCCGCTGTTGCATCCCAGTGCCCTGGATTCCCTGAGGACACAACTGTTTCCGCTCGCGACGCTGGTCACCCCGAACCTCGACGAGGTGCGCCTGCTGGTCGGGATCGATGTCGTCGACGACGCCACGCAGCGTGAGGCCGCCCGCGCGCTGCACGCCCTCGGACCGCAGTGGGCGCTGGTCAAGGGCGGGCACCTGCGCACGTCGACGCGGAGCCCGGACCTGCTGTTCGACGGCGCCGACTTCCACGAGTTCGAGGCCACACGTATCGACACCGGACATGACCACGGCGCCGGCGACACGTTGGCCGCCGCCGTCGCCAGCGCACTGGCCCACGGATATCCGATGCCCGATGCCGTAGCGTTCGGCAAGCGCTGGGTCACCGAATGTCTGCGCGCCGCTTACCCGTTGGGCCACGGCCACGGCCCGGTGTCCGCACTCTTCAGGCTGACCGAGTGAACCTCGAGCAGATCGCGGGCATCGCCCACACACCCGATGGTGCTCCCGCGGGCGTCGTCGTCCTCACCCATGGTGCAGGCGGCAGCCGAGAGGCGCCGCTACTCAAGAAGATCTGCGATGAGTGGGCCCGCCGCGGGTGGCTTGCAGTGCGGTACAACCTGCCGTACCGACGGCGCCGACCGAAGGGGCCGCCGTCCGGATCCGCCAAGGCCGACCAGGCCGGGGTGGTCGAGGCCATCGGTGTCGCTCGTGAACTGGCCGACGGTCCGGTCATCGCCGGCGGGCACTCGTACGGCGGCAGGATGACGTCGATGGCGATCGCCGAAGCGCTCGCCGACATCGACGTGCTGACGCTGTTCTCCTATCCGCTGCATCCGCCCGGCAAGCCGGAACGTGCCCGCACCGAACACCTCCCGCGCATCGCGACACCGACGGTGTTCACCCACGGCACCGCCGACCCGTTCGGTTCGATCGACGAGCTGCGGCCGGCCGCCGCGTTGATCGACGCACGCACCGAGGTCGTGGAGATCACCGGCGCCCGGCACGACCTGGGCTCCAAGACCCTCGATGTGCCCGCGCTCGCGGTCGACGCCGCGATACGGTTGCTCGCGTGACCACGCCGCCGGGCCCGCCCCCGCCGTACGGACCGCCGCCGTCGCCCTACGGCGAGCAGCCCAACCCGTACCCGCCGCCCGAATCCCCGTACCCGCCGCCACCGGCGGCTCCGTACCCGCCGCCGCCACCGCCTCCGTATTCGGACCAGGGACCGGGCTACTACCCACCGCCCCAGCAGCGGCCGACGAACTGGTGGGCCATCGTCGCGCTGATCTTCGGGCTGCTCGGCGGCGTGGTGATCAGCGTGGTCTGCGGCATCGTCGGCTTGAAGAAGGCCAAGGAGGGCCAGGGCGGCCGGGGTCTGGCGATCGCGGGGCTGGTGCTGTCGGCGCTGTGGGTGCTGGTGATCGTCGCAGGCCTGCTGTTCTATTTCATGATCAGCGAGGACACCGTGACCGCGACCGAAGTGAGGCAGGGCGACTGCCTCGCCGAGATCCCGGGCGACACGCGGGTGCGCACCGTGCAGACCGTCGGGTGCGACGAGAGCCACGCCGGTGAGGTGTTCGCGGTGCTGCAGATGCCCGACGGCGATTTCCCGGGCCAAGCCGCGATCGACGCCTACGCCGAGAAGTGCGCCCCCGAACTGGCGGCCTACTCACCCGCGGCGATGACCGACGATTCGGTCCAGTTGTATGTGCTTTATCCCACAGCCGAGACGTGGGCCGAGGGTGATCGCGCCGTCACCTGCGTTGCGACGCTGGATCCGCCGCGTACCGGTTCGATAAAGGGGTAAGCCCGAACCCGTAAGTGTGTGGTACCTGAGGTACCGTTTTTACATGACTTCGGAACAATTCGACGCCGTCATCATCGGCGCCGGTTTCGGTGGCATCGGCGCGGCTATCCAGCTCAAGCGGATGGGCTACGAGAATTTCGTGATCGTCGACCGCGAGTCCGATCTCGGCGGCACCTGGTACGTCAACCACTATCCCGGTCTCGCCGTGGACGTTCCCACCACAAGTTACTCGTACAACTTCGAACCCAACCCGAAGTGGTCGCGGATCTACTCGACCGGCGCGGAGATCAGGCAGTACGCCAACGAGGTCGCCGACAAGTACGACGTCCGCCGCCACATGCGCTTCGAGACCACCGTCGAGGGCGCCCGTTGGGATGAGGACGCCCGGGTCTGGAGCATTGCACTGAGGGGCGGCGAAACGCTCGTCGCCCGCTTTCTCATCACCGCGACCGGCTTCCTGTCGCAACCACGCCTGCCGGACATCCCCGGCATCGCCGACTTCGAGGGCAAAGTCATCCACACTGCCGCCTGGGACGACGACTACGACCCTGCCGGGCGCCGCGTCGCGATCATCGGCACCGGCTCCACCGCCGTTCAGCTGATCCCCGAGCTGGCCAAGACAGCCGGCGTCCTGACGGTTTATCAACGCACCGCGACCTACGTGTACCCCCGAATCGACTTCGGCTTGTCCGACCGTGCCAAGCGACTGTTCGCCAGGATCCCGCTGACCCAGCGGCTTGTCCGCGCCGTCACCGACGCCATCTACGAGTTCTTCGCTTACACGTCGCTGCACCATCGCCGGCTTCTCTTCCGCCGTCTCCTCGTCGGCGCGGGAGACGTCGACAAGATGTTCCGGTTCGCCTCGATCCGCGACAAGAAGCTTCGCGCCAAGCTCACGCCCGGCTATGACTTCGGCTGCAAGCGGCCGACATTCTCCAACAGCTACTACCGGACCTTCACCAAGCCGAACGTGAACCTGCAGGCCGACGGTATCGACCACATCGAAGCCGACGGCATCGTCAACGTCGACGGCACCAAGACGATCATCGACACTCTCGTCCTCGCCACCGGATACGACCTGTGGGAAGCAAACTTCCCCGCGATCGAGATCATCGGGCGTGAGGGCCGAGACCTCGGAAAGTGGTGGCGGGAAACCCGATTCCAGGCCTATCAAGGGATGTCGATGCCGTACTTCCCGAACTACCTCAGCCTGGCCAGCCCGTTCGCCTTCATCGGGTTCAACTTCTTCAACTCGGTGGAATATCAGATGCGGCACATGGAACGGCTGTTTGGTGAGATGAAGCGCCGCGGAGCAACGACATTCGAAATCACCGAGGATGCCAATGCCCGCGACCTGGCGCGGATGACCGAACTCAACGGCGACTCGGTGTTCACGAGAGGGAACTGCGTGGCATCCCGGTCCTACTATTTCAACCCGAGCGGCGAGGCGACGCTGCTGCGCCCGATGCGGACCCGTACCGCGTTCCAGGAGGCCGCCACGTTCCCGCTGAGCGACTACCGAATCGCGTGAGCAGATAGGAAGAGCAGCTGTGTCACTTCAGGAGTCGCGCAGCGGTTCGCGCGCGGCCACGTTGGCAGGTCTGGGCGTCGCCGCCACGGGTCTCGCGCACTTCGCCAAGCCAGAGCTGTTCGAGTCGGTGACCGTACAGGCGTTTCCCGACAACACCCGCGAGTACATCTACCTCAACGGCGCCATCGAGACCGCACTCGGACTCGGGCTGGCCATCCGCAAGACCCGCAAACTGGCGCTCGTCGGGGCTGTCGGTTACCTGGCCTACTTGGCGGGCAACGTGGCGCGTAACCGGTAGCGGCCGACCAGCGTCACGTCCAGCAGCCGCTGCAGGACCGCCCGGTTCTGCGGCGTGTTCGCGTATCGCATCAACCGGCCCATGTCGATCACCAGGGACATGGCCGCGTGCACGGCGAACCGGGCCTGACCCGGCGTCCACTCCGGCCGCACCGCAACCACCAACTCCATCCAGGACTCGACGGTGGCGCGCTGCATGTTGCGCAGGATCTTCTGGTCGGTCGGCGACATGTTGAGCCGCTCGGTGTAGTAAACGTAGTCGAGTTCGGGCTGCGCGAACGACCTGGCCACGTAGGCGTCGATGACCGCGCTCAGCGCGTCTTCGGGGTCCGCGATCGAACCGGTGATGGCCGTCATCTCCTCCGAGAGCCGATCGGCCGCGCGGCGGAACGCCGCCGCCAGAATGTCGCTCTTGCCGGCGAAGTAGCGGTAGATGCCCGACGCGGGCATGCCGACCGCCGCGGCGATGTCCTCCATGCTCGTGTCGCGGTACCCCTTGATGTTGAACAACCGCATCGACTCGTTGAGCAGCGCTTCGTATTTCGACGGCTCGGTACCCGTGGGAAGCGGCGCGGGCGGCTGCTCGGTGACAGGGTCGATGTCGGGCAGTTCCATCGCCACGACCGCTTGCGCTAGGTCGGCCAACAGCGCCCGCACCTGGACGGCGGGCAGCTTCGCTCGATGGTCGACGATGCTGCCGATGACCGACAACACGGCGATGGACAGCGTCCAGCGTTGCCGTGACGTCAGCTCCGGCCGCAGGACACCGAGCGGGTGTTGGATGCGGTGGTGGACGGTGCGCATCTGTGCGATGAGCGACGCCTGGTCGTCGCCGCGTAGATAACGGCCTTCCCAGCGATAGAGGCCACCCGATTCCCGATTCGCCATCGCGGTGTCGGTGAGCGCGGCGACCAACCGGCGCAGTTGCACTTGCGGATCCTCGGTCGCGGACCCGTCGGCGAACGCCGTGGCGTCTACCAGCTGTTGTCCCAGGCTCAGCACGGCATCGCGGAACAGGTCGTACTTGCTCGCGTAGTGCCGATACAGCGCGGCCGCCGAGATCCCTACCCGGGATGCGATCGCTTCCATGCTCACGCCGTAGAAGCCCAGCGCGCTGAACGCCTCGGCGGATGCGCGGGCGATCTGCGCCTTGCGGTCCTTCGGCCGGCGCCGGACCGCGTCACCGCTCGCCGGCCGAGTGCGCGACATGGCAACACGATAACGGACCAAGCGCCTACATATCGGCCCACTTCGGTTGCCAATAATGAGCGAACTTGCCCGATCAAGCAGAATGGCCATTAACATAAGGGCGTGTTCGGGGCGCTGCGCAAGATTCTGGGCTTTCAGGTCTCCATCGGCGAGCTGATCACGGTGGCGCTGGTCATCGGCACGCCGTATCTGCTCGTCGGCGTTTTCTGGTCCACCATGCACACCGAACATCTGCGGCAGATGGCGGGAGCCGACCTGGTCGTCTCGTATCTCGGGGCGATCGTATCCTGGCCGGTGCTGCTGTTCGCAGACGTCTGTATGACATGAACGGGGGAACAGGTTGTCTCAGCGACATCATCGACTCGCCTATACCGGCATCGTCGCCGGCGTCGTGCTGATCATCGGCTTGCTGGCGATGAACTTCCCGGTGTTTCTGGACAGCTACGACCAGTACGGCTGGCAGATCAAGTGCGGGACGGGTTACGTCACCAATCTCACCCAGGCGGCCGCGACCGTCGGTGAGGACAACTACGTCGAGCAGTGCGAGAACGCGCTGCTCGGCCGCCGGATGTGGACGATCTCGATGGTGGTGCTCGCCGGCGCGGTACTTCTCACCACCCTGGTCGCGGCCGCGACGACCTCCGCGCGCGAGTCGTTGCAGCCGCACCACAACGCCGCACCTCATTAAGGCCTGAACTAGCATTCCGGCGGTGAGCACGCCGGACGGCCCAGCGCTGCACCGGCGCCTCGGCACCTTCGACGCGGTGACCATCGGGCTGGGCTCGATGATCGGTGCAGGCATCTTCGTCGCCCTCGGACCCGCCGCGGCCGCGGCGGGGTCGGCGCTGCTCATCGGTCTCGCGATCGCCGCCGTGGTGGCCTACTGCAACGCGACATCGTCGGCGCGGCTGGCGGCGCGCTATCCGCAGTCGGGCGGCACCTACGTCTACGGACGCGAACGCCTCGGCGAATTCTGGGGCTTCACCGCGGGCTGGAGCTTCATCGTCGGCAAGACCGCGTCGTGCGCGGCGATGGCACTCACGGTCGGCTACTACGTGTGGCCCGCCTCGGCGCGCGGGGTCGCGGTCGGCGCGGTCGTCGCGTTGACCGCCGTGAACTACGCCGGGATTCAGAAGTCGGCAGTGCTGACCCGCGTCGTCGTCGCCCTGGTGCTCGCGGTGCTCAGCGCCGTGGTGGTGACGGTCCTCGGCTTCGGCGAAGTTGATACCGCCCAATTGTCACTCCACGCCGATGCCTCGCTCACAGGCGTGTTGCAGTCCGCCGGCTTGCTGTTCTTCGCGTTCGCGGGCTACGCGCGGATCGCGACCCTCGGTGAGGAGGTCCGCGATCCCGCCCGGACCATCCCTCGCGCGATACCGCTGGCGCTGGCCATCACGCTCGCCGTCTACACCCTCGTCGCAATCGCGGTGCTGGGCGAATTGGGCAGCGACGCACTTGCTTCCGCGACGGCGCCACTGGCCGATGCGGTGACCCAGGCCGGCTTCCCCGGCCTCGACGCCGTGGTGCGCGCCGGCGCCGCTGTGGCAGCGCTCGGCGCGCTGCTGACGCTGATCCTCGGGGTGTCACGCACCACGCTGGCGATGGCGCGTGACCGCCGCCTGCCGCACGCATTGTCGGCCGTGCACCCGCGGTTCGGCAGCCCGCACCGCGCCGAGGTGGTGGTCGGGGTGGCCGTCGCCGCGCTGGCCGTGGCCGTCGACGTACGCGACGCGATCGGGTTCTCGTCGTTCGCGGTGCTCCTCTACTACGCGATCGCCAACGCATCGGCCTGGACCCTGGGCCGCCGAACGATTCCGACGATCGGGCTGGCGGGCTGCCTGCTGCTGGCCGTCCTGTTGCCGCTCTCGTCTGTGCTTGTCGGCGGGGTCGTCGTGCTCGTGGGCGCCGTCGCCTACCGGCTGCGCCGCTGATCCCGTGGCGGAACGCCGTTGACCCCGTCGAGCGACCGCGCGTAGGTGCCGACGGCGTAGGCGACCGCCGGCCCGAGCACCGAGAGCGCGTCCCGGTTGATGCTGTCGACGGTGTCCCGTTTGGTCCGATAGTTCGGGTCGAACGGGACTCCCGCTCGGCCACCCCAAAGACGCGCCTGCACTTCACTTTTGCGTTGCGAGGCGCCGGCCGTCAGACCGCCGATCGGCACCCCCGCGGCGAGAAACGGGTAGTAGTCGGTGAACTGGCTCAGCGGCATGTCGGCGGGCCGCACGCCCGCGGTGTTGAGGTAGGCGGCCAGCGTGCGTTCGAGACCGGCCGAACCGGCAGGCACCGAGCGGGTGGGGATCTCCGGGTTGGGCTGGGCCGACTGGTCACCGTCGTAGGTGAAGTAGCCGGCATTGGGCGAGCCGAGCATGTCGAAGTTCAAATACAGCGCGATGTCGCGCAGTTCGTCCGGCGAGAGTCCCTGCAGGTATTTCGTCGGCCCGGCCGACCCGTTCTCCTCCGACGCCCAGAACGCGAAGCGCACCGCGTTGGCCGCCGGCGGCTGCGAACCCAACGCCGCCGCGGTCTCCAGCAGCGCAGCGATTCCCGTCGCGTCGTCGTTCACGCCCGGGCTGGCAGCGGAGCTGTCGAGATGTGCGCCGGCCAGGACGACGTTGTGAGGGTCTCCGGACCTGGTCTGCGCCACTACATTTCGGGTTCTCTTCATGACCGGCTCGCCGTCGAGGATCAGCCGCACCGGCGCCGTGGTCCGCCGCAGGGCGGTGTCGGCGTTCCGGTCGATCACCCCGACCGGAACGGTGAGGTCCTGGTAGTAGCCCGGCGTGAACAGACCGGCGGGGCTGCCGCCCGGTCCCGGGGTGCTGACCACGAGAAGGCCGACGGCGCCCTCGGAGACCGCCGCGTTCTGTTTGTCGACGACCGAGCAGCCGGTGTCGTCGACGACGGCGATCGCGCCCCGCACCGATGTGCCGTCGTAGTCGGACGCACGGCAGCCGGCGGCTTTGCGCGGCCGCAGCGTGACGGCGTTCAGACCGCCGGGCGGAGTGGTGATCAGTAGAGACGCCTGGTCGACGGGGAACTCGCGCCCGCCCACCCGCATCGCGGGGTTGCCGCCCTGGATACGGTCGAGCAGCTCGAACTCCGGAGTCGTGACGTCGAATCCCCTGTCGCGCAGGAAATTCGCGACATAGTCGACGGTGGCGTCGTAGCCGGCGGTGCCCTCGGCGCGGTTACCGTCGTTGCCGTCGGCGATCTCCTGCAGCTTGCGCAGGTGGGTGAACATTCCGTCGACGCCGACCTTGGCCGCCAGGTCCTGCGGCGTCGGCGGCGGCTCCTGCGATGAGCACGACGTCAGTGCCGCGACGACCCCGACAACGACTCCGATACTGGCCGCCCACCGTCTCATGAGGCGAGCGCGTGGCGGGTCCGCAGATCGCGGGTGGGCAAGCCGTTGGGGCCACCTTGATCTTGCGCGTAGATACCGATCGCGTACGACACCCCCGCGCCGTGGATGCCCAGCGCGGTGCGATCGATGTGGTCCAGGGTGTCGGAAGCCTTGTGGTAGTTGGGGTCGAACGGCTGGCCGGCCTCGCCGCCCCAACTCTCGGCCTGCTCGGGTGTCATGTCCTTCTCGGCGCCCGAGAAGGTGCCGCCTGACGGGATGCCGGCCAGGGCGAATCCGTCATAGTCGGAGCGGCCGTCGAAAGTCGTGTCCTCTGCCGGTTTTCCGGCCGCGTCGAGGTATGCCACCAGGGTGCGTTCGATGCCCGCCGAGCCTTCGGGTATCCGGCTCGGGGCGCCGTCCGCGTCGGGCGGCAGGGATAGGTTTCCGTCGTAGGTGAAGTAGCCCGGATTCGGCGATGCGACCATGTCATAGTTCAGGTACATCGAAATGTCTTTGAGCGCCTCGACATCCAGCGACTGCAGATAGTTGTTCGACCCGAACAGCCCGACCTCCTCAGCACCCCAGAAGCCGAACCGTACCGCGTTGCGCACGTCGGGGGAACCGCCCAACTGCACCGCGGCCTCGAGGACAGCTGCCACTCCGGAGCCGTTGTCGTTGATGCCGGGTCCCTCCGGGACACTGTCGAGATGGGCTCCGGCCATCACGACGTTGTGCGTGTCGCCGGTCTTGGTCTGGGCGATGACATTGCGGGTGTGTTCTGTACGCACGCCCGCATTGAGTTTGAGCGTGGTGTCGCCCGGAGCGGCCCGCAGCCGTTCGCCCTCGGCCTTGGAGATGCTCACGACGGGGATCTCCACCTCGGTGTCTTCCCCGAGGGTGCCTCCCATCTCGTCGTTCTCCTCGTTGTTGGCGACGATCAAGGCCACCGCTCCGCGTTCGGCCGCCGCCTGCTCCTTGTCCGAGAACGGGCACACGCCGCGGTCGACGAGCACGACGGCGCCCTTGACGGGTAGGCCCTCGTAGTCGGAGGCCGTGCATCCCGGCGTGTCCTCGACGCGGGCGGGCACCAGTGGCCCCGACACGCCGTCGGGCGGCGTGCCGATCGTGAAGTTCAACGGCTTCGCGGTGATCTCGGTACCGCCGACGGTCAGCGCAGGTTCGTCGGCGAACGGTAGCCGCACCTCGAACTCGGGTGTCTGCACGTCGAAACCGTTGTCGCGCAGTATGTCAGCGACGTACTCGACGCTGGCGTCGTAACCCGCTGTGCCCAGCGCCCGGTTACCGTCGTTGGCGTCGGCGATCTCCTGCAACCGGACCAGGTGCGCGTACATGGCGTCGGCGGAGGTTCGCTGCGCGAGCGTCCTGGCGAACTCCACGGCCGCGGGTGCGACGCCGGCCTGCGTGGTGGGCGGCTGCACCGTCGGTTGCTCTTTGTCGCGGCCGCATCCGCCGAGCACCACGACGGCGGCCGACATCAGCGCGATTGCTTTCGAAACCCTTGTGTGGCTCATTGCCCACTACGTTAGCGTCGCCGGGCCCGTCAGCTGAGCGACAACAAACTCCGCCACGGCGCGCATGCCCGCCGCGTTGGGATGCAAGGGGGCAGGGGTGCCAGGCTGGAAAAGTGTGAGCAGCCCGAAATTCGTGGCCCAGGGATCGGCCGACCAGGCGTGATGTGCGCGGCTGGGCTCGGCGACCCGTACCAGTCCGCAGCCGGTGGTGGCCGCCGCTTCGGCGGTCAGCCGCTCCAGCGTTGCGGCGACGTGACGGCCGGCCGCGACGTCGGTCTCGGACAGCGGCGGCGCCGCCGTACCGGCAGGCGGCAGCAAGGTGAGGTAGTCGACGAACAACACCGTCGCGCGCGGTGAGCGGGTACGCAAAGTCCGGCCGACCTCCTCGAGCGACGCGGCGACCTCGGTCAGCGCCGCCTCGCGGGCCCGCGGGTCCAGTTGTGCGCGCAGCAGCCCGCCCAGCAGCGGCACCTTTCGTAGGGCGGGCGGCAGGCCGGCGGCGAACAACATCTGTACGTAGCCGACATCGTTGCCGCCGATGGTCACGGTGACCAGGTCCTCGCTGCCGTCCAACGCCGAAACCTGCGGCGGCGCATCATATTGCGCCTCGTGCAGCACATTGGCTGTGGTCGCGCCGGAATACGTCACGTCGACGAGGTCGAGCCCCAACTTCTCGGCGACCAGGTGCGGGTAGTTGCGCGCCGATCGGCCCGCGCGCCGGGGTGCGCCATCGGCACGGGGCGCGATTCCCGGGCCGGCCGCCATCGAACTTCCCAGTGCGACATAACGACTCATGGGGCCGGACTGGAAGCCCGGGCCCAGAACCGCTTCGGAATGCGACCCGCCTGCCGCGCCAGATGACCGGCGGTGACGGCGGCGGCCATCGCTGCGGCCATGGCGGGCGGATCCGCGGCACGGGTGACGGCGGAGGCCAGGAGCACGGCGTCGCAACCGAGTTCCATCGCCAACGCGGCGTCGCTGGCGGTGCCGATGCCCGCGTCCAGCACCACGGGAACCGAAGCGGCCTCGACGATCATCTCGATGTTGTGCGGGTTGGCGATGCCCAGACCGGTGCCGATCGGCGAACCCAGCGGCATCACCGCCGCGCATCCGATGTCTTCGAGCCGGCGCGCGAGCACCGGGTCATCGTTGGTATAGGGCAGCACGATGAAGCCATCGTCGACCAATTGCTCTGCCGCCCTGACCAGTTCGACCGCGTCGGGTAGCAGCGTGCGTTCGTCGGCGATGACCTCGAGCTTCACCCAGTCGGAGTGCAGCGCCTCGCGCGCGAGTTGCGCGGTCAGCACCGCCTCGGCCGCGCCGCGGCAACCCGCGGTGTTGGGCAACGGCGTGATGCCCAGGCGGTTGAGCAGCTCGAGCACTCCGGTGCCGCCCTCGGCGTCGACGCGCCGCATCGCCACGGTGGTCAATTCGGTACCGGAGGCGACGAGCGCCTCTTCCAGCACAGCGAGGTTCGCCGCGCCGCCGGTGCCGAGGATGAGCCGCGAACCGAACTCGCGACCGGCGATGGTCAGTTTCGTATCAGCCACCCTGCACCGCCGTCACCACCTCGACGCGGGCGCCCTCGGACAGCGCGATATGCCACTCCGACTTCGGCAACACCGACCAGTCCACCGCGACCGCGATGCCCTTCTCCGGGAAGCCCAGTCGTTCCATGAGCGCGGCGACCGTCGTCTGCGCATCCACTTCAACCGCTTCGTCGTTGACAAGTACCTTCATCGCATTGCTCCTCGCGTACGCGTCATCGCATTGCTCCAACCATCACATCGAGTTCGGCCGCGATCCGTTCGGCGGTCCACGGCGCGAGAAGAAATCCGTTGCGCCCATGGCCCGCAGCGACCAGTGTGCGCTCATCGAGGCGTTCGACGAGCGGCAGTCCATCGACGGTCATCGGCCGAAGGCCCGCAGCGCATTCGGCGAATTCGTACTCGCCCAGGGCGGGCATCACCGCACATGCGTCGTCGAGCAGTTCGCGTACTCCCGTCACCGCCGGTGCGGTGTCGCGGCCGTGTTCGTATTGGGTCGCGCCGACCACGACTCCGTCGGCGCGGGGCACCAGGTACACCTGCCTGCCGTGAACCCGGGCGCGAACGACCCGCGTCGGTACGGGCATGCAGCCGCGGCGCCACCGCAGTCGCAGCACCTCGCCCTTGACCGGGCGGATCGGCAGATCGGGCCAAAGGGTGGGCGCGTCAACGCCGTTCGCGATGACCACGGCGTCGGCCTCTACCTGGGCGAGATCTGACACGGGCGGCGCCCACTGCACCCCGAGCCGCTCACACAGCGCGGCCAGCTCCCGCACCACCGCGCGGTTGTCGACGGCCAGTTCGGTTTCGGCGCGAAAGCCGTGCCGGATACCTTGTGCCAGCAGCGGTTCGATGTCCCGGGCGCTCGACGTCACCGTCACCGGATGCCCCTGGGCCGCCAGCCACTCGCCGACGGTCCTGAGGTCGGCGGCGTCGGCGCGGTCGACGGCGACGACCAGGGACTCACGTGCGGTGACGACGTCGTCGGGCAGGCCGTCGAGGAAGCCGCCGTGCCACAGGTGCAGCGACTCCAGCCCCAGCTGCAGCAGCTTCTCCTCGCCGGGCCAGCCCTCGCTGTGCGGGGCCAGCATGCCGCCCGCGACCCACGACGCGCCCCGTTCGTCGGTGCGGTGCACGCGCACGTTCCAGCCGCCCATCAGCGCGCGACGCGCCACGGCCAACCCGATGACGCCGCCGCCGATCACGGCGAGACTTGCGTTGGTCAACATCCCTCCCTTCGCCGGCATGACCCGGATCAGGTGCGACGGTAAGGGCAGGTGCGCATGCCCACTCTCAGTCCCCGGTCCCGGGACTCCCGCGTTCGTCAATCCACCCTACCCGGCGGCGTCAGCGACGATCGGGCGTGCGGCGCCGATCGGCTAGCGTCGCGGTGTGCACGAACCTCGGAAGCGCCTGGCCACCGCGTCGCTGTACCTGTGCACCGACGCCCGCCGTGAACTGGGCGATCTCGCGGAGTTCGCCGACGCGGCGTTGGCCGGCGGCGTCGACCTCATCCAGCTCCGGGACAAGGGGTCAGCGGGCGAGCAGCGGTTCGGCCCTCTGGAGGCGCGTCAGGAACTCGAGGCGCTCGAGGTGCTCGGCGACGCCGCGCGCCGCCACAACGCACTGCTGGCCGTCAACGACCGCGCGG
Source organism: Mycobacterium sp. IS-1556 (assembly GCF_001499985.1). Lineage (NCBI taxonomy): Bacteria > Bacillati > Actinomycetota > Actinomycetes > Mycobacteriales > Mycobacteriaceae > Mycobacterium > Mycobacterium sp. IS-1556. The sequence goes on from NZ_LQIM01000040.1 coordinate 180,880, forward strand.
ACATCGCCGTGGCCGCCGGCGCGGACGTGTTGCACCTGGGCCAGGACGATCTTCCGCTTGCTGTCGCCCACGACATCGTCGGCGATCGGCCGGTGATCGGCCGTTCCACCCACGACGTCGATCAGGTCGACGCCGCGATCGCCGAAGCCGTCGACTACTTCTGCGTCGGCCCCTGCTGGCCCACGCCGACCAAACCGGGCCGGCCCGCCCCCGGCCTCGACCTGGTCCGGCACGCGGCCCGGCGGGATACGGCCAAGCCGTGGTTCGCGATCGGCGGCATCGACGCAGCGCGGTTGCCCGAAGTGCTGGCGGCCGGCGCGCGGCGCATCGTCGTGGTGCGGGCGATCACAGCCGCCGAGGATCCTCGAGCGGCCGCCGCACAGTTGAAGGCGGCGCTCAGAGCTGCGGGTTGACAAGAAGCGGGATCGAGGCGAACTCGTCGCGCAGCCGCTCCCAACTCGCGGCGAAGCCGGGATGCAGCGGCAACTCGGCGACCTCGTCGACGGCGACCCAGCGCAACTCGGCGCTTTCCTGGTTGGGCACGGTGTGCAGCATCGCGGGCGCATCGGCGATGACCGTGCTGTACGTCCAGCTGACTCCATCGGCCGCGACGATCTTCGTCTGGACCACCTTGCGCACGGTCAGCCGGTCCTGCGGCAGGCCCGCCTCTTCGTGCGCCTCCCGGATGGCGGCCTGCTCGGCCGTCTCGTGACTGTCCCGCGCGCCGCCGGGCAGACCCCAGGTGCCGCCCTGATGACTCCACGGCGCCCGGTGCTGGAGCAGCACCACCGCAGCGCCGTTGTGGCCGGGAGCCCGCAGCAGTAGGCCGGCCGCGCCGTACCTACCCCAGTAGGCCTGGCCCGCCGAAACCACCCAGCCGTCACCGTCGCCACGCACGCCTCAACAATAGGGGCGCCCGCGTTGCCGGAAACTCTTAGACTTCTTTTATACAGTTGAGAGCGGTCGGAACGACGAGCCGGAAAGCGATGCTGATGAGGTCCGCGCGAACGTGACTGTGGAGTTGGCGCACCCGTCGACGGAGCCGCTCGCCTCGCGGTCACCGGGAACACCGGCGCACCAACGGTGGTGGTTCCTGTGGACCACACCCGGCCGGATCCTGACCATCGGGGTGGTGCTCTCCGCGCTCGTGATCGCCAGCGCATTCGCCACCTCGACGACGATCAACGACCGTCAGCAGGCACTCACCACGGTGCTCAACCACACCGAACCGCTGGCGTTCGCCGCCGGACAGCTGTATACGACGCTCTCGGTGGCCGATGCCGCCGCGGCCACGGCGTTCATCGCCGGCGCGGAGCCCCGCGACGTCCGGCACCGATACGAACAGGCGATCACCGACGCGTCGGTCGCGGTGACCCGGGCATCGAGCGGGCTCACCGACGAGGATCTGGTGCAGTTGCTCGGCCGGGTCAACGCCGAGCTGTCGATGTACACCGGTCTGGTCGAGACCGCGCGCACCAACAACCGATCGGGCAACCCGGTCGGCTCCTCCTACCTGTCCGAGGCGTCGGCGTTGATGCAGACCCAGATCCTGCCCAGCGCGCAGCGGCTCTACGAAGAGACCTCGGCACGGGTGGATGCCGAGACCAGCGCGTCCACCCGGATCCCGGGCCCGGTCATCCTCGTCGTTCTGGCGACCCTGTTGTTCGGCGTGTTCGCCAACCGCTGGCTGGCCCGCCGCACCCGCAGGCGGATCAACATCGGCTTCGTCGCGGGCGGCCTGGCGGTGCTGATCATGTTGATCTGGGTGGGGACGGCGCTGATCATCTCGACCGCCGACAGCCGCAGCGCCAAGGACACCGCCGCGGAGTCCCTGAAGACCATCACGAACCTCGCGATCACCGCCCAGCAGGCGCGCGCCGATGAGACGCTCTCGTTGATCCGGCGCGGCGACGAGGAGGTGCGCAAGCAGTCCTACTACCAACGCATCGACATGATGCAGCAACAGCTTTCGGACTATCTGGCTCGCGACGACGCGATCGACAAGACCGATCTCGCCGAGGCCGAACAACTGTTGAAGAAGTGGCGCGCCGCAGACGACCGGATCAACGCCTACATCGGCGTCGGTAACTACCAGGCCGCGACCCAGGTGGCGTTGGGCACCGGCGAGGACGACTCCACGCCGGCGTTCAACAAGCTCGACGAGGCGCTGAGCAAGGGCATCGAAGAGAGCCGGAACCAGTTGCGCAACGACATCATCAACGCTCACCGGGTGTTGTCCGGCGCGACCGTCGGAGCCGCGGTACTCAGCGTCGCCGCGGCAGTCGCGGTGGCGCTGGGACTCTGGCCGAGGTTGAGTGAGTACCGGTGACAGCCAGGCTTTTCGGGGTGCTCTTCGGGATCCTCACCAGCGCCGCACTGGTGCTCACCGGATGCGGACAGGCGGCGTCGGTGACGTCGACGCCCAATGTCACGCTGCCGCCGCCCACCCCGGCCGGCATGGAGGAGCTGCCGCCCCGGCCAGTTCGCCCGCCGGACGAATCCGAGGACGAGTGCAACCGCACGGCGAGCCTGCGACCGTTCAACACCCGAGCCGAGGCCGATGCGGCGGTCGCGGACATCCGCGCGCGCGGCCGGCTGGTCGTGGGGCTCGACATCGGCAGCAACCTGTTCTCGTTCCGCGACCCGATCACCGGTCAGGTCACCGGATTCGACGTCGACATCGCCGGTGAGATCGCGCGCGACATCTTCGGCACCCCGTCCCAGGTGGAGTTCCGCATCCTGTCGTCGGCCGACCGCATCGCCGCCCTGCAGAACAACCAGGTCGACGTCGTCGTCAAGACCATGACGATCACCTGCGAACGCAAGAAAGTGGTCGGCTTCTCCACCGTCTACCTGACTGCCAATCAGCGCATCCTCGCGCCCCGCGACTCGACGATCCGGCAGGCGTCGGACCTGTCGGGCCGGCGGGTGTGCGTCGCCAAGGGCACGACGTCGCTGCAGCGGATCCAGCAGATCACCCCGTCACCGATCATCGTCGGGGTGGTGACGTGGGCTGACTGTCTGGTGGCGCTGCAGCAGCGGCAGGTCGACGCGGTCAGCACCGACGACTCGATCCTGGCCGGCCTGGTGTCACAGGATCCGTACCTGCACATCGTCGGGCCGAGCCTCAATGAGGAGCCTTACGGCATCGGGATCAACCGGGAGAACACCGGTTTGATCCGGTTCGTCAACGGCACGCTCGAACGTATCCGCCGTGACGGCACGTGGAACACGTTGTACCGCAAGTGGCTCACGGTGCTCGGGCCCGCGCCCGCGCCCCCGGTTGCGAGGTACTCCGACTGATGTCCGAGACACAGCGCGAAGAGTTCGACGAGGGCCCGGGCACACAACCCGCGAGCTTCGACGACATGGGCATGGACTCGGCGTCGACCATCCGCCCGATGGCCACCCAGGCGGTGTTCCGGCCGCAGTTCGACGACGACTCCGAGGGCGCCTCGGTGGGCACCGGCGACACCGAGCCGCAGGACCACACCACCACGACGAGGGCATTGTCGCGGACGCGGCGCCTCGGTGGCGGCCTGGTGGAGATCCCGCGGGTGCCCGCCAAGGACCCGCTCGAAGCGCTGATGTCCAGCCCGGTGGTCGCCGAGTCCAAACGGTTCTGCTGGAACTGCGGACGTCCCGTCGGCCGCTCCGGCGGCGGCAAACGCGCCCAGTCGGAAGGCTGGTGCCCGCACTGCGGTAGCCCGTACTCCTTTCTGCCCCAGCTGAATCCGGGTGACATGGTCGCCGACCAGTACGAGATCAAGGGCTGCATCGCGCACGGCGGACTGGGCTGGGTGTACCTGGCGTTCGACCACAACGTCAACGAGCGGCCCGTGGTGCTCAAGGGTCTGGTGCACTCCGGCGACGCCGAGGCGCAGAAGATCGCGATGGCCGAACGGCAGTTCCTCGCCGAGGTGACCCATCCCGGCATCGTGAAGATCTACAACTTCGTCGAGCACGAGGACAAGCACGGCAACCCCGTCGGCTACATCGTGATGGAGTACGTCGGCGGCACCTCGCTCAAACAGGCCAAGGGTGAGAAGCTGCCCGTCGCCCAAGCCATTGGCTACATGCTCGAGATCCTGCCGGCGCTGGGCTATCTGCACTCGATCGGGCTGACCTACAACGACCTCAAGCCCGAGAACATAATGATCACCGAGGAGCAGCTCAAGTTGATCGACCTCGGTGCGGTGTCGACGATCAACTCGTTCGGCTACCTCTACGGCACCCCGGGATACCAGGCGCCCGAGATCGTGCGCACCGGGCCGACGGTGGCGACCGACATCTACACCGTCGGGCGCACCCTCGCCGCGCTGACCCTCAACCTGCGCACCCGCAAGGGCCGTTACGTCGACGGGCTGCCCGAGGACGATCCGGTGCTGGCCGAGTACGACTCGTTCGGCCGCGCGCTGCGCCGGGCGATCGACCCGGACCCCCGGCGCCGGTTCGGCAGCGCGGACGAGATGTCGGGCCAGCTGCTCGGCGTGCTGCGCGAAGTCGTGGCCAAGGACACCGGGTCGCCGAGACCCGGTCTGTCGACGGTCTTTTCGCCCGCCCGGTCCACGTTCGGCATCGATCTGCTGGTCGCGCACACCGACGTGTACCTGGACGGGCAGGTGCACTCCGAACGGCTGACGGCCCAGGAGATCGTCAAGGCGCTGCCGGTTCCGCTGGTGGACCCGACCGACGTCGGCGCGGCGGTGTTGTCGGCCAGCGTGTTGAGCCAACCCGTGCAGACGCTCGACCAGCTGCGGGCGGCTCGGCACGGGGCGCTGGAGTCCGAGGGCATCGATCTGTCCGACTCGGTCGAGCTGCCGCTGATGGAGGCGCGCGCCCTGCTGGACCTTGGCGACGTCGCCAAGGCCACCCGAAAGCTCGACGACCTGGCCGGGCGGGTGGGCTGGCCCTGGCGGCTGGTCTGGTTCAAGGCGGTGTCCGAGCTGCTGACCGCCGACTATGTTTCGGCGACAAAGCATTTCACCGAGGTGCTGGACACCATGCCCGGTGAGCTGGCGCCCAAGCTGGCCCTGGCGGCCACGGCTGAACTGGCCGGCGGCGCCGCTCAGCAAACCCCGGCGGGCAAGTTCTACAACACGGTGTGGTCCACCGACAACGGGGTGATCTCGGCGGGCTTCGGACTGGCCCGCGCACAGTCTGCGGCCGGTGAGCGAGACGCCGCCGTCAAGACGTTGGACAAGGTGCCGGCGATGTCCCGGCATTTCACCACCGCCCGGCTGACCAGTGCGGTCACGCTGCTTTCCGGCCGGTCGTCGAGCGAGATCACCGAGCAGCAGATCCGCGACGCGGCCCGCCGCGTGGAGGCGCTGCCCGACACCGAACCGCGGGTGTTGCAGATCCGGGCCCTGGTGCTGGGCACCGCGATGGACTGGCTGGCCGACAACACCGCGAGCACCAACCACATCCTCGGCTTCCCGTTCACCGAGCACGGGCTGCAGCTCGGCGTGGAGGCGTCGCTTCGCGCCCTCGCCCGCGTGTCGCCCACCCAGGCGCATCGCTATGCGCTGGTCGACCTCGCCAACAGTGTCCGCCCGACGAGCACGTTCTAGCGGTCCGGCCACGCCGTCCTGGCCGCTCGCCGCTTGGCAAAAGTCGTCGTCGCCGCCGGCGACCCCACACGATGGGAGCCTACGGAATCCGTAGGCGGCGTCAGCAAACCCGGCCCCACGGAGCGCTTCTTTACAGCGTCCGCGCATGTAGTAACACTCGATGGTCTGCTCGCGGAATCCGTAGTAATCTGCATCACAGGTTGAGGTCACAGCCAACTGCAGAAGTCATCGGGGTGTGAACTCCCGACGTGCGGCTCGGAGAAACAGTAAGGCGCCCTGACGGCATCGGCGGTTTCAAATGCGTCTCGACAACAGGAGTGCACCGTGTCCGCTGTAGGAACCTGCAGGGTGTTCCGGCCGGATCCCCGGTCGTTCGATCGGTGCGAACACCATCACCGCGCTAGCTTCTCGGCGTCTCACCGGAAAGGTTCGACGGTCCTCGTGACGGTCGATGGAGAGCTCGATGCGACCAACAGCCGCGCCCTCGCCGGATACGTGGAAGGACAGATCGCGGGCACCAGACGCCTGGTGATCGACCTTCGGCTCGTCGACTTCTTCGGCACGGCGGGATTCGCCGCCCTGCACTACATCAACGTGATCTGTTCACGGAGCGGGATCGACTGGGAGGTGCGCTGCGGCAGGCAGGTGCGCCGGCTGCTGGCCATCTGCGATCCCGCGGGCGAGCTGCCGCTCGACAAGCCGCGCTCACTGCTCGACGAGGTGGGTGCAGGCGCGAGCGATCGCCAACTCCTCATCAGTGGGAACCACTAGCACCGTCGTCGGGGAACTATCGGCCGAGATGCGCCGGGCCGTCTTCTCGGGGCTGGCGTTGAGCCGTTCATCGAGCTCGATTCCCAACGGCGCCAGCCCGCTCAGCGCGTCGCGGCGCACCGCCGCGTCGTTCTCGCCGACACCCGCCGTGAACGTGATGACGTCGGCGGAGACCAGCAGCGCCAGGTACGCGCCGATGTACTTGCGCAGCCGGTGGATATACACGTCGTACGCCAATTGTGCTGCGGTATCCCCGGATTCGATGCGCTGGTGAAGGACCCGGAAATCGATTTCGCCGCCGAGGCCACGTACACCGGATCGGCGGTTGAGCATCTCCTCGATGTCCTCGACGCCCATGTTCGCGGTGCGCCACAGGTAAACCAGCACACCGGGATCGATGTCTCCGGACCGGGTGCCCATCACCAGCCCCTCCATCGGAGTCAATCCCATGGAGGTGTCCACCGGGCGTCCACCGACGATGGCCGACGCCGATGCGCCGTTGCCCAGGTGCAACACGATCTGGCGCAGTGAGTCCAGCGGCTCCCCCAGATACGCGGCGGCCTGTTCGCTGACGTACTGGTGCGACGTGCCGTGGAAGCCGTATCGACGGATGTGCCACTGCGCGGCAACGTCGCGGTCGATCGCGTAGTTCGCGGCCGCAGGCGGTAGATCGTGGAAGAACGCGGTGTCGAAGACAGCGACATGGGGCAGGTCGGGCAGCGCCTTGCGCGCCTCCTCGATACCCAACAGCGCGGGCGGATTGTGTAGGGGCGCAAGGGCGGACAATTCGTCGATCTTGGCGACCAGCGCGTCGTCGATGAGTGTCGGCTGATAGATGTCCGGACCGCCGTGGACGACCCGGTGCCCGACGGCGACGAGCCCGAGCGTGTCGAGCCGCTGCCCCGACTCCGCCATCTGGTCGAACGCCTTCTGCAGCGCCTCGGCGTGGTCGCGAACCTGGCCCTCCCCGATACGCTCGACGATGCCGTCCACCACCATATCCGCTGAATCAGGCTCGACGACAGCATATTTGAGCGACGACGAACCCGAGTTGAGCACCAGGACGCTGCGGGCCATCAGAGTGTCTGCGCCTGGATGGCGGTGATCGCCACGGTGTTGACGATGTCCTCCACCAACGCCCCGCGCGAGAGGTCGTTGACGGGTTTCTTCAGCCCCTGCAGCACCGGTCCGATCGCGATCGCGCCCGCGCTGCGCTGCACCGCCTTGTAGGTGTTGTTGCCGGTGTTGAGGTCCGGGAAGATCAGCACCGTCGCTCGGCCGGCCACCTTCGAGTCCGGCATCTTGGACTTCGCCACCGACGGTTCCACCGCGGCGTCGTACTGGATCGGCCCGTCGACGAGCAGATCCGGCTCCCGCGCGATGACCAGTTCGGTTGCCGCCCTGACCTTCTCGACCTCCGCGCCGGATCCGCTGGTGCCCGTCGAGTAGGACAGCATCGCGACCCGCGGTTCGATTCCGAAGCTGGCCGCGGTGCGTGCCGACGAGATCGCGATGTCGGCCAGTTGCTCCGAGGTCGGATCCGGGACGATCGCGCAGTCACCGTAGGCCAGTACCCGGTCGGCCAGGCACATCAGGAAGATGCTGGACACGGTCTCGACGTCGGGTAGCGTCTTGATGATCTCGAACGCCGGTCGCACCGTGTGCGCGGTGGTGTGCCGCGCCCCGGACACCATGCCATCGACCATGTCGTTGTACACCAGCATGGTGCCGAAGTACGAGACGTCGTGGATGGTCTCGCGGGCCTGTTCGACGGTGACGCCCTTGTGCTTTCGCAGTTCGGCGTACTGCTCTGCGAACTTGTCGCACAAGTCGCTGGTCTGCGGGTTGAGCACCGTGGCGCCGGAGATGTCGACGCCCAGTTCGGCTGCGCGGGGCCGGATCTGCGATTCGTCGCCGAGGATCGTCAGCTCGGCGACGCCGCGGTGCAGCAGCCGGCCCGCCGCGGTCAGGATGCGGTCATCGTCACCCTCCGGCAGCACGATGTGCTTACGGTCGGACCGCGCCCAGTCCAGCAACTGGTAGGTGAACATCTGCGGAGTGACTACCGCCGGTATCGGGATCGCCAGCTGGGCAAGCAGTTCCGCGATGTCGACGTGGGACTCCATCAGCGCCAGTGCCGTGTCGATCTTGCGCACCGAAGTCGCCGTCACCCGGCCGCGGGCCGACGCCACCCGGCTCGCCGTCTCGAACGTCCGAAACCTGGTTGCGATGATCGGCAACCGCAACCCCAGCCCCGACACCAACGCGGCGATCGCCGGATGCAGTTCCAGGCCACCGTTGAGGATGATGCAGGACAGTGACGGAAAGCCCTCGGCGGCATGGGCACTGGCCAACGCGAGCACGACGTCGGACCGGTCACCCGCCGCGATCACGGCGACACCCTCGGTGAGTCGCTCGAGTACCCGTTCGGCGGTCATGCCCGCGACCATCAGATCCATCGCCTCACGTGACAGCAGCGCCGGATCACCGCTGAGCAGCGTGCCTTCCACGGCCTGCTGCAGTTCGGCGACCGAGGGCGCGACCAGCAGCGGCTCCTCCGGCAGCGCGTAGCACTTGGGCTCGAAGCGTTTCAGCGCGTCGGTCACCGCGGACAGCTGAGCCGGATCGCAGCGGTTGGCGACGACAGCCGCGGTGTGCGCGTGCTGGGCGGCGATCTCGCCGAGGCAGATGTCGACGATGTGGGCGACCTGCTCGGGAGTGCGATCCTTGGCTTTCACCGCCAGCACCACCGGGGCGCCGAGGTTGGCCGCGATACGCGCGTTGGTCGACAGCTCGCTGGGCGCGGCGACGTCGGTGTAGTCGCTGCCGACGATCAACACCGCGTCGCAGCGGTCGGCCACTCGGTGGTACCGGTCGACGATGTCGGCCAGCGCGCCGTCGGGGTCGTCGTGCAGCCGCTCGTAGCCGACGCCCACGCAGTCGTCGTAGGGCAGCCCGGCGGTGCTGTGTTCGAGCAGCAGTTCGAGGATGTAGTCGCGGTCCTCGCCGAGCCGGGTGATCGGCCGGAAGACACCGACTTTGGCCACCGTGGCCGTCAGCCGGTGCAGGATGCCCAGCGCGACCGTCGACTTGCCGGTGTCCCCTTCCGGCGATGCCACGTAGATGGCGGTTGAGCGCTCGCGTGAAGACAACGGCTCCGGAACGGGGTCGGCGGGCACGCGACCCAGCCTAAGGCAATCTCATCCTGCGGTCGGTTCCATCGGCACGTCGACGGTGGTCGCGAGTCCGCGGTGGTCGGAGCCTGGAAGCGGGGCGGTGTAGGCCGCCGTCGCCGCACAGTTACGCGTCAGCACATGGTCGATGCCGATCACCGGCAACCGGAACCGCTTGCCGGGATAGCTGCGGGTCATGCCCGCGCCGGCCTGCTCGGCAGCGTCGCGATACCCCTCTGCCAGCAGGGCCCGGAACGGTCGCATGTCGTAGGTGGCGTTGAGGTCGCCGGCGACGACGACCGCGCCGGAACCGGCGTCACGGGCGACGGCCCGCAGCGTCTCGGGTAACCGCGCGATGTCGCCGCTGAACCAGCGCAACGGCTGCACCCACGGCGCGGCCAGGTGCACGGCGAGCACGGTCAGGTCGGCCCGTACCCCGGGCACGCGGACGCGGGCGCTGAGCATCGGCATCTGATAGCCCGCGACGGAGGCGGAGGCCACGATCGGATGACGGCTCCACACGCCGATGCCCGCCGCCATCGGGCGCGGGTCGAGCACCCGGTGGCCGAACGCGGCGTCGAGTCCGGCGGCCGACATCGCGTTCGCGGCTTCCGGCGTCATCTCCTGCACGACGAGCACATCCGCCGACCCGGTCGCCAGTTCGACGATCGCACGCGCGTCCGCCCGCCCCATACCGAGGTTGGCCGTCACGACCCGCAGCGCAACCGAGGGCACCGGGGTCTTCTCCGGCCCGAAGTACCGCGGGGCGAGCACGGCGAGCATCACCAGGCACAACACCGCGGCCAGGATCGTCGGTACCCACCGCCGCGCCACGGCGAACAGCGCCATGGCCGCGATGCCCGCCGCTGTCAGGTACGGCGCCGCCGCCGCGAGGATCAGCACGATCTCGTGATCGATCGGCAGATAGCGTGACAGCAGCCCTGCGAGCGCCACCGCGAACGCGAGCGCGCCGAGGACCGTTGCCGGTACTCGAATCATCTTGTGCGGGAGGGGTTCTCGACGTGAATCAGCCGAGGCGGCGCAGCCGCGGCTCGAGGTCGCGCTGAAACAGCTCGAGGAACCGGCGCTGATCGTGGCCGGGGGCGTGGAACACCAGGTGGTTCAGCCCCCACTCGACGTACTGGCCGACCTTCTCGACGGCCTCGTCCGGATCCGACGCGACGATCCACCGTTTGGCCACCTGCTCGATGGGCAGTTCGTCGGCGGCCTTCTCCATCTCGATCGGATCATCGATGGAGTGCTTCTGCTCTGCGGTCAGCGACAGCGGCGCCCAGAACCGGGTGTTCTCCAACGCAAGCTCGGGGTCGGTGTCGTAGGAGATCTTGATCTCGATCATCCGGTCGATGTCGTCGACGTTTCTGCCCGCGGCCGCTGCGCCTTCGGAAACGGCGGGGATGAGCTTGTCTTTGTAGAGCTCCTCGCCCTTGCCGCTGGTGCAGATGAACCCGTCGCCAGCGCGGCCCGCGTACTTGGCGACCACCGGCCCTCCCGCCGCGATGTACACCGGGATGCCACCCTCAGGCACGTCGTAGATCGAGGCGCCCTTCGTGCGGTAGTACTCGCCGTCGAAGTCGACCCGGTCCCCCAGCCACAACTCGCGCATCAGCTTGACCGACTCCCGCAGCCGGGCGAAACGCTCCTTGAACTCCGGCCAGTCGCCCTCGTAGCCGGTGGCGATCTCGTTGAGCGCCTCGCCGGTGCCCACGCCGAGGAAGATCCGGTTCGGATACAGACAGCCCATCGTCGCGAAGGCCTGCGCAATCACCGCGGGGTTGTACCGGAACGTCGGGGTCAGCACCGAGGTGCCGAGGATCAGGCTCTTGGTGCGCTCGCCGACCGCGGTCATCCACGCCAGGGAAAACGGTGCGTGACCGCCCTCGTGGCGCCACGGCTGGAAGTGGTCGCTGACCGTCGCGCTGTCCATGCCGTGCTCTTCGGCGGCCACGGCCAGCTCGACCAGTTCCCGTGGCGCGAACTGCTCCGCCGACGCCTTGTATCCGAGTTTCAAGTCCACACGTCGTTTCTACTCCACCCTCCTAAACTCGCGGCATGGCAGCAGAGCTGAGCGCCATCACCGACAGCGTCCACTTCGCCTACACCGAACTGGTCAACTGGACGCTGGTCACCGACGACACCGGGGTGGTGTTGATCGACACCGGCTTCCCCGGCAACCGCGACGACGTGTTGCGGTCGGTGCGCCAGCTCGGCTTCGACGTCGACGACCTGCGCGCAATTGTGTTGACGCACGCGCACATCGACCACTTCGGCTCGGCGATCTGGTTCGCGAAAACGCACGGCACGCCGGTGTACTGCCACGCCGCCGAGGTCGGTCACGCCAAGCGGGAGTATCTCGAGCAGGCGTCGCCGGTCGACATCGCCAGGCACATCTGGCAGCCGCGCTACCTCACGTGGTCGGTGGCGATCACCCGCAAGGGCGGGATGGTGCGCGACGGAATATCCTCCGCGCAGGCCCTCACCGCAGAGGTCGCGGCGGGCCTGCCCGGCAAGCCGATGGCGATTCCAACGCCGGGCCACACCGGCGGGCACTGCTCATTTCTCGTCGACGGTGTGCTGGTGAGCGGTGATGCGTTGGTCACCGGTCATCCGCTGCTGTCGCACGACGGGCCGCAACTGCTGCCGGGCCTGTTCAACCACGACCAGGACGGCTGCGTGCGCAGCCTGGCCGCGCTCGGCCTGTTGGACACCGAGGTGCTGCTGCCGGGGCACGGCCCGGTGTGGCGGGGGTCGATCCGAGACGCGGCGGAGGCCGCGGCGGCCAGAACTTAGACGATTTTCTGGTAGCCGAGCAGGAAGACCGCGGTCAGGCACAGGCCGCACGCGACCACGATCGTCGGCATCAGGATCATGGCGTCGAGCTCGTCGTCATCGAGCACGTCGCTTTCGAAGCGGCCGAACAGCACCCGCGCCACCCCGGTTCGGCGGAAGGTGTGCACCATGGTGCGGACGGCTTTGCTCTCGCGTCGTCGACCGATGAACACCCGCGACGCCACCCCGATCAGAAACGTCAACAGACCGGCCGCAACCAGCAGCCAGCCGACCATCGTCTGCGATAACGCCACAATCACCCCCGGTGTCGGCGACACCTCGATTCAGCTTATCGGCCGGGGCGCAGGTCCTTGGCGAACGCGATCGGATACACCTCGCCGTCGGCGGGTAGCGGCTCGTCGAGGCGCGTGTAGCCCGCGGACAGGTACAGCGCCTCGGCTTCGGGTTGGCGGTCGCCGGTCGTCAGGTAGACGCGGGCATAGCCGCGGGCGACGATCTCGCGCTCCAGTTCGCCCAGCAGCGCCTTGGCGTAGCCACGCTGCCGGTGGTCGCTGTCGGTCCAGATCCGCTTGAGTTCGGCGGTGGCATCGTCGAACCGGCGGAACGCACCGCCGGTAACGGGTCGTCCGCCGCTCAGGCCGATGAGCAGACCGCCGTTCGGGGCTTCGAACTCGTCGGCGGGATGGCTCCGCAGCCACGTCATCACCCGTTGTTCGGTGCCGCCGTAGCGACGGGCGTACTCGACCGCGAGTTCGGCGAGAAGCGGCTCGGCCAGCGGATCGTCCTGACCGACCGACACGAAGCGGAGCTGATGGACTGCGGCGGACTCGCTCACGCGCTTATCCTTCCGCAATGACCTCGGAGCCGAGCGTGTCGGGCAAGGTGGCTTTCATCACCGGAGGGGCGTCTGGCATCGGCGCAGCGCTGGCGGCCAGGCTCGCTGACGGGGGCGCGGAGGTATGGATCGCCGATCGCCAGATCGGCGCCGCGCAGGAGTTGGCGCAACGCCTCAACAGCGGTGGCGCAACGGCACATGCGGTCGAGCTCGACGTGCGCGACTACCCATCGTTCGAGAGCGTCGTCGCCGACGCGGTGCAGCAGTCCGGACGGATCGACTTCCTGTTCAACAATGCCGGCATCGGGGTCTCAGGTGAGATCGACTCGTACACACTCGACGACTGGAACGACGTCATCGACGTGAACCTGCGCGGCGTGGTGCACGGCATCCAGGCGGTCTATCCGATCATGATCCGTCAACGCTCCGGCCACATCGTCAACACCGCGTCCATGGCCGGACTCACCACTAATCCGAGCATGGCGAGCTATACCGCGACCAAACATGCCGTGGTCGCGCTATCGCGGACGCTGCGGGTCGAGGCCAAGCGTCACGGCGTGCAGGTCTCGGTGCTGTGTCCGGGCGTGATCCGGACGCCGATCCTGACCGGCGGGGAGTACGGGCGGAACAACCTGCCCGGTGTCACCGAGCAGGACCTGCTCAAATCCTGGGAGCAGGCGCGGCCGATGGCACCAGAGGTTTTCGCGCAGCGCGCTCTTCGCCGCGTGCTGCGGAACGACGCGGTCATCGTGGTGCCTGCGTGGTGGAAGGCGTGGTGGTATCTGGAACGGCTCTCGCCCGCGGTGTCGTTGCGCTTTGCAAGTCTGCAGCTCAAGCGTGTCCGGGAAATGACCGCCACGCTTCCAAGCCAAACTTGACAGGTGTAAAGTTCGGCCGCATGGACAACATCAGGGGTAGGACCATCGCGATCACCGGCGCCGCCCGCGGCATCGGCTACGCGACCGCGAAGGCGCTGCTGGCTCGCGGGGCGCGCGTGGTCATCGGCGATCGCGATGTCGCGCTGCAGGAGTCGGCCGTCGCTGCGTTGACCAAGCTCGGCTCGGTGTCCGGCTACCCGCTCGACGTCACGGACCGGCAGTCGTTCGAGACGTTCCTCGACAAGGCCCGCGTCGACGGCGGCGGCCGCATCGACGTGTTGATCAACAACGCCGGCGTGATGCCGATCGGCCCGTTCCTCGAGGAGTCCGAGCAGTCGATCCGGTCGACGCTCGAGGTCAACCTGTACGGCGTGATCACCGGCTGCCAGCTGGTGCTGCCGGAGATGATCACGCGGCGCAGCGGCCACGTCATCAACATCGCCTCGCTGTCCGGGCTGATCCCGGTGCCGGGTCAGGTGGTCTATGTGGGCGCCAAGTTCGGCGTGGTCGGATTGACCGCGGCGCTCGCCGACGAGGTCGCACCGCACGGCGTCGACGTGTCGGTGGTCATGCCGCCGTTCACCCGCACCGAGCTGATCTCGGGCACCAAGGAGACGATCGGCACCAAGCCGGTCGAGCCGGAGGAGATCGCCGCAGCGATCGTGAAGACGCTCGACAAGCCGAAGACGCATGTCGCGGTCCCGCCGTTCCTGCGTTTCACCGCCCAGGCCGCGCAGATGCTCGGCCCCCGCGGGCGTCGGTGGATGAACCGCAAGCTCGGGCTCGACAACGTATTCCTCGAATTCGACACCACCGCCCGCAAGAACTACGAGGACCGGGCCCGCACCGCGCAGGGCGTCGTCGAGGGACAGGCCGACAAGTCCTAACCGGCCGCCTACGCTCGAGATTGCATACAGGGTCGTGATTCGGGACGAACAGCCCTGGGTGCAATCTCGCGCGTAGGACCCGCCGCTAAGCGTCGGGGAACGTCGGCGCTGGATCTCCCAGCCGATAGCCCTCGATGACCTCCACACAGTCGAACAGTTCCTCGAGGCCGAACTGATAGTCGTCGGCAGTGCCCACGAACACCACATGTGCGACGTCCGCGGCGTCGTCAGCGGTCAGCACGATCGTCGTCACGTTGACGAGATCCTCATCGGGCACGTCGGCGTGCGACGGCGGATAGAACCACAACGCCGACTCCTCATCGGAGAGCTCGTCGTCGAACACCCAGCCCCGCTCTGTGATTCGCGCGTCGAATGCCTCCAGCACCGCCGCCGTCGCGGTCTGCTCGGTCAGCGCCTCCATCACGCCGTCGGGAACCCACCGCTCGTTGCGGGCGGCCTGCCGCTTGCGCCGGCGCGCCTTCTTCGCATCGCTGCGCTTGGACACCTACGCGAGCGCCTGGTCCAGGTCGTTGAGCAGATCGTCAGTTCCCTCCAACCCCACCGAGATTCGCACCACGCCGTCGCCGAGCCCGATGGCCGCGCGGCCCTCCGGCCCCATCGCGCGGTGTGTGGTGGTCGCGGGGTGGGTGATCAGGGACTTGGCGTCGCCCAGATTGTTCGAGATGTCGATGATGCGCAGTTTGTCGAGCACCTCGAACGCCCGCTCCTTGCTGCCACCCTTGAGCTCGAACGTGACCACCGTTCCGCCCCCGGTCATCTGGCGCTTGGCCAGGTCGTACTGCGGATGGGATTCCAGGAACGGATAGCGCACCCAGCTGACCGACGGGTGCTTCTCCAGGAACTCGGCGATACGCTGCGCCGACGCGTTCTGGTAATCCACCCGAACCGCCATCGTCTCCAGGCCTTTGAGCAGCGTCCACGCGTTGAACGGGCTCAGCGCGGGCCCGGTGTGACGCATCAGCTTCTGCACCGGCTCGTCGATGTAGGCCTTGTCGCCCAGGATCGCGCCGCCGAGCACACGCCCCTGCCCGTCGATGTGCTTGGTGCCGGAGTACACGACGACGTCGGCCCCCAACGGGAAACCCTGCTGCAGGATCGGCGTCGCGAACACGTTGTCCAGCACGACTTTTGCGCCCGCGGCGTGGGCGAGGTCGCATACCGCGGCGATGTCCACCAGCTGCTGCATCGGGTTGGACGGCGTCTCGAAGAACACCGCCGCCGTCGGCACCGAGAGCGCCTCTTCCCACTGCGACAGGTCGTCGCCGTCGACGAACACCGTCTCCACACCCCAGCGCGGCAGGATCTCGTTGCAGACGACGAAGCACGACCCGAACAGGCTGCGCGCGGCGACCAGCCGGTCGCCGGCCGCCAGCAACGCCCCCAGCGACGTGAACACCGCCGCCATCCCCGACGCCGTCGCGAAACAGGCAGGCGCGCCTTCGATCAGCCGCAAGCGCTCCTCGAACATCGAGATCGTCGGGTTGCCGTAGCGGGAGTAGACATAGCGGTCGCTTTCACCGGTGAACGCCCTCTCCGCCTCGGCAGCGGAGGAGTAGACGTACCCCGAGGTGAGGAACAACCCCTCGGCCGTCTCTTCGAACTCCGACCGCAACAGCCCGCCGCGCACGCCGATGGTGGCCTGGCTGACGCCGTCGGGCAGTTCCGCGGGTGTTCGGACGGACGGCACGGGGTTCTCCGGGCCAGAAGTCATGACTGCTTCCAGGGCAGGCCGACGGCCTTCCACCCGGTGCGGCCGCGATGGCGATTCTGGTCGAGGTTGCCCTCGAAGCCGTCGAGCACGTTGTACGACGGCGCGATGCCCGCCTCGGTAGCGGCCTCGGCGGCGCCGATCGACCGGTTACCGGACCGACACAGGAACACCACCGGCCTTTCCCCGGGGGTGATTCCCGCCGACTTCAGCTCTTCGACGAACGACTCGTTGTGCGTGCCGTCGACGCGATTCCATTCGATGAACACGACATCGCGCTGCAGCGAGGACAGGTCGGGCACGCCGACGAAGCGCCACTCGGCGTCGGTGCGGCAGTCCACCAGCACGGCGTCGGGGGTGCCGGCCAGCAGTGACCATGCCTCCTCGGGCGTGATGTCTCCGGCATAACTCACGATCGTTGAGTGTCCCACAGCTACTTGGGTCCGGGGGAACAGACCTTCCACGCATCGCCGTCGCGCACGAAGGTCATCTCGACCGCTTTCTTCTCGTCCGGGGCCTTGTCGAAGTGATACGTCACCGTGGCGGTCGCGCGGTCCGCGTCGATCTTCACATCGGTGACGTCGTCGACGAACCGCTCACCGCGCTGGTCAACCGAATTGCGTTGCGCTGCGAGCACTTCCGTCTCAGTACCGGCGTGGGCCGGACACGTGTAGCCGCGGAAGTCGGAGTAGTTCTGCCGCTGCAGCGCGTCGTTCTGCCCGACCGCGGCCCGGGCGACCTGCTGATCGGCGGGCGGCTCGTCGTCCTCGAAGAGATTCAGCAGGCCGATTGCGATCACCACGAGCACAAAGATTGTGAGCGCGATCAGGAACGGTGCCGCGGTCGATCGGTCGGCGGGTTCCGACTCGGGGTCTGGCGTGGCGTCTGTCACGGGCTACCAGAGCCGGCGCAACGCGGCGGTGACGCGCCGGGCGCGGTCCCGGGCGACGATCGGATCGGGCGCGGTGGCCAGCGCCACCGCGAGTCGCCGCCTGGCCTCGGTCTCGTCGGGACGGTTGAACAGCCGGACGTCGCTCTCGGCGACGGTGAGAGCGTCGGCGAGCACCGCCTGGGGGTCGCCCCCGATCGCCGGGTTCGCCTCCGCCCCGGCATAGCTGACCTCCGCGGCGGCCGGCGAGATCATGATGGTGTCGACGGGCAGCCCCAGGATCGCGCGGGCATGCAACTCGAATTCCGAGAGTCGCTGCGAGCGCAGCGTGACCAGGCCGCTGTCGTGCGGTCGCGGGCGGACGTTGTCGAAGTAGACCTCGTCACCGCTCACCAGCAGCTCGACACCGAACACGCCGCGGCCGCCCAGCGAATTCACGATGCGCGCGCCGATCGACTTCGCGGCGTCCAGCGCGGCCGGCGCCAACCGCTGCGGCTGCCACGACTCGAGGACATCGCCGTCCGCTTGGCGGTGCCCGATCGGCTCGCAGAAGTGCACCGCGGGTCCCGTCGGCCCGACGGTGCGGATCGTCAGCAGCGTGACCTCGAAGTCGACCTCCACCACCGACTCGACCATCACCCGGTTGTGCGGCATCCGGCCGGCGGCAACGGCGCGCTGCCAGGCGGGTTCGACATCCTCCGGGCGTACCAGCACCGACTCGCCTTCGCCGGGGGCCGAGGCGATCGGCTTGACCACCAATGGAAAACCGGCGTGCTGCGCGATCGCGGTGAGTTCCTCGGTCGAGCCCGCGAACCAGAACGGCGCGGTGGGCAACCCGAGCTCGTCGGCGGCCAACCTGCGCAGGCCCTCCCGATCCAGCGACAGCCGGGTGCTGCGGGGGGTCGGGAACACCTCGACCTCGCCGCGTTCGGCGACCGTGATCAGCGCATCGGCCGCGATCAGGCCCGCCTCGGCCACCAGGTAACGCGGGTTCTCCTTCTCGATCAGCGCCGACAGCACCTCGGCGTCGTTCATCTTGGCGACGATCGGGCGGTCGGCCACCCCGTGTGCCGGGGCGTCGGCGTAGCGGTCGACCGCGATGACCTCGGCGCCGAGCCGCTGGAACGCCAGCGCCAACTCGCGGCTCAGTTCGCCCGAGCCGAGCAGCATCACCGAGGACGGACCGGCCGTCCCGGCGGCAGGTTCCGGTCCGGTCACCGCGTCACCGGCGTCGAGCGGCGTCTGGTTGTCAGGGGTGTCACTCATCGCGCGTCCAGCCTGCCAGACGTCGACTCAGTTCGAGAGAGCAGACTGGTCGAGCTGCCCACGGAATTGGCGCATGGCGTCGATGAGGGCGGTGAACGTGCGGTGCGCCGCGGCCAACTCGGCATCGGACAGCCCGGCCAGCGCGTCGTGCGTGCGTTCGGCCAGCGGGGTGAAAAACCCTCGCGCGACATCCATTCCGTGATCGGCCACCCGAAGGATCACCTTGCGGCGGTCAAGGGGGTCGGACTCCCGCCGGAAGTGCCCGGAGGCGATCATCCGCTCGACGAGGTACGTGATCGCCGCGGCCGACATTCCCATCCGTTTGCGCAGGTCTCCGGCCGTCAACGGGGACCCCTGCGTCTCTGCGACCATCACATACAGCAGAGCGCGAAAGTCGTTGGCGGCGACGTCGTGTCGGCTCGCGAACAGCCTGCCGATGCCGTCGGATTCGGCGTTGATCGCGCGCACATCGGCGGCGATCGTCGCCTCGAGCGCGTCGCGGTCCTCCGGCACGATCGAAAGCATAGGCCGTTTGCCTGGTCGTTAAGTATCTGAAATATTCGTCGGCATGTCCCGGCGCATCTCCTGGGTACTCGCGGTTCTCGTCGTGCTGGTCTCCGGCGCCCTGATGGCGCTTGTCGGCAGCGACGACTCGAGCGCGCGATCACCGGTACCCGTGCCCGACTCCGCCGAGTCGGCGCGCGTCGACGCGCTGCGGGCGCAGTTCTCGGGCGGCGACCGGGTTCCGGCGATAGTCGTGATCACCCGCGACGACGGCGCGCCGCTGCGCCCGGACGACGTCGCCGCCGTCAAGCAGAGGTGGCCCGCGGCCCAGGTGTCGGCCGACGGCGTTGCCGCACTGGCGGTCGTGCCGCTGGATGCCGACCTGACCGGGTTCGCACTCACCGACGAGGTCGAGAAGCTGCGTGCGGCGGCCGCCGACGGCCTGCCCGCAGACCTGCGCAGCGAGGTCACCGGCGGCCCGGCGTTCGGCGCCGACATCGCGGACTCGTTCTCCGGAGCCAATTTCACGCTGCTGGCCGTCACCGCGGCCGTGGTGGCGCTGCTGCTGATCATCACCTACCGCTCCCCTGTCCTGTGGCTGGTGCCGCTGGCGGTGATCGGTTTCGCCGACCGGGTGGCAGCGGTGCTGGGCAGCGCGGTCGCCCAGGGCTTCGGCATGACCCCGGACGGTTCGACGTCGGGCATCACCAGCGTGCTGGTCTTCGGTGCGGGCACCAACTACGCGCTGCTGCTCATCTCGCGGTACCGCGAGGAACTGGGCCGTACGGAGAACCACCGCGACGCGCTGGGCACCGCGGTACGCCGGGCCGGTCCGGCGATCGTCGCCAGCAATGCCACGGTGGTGCTGGCCCTGCTCACGCTGGTGTTCGCGTCGTCGCCGAGCGTGCGCAGCCTCGGCGTGCAGGCGGCTGCCGGCCTGATCGTGGCCGCGGTGTTCGTGATGCTCGTTTTGCCGCCGCTGCTGAGCCTGTTCGGCAAGCGGCTGTTCTGGCCGTTCGTCCCGGCTGTCGGGGCCGAACCGCTCACCGACAGCGGCGTCTGGCACCGCATCGCCGAGGCGGTGGCTCGCAGGCCCGGACGCGTCGCCGCGGTGACGGTGGCCGCCCTGGCGGTGTTGTCCCTCGGGATCTCGAGCACCCCGGTCGGGCTGTCGCAGACCGAGCAGTTCCGGGTGCAGGCCGAATCGGTCAGCGCATACGAGACGCTGGCCGACCACTTCCCCAGCGGCCTCACCGACCCGACCCGCGTCATCGCGGCGACGGACCGCGCCGCGGCGGTGCAGCGCGCGATCACCGAAACCCCTGGTGTCGTCTCGGCGCACCCGGCCGGACAGAGTCCCGGTGGGCTGACCCAATGGTCGGTGGTGCTCGACGCCGAGCCGGCTTCGGACCGTGCCTTCGAAACCATTGACGCACTGCGCAACTCAGTGCGCGGCGCCGATCCTGAAGCGCTGGTCGGCGGCTCCGATGCCACCGCGCGCGACGCCAGCGCCGCCGCGTCCCGCGACAGGCTGGTGGTGATACCGGCCATCCTGGTCGTGGTGCTGGTCGTGCTGTACGTGTTGCTGCGCGCAGCGCTGGCCCCGCTGATCCTGGTGGCGGTGACCGTGTTGAGCGCGCTGGCCGCGCTGGGCCTGGGCGGCTGGGCCAGCGTTCACCTGTTCGGTTTCCCTGCGCTGGACAACACCGCGCCGCTGTTCGCGTTCCTGTTCCTGGTGGCGCTCGGCGTGGACTACACGATCTTCTTGGTCACCCGGGCCCGCGAGGAGACCCCCGAACACGGCACGCGCAATGGGATCGTCCGCGCGGTGTCGGCCACCGGCGCGGTGATCACCAGCGCGGGCATCGTGCTGGCCGCGGTGTTCTGCGTGCTCGGGGTGCTGCCGCTGATCGTGCTGACGCAGGTCGGCATCATCGTCGGCCTCGGCATCCTGCTCGACACGTTCGTCGTGCGCACGGTGATCATCCCGGCGCTGTTCACGCTCATCGGGCCGCGCATCTGGTGGCCCGCGCTGCGGGGCCGGGTCGCCGAAACCGACGTTTCGGTCGATTTGCGTGAGTGAAAACGACCATAACGTCGATCTCGGCGACGGCGCCGCGCCTGTAACGTCGTGTCATGACGCAAGCGCCCGAACGGCCGCCTCTGCACATGCGTCGCGACGCCTTCGCCCCGACGCCGGAGTTGGGCGAGATCCGCGAGACCACCGGCGTGCGCACCGTGTCCAATGCGTTCGGCATGACGGTCTACCTGATCACCCGGCACGACGACGCCAAAGAGGTGCTCTCGGATCACGAGCGTTTCTCCAACGGCCGCCCGCCGGGCTTCGTCCTCCCCGGCGCACCAACGCTTTCCGAGGACGAGCTGGCCCGTTCCCGGGCGGGCAACCTGCTCGGGCTGGACCCACCCGAACACCAGCGGCTGCGGCGCATGCTCACCCCGGAGTTCACGATCCGGCGGATCAAGCGGCTGCAGCCGCGCATCGTCGAGATCGTCGACGCGCAGCTGGACCTGATGGAAAGTGCCGGTGCGCCCGCCGATCTCGTCGAGCACTTCGCGCTGCCGGTCCCGTCGCTGGTGATCTGCGAGCTGCTCGGGGTGCCCTACGAGGACCGCGACGACTTCCAGCACCGCAGCGCGCGCCAACTCGACCTGTCTCTGCCTGTCGCCGAGCGGTTCGAGTTGCAGCGGGCCGGCCGCGCGTACATGCGGTCGCTGGTCGAACGCGCGCGCCAGGATCCGGGTGATGACATCCTCGGAATGCTGGTGCGCGAACACGGCACCGAGCTCACCGACGACGAGCTCGTCGGCATCGCCGGGCTGTTGCTACTGGCGGGCCATGAGACCACCTCCAACATGCTGGGCCTCGGCACCCTCGCGCTGCTGCGACATCCCGAACAGCTCGCCGCGGTGCGCGACAATCCCGACGCGGTCGCCCCCGCGGTCGAGGAGCTGCTGCGCTGGTTGTCCATCGTGCACACCGCCATCCCGCGGATGACCACCACCGACGTCGAGATCGCGGGTGTTCGGATCCCGGCCGGACAACTGGTGTTCGTATCGCTGCCGTCGGGTAACCGCGATCCCGACTTCATCGACGCCCCCGACATTCTGGACATCGGCCGCGGTGCCGCCGGGCATCTGGCGTTCGGCCACGGCGTGCACCACTGCCTTGGCGCGCCGCTGGCCCGGATGGAGATGCAGGTGGCGTTTCCCGCTGTGCTGCAACGCTTCCCGGCACTGCGGCTGGCGGAGGATTTCGCCGATGTGCAGTTCCGGTCATTTCATTTCATCTACGGTTTGAAGTCGTTGTCAGTCGACTGGAGGTGACGGCATGAGGGTGCAGGCCGACCGTGACGTGTGCATTCAGGCGGGCAACTGCGTGATGTCGGCCGACGCCGTGTTCGACCAGGACGACGACGGGATCGTGGTGGTGCTGGTGGATGAGGTGCCCGACGACGAACTCGACCATGCCCGCGAGGCCGTGAAGCTCTGCCCCTCACAGGCTTTGCGGTTGATCGACTAGTCGGTGCGGTCGAGGTCGAGCACGCCGGCGCGTACCAGCAGCAGCACGCTGACCACCAGCACCCAGACGGGGAAGGCCAGCACCAGCCACATGCTGACGTCCGCTGCGACGAGGAGCACGAGAGCGGTCACATACGTGACGGCGACCAGCCAGGGCGGCATCAGGTTGGTCCGCAGCCAGATGGTGGCCAGCGAGATCATGAACACCGCCGCCATCCGCAATCCGTATGTGGTGCTGAGGACTTCGAGCATCGCGATACCGAAGTCCGCCACCTGATCGCGGGACGTGACGTCGGCCTGGTCCGCCCTGCTGGCGACCAGCCCGGCGCCCACCGCCGACGTCGCGAACGTCATCGCCAGAAACAGCAGGCCGCTGCCGATGAACACCGACGAGAAGAACTTGTCCTCGTAGCGCCCGAACCCGTCGCGGATCACGCCGATGAACCACAGGAACGCGATGCCCGCGAACGGCGTCAGGATCGCCGACAGCCGTAGCTGGCCGCTGGCCCCGGCGATCCACTGCGACCCCGGCTCGGCGCCTGCGGGCACCGCGATGCGGACGAGCACCAGCGCGGTGCCGAACAGCAGCGCGAACAACACGCCCGCCAGCGCCGCCGCGCGCGGGGTCGTCAGCCGTCGCAGATGCCGATCGGCAGGATGGGTCGCCACGCGGTCATGGTGTCAGGTCTGCGATCGAAACTGCGGACAGATCGCGAATGTGCGCCAGATCGCGATCTGTCCGCAGTCTCGGCGCAGGGGTTCACGGCTGGCCGGCGAGCAGCTGGATCATCAATCCGTTCGCCTCGGCGAGCAGGTTGTCCTCGGGATCTCGCAACTCGGCGTTGACGAAGGCCTTGCGCCCGTCGGCCTCACGCAGCCAGCCACGCGCCGTCAACTCGGTGTCGATCGGGGTCACCTTGCGGTAGTCGACATGCAGGAAACCGGTGCGGCTGATCGGACGTCCGACGGCGTGAATCACCATGCCGAACACGGAATCGAACAGCAACGGCAGCACCCCACCGTGTACGGCGTGGTTGCCGCCGACGTGGTACCGGCTGAACTGCACCTTGAGGTCCACACCGTTCGAGTCGAGCCGCACCTTCCGGTACGGCGGCATCAGCAGGCTGCCCGCGCCGGGAAGCGACGGCACGCGGTTGGCCGGGCCGACGCCTTCGGCCGCTTCGAACGGGTCGAGCAACGCGACCAGCGCCTCGGCCTGATCGGCGGCCTCGTCCCAGGTGTCGCTGTCAGGATCGGCGGACACGGCGAGGTCCTGCGCCCGGCGCATCGCCGCGAGGAACCGGCCGAAGCCCGGACCGGGTTGGGCGCGTTGAAAATTCGGGAAGCCGCCGTGTTTGTCGTAGTCGGGGTCGACGAGGTGGGGATCGTCGGTCACGGGCGCGCCAGGATGTCGCGGCGCACGATGGTCTGGTCCCGGCCTGGCCCGACGCCGATGCACGAGACATGCGCTCCGGCAAGCTCTTCCACCCGCAACACATAGTCGCGAGCCTTGGCGGGCAGGTCCTCGAATTCGCGGGCGCCGGAGATGTCCTCCCACCAGCCGGGCAGTTCCTCGTAGATGGGTTCGGCGTGGGCGATGTCGGACTGGGTCATCGGCATGTCGTCCAGACGCTGGCCGTGGACACGGTATCCGACGCAGACCGGCACGGTTTCGAGGCTGGAGAGCACGTCGAGCTTGGTGAGGAAGTAGTCGGTGATGCCGTTGACCCGGGTGGCATACCGGGCGATCACCGCGTCGAACCATCCGCAGCGGCGCCGCCGGCCGGTGGTCACGCCGAATTCGCCGCCGGTCTTGGACAGGTACTCACCGTTGGCGTCGAACAGTTCGGTCGGGAACGGCCCCGAGCCGACCCGCGTCGTGTAGGCCTTGAGGATGCCGAGCACGGTGGTGATCCGCGTCGGTCCGATACCGGAGCCCACCGCGGCGCCACCCGCTGTCGGATTGGACGATGTCACAAAGGGATACGTGCCGTGGTCGACGTCGAGCAGGGTGCCCTGGGAGCCCTCCAGCAGCACCGTCTCGCCTTTTTCCAACGCCGTGTTGAGCAGGTAGCGGGTGTCGGCGATGCGGTGTTTGAAGCCCTCGGCCTGGTTGAGCAGGTTGTCGACCACCTCCGCGGCGTCGAGCGCCTTGCGGTTGTAGATCTTGACCAGCACCTGGTTCTTGAATTCCAGTGCGGCGTCGATCTTTTCGGCCAGCAGAACCGGGTCGAGCACGTCGGCCATCCGGATCCCGATCCGGGCGATCTTGTCCTGGTAGCAGGGGCCGATGCCGCGGCCGGTGGTGCCGATCTTCTTGCTGCCGGCGTAGCGCTCCACGACCTTGTCGATCGCGACGTGATACGGCATCAGCAGGTGCGCGTCCGCCGAGATCAGCAGCCGCTCGGTGTCGACACCACGGTCGACCAGCCCCTGCAGCTCGGTGAGCAGCACACCGGGATCGACCACCACACCGTTGCCGATGACGTTGGTGACGCCGGGCGTGAGGATCCCCGACGGGATCAGGTGGAGGGCGAAGTTCTCCCCCGTCGGCAGGACGACGGTGTGGCCGGCGTTGTTGCCGCCCTGGTACCGCACGACCCACTGGACGCGCCCACCGAGTAGGTCGGTGGCTTTTCCTTTGCCCTCGTCGCCCCATTGCGCGCCGATGAGCACGATTGCCGGCATAGCTAGGTCTCCCGATAATCTGCATCAACACTGTGCAGCCGGTGAGCTACCTTATCCCAGCCGTATGCGAGGAGCCGCGTTGAACGCCACTGACGTCGTGGTGTTGCTGTTCGGCGGCCGGCGACCACCTCGCGCGCTGCGGGCTCTGCCCGTCGCCGAGGACCCCGACACACCCTGCCGACGCCTGATCGTGGTCGGCTCCGACGCCGACCTGGCGACAGTGCTGACCCGGCTGATGCGCACCGACCGGCTCGGCGTCGAGGTGGCGCACGTGCGGCGCCCGTGGCAGGCGCGACGGGCCCTGCGCGGCAGCGCGGCCCGGGTTCCGCTCATCCGCGACGACGCCGGCGCGGTGATCGTCGGCGCCGCCGAGTGGCGGGGCGAACCGGCCGGACAACCGCTGCACGGCGAGGCCGTCGTCGACGACACCGTGCTGTTCGACGGCACGGTGCCCGCGGTGCGCATCGAGCCGACGGACACCATGCCCGGCTTGCGTGCGGCCGTCGTCGGGGCCGGGCCGCGGCGCTGGGCCGCGGGCCGCGCCGCCCAGCTCGGCACCAGCGGCGCCCGCGTCGTCCGCGACGGTGTGCCTGCGGCCCGGCCGGTGAAGCGTTCGACGTTCTACCGGCACACCGAAGGGTGGCTGCGGGTCGGGTAGCCACCCGCCGAGGCTGCGGGTCGCTTCAACGACTCGACGAGACCGACGCAATGGCGGAATCCACCCGCATTTTTCCGCCATTACGTCGGTTTCGGCGAAGCGGTAGGTTTCGTGAGGTGACGATCCATCCGCTGCATCAGTCGGTGCGGCCGAGCCCGATCTTCCTGGCGATCGTCGCGACAACGGTGGTCGGCGGTGTGCTGGCGTGGCTGTCAGCGGACAAGGTCGAAGCGCTCGCCTACGTCGGCGTGTTCGTCTTCGTCATCGCCGGCTGGGTGGTGACTCTGTGCCTGCACGAGTTCGCGCACGCATACACCGCGTGGAAGTTCGGTGACCACGACGTCCCAGTCCGCGGCTATCTGACGCTGAACCCGCTGAAGTACTCGAATCCGCTGCTGTCGATTGGGCTTCCGGTGCTGATCATCGCGATCGGCGGAATCGGGCTGCCGGGCGGGGCGGTTTGGGTGCGCACGTCGTTCATGACCAAGCGTCAGAAGTCTCTGGTGAGCCTCGCAGGTCCGGGCACCAACCTGGTGTTCGCGGTGCTGCTGTTGGCTCTGACCGCGCTGCTGCGCGACTCGGAGCGTTCGGTGTTCTGGGCCGGTGTGGCCTTCCTCGGGTTCCTCCAGGTGACGGCGTTCGTGCTCAACATGCTGCCGATCCCCGGCCTGGACGGCTACGGCGCGCTGGAACCCCACCTGAGCCCCGACACGCAGCGGGCGCTGCAACCCGCAAAGCAGTGGGGGTTCTTCATCCTGCTGCTCTTGCTGCTGGCGCCCGGGCTCAACCAGTGGTTCTGGGACATCGTGCTGTGGTTCTTCGACATCTCCGACGTGCCGCGCCAGCTGGTCGGCGCAGGCAATTCGTTGACAAGGTTCTGGTCGGCCTGGTTCTGATCGCCACTTGCGACATATGCGAAGTTTTGCATAGATTGCTGGCATGGGTGCCGGCCACGATCACAGTCAGCGTGACACCCGCGTCAGCCGGATGGTCATCGCCGCGGCGATCCTGACCGGGTTCTTCGCGCTCGAGCTGATCACCGCGCTGCTGATCAATTCCATCGCGCTGCTGGCCGACGCAGGCCACATGCTCACGGACCTGGTCGCGATGTTCATGGGCCTGACCGCGGTGCTGCTCGCCCGCCACGGCAGCGCCTCACCCGCCCGCACGTACGGCTGGCATCGCGCCGAGGTCTTCACCGCCGTGGCCAACGCGGTGCTGTTGCTGGGGATGGCGGTGTTCATCCTCTCGGAGGCGTTCGAGCGCCTCGGCGACGCGCCGGAGGTGCCGGGCGTGCCGATGATCGTCGTCGCGTTGGCGGGTCTGGTGGCCAACGCGGTCGTCGTCCTGCTCTTGCGGGCGCATTCGGAGAACAGCCTGGCCGTCCGCGGCGCCTACATGGAGGTCGTCGCCGACACGGTCGGCAGCATCGGCGTGCTGATCGCGGGCATCGTCACGGTCACGACGGGCTGGCCGTACGCCGACGTCGTGGTCGCCGTGTTCGTGGCGCTGTGGGTGCTGCCGCGGGCGATCTCGCTGGCACGCGCGGCGTTGCGCATCCTGTCGGAGTCGTCGCCCACCCACATCGACGTCGAGGAGCTACGCACCGCGTTGTGCGCCGTCGAAGGCGTGACCGAGGTGCACGACCTGCACGTGTGGACGTTGGTCCCCGGTAAGGACATGGTGACCGCGCACCTGACCAGCGACCGGGACTCGGCCTTGGTGCTCGACGACGCGCGCGCGGTGCTCACCGCGCGCGGGCTGGACCATTCGACGGTTCAGGTGGAACCGCCCGACGGCGACACCGACTGCAGGTGTGAAGCGGAGTAGTCAGGCAAGCCCGAGTTCGGCCCGCGCCGACGGGTCGCAGTCGTCGAGCAAATCGAGGCAGCGCTGGTTCTCGTCGGTCTCGCCGATCGCGTCGGCCGCGCGCGCCAGCGCGGCCACACAGCGCAGGAAGCCGCGGTTGGGCTCGTGACGGAAGGGCACGGGACCGAAACCCTTCCACCCGTTGCGCCGCAACTGATCCAGCCCGCGGTGGTAGCCGGTGCGTGCGTAGGCGTACGCGGTGATGGCCCTGTCGTCGGCCAGCGCCTCCTCGGCCAGCGTCGCCCACGCGACCGAGGCCGACGGATGTGCGGCCGCCACGATCGCCGGGTTCTCGCCCGCGGCGAGTTCGGCCTCGGCGTCGCTGTCGCCCGGCAGCAGCACCGGATCCGGACCCAGGAGATCACCCATCCGTGTCATGGCCCCCATTGTGCCGTGCACGTCACCGGCACCGATGGGCGCACGGGTTCGAGCGACGGGCCGGACCAGTGACTAAGCTTCCCGCCGTAGCGTCGTAAGGGAGGACCGCAGCAGGCATGTCGAACCCATCAGGGCCTGACCAGCCGGAAGACGTCTCGGCCGCGCCGGACGCTTCGGACATTGAAGCCTCCGAGAACCCCGAAGCGCCCGAGCCCGCGGATTCCACAGGCGACGAGGCAGCCGTCGACGACGCCCCGGAGGCAGAGGGCTCGCACGATCCGGAACCGGCGACCGAGGTGATCGAGCAGCACGGTGACCACGAACCCGCGACCGAGGTCATGGCGGCCGCCCAACCGCAGACAGCGGAGGCGCCGCACATCCAGGAGGGTGAGCGCCGATTCACCGCGCCGTCGGGTTTCGACGCGGGCACGACGCAGCGGATCGACACCCCGGCCGAACCGGCCACCGAGGTGTTCGCCTCCCCCTCCGAAGTGGCGGGACAGCAGAAACCCGTTGCCCCGCAAGTCATTCCGGCGCGTGGCGAGGCGCCCAAGCCACCTGCGCAGCGCCGCAGCTGGGGCTGGGTGGTGGCTGTGGTGCTGGTCATCGCCGCGCTGGTCGCGATCGCGGTGCTCGGCACCGTGCTGCTCACCCGGGACTCGCAACCGAGGGCGTCGCAGGAGGAGATGGTCCGCGCCGCCATCGAGGAGTTCGACACGGCGATCCAGAGCGGTGATCTGGCGAAGCTGCGCGGTATCACCTGCGGAAGCAAACGGGACAGCTACGTCAAGTACGACGACAAGACCTGGGCGGAGATCCACGAGCGGGTGAGCAAGACCAAACAGTATCCGGTGGTCGCCAGCATCGACCAGGTGGTGATCAACGGCGATCACGCCGAGGCGAACGTCACCGCTTTCATGGCGTACGCACCTGCGGTCCGGTCGACCCGAAGCTTCGACCTGGAGTTCCGCGACGACCAGTGGAAGATCTGCCAAGCGCCCCAATAGGCGACTTCACTGGTTTGCTTCACTGGTTTGCGGTGACCGAACGACCGGCGCTGTGCAGATCCCGGCACGCCTCGATGACGCGTTCGGTCATCGACGCCTCCGCCTTCTTCAGATAGCTGCGCGGGTCGTAGGCCTTCTTGTCCCCGACCTCCCCGTCGATCTTCAGCACGCCGTCGTAGTTGGTGAACATGTGCGCCGCGACGGGCCGGGTGAATGCGTACTGGGTGTCGGTGTCGACGTTCATCTTCACCACGCCATAGCGGAGCGAATCCTCGATCTCGGACTTCAGCGAACCCGAACCCCCGTGGAAGACGAAGTCGAAAGGCTTTGCATCCGAGGCTAATCCGAGCTTGGCGGCCGCGACCTTCTGTCCCTCGGCGAGCACCTCGGGCCGCAGTTTGACGTTGCCGGGCTTGTACACGCCGTGCACATTGCCGAACGTCGCCGCCAACAGGTATCTGCCGTGTTCGCCCGCGCCGAGCGCCTCGACCGTCTTCTCGAAATCCTCTGCGGTGGTGTAGAGCTTGTCGTTGATCTCGTGCGCCACGCCGTCTTCCTCACCGCCGACCACGCCGATCTCGATCTCCAGGATGATCTTCGCCGCGGCGGCCTCCTTGAGCAGTTCACGGGCGATCTCGAGGTTCTCGTCGATCGGCACCGCTGACCCGTCCCACATGTGCGACTGGAACAGCGGCTGACCGCCCTCGGAGACGCGTTGCTGTGAGATCGTCAGCAGCGGCCGGACATAGGTGTCGAGCTTGTCCTTCGGACAGTGGTCGGTGTGCAGCGCGACGGTGATCGGATACTTCGCGGCGACGACGTGGGCGAACTCGGCCAGCGCGACCGCACCGGTGACCATGTCCTTGACACCCAGGCCGGAGGCGAATTCGGCTCCGCCGGTGGAGAATTGGATGATGCCGTCACTGGCGGCGTCGGCGAAGCCCTTGATCGCGGCGTTTACGGACTCCGACGACGTGCAGTTGATGGCCGGAAACGCGAACCCGTGCTCCTTGGCCCGGCCGAGCATCTCCGCGTACACCTCGGGCGTTGCGATGGCCATGAGCGGTCCTCTCGGCGGTTTCGGCGATTATCCCACCGAACGGCCCACCTCACATGGCCAAGACCATGCGATACCGGGGCCGGCACGCGCTGGCCGGTATCTTGGGGCACTGTGACCATCTCGGCCCTCGCGGCGACCGACCAGCTGGCGCTGATGCCGGACTTCCTCGACCCGATGACGCTGCTCGGCTACTTCGGCACGTGGGCGCTGGTCGGGCTGCTGGTGGTCATCTTCGTCGAGTCGGGGGTGTTGTTCCCGATTCTGCCCGGTGACTCGCTGCTGTTCGTGGCGGGCATGCTGGCTGCCGGTACGGCCGCGTTGGCCGAAGGCGGCGGCGAGGTCATCAACTTCCAGCTGTGGCAGCTGCTGGTGTTCATCCCGATCGCCGCCATCCTGGGCGGCCAGGTCGGCTACTGGATCGGCCGCAACCTCGGCACCGCGATGTTCAAGCCGGATGCGCGGTTCCTGAAACAGAAGTACCTCGAAGAAGCACACGTGTTCTTCGAACAACGCGGCCCGTTCGCGATCGTCATCGCCCGGTTCGTGCCGATCGTGCGCACGCTCGCACCGCTGACCGCCGGCGCCGCCCGGATGAACTACGGGGCCTTCACGCTGTTCAACGTGATCGGCGCGGTCGTCTGGGGCGTCGGGCTGACGCTGCTGGGCTACTGGCTCGGCCGGTTCGAGATCATCCAGAAACTGCTGGAGCCGATCGTCATCGCGATCGTGGTGGTCTCCGTGCTGCCGATGTTCATCGAGTGGTTCAAGCGGCGCCGGGCCGCCAAGCGGGCCGGGATCGCGGCGCCGCCGGTCGACTCCGGCGAGCAGCCGGGCTAACGGCCGACTCGACCGCTCTCGAGCGCGCGGATCAGGCTGGCGGCGTCGAACGGGCCCCTGTGCCGCTTGCCGTTGACGAAGAACGTCGGCGTCGAGTTCAGGTCCATCAGCTCCGCGTCCTGCGCGTCGTCCTGCACGTGGTGCAACGCCTTCGACGGGTGCGCGCGCACGTCCTGGTCGAACCGCTCGATGTCGCAGCCCGCCGCCACCGCGTAGCGGTACATGTCCGACCACTCCAGGTCGTCCTGGTGGCCGAACAGCTCCCTGGCCATCTCCCAGAATCTGCCCTGCGCCGCGGCTGCCTCGCTTGCGCGCGCGGCGTCGAACGCGCGCGGGTGGGCACGTTCCAGCGGCAGATGACGCCACACATAGCGCAGTTCGGCGCCGAAGTGGTCGCGCACTTCGTCGATCGCACCGGTGGCCCGGCTGCAGAACGGGCACTCGAAGTCGCCGTACTCCACGAGCGTCAGCGGGGCGTCGGGATCTCCCTTGATGTGGTCACGGTCCGGGTCGATCGGCCGCAGCAGTTTCAGCCCGACCGGGTCCGGCGGGCTGAGCCAGTCGGTGATGCGGAAGATCGCCCACCCGAGCAGGAATGCGACCACCGAGGCGATCAGCACGCCGATGATCGCCTGCTCCTGGCGCCCGGGGTCGTCGATCGCGATGTCGACGATGAAAAGCGAGATCGTGAAACCGATTCCCGACAGCGCAGCACCGCCGGCGATCCGGCGCAACGTCAGTCCTGGCGCCAGTTCGCCGACACCGCTGCGCCGCATCACCCACGTCGAGGTGGTGATGCCGACGAACTTGCCGACCACCAGACCGACGACGATGCCCCATGTCAGCGGCGAACGCAGGGCCGCCGACACGCCGGCCGCATCGAGCACCACCCCGGCGTTGACCAACGCGAACAGCGGCAGCACCACGAAGGACACATACGGCCGCACGCCGGTCTGCAGGCGTTCGTTGATCGAGATCGAATCCCGCAGGCCGCGGGTCACCTCGCGGGCGTAACGCGAGTTCGGCGACTGCCGGAACGCGCGGATGCGCGCGACGACCTCCTCGACCTGGCTGCGCTCCGGCGAGTACACCGGGATCAGCAGCGCCACGGCGACGCCCGCCAGCGTCGGGTGTACACCGGCCATGAACAGCCCGATCCACAGCGCGAAGCCGAGCGCGGCGTAGGCGGGGCCGCGCGCCGCCGGCAGGAACTGCACCAGCGCGAGCGCCACGATGATTGCGATCGAGACCGCAAGCGGCGCAACGCTGATGCGGTCGGAGTAGAACAGCGCGATCACGCCGAGCGCGCCGACGTCGTCGACGACGGCCAAGGTCAGCAGGAAGATCCGTAGCCGCGCCGGGAACTTCGGCTTGATGACCGCCAGCGCACCGATCAGAAACGCGGTGTCGGTGGATATCACCACACCCCACGCCTCGGCGTTCTCGCCGGACGGATTGAACATCAGGAAGATCGCGGCGGGCACCGCCAGTCCGGCGATGGCCGCCACCACCGGCACCGCCGCCCTGGCCCGGTCGGTCAGCTCACCGATCGCGAATTCGTGCTTCACCTCGAGCCCGACGATGAAGAAGAAGAACGCCATCAGCCCGTCGTTGACCAGATGTTTGACGGTCAGCTCGAAGCGGTGCTCGGCGAAGGTGAACCCGACGTGGGTATCGAGAAACGCCCAATAACCATGCGCCCACGGCGAATTCGCCCAAACGAGCGCGGCGATCGTGAAGAGCAGCAGCAGGGCGGCCGCCGTGTTCTCCTCGGTCTTGACCGCCTTGGCGTCGCGGCTGAACCGTGTCGGCAGCAGGCGGACGATCCGCGGAACCGAGTGCGAGGCGCTCACTCCTCGGTCACGGCGTGGGCGGCTTCCATCAGCATCCATCCCGACAGCTGCACCGACAGGTCGCGCTCGGGCACCTCGGAGGCGTTGACCGCACCCTCGACGAACTGCGCCTGACTGCCTGCGGCGGTGGGGATTTCGGCGGTGCGCTCCCAGAACGCGCTGAACAGGGGCAGCCCGTCGACGGTCTGGCGGTTCTGCCACGCCGCCTCCGCGGAACCCAGCACCAGTGAGCGGGCGGTGTCACGGGCCGCGCCGTCGTCGTCGTCGTGCTGCGGCAACGTGGTCGCGACCAGTGCGAGATAGCGCGCCAGGATGCCGTTGAACAGGCCGCCGTCGCCGCCACCGGCGCCCTTGATGACACCGTCGGGCGCCATGTTTTCGGCGACCGCCGCGACCAGCCGGTGCACCCGCCTGGCGTGGTCGGGGTCATCGGTGCGCGCGGCCAGTTCGGTTTCCAGGCCCAGCACCACGCCCTGGCAGTACGTGTACTGGGCGCGCACCAGCGAGCCGCCCTTGATCCCGTCGAACACCAGGTGGGTGTCCGGGTCGATCAGGGTCTCGTCGATCCAGTCCGACATCTGCTGGGCGCGACGCAACCGGTCGTCGTAGCGGGCCAGGAAGATCGCTGCCGGGCCGTTGGCCGGGGCGTTGAAGAACTGGTCCTGCTTGCGCCACGGGATGCCGCCGCCGTCCTCGGGCACCCAGGCGTTGACGAACTGATCGGCCAGTTTCTCGAGCGCCTTCGGTCGCTGCACCCCCGCCAGCCTGGCTGCGCGTTCGAGCGCCAGCGCCAGCCACGCCATGTCGTCGTAGTAGTCGTTGGTCCACCGCAGGTTGTTGCGCAACCGGTGCGTGCGGATCTGGCGGACGATCATCTTCTGCCGCTCGGGTCGCGGGTCGCGCACCTGCGCGTCGACGAGGTTGTCCAGCAGATGCGCCTGCCACCAGTAGTGCCACGTGCCGAACAGTCGGTGCTGCCGCGCCGCGGGCCAGGCGACCACGCCCAGTTGTGTGCCGGGCAAGCCCCACAGCCGTTTGAGGTGTCGCTTGGCGATCGCGGCCTCAGCGCTGGTTGCGCGGTTGGCCCAGAGCTGATCCATGGTGTCGATCCTGCCCTACCAGGCCGCCGAAAGGTCCCCGTGTTGAGTGATCCAGGTGTGCATCGCGATACCGGCGGCGACGCCGGCGTTGATGCTGCGGGTCGAGCCGAACTGGGCGATGGACACGGTCAGCGCGGCGCCGGCCCTCGCCTCGTCGGTGATGCCGGGCCCCTCCTGGCCGAAGATCAGCAGGCAGTCCCGCGGCAGCGAGGTGGTCTCGAGACGCGCGGCGCCCGGGATGTTGTCGACGGCGACGACGGTGAGGCCGGCCTCGGCGGCGAACGCGAGCAGTGCGGCGGTGGTGTCGTGGTGGCGCAGTCGCTGATAGCGATCGGTCACCATCGCGCCGCGGCGGTTCCAGCGCCGTCTGCCGACGATGTGCACGGTGTGGACGGCGAACGCGTTGGCGGTGCGCACCACCGCGCCGATGTTGGCGTCGTTGCCGAAGTTCTCGATCGCAATGTGCAACGGGTGTCTGCGGGTATCGATGTCGGCGATGATCGCCTCCTGCGTCCAATACCGGTATGCGTCAACGACGTTGCGGGTGTCACCGTCGCGCAGCAGCACGGGGTCGTAGCGCGGGTCGTCAGGCGGCGGGCCGGGCCACGGACCTACGCCGGGGCCCTCACCCCACTCCGTCGGTCCCGGAGGCGCGGCGGCGACATCCTGGCCCGGCGGCTCAGGCATCCTCGGTCCACAGCGCGGCATGCGTGCCGACCAGCGAAACCGTCGCATACAGCAGGGCTCTGTTGATCTCTCCCTGGGTGCACAGCGACGCACGAACCTGGACCGCGTCGCGGGAGGCGTCGGGCAGCACCAGCACCGAATCGCCGTAGATGTCGCACGCGTGGTTGAGTCCGGGTGGGGGCAGCGTCGGCGACACCAACACCATCGCGGGCCCGCCACGCTGCTCGGAGACGTCGCGGTACTGCTCGGCCAGGGCGCTGATCTCGAGGCCGATCAACATGTAGCCGTTGCCGGTGAACGCGTTCGGGTCGCCGAGCGCCGTCGCGTCGAGCATGGCGCCGTCGGCGCGGAACGCGTCGAGGCTCGTGGTCTCGAGCGACAGCCCGGTGTCGTTGTCCCTGACCGCGGGCAGCCCGACGGGGAACGCCAACGGGTGCGCGATAGTGGTGCCCGGCACCCGGTCGCTCGGCGAGTAGGCGTACACGCCTCGCACCTGCACCTGGTCGCGCGCCGGCCCGATGCATACCGTGCCGGTGAGGCGGTCCGGCGTCGGAGCCGAAAGTGGTTGCACCTCAAGGTTGGTCACATCGCGGCACGCTCCGATCGCGTTGGCCTCGATCGGGTGTGCGAGGGCACCGTAGAGGCCGAACCGGATGTCTTCGGGCTTGGTGTGCGCGCCGCCGGGCTCCGATGGTGACGCGTCGACGTCGAACAAGACGTAGTCGCCGTCGAAACGCAGGTTCGACACCGACATGTTCCAGCCCAGCGTCGCAAGCGATTCGCCGATGGTCGCGGTCTGCGCGGCGTAGGGCCGCTCCAACCGGTCGTCAGTGGAACACGAACAGGCCGCGACGACGATGATCGCTGCCAGCGCTGCGGTCAGGGCACGCACGTGAGGCAAGCTCTACGTCCTGCTGCGGCCACGGCCGACGACTTTCGTCATCGCTCGCACCAGGTTTCGCGGCACGAGCCGCCCGCCGACGGTCAAAGCCTTGTACTGCAGGCCGGGCACGATGACCACCTTGTTCTTGGCCACGCCCGCCATTGTCTCGCGCACCACGTCGTCGACTTCGAGCCAGAACCACGACGGCGTGCCGTCCATGTCGATACCGGCGCGCTGGTGGAACTCGGTGCGGACGAAGCCCGGACAGAGTGCGTGCACGCCGACGCCGGTGCCGCCCAGGCCGTTGGCGAGGCCTTCGGAAAACGCGATCACCCACGCCTTGGACGCCGAATACGTCGAACCGCGGCCGGGCAGCAGGCCGGCGACGCTGGCGACGTTGATCACCGTGCCCCGGTGCGCGGCCAGCATCGGCGGCAGCGCGGCGTGCGTCAGCTCCATGACCGCGGTGACGTTGACGTCCAGCTGCGACTGCAGCAGCGCGAGGTCGGCGGTCCAGAACTCCCCGGAGGTGCCGAACCCCGCGTTGTTGACCAACACCCGCACGCCGGCGGCCAACCGGTCGGCGACCTTGGCCCGGTCGGCGGCCTCGGCGAGGTCGGCGGTGAGCACCTCGACGTCCGCGCCGGTTTCGTCGCGCAGTTCGGCGGCCAGGCGCTCGAGTCGCGCTCCGTCGCGGGCGACGAGGACCAGGTCGTGACCGTCGCGGGCGTACCTGCGGGCGAAACCCGCGCCGATGCCGGACGTCGGCCCGGTGATCAGTGCGACGGGGCGAGACATGCTCTAGAGATTACTTACCGCTGATAGTGCGGCGACTGCCGTCCGTTGCGCGACGGCGGTTGCCGCACTATCAGCGGTAAGTAATCTCCGGAT
>NZ_LQIM01000041.1:0-208138 GCF_001499985.1 Mycobacterium sp. IS-1556
CACCGTGCCCAATATCGAGGCGGCCAAGGTCGACGCCGCGCTGCAGTCCCATCGTGAGGCGTTGATCAGCGAACACAGCGGCGAGTACGGTCCCGACATCCCCGGCCAGGAGCACGAACGCCGTGCCCAGCGCGAGTCGCAGTGTCTGCAGCCGTTTCCGACGCTCACCGATGCGTTCCTGCGCATGGTGGAATCGGCTTGGGACGCTGAGGTGGCGCGGCGCCCGCACGGCCAGCACACCAGCGTGATCGTGCATTGCGATGTCGACAAGCGCGCCGGCTGGCTGCATCTGGGTTCGCTGCTCTCTGATGCCGATCGGCAATATTTGTTGTGTGATGCCAGCTGTGAGGTGTGGTTGGAACGCCGCGGGCAGCTGATCGGCGCTGGGCGCACCACGCGCCAGATCAGCCGCCGGCTGCGCCGGGCGCTGGAGCACCGTGATTCGACGTGTGTGGTGCCCGGCTGTGAGGCCACCCGCGGTCTGCACGCTCATCACCTTCGGCATTGGGAAGACGGCGGGCCGACCGAGTTGGACAACCTGGTGTTGGTGTGTCCGTATCACCACCGGATGCATCACCGCGGCGAGATCACCATCACCGGACCCGCCCACCAGCTCAGCATCACCGACAGCGCCGGGCGAGAGCTGACCAACGCATCGCTGGCCCGGCCGCCGACACAACCCCCACCCGCAGTCCCACCCTGGCGCGGACCAATCGGCGAACGCGCCGACTGGTGGTGGTACAACCCCTTCGAACCCCAACCCCCACCATCACCCAACTGAGTCGGGCCACCGAAACAGGTTGGCGTATCGAGAGATGACGATGCGATGAAAATCCGTTGCGCCGGGATCCGTTCGGGTCAAGGATGTGGCGATGACATCTCTGGCTGCTTCCCGGGGGACGATCGATCGCTACGTCGTCATCTCGACGGGCGCCCACGCCGGGACCGACCTGCTCGACGAGGTGCGTAGGCCGTTGGGGGATACCGACTACGTTGCGCCACCCGCGTTCGGGTATCGGCCCTTCGAAGGCTGGCTGGCTCTCGAGCGGCTGGCCCCGGCGCGGTGAGCACACGCCGCACCATCGAACGATGGGTCGAGTTGTTCAATGCCGGTGATGCCCCCGGCATCTCGGAGTTGTACGCCGACGATGCGATCAACCATCAAGTCGCGCTGCAGCCCGTTGTCGGCCGGGACGCGATCGAGCAGTTTCATCGCGATGTCTTTGCCGCAGGACCGCTCATCTGCATTCCCGTCAATCTCGTCGTCGATGGCGAATGGGGTGCGCTCGAATGGATCGATCCCGAGGATTTCCGCGGCTGCGGATTCTTCCTGGTGCGCGACGGGAAGATCGCGCACCAGCGTGGCTATTGGGACAGCGCGCAACTCAACGCGGTCCACCCCGACGTCCATTGATGCGGCTCGGACGTCCGCAAAAATGCTGCGGCGCAGGGCTCAGCCGC
Source organism: Mycobacterium sp. IS-1556 (assembly GCF_001499985.1). Taxonomy (NCBI): domain Bacteria; kingdom Bacillati; phylum Actinomycetota; class Actinomycetes; order Mycobacteriales; family Mycobacteriaceae; genus Mycobacterium; species Mycobacterium sp. IS-1556. The sequence continues at coordinate 1,462 of NZ_LQIM01000041.1, forward strand.
TGGCCAGCCGGATCCGCCAGCGCACGAAAGCCGTGTAGCCGATGCAGATCAACCCGAGCATCGCCATGTCGAACAACCAGGTTCCCGCACTGTGCTCCCAGTGTCGGTCGGCTGGCGTCAACGGTCCCGGGACCAACCGGATCAGATCGATCGTCGAGGCCGAAGCGGCGAAACCCCAACGCGCCGGGGTGAACCACGACATCTGATCCAGGACGATCCGGTCCGTCACCGGGATCATGCCGCCCGAGAACACCAGCTGCGACATGATCGCGACCACGAGCAGCGGCATGATCTGTTCGTTCGACCTCGCCAGCGCCGAGAGCGCCAACCCGACCATCGCCGCGGCCACCGTCGTCACCGCGATGTCGACGAACAACTCGATGCTGCGGTTGCCGAGAAGGGAACCGCTGTCCACGGCGCCGGGGCCCCACCCCTTACCGATGATCGCGATCGCCGTGACAATCGCCGACTGGACGATCGCGAACAGCGTGAACACGAAGATCTTCGCCAAAAGGTATGCCGTCGTTGACAATCCGACGGCCTGCTCGCGACGGAAGATCGCCCGCTCGCCGATCAGCGCGCGGATCGTCAGCGCGGTGCCCATGAAGATCGCGCCCACGTTGAGCATGACCAGGATCTGTCCCGGCTCGTTGGGTGCCGGTCCGCCCTGCATCGCGGGCACCGGCACGCCGAACCCGACGTCACCGGGCACCGAAAGCGACAGCACGCCCATGATGAACGGCAGCAGCATCAAGAACGCGAAGTAGCCGCGGTCGGACACCACCAAGCGCACTTGGCGCCGCGCGATCGTCGAGAACTGGCGCCGCACACTGGTACTGGTCGGGCTGCCGAGTTCGGACGGCCGTTCGGTCGGTGGCGGTGGCGGCGGTGGCCCGTGCCGGGAGAGGAAACGCTGGTTGGCCGCGTCGGGATCACTGGCCACCGTGCTGAAGATGTCGGCCCAGTTGGTCGTGCCCATCGACGTGCCGATCTGGCTGGGCGAACCGTAGAACGCGGTCTTGCCGCCGGGCGCCAGCAGGAGCACCTGGTCGCAGACGTCGAGATAGGTCAGCGAATGCGTGACGACCAGCACGACGCGGCCGGCGTCGGCCAGTTGCCGCAGCATCGTCATGACCTGGCGGTCCAGTGCGGGATCCAGACCCGAGGTCGGCTCGTCGAGGATCAGCAGCGACGGGCCGGTCAACAGCTCGAGCGCCACCGAGGCGCGCTTGCGCTGACCGCCGGAGAGTTTGTCGACGCGGGTCTCCAGATGCTTGGTCATCTCGAGTTCCTCGAGAACCTGCATGACGACCTGTTCCCGGTCGGCCTTCGTGGTGTCCGGCGGTAGCCGTAGTTCCGCGGCGTACATCAGCGCCTGACGCACGGTCAACTGGCCGTGGACGACATCGTCCTGCGGCACCATCCCGATCCGGGACCGCAGCGACGCGTACTCGGCGTGCACGTTGTGGCCTTCGAAGGTCACCGTGCCCGTCGTCGGATGGGTGTAACCGGCGACGAGGCGCGCGAACGTCGACTTGCCGGCGCCCGAAGGCCCGATGACAGCCGTCAGCGTGCCGGGCCGCGCGGCGATCGAGATGTTGTGCAGCAGCGTCTTGTTGTTCTCGATGGTCCACGTGACGCCGTGCACTTCCAGCCCGCCGGTGCGGGTTGCGGCCTCGGTCTCGGTTCGGCGAACCAGCGTGCCACCGGAGAAGACGAGGTCGATGTTGCCGATCGTGACCGTGTCGCCGTCGTGCAGTACCGCGGACTCCACCCGCGCGCCGTTGACGAACGTGCCGTTGATGCTCCGGTTGTCCTGGATCTGGGTGCCGGCAGGGGTGGGCACCAGGCTCGCGTGATGGCGCGACGCCAGCACGTCGGGCACGACGATGTCGTTGTCGGTTGCGCGGCCGATCTTGACCGCGCCGGGGATGTTGTCCGCGGGCCTGCTCGGCCGCAGGATCTTGAGCATGCTCGTGGCGATGTTGCCGTCGCTCGAGCGGGGTGCCGCGGTCGGGCCCATCATCGTCACCGACTCGATTCCCGGCGCCGACATCGGCTGCGACGGCTGCGGCGGGCGCACCGGCTGGGGGGTGCTCGGCGGAGCGGCCGCGGGCCCGCTGCTGTGCGCGGCGGGTTGTGGTGCGCTGGGATAGCGGGGCGGTGCAGGGGCGGTCGGATATGCCGGCGCAGACCGCGGTCCACCGGGCGGCGGTCCATACGGGCGCGCCGCGGCCTGCGGCCCCGATGTCGGCGGAGGGGTCGGGGGACCGCCCGCCGGCCGCTGGCCGGTGATCGGTACCGCCATGGTCGGCGTTCGGCCCGCCGCACCCTGATGACGGCCGACCTCGAACGTCAGCCGTGGGCCGTCGGGGTTGCCGATGTTGACGGTCTGGCCGTCCTGGATGTCGACGGTGGGCACTCGCCGGTTGTTGACGAACATCCCGTTGAGGCTGCCGTTGTCGATCGCCACCCAGCGGCCCTGGTCGAACCTCAACACGAGGTGGGCGCGGGAGATCAGCGGATGGGCGATGCGAACGTCGGCGCGGAGGTCACGGCCGATGACGACATCGTTTCCCGCCGCGAAGGTCCGGGTCGATCCGTCGTACCGAACGGTCAGCGCGGGTGGGGCGGGTCGGCTCATCGAGGCAACTCTAACGGTAAGGGCGCCGTGCGGGGAGGTGGTCCGACCACGGGTCAGTGTCGCGGGATGCTCCAGCGCGCGGTGTCGGTGATCTGCTGCAAAGCCGCGATGCGGTCGTCCCGCGTCGTGATGACGTGTGCGAACGCCGCATCGACCGTCGTTTCGCCGTCGCGGGCCGGGCCCCAGTAGCGGCCGATGACCACCACCCGGCCATCGTCGGTCACCAGGTATTCGGCCGGATCGACGTGCATGTCGTACAGCGTGCCGATGGCTCCCCAGACACCAGCGATCATGTCCGTCGGGCCGTGGTGCTGTCCGCCGACACCGTGCGGCATACCCAGGCTGACCGTGCCGACGAAGTCCTCGGTAAGCAACTCGAAAAGCGTTCGGCCGTCTGCCCCGGCGAGGGCGTCGTAGAACCGCTGTGCGACATCGATGGGAGTGGACATGTTCGCCTCCTCAGGCTATTAGAGAGCAATCTCTATTATAGGGTAGGGCGATGCCGCGACCCGCGCGATTCACGGTCGACGAACTTCTCGATGCCGCCGCTGCACTGCTCGCCGACGACGGACCCGCCGCGGTGACGATGTCCGCGGTGGCCCGCGCGGCAGGCGCGCCGAGTGGTTCGATGTATCACCGGTTTCCCGGCCGGGCGGCGCTGTGCGGGGAACTGTGGATGCGCACCGAGGAGCGCTTCGTCGCGGGGTTCACTGCGGCGTTGTCCGGGCCGCGCGGCCGGCGGTCCAAATGTGTCGCAGGCGCTCGCTACACCGTGCAGTGGTGCCGCGACCATCCGGCCGAGGCGCGGGTGTTGCTTGCGGGTGCGGATGCGCTTTGCGTCGCTGACTGGCCGACACAGTTGGTTGCGCGCAGGCGCCGCGTGCAGCGTCAGCTGCGACGCTCGTTGGAGGGCGTGCCCGGCGACGCCGACCGGGTGAACGCCGCCGTCATTGATATCCCGTACGCCGTGGTGCGCCGCCATCTGCTGGCCGGGACTGCGATTCCGGCCGGCGCGGACGCGATCGTCGCCGACTGCGCGACAGCGCTCATTCCAGCCGACTGACGAAAGTTTGCCGGTCGTCCGGCGAGTCGCGCGCCAACGGCGTCGAATCGTGGTCACCATTGGTCATGGTGTCTCGGGCGCCTTTCGTGTTCGTCGGCATCGCCGGGCTCTGCATCGCGGCTGCGTTCCTGGCGCCGACGGTCGATGCGCAGAGCGCCATCGCCATCGACGAGCATGGGTTCGTCGACTCCGAGGCCCGCTGCGAGGCGCCATGGCAGCCAGTGGCATTCGGCCGCACACAGTTCGCGCTCGTCGCGATCTGTACGCGCGACGGGAGCCATCAGTACCGCGGTGTGCGGATGAGCGACGGACTGACGCTGACCGCCGCGGCCGTCGAGAAGGATGACGGCGTGTTCACCGTCGAGCACGACGGCGCCACGTACACGTTCTCCGCGAAGGAACTCGTCGTGGCCTCGGGAGACCGGGTGCTCATCACCGAACCGATGGTGGCCTACGTCGAGCCGCGGGTCGCCGCGGACGGCTGATAGTTGTCCGGCGCCCCGGTCAGCACACAGTGGGTGTGGCTGTAGATCGTCGTCATGCACTTGTTGTTGTGATCGCAGATCGACCGCACCGATCGGTCCGCCTGGATGCGGTTGATCAGATCGGGTTCGGCCAGCAGCGCGCGGCCCATCGCGACGAACTCGAAACCCTCGGCCATCGCCAGGTCCATCGTGTCGCGGTTGGTGATACCGCCCAGCAGGATCAGCGGAAGCTTCAGCTCGGCGCGGAACTGCTTGGCGTCGCGCAGCAGAAACGCCTCGCGGTAGGGATACTCGCGCAGGAACTTCTTGCCGGTCATCCGAATGCCCCACCGCAGCGGTGGTTTGAACGCGCCGGCGAACTCCTTGACCGGGGCGTCGCCGCGGAACAGGTACATGGGGTTGACCAGGGAGCTGCCCGCGGTGAGCTCGATGGCGTCCAGCCCGCCGTCCTCCTCGAGCCATTTCGCGGTCTGCAGTGACTCCTCGAGGCTGATGCCGCCGCGTACGCCGTCGGTCATGGTGAGCTTGGCCGTCACCGCGATCGGGTTGCCCTCCTTCTCGACGGCGCGGCGCACGGCGGTGACAACGCCCCGGGCCACCTTTGCACGGTTCTCCAACGAGCCGCCGAATTCGTCGGTGCGGCGGTTGAGCAGCGGGCTCAGGAACGAGCTGGCGAGGTAGTTGTGTCCGAGGTGGATCTCGACCGCGTCGAACCCGGCCTCGATCGCCAGGCGGGCGGCGTTGGCGTGCGCCTCGGTGACGTCGCGGATGTCGTCACGGGTGGCCTTCTTGGCGAACCGCATCGACAGCGGGTTGAAAAAGCGCATGGGTGCCAGCGCTTTGGCCTTGTTCGTCCGCGCGTTCGCGACCGGCCCGGCGTGGCCGATCTGCGCGCTGATCGCCGCGCCCTCGGCGTGGATCGCTTCGGTCAACTTCTTGAGCCCCGGCACGGCCTCCGGACGCATCCAGATCTGCCAGCCGTCGGTGCGCCCACCGGGGGCGACCGCGCAGTACGCCACCGTCGTCATGCCGACCCCGCCGGCGGCGGGCAGCCGGTGGTAGTTGATCAAATCGTCGGTGACGAGCGCGTTCGGGGTCGACGCCTCGAACGTCGCCGCCTTGATGATCCGGTTGCGCAGCGTCACCGGGCCGAGCTTGGCCGGGGTGAACACATTGGGCTGGGTGTTCATATAGGAGGAGCATGCCAGACTGGCTTCACAGGCGAGCGAAGCGACGGGAGGATTCTGCGTGGGTGCGATCACTTTGGACGGCAAGGCCACGCGCGACGAGATCTTCGTCGACCTCTCCAAACGGGTCGCGGCGCTGACCGCCGCCGGCCTCACGCCCGGACTCGGCACGGTGCTGGTGGGCGACGACCCCGGCTCGCACGCCTATGTGCGCGGCAAGCATGCCGACTGCGCGAAGGTCGGCATCAACTCGATCCGGCGCGATCTGCCCGCCGACATCAGCCAGGCCAAGCTCGACGAGACCATCGACGAACTCAACGCCAACCCCGAGTGCACCGGCTACATCGTGCAGTTGCCGCTGCCCAAGCACCTCAACGAGAACGCCGCCCTGGAGCGGGTGGATCCGGGTAAAGACGCCGACGGTCTGCATCCGACCAACCTCGGCCGGCTGGTGCTCAACGAGCCCGCGCCGCTGCCGTGCACCCCGCGTGGCATCGTGCACCTGCTGCGCCGCTACGAGGTCGAGATCGCCGGTGCGCATGTCGTCGTGATCGGGCGCGGGGTTACCGTCGGCCGCCCCCTGGGGCTGCTGCTGACGCGACGATCGGAAAACGCCACAGTCACGTTGTGCCACACCGCGACTCGTCACCTGCCCGAGCTGGCGCGCGAGGCCGACATCATCGTCGCCGCGGCCGGCATGCCGCACATGGTGACCGCCGAGATGGTGCGGCCGGGCGCGGCCGTCATCGACGTCGGGGTCAGCCGCGACGAGAACGGCAAGCTCGTCGGCGACGTGCATCCCGGCGTATGGGACGTCGCCGGCCACGTGTCGCCGAACCCCGGCGGCGTCGGCCCGTTGACCCGGGCATTCCTACTGACCAACGTCGTCGAGCGCGCGGAGGCACTGACCGCGACGTGACGCCAAAGGAGTTCGCGCGCAAGGTTTTCACGGGCCAGTGGCCGTTCTGGTCGGTGGGCCTGACCTTCGTCGTCGCGTTTGTCCTCGTGGTCGGCGGCTACTGGCGGCGTGGCGCGCTGGTGATGGCGATCGGGGTCGGTATCGCGGCGGGGCTGCGGCTGGTGCTGAGCGACGACCGCGCCGGCCTGCTCGCGGTGCGCAGCCGGGGCGTGGACTTCGTCACCACCGCGACCGTCAGCGCAACGATGCTCTACATCGCCTGGACCATCGATCCGTTGGGGACGAGTTAGCAGACCTAGGTGTACATCTAGGCCACCCGTTCGATCGCGAAGGCGGTCAGGAAGCCGACTGCGGTGATCACTCCGGTCAGAATGTGCGCCTCCTCGAAGGCTTCGGGAACCATCGTGTCGGCGATCATCGCCAGGATCGCTCCAGCGGCGACGGCGGTGATCACCGCGACGAGAGCCGGCGAGGCGTTGGCCAGCAGCACATATCCCAACATCGCGGAGATACCGCTGATCACCGCGATAGCGCCCCACACCCCGAAGACGTAACGCGCAGAGCGATCGGCCTGCTTCATTCCGGCGGCGCTGGAGAGCCCTTCGGGGAGGTTCGAGATGAACACTGCGGCCAGCACGGTCAGCCCGACACCCTGTCCGCCGAGCAGGGAGATGCCCAGCACCGCAGACTCGGGCACGCCGTCGAGCAGGGCACCGATCGCGATCGCGGCACCACTTCCACTCGTTTGCTCCTCCGTCGGTTGCCGGTCGTGTGAGCGCTTGCGGTGGCGCGCGCCGTGCCGGGCCAGCGCCGCGTTGGCGGCGACGTACGCCACGGCTCCGCCGAGGAAACCGAGCGCGGTGGCCAGCAGCCCACCGGTGCGCTCCGCTTCGTCCATGAGGTCGAACGCCAGCGCAGAGATCAGCACACCGGCGCCGAACGCCATGACACCGGCGACCACCCGCACCGGAACCCGCACGGCCCAGCCGATCAGCGCACCGAGGACCAGGGCGGCGCCGGCCACCAGCCCCCACCCGCCGGCTTCAAGCCATCCCGGCATGACCGTTCCGACGTTCGTGGCTGACCGATCCGTTGCGGCTTACCGGAGGGGGCCGTCGTTGAGTCTTCATCGCGGTCGGTGTTCCCCGGCGCTCGTTCGGTTAAGCGCTCAGCTGCAGCGCGGCCGCGACGATCGGTTTCGCCCATCCCGGTGTGGCCGAGAGGTCTCCGGGGCCGACGACCTCGCCGTGGTCCACATGCAGCACAAGTATCGGCCGCGGCGCCTTCCCTTCGACAGGGTCGGCGTGTGGGGAGTTGTCGTACACCCGCAATTCGGCGAGCACGGGCAGCAGCTGCACCAGGTTCTGCCTGCTGTGTCGCCAACGGCGCCGGATGACGGCTTCGGGGATGTCGTGGCCGCCGGAGCGTACGCGCTGCCGAACCCGCTCGATATGTGCCTCGGCGCTGGACAACCCGACGTACCAGACGCGTACTTCGATGCCTTGTGACGCCGCTTCGGACAGCAGCCGGGTGATGGTGCTGCCACCGAGCGTGGTTTCCAACGCAAGGTCAAGCCGTTCGTGGATCGCCCGTTGGAGCAGGCGCGTGCCCTGACGCCATGCCACGGCGTTCGCGTTGGTCTGGTCGAGCCCAGGGTTGGCCGCCATCAGTTCGCGTGCGGCCTCGTCGGGGTTGTAGTAATCACTGCCCGCCGCGCGGATCATCGCGCCGCCGATGCTGCTCTTACCGGCGCCGTTGACGCCGGCGAGGATATAGAGCCGGGACAGTCAGCGCCGCCGTTTCGGGCGGGCCGCCTTCACCGCGGCGCGGCCCAGTTGATCCGGGCCGGCGTCGAAGGCGGACGCCATACCCGCCTTCGCCTTCGGGCTTTGCATCCGTTCGAGAAGATCGTCGAACTGCTCGGTCAGCTCGTCGAGCGCGGGTGTGCTCGCCTTCGTCAGCGCCTCGAACTCGGCGTACGACAACAGCACCGCCCGCGGCGTGTTGTGTTTGGTGATCGCCACCGCGCCTGCGGTGGTGGCCTGCTCGAAGACCGCCCCGAACTCGTTCTTGAACCGGGTGGCGGCCACGGTTGGCACGTCGACCAGTTCGCCGTCGCGGTTACGGAACGTCAATGTGGACATATTGGCTATTCTAGCCATTTTCCGCGCGCTCGGCCGAAACTGAAGATGTGCGCGAGTTTTGCGCGCGGCGGTTTTTCGAGCACAAGCTCGGTTTCGGCACCCGTCTAGCGTAGTTGCCCGCTAGGAAATTTTGCCCAGTGTGCAATTTTTCGGATAACGTGGTGTCCATGTCCGGCCTGAGGGAGCGCAAGAAGCTCGACACTAAACGTGCGCTGAGCGATGCCGCGCTGAAGCTCGCCCTGGAGGGCGGCTTCGACGCGGTGACGCGTGAGGCGATCGCCGAACTGGCGGGCGTATCGCTGCGCACGTTCAACAACTACTTCACCGGGAAGTACCAGGCGCTGGCCTACCGCCAAACTGAACGGCTGCGCCGCAGCATCGCGGAGTTGCGTGCCCGTCCGGCCGCCGAGCCGCTGTGGACATCGATCACCGAGTCGGTGCTGGCGCCGCTCGAGGAGGACTTCCGCGAGGCGAACGGCGCCGAAAACCGGATTCCCAGCCGCGAGGAGCTTGCCGAGATCCGAAAGCTGTTGATGCGACCGGAGATCCGCGACGCCGTGTCGAAGGGGCTGTTCGACGAATGGACGGTCGCCATCGCCGAGCGCACCGGCACCGACCCAGACGTCGACCTGTACCCGCGGCTGGTGGCCGCGGTGGTGCGCGCGGTCGGTGACGCCGCGACCGAGGTGTACGTGCGCGCCGACCCGCCGGTGCCGATCACGACGCTGATCCGCGCCGGCTTCGCCGAGGTCGCCGCCGGTCTGCCCGATCCGAGCGCCTCATGACCGGCGAGCACGCGTCCGTCGTCATCTGCGGCGCCGGGCCCAACGGGCTGATGCTGGCCTGCGAACTCGCGCTGGCGGGGGTGCGCCCCGTGGTGCTCGATCGACTGCCGGGACCGAGCGACGAGCCGAAGGCCAACGGCCTTGTCGGGCAGGTCATTCGACAGCTCGACATGCGCGGGCTCTACCACGCCTTCGGCGGTGAGGCCGGCCCTCCGCGGCCGGTTCACGGCTGGATGTTCGCCGGGATGCCGCTGAGCTTCCTCGGCATCGAAGACAACCCGATGTATGCGCTGCTGCTGCCGCAGCCACGGCTGGTCCGCCTGTTGGAGAAGCGGGCCCGCGACCTCGGCGTCGACATCCGCTGGGGCCACGAGCTGACAGGGCTGAGCGCGGCGGCCGATGCGGTGTCGGGGACCGTGGCGGCCGGCGCGCGAACGTACCGGCTGGACGCCGAATATCTCGTCGGCGCCGACGGCGGGCGCAGCATCGTGCGTAAGGGCGCCGGTATCGGCTTTCCCGGCAGCACGTCGCCGATGGTGAGCAGGCTGGCCCACGTGCGGCTGCCGGACGAGTTGCTGGTTCCCGGCCGCGGCTACGACATCCCCGGCTTCGGCCTGATCCCGTTCGGGCCGAACAGGTTCGACAACGGCACGCTGGTCATCTTCCCGCTGGAGCCGGAGCGGCCGCTGTTGGGCACGATCGAGTACGGCTGGACGCCCGGTAGCGCCGACGGTCCGATGACGCTGGACGAACTGCGCGCCAGCGTCCGCCGGCTGATCGGCGTCGACGCACCCCTGCAGGAGCCGACGACGTCCGGCACGCACGCGTTGCGCCGCCTCGATGGGCAGAACACCCGCCAGGCCGACCGGTATCGCGTGGGGAGGGTGCTGCTGTTGGGTGACGCCGCGCATGTGCACTCGCCGATGGGCGGGCCCGGGCTGAACCTAGGCATGCAGGATGCGGTCAATCTCGGCTGGAAGCTGGCCGGCGTGGTGAACGGTTGGGCGCCCGCAGGCCTGCTCGACAGCTACGAGTCCGAGCGCTATCCGGTGGGCAAGCGGGTGATGATGCACTCGCTGGCGCAGATCGCGCTGGCTGCGCCGGGGCCCGAAGTGTCCGCGCTGCGTGAGCTTTTCAGCGAACTGGCGGCCAAACCCGAGGTGGCCGGCCATCTCGCCGGGTTGCTCGCCGGCTCCGATGTGCGCTACGACGTCGGCGACGATCATCCCCTCTCCGGTCTGATGGTGTCGGACCTCGTGTTCGACGACGGCCGTCGCGTTGCCGGCCTGCTGCACGAAGCCCGACCGGTGCTGCTGGACCTGTCGGGCGGCGCGGCGGCAGCGGTCTCGGCGCCATGGGCAGATCGGGTGGACGCCGTGACCGTGGCAATGACCGATTGTCCGGCGGCCGCGCTGCTGCTGCGGCCCGACGGCTATGTGGCTTGGGCTGCAGACACATTCGACGCCGACGACGAGGATCGGCTGCGAGTAGCGCTCGTCCGGTGGTTCGGCGGCTGCTAGTTCTCGGGCAAGGTGGGCTGTTTCGCGAGCTCGCCGAGCGTCACCGCACCGTCGAGTGCGCTCTTGTTCGCGGTCCTTCTCGCGTTTGTACTCATCAACCGTCCGCTCGGCGACCGCTAGCGTGACATCGCGAACAGCGACGCCCATTGCGCCGCGGTCAGGTCTCGCGGCAGCGCGTGGACGCTGAGGCGGTTGTTGTGCAGCCATCGGCGGGTGGTGTCCTTCGGCAACCGGGCGCCGACGATCTGCGCGATACCGCGCCCTCGGCCGGTGAACACCTGATGCACCATCGCCTGGTAGCTGTGGCGGTCAACGTCGGCGACCAGCGGAGCGTCCCGCCGGCGGATCGTCATCAACCCGCCGTCGACGCTGGGCCGCGGTCGGAACGCGTTCGCCGAAACACGTTGCGACAGCGCGAACTCGTACCACGGCCACCATTGCGCCGTCATCATGGTGGCGCCGCCGACGCCTGCCCGCCGCCGGGCCACCTCCCACTGCACCAACAGCACGGCGTCGGTCCAGCCGGGGCCGCGCAGGATCCGGCGCAGCATGCTCGTCGTCAAATGGAACGGCAGATTGCCCACGATCACGTGCGGTGAGCACGGCAGCCGGTAGCGCAGGAAGTCGGTCGCCACGACGTTGGTCGAGATGGCGGTCCGCGCGGCGAGTCGTGCAGCGCGGCGCCCGTCGACCTCGAGCGCGGTCAGGGGTCGCCGGAGCCGCTGCAGCGGCACCGTGAGTGCGCCGTCGCCCGCACCGACTTCGACGATGGGTCCGTCGGTGCGCGCGACGAGATCGACGATCGCGCCGATGACGCGACGGTCGTGCAGGAAATTCTGGCCGAACTCGTGTTGGCCACGATGAGGGGAAGACACAATGCCTCCGCGGTCGCCGGGACATGTCGCTGCGGCGGCGGATGTGATGCGTGAGAGGCAGATCCGCCGCTAGGCGGTGCGCAACCTCATCGAAGCTGTCATGGGCTCGAGGCTAGGGTCTGCCGGCGGGCGTCTCAACTGAATTTCGCCGCCGTCGTCAGGCCAGCGCAGCGCGGATGCACACCGTGACGTACGGCAGCGCCAGCCCGGTCGAGTTGGCCAGCGCCGGGTGGGTGCTCAGCAGTTCGCGCACGCGGTCCAGCGTGCGGGTGCGGACCTTCTCCGGTGAGGTGATGCAGTAACTGCGGGAGGCCACCAGGTCGATGAGCGCCTGCGGGGTCAGATAATTGGTCCACTCGACCTGGTGACGCTCGACGCCGGTGAACGGCTCGGGCAGCGTCACGGTGGCGTTGAACGGATCGTCCTCGTGGCCGATGATGCGGCCCAACTCCTTCACCCAGCCCAGCCGCTCGTCGCGGGTGTTCCACACCAGGCCGAGGCGTCCGCCGGGCCGCAGCACCCGGGCGACTTCCTTGACCGCGCGGTCGAGATCGAACCAGTGCCAGGCCTGGGCCACCAACACCGCGTCGACGCTGTCGTCGGGCAGCGGGATCTCCTCCGCGGTGCCCAGCAGCGCGGGCGTGTCGGGTAGCGAGTTGCTCAGCAGCTCAAGCATTTCCGGGATGGGGTCGACGGCGACCACGTCGAGTCCGCGCTCGACGAGCCGGGTCGTCAGCTTGCCGGTGCCCGCCCCGAGGTCGAGCACTGTAGTGGCGCCTTCCGGCAGCAGCCAGTCGATCGCGTCGGGCGGATACGACGGCCGGCCCCGCTCGTAGGCGGCGGCTTCCGCGCCGAACGACAGCGACCGATCCTGCTCCGAGCGGGTCACCGCGCCGTCATCTCGCTGCCAGCTCCAGCGTCTTGCGGATCAGCTTGTACACCGCGTCGGTCTCCACCAGGAAGCCGTCGTGTCCGTAGATCGACTCCACGATGTCGAGCTCGGCGCAGCCCGGCAGCAACTCGGCCAGCTCCTGCTGCAGCCGCAGCGGGTAGAGCCGGTCGGAGGTGATGCCACCGACGACCGCGGGCACCGGGCAGCCCCGCAATGCGGCCTCGATACTGCCGCGGCCGCGGCCCACGTCGTGGCTCGACAGCGACTCGGTGAGGGTGACGTAGGTGCCCGCGTCGAACCGGGACACCAGTTTGCGGCCCTGGTGTTCCAGATAGCTCTGCACCGCGTAGCGGCCGCCGGAAGCGGGGTCCGCTGGGTTTTCGCCGTCCTGCGCATCGTTGGCGAAGCGGGTGTCGAGCTCGACCTCGCCGCGATAGGTCAGGTGGGCGAACCGGCGGGCGATCTCCATGCCGAGATCGGGCGAGCGCCCGGTGCCGTAATAGTCCCCGTTCTGCCAGTTCGGGTCGGCCTTGATCGCCGCGATCTGCGAGCTCTGGGTGCCGATCTGATCCGCGGTGGCGCGCGCCCCGACGGCGAGCACCAGCCCCGAGCGGACCTTGTCCGGGTGGCCGACCATCCACTCCAACGCCCTCGCGCCGCCCATCGAGCCCCCGACGACCGCGGCGACCTCGGTGATGCCGAGCGCGTCGAGCGCGGCAATGTCGGCCTCCACCTGGTCCCGGATGGACACCAGCGGAAAGCGCGAGCCCCACGCCTTGCCGTCGGGGTGCGGTGAGCTCGGGCCGGTCGAGCCGCGGCAGCCGCCGAGCACGTTGGTGGCCACCGCGCACCAGCGGTCGGTGTCGATCGGGCCGCCCGGGCCCGCCACGCCGTCCCACCAGCCCGCGGTCGGATGGGCCGGTCCCGCGGGGCCGGTGATGTGCGAGTCGCCGGTCAGCGCGTGCAGCACGACGACCACGTTGTCGCGCTGCGGCGACAGTTCCCCCCAGCGCTGGACGGCGATCGACACGTCGTCGATGACCGCACCGTTCTCCAGCGTCAGCGGGCCGATGTCGACGACGCCGACCTCGCCCTCGGCGGGCAGACTCAAAACTGGCACGTCGGCTTCCAATTCAGAGATGGACATCAGAACGCCGCCGCGGTGTTGGGATCGGTCGATCCGGCGGCGCGCAACGGCTTGGCGGCGGCGAAGCCCTGCTCCAGGTCGGCGAGGATGTCGTCAATGCCCTCGATGCCGACCGCCAGTCGCACCAGCCCCGGTGTCACCCCGGTGGCCAACTGCTCCTCCGGTGAGAGCTGCGCGTGCGTGGTCGACGCCGGATGGATCACCAGCGACCGCACATCGCCGATGTTGGCGACGTGGCTGTGCAACGTCAGCGCGTTGACGAAGGCCTTGCCCGCGTCGACGCCGCCGGCCAGCTCGAATGCCAGCACCGCACCGGTGCCCTTGGGCGCCAGCTTTTTTCCGAGGTCGTACCAAGGGGAGGAGGGCAGCCCGGCGTAGTTGACCGAGATGACATCCGGGTGCGCCTGCAGATACTCGGCCACCTTCTGCGCGTTGGCCACGTGCCGTTCGACACGCAGGCTCAACGTTTCCAGCCCCTGCGCAATCAGGAACGCGTTGAACGGCGACGCCGCCGAACCCATGTCGCGCAGCAGCTGTACGCGCGCCTTGAGCGCGTAGGCGGGCGCACCCAGCTCGGCGAACACCACGCCGTGGTAGCTGGGGTCCGGTTCGGTGAAGCCGGGGAACTTGCCGTTGGTCCAATCGAAGGTGCCGCCGTCGACGACGACCCCGGCGATCGCCGCGCCGTGCCCGCCGAGGTACTTGGTGGCGGAGTGCACGACGATGTCGGCGCCATGGCTCAGGGGTTGGATCAGATACGGCGTGGCGATGGTGTTGTCGACGATCAACGGCACGCCGGCGTCGTGGGCGACCGCGGCGACGTTCGGGATGTCGAGCACGTCGATCTGCGGGTTGGAGATGGTCTCGGCGAAGAACGCCTTGGTGTTCGGCCGTACCGCGGCGCGCCAGGAATCGAGGTCGTCGGCGTCCTCCACGAAGCTGACCTCGATGCCGATCTTGGGCAGCGTGTAGTGGAACAGGTTGTAGGTGCCGCCGTAGAGGCGGGGACTGGACACGATGTGGTCGCCGCTGTCGGCGAGGTTGAGGATCGCAAACGTCGACGCGGCCTGGCCGGACGACAGGAACAGCGCCGCGACGCCGCCTTCGAGCGCGGCGATGCGCTGCTCGACGACGTCGGTCGTCGGGTTCATGATCCGGGTGTAGATGTTGCCGGGCTCGGCGAGCCCGAACAGCGCGGCGGCGTGGTCGGTGCTGTTGAACGTGTACGAGGTGGTCTGGTAGATCGGCAGCGCCCGCGCGTTGGTGGCCGCGTCGGGGACCTGGCCGGCATGGACCTGTTTGGTCTCGAACGTCCACTTTGCGGTCGGGTCTTCTGGCGCGCTCATGCGGAACGGACCTCCATCTGTGTCTGGGGGCCCGTCATAACGGACCCGCGCTTGCCGGCAGCCGCTCGTTAGCGGTTACTCAACCTGGTCATCACCCGGGGCACCCCACCGCGGTTGGAGGGTTGCCGACCAGCAAGCCGGGGCTTGTCGCTGGCACTCATGACCGAGCAGAAGCGTATCGCACGTCACCGACGTGAGGCCAGCGAGGGCAGAGCGACGGCGGCGCCGCCACCCCTAGTCCCTCTCGCGAGACGTACGCCAGGGTCGCAATCCGGGGTCGATCCACAACCCTGGTGTAACTCTCGCCAATCGAGCCGGCGTGCGGCAAAGACCCGCTGTGCAGGGCGGGCAGCAAAGCTACTGGTCAGTAGCTAGTTCTTTGCCGATGGGGCCGGACCCCCTGGCTCACACGTAGCGTCGTGTCCGAGGCAATACTGGTAGTCGACGCGACACCGAACATCCTCGAACCGACCGCTACCGACGCCGGGAGAACACCGAATGACTGCCGAGCAGCCGACCATCATCTACACGCTGACCGACGAGGCGCCGCTGCTGGCGACCTATGCGTTCCTGCCGATCATTCGCACGTTCACCGAACCGGCCGGCATCAACGTCGAAACCAGCGACATCTCGGTGGCGGCGCGCATCCTCGCCGAGTTCTCCGACCGGCTGACCGAAGAGCAGCGGGTGCCCGACAACCTGGCCCGGCTCGGCGAGCTGACCCAGCAACCGGACACCAACATCATCAAGCTGCCGAACATCAGCGCCTCGGTGCCTCAGCTGCTGGCCGCGATCAAGGAGTTGAAGGGCAAGGGCTACGACCTGCCGGACTATCCCGGTGAGCCGAAGACCGACGAGGAGAAGCAGGTCAAGGAACGCTACGCCAAGGTCCTCGGCAGCGCAGTGAACCCGGTTCTGCGGCAAGGTAATTCGGACCGTCGCGCGCCGAAGGCCGTCAAGGAGTACGCGCGCAAGCACCCGCACAGCATGGGGGAGTGGTCGCAGGCGTCGCGCACTCACGTGGCGACCATGAAGCGCGGCGACTTCTACCACGGCGAGAAGTCGATGACGCTCGACAAGGATCGCAAGGTCAAGATGGTGCTCGAGACCAAAAGCGGCGAGACTCTCGTCCTCAAGCCGGAAGTGGCGCTCGACGACGGCGACATCATCGACAGCATGTTCATGAGCAAACAGGCGCTGTGCGAATTCTTCGAAGAACAGATCGAGGACGCCTACAAGACCGGCGTGATGTTCTCGCTGCACGTCAAGGCCACCATGATGAAGGTGTCGCACCCGATCGTGTTCGGGCACGCGGTGAAGGTCTTCTACAAGGAGGCGTTCGCCAAGCATCAGAAGGTGCTCGACGAACTCGGGGTCAACGTCAACAACGGAATGTCGGATCTGTACGACAAGATCCAGTCGCTGCCGGCGTCGCAACGCGAAGAGATCGTCCAGGACATCCACGCCGTGCACGAGCACCGGCCGGAACTGGCCATGGTCGACTCCGCCCGCGGCATCACCAACTTCCACTCACCGTCCGACGTGATCGTCGACGCGTCGATGCCGGCCATGATCCGGCTCGGCGGCAAGATGTACGGCGCCGACGGCCGGACCAAGGACACCAAGGCGGTGAACCCGGAATCCACCTTCAGCCGCATCTATCAGGAGATGGTCAACTTCTGTAAGACCCATGGGCAGTTCGATCCCACCACCATGGGCACGGTTCCGAACGTCGGGTTGATGGCGCAGAAGGCCGAGGAGTACGGCAGCCACGACAAGACCTTCGAGATTCCCGAGGACGGCGTCGCCAACATCGTCGACATCGACACCGGCGAGGTGCTGTTGACGCAGAACGTCGAGACCGGCGACATCTGGCGGATGCCGGTGGTCAAGGACGCCGCGATCCGGGACTGGGTGAAGCTGGCCGTCACGCGGGCCCGCGCCTCGGACATGACGGCGCTGTTCTGGCTCGACACCGAGCGTCCACACGAGGTCGAGCTGCGCAAGAAGGTCAAGGAGTACCTGAACGAGCACGACACCGAGGGCCTGAAGATCCAGATCATGCCGCAGGTGTGGGCGATGCGGTACACGCTGGAGCGGTTGATCCGCGGCCAGGACACCATCGCCGTGACCGGCAACATCCTGCGCGACTACCTGACCGACCTGTTCCCGATCCTCGAGTTGGGCACCAGCGCCAAGATGCTCTCGATCGTGCCGCTGATGGCCGGTGGCGGCATGTACGAGACGGGCGCGGGCGGTTCGGCCCCCAAGCACGTCCACCAGCTGGTCGAGGAGAACCACCTGCGCTGGGACTCGCTTGGCGAATTCCTCGCCCTCGGCGCGTGTTTCGAGGACATCGGCCGTAAGACCGACAACAAGCGCGCCGTGTTGCTGGGCAAGACGCTCGACTCGGCGATCGGAAAGCTGTTGGACAACAACAAGAGCCCGTCGCGCAAGACCGGCGAGCTGGACAACCGGGGCAGCCAGTTCTATCTCGCCATGTACTGGGCGCAGGAGCTCGCCGAGCAGACCGACGACAAGGAACTGGCCGACCACTTCGCCGGGCTGGCCAAGACGCTGGGCGAGAACGAGGACGCCATCGTCACCGAACTCGCTGAGGTGCAAGGTGACTCGGTTGACATCGGCGGTTACTACTACCCGGACCGCGAGAAGACCACGGCAGTGATGCGGCCGAGCAAGACGCTGAACTCGGTGCTGGAAGGCGCGACGGAACAGCCGGTGACGGAGGGTTAGCCGCCGAGCGCTTCCCTCGGTTGCGGTGTCGTGTACCGGTCGACGAACCCGAGGATCACGTCGGCGACCCGTTGCGGCGCTTCGAACATCGGGATGTGCCCGACGTCGTCGAGGTGGGTGACCTCGGTGCTCGACGGTAGATGCGTGCTGAAATGGCGGGTGAACCGCGGGTGCGGCAGCACCCGGTCCTTCTCACAGATCACCAGGTGTGTCGGCGCTTTGCCTTCGGCGAGTTCCAGAAGACCCGGCATCAACAGCGCCTTCACCAACAACTGGTAGTAGGCCGGGCAGTGGGTGACGTCGTCGATGATGTCGACGAGGTCTTCGTCGGACAGCCGGTCCGGGGTGGCGCTGATCGGGAAGTGCGCCAGGTAGCGGGTGAACGGCAACTTCAGGACGTGCTGGCGGAACGCGAGCGTGAACAGCCAGACGGGCATGCCGGCCAGGAATTTGCCGACGATCTCGAACTTGGCGGGCGTGTACCGACTCCAGCCACCGGCCGGTGCGATACCGGTCAGCGTGCGGGCCCGGCCGCGGCGTTCCAACTCGAAGGCCACCCAGCCGCCGAGCGAATTACCGACGATGTGCGCGGTGTCCCAACCGAGTGCATCGAGCCGGCGTTCGACGTCGTCGGCCAGTTCGGCGGTGTCGAGGAAGTAGTGGCCCTTCACGCCGCCGTTGTGTCCGGGCATGGTGGGGGCGAGGACCTCGTACCGGCCGGTGTCGGCAATCAGCGGGGCGACCTTCTTCCACACGTTCTGCGACATCATGAACGGGTGTAGCAACAGCATTGGCTCCCCGGAGCCGAGGTGGATCGGTGCGCGCTCGCTCATCAGCCAGACATTAAGGTGATACCGGCGGTACCGCAAGTGCGTCGGTAGGGTCGCCCGCTGTGAGTTCGCTGATCGTGAGCACCGTCAACGTCAACGGCATCCGGGCCGCCGTCAAGCACCGGTCTGCGCAGAACCTCGGCCTGTTGCCCTGGCTGGCCGAGACCACCGCCGATGTGGTGTGCCTGCAGGAGACCCGGGCCGACGACGCGCAGTTGGCTGCGGCGTTGGCCCCGGCGCTGTCCGACGGTTGGCAGTTGGCGTCCGCCGAACCGCATGTCAAGGGCCGCAGCGGCGTTGCCGTTCTGTCCCGGCACCCGATCGAGGCCGCGCGGCTCATCGAGTCCGAAGAATTCGGGTCGCACGGGCGGTACCTGGAGGCCGACACCGCCGGGCTGACGGTCGCCAGCGTGTACATCCAGACCGGCGAGGCGGACACGCCGCGACAGTTGGAGAAGGAGCGGTTCATGGCGGTGCTCGCCGCGCGGATGGCGAAGCTGCAGTGCGCGGGCCGCGACGCCGTCGTCTGCGGCGACTGGAACATCGCCCACACCGAGAACGACATCAAGAACTGGAAGGGCAACGTCAAGAAGTCGGGTTTCCTGCCGGCCGAACGGCAGTGGCTCAGCGAGCTTCTCGGGACGGGCTGGGTGGACGTGGTCCGCGAGTTGCATCCCGATCAGCCGGGCCCGTACGCGTGGTGGTCGTGGCGGGGCCGCGCGTTCGACAACGACGCGGGTTGGCGCATCGACTACCAGTTGGCGACGCCGGAGTTGGCGGGGCGCGCGGTGGCGGCACGGGTCGAGCGTGCGGCGGCGTACGCGCTGCGCTGGTCCGACCATGCGCCGGTGACGGTCGAATACCGATAGGGTCGATGAATCCGGTGCGTCGGGAGGAGCGCAGGCCATGACCGTAGACAACGAAGTGCCCCGCCGCCATCGCGTGGTCATCATCGGGTCGGGCTTCGGTGGCCTGTTCGCCGCCAAGCACCTCAAACGAGCCGACGTCGACGTCACGCTGATCGCCAAGACGACGCACCACCTGTTCCAGCCGCTGCTGTACCAGGTGGCGACGGGCATCCTGTCCGTCGGCGAGATCGCGCCGGCGACGCGAATCATCTTGCGCAAGCAGAAGAATGCCGAGGTGCTGCTCGGTGAGGTCGTCGGCGTCGACCTCGAGAACAAGACCGTCACCTCCAAGCTGCTCGACTGGGAGCGGGTGGTTCCCTTCGACAGCCTGATCGTGGCCGCGGGCGCGCAGCAGTCGTATTTCGGCAATGACCATTTCGAGGCTTTCGCGCCCGGCATGAAGACCATCGACGACGCCCTCGAACTACGCGGCCGCATCCTCGGCGCGTTCGAAGCGGCCGAGGTGACGACGTCGGCCGACGAACGGCAACGCCGGCTGACCTTTGTCGTCGTCGGTGGCGGACCGACCGGTGTCGAGGTGGTCGGGCAGATCGCCGAGCTCGCAGATCGGACCCTGACGGGGGCGTTCCGCGCGATCGACCCGACCGAGGCGCGGGTGATCCTGATCGAGGCGGCCGGGGCGGTGATGCCGCCGATGGGCCCCAAGCTCGGGCTCAAGGCGCAGCGTCGGCTGGAGAAGCTCGGTGTCGAGGTCAAGCTGAACACCATGGTGACCGACGTGGACTACAAGGGTCTGACGGTCAAGGAGAAGGACGGATCCGAGTACCGGATCGAGTGCGCCGTCAAGGTCTGGTCGGCCGGCGTGCAGGCCAGCCCGCTCGGCAAGCTCGTCGCCGAGCAGTCCGACGGCACCGAGGTCGATCGGGCGGGCCGGGTGGTCGTCGAACCCGATCTCACCGTCAAGGGCCACCCGAACGTCTTCGTGATCGGCGACCTGATGAGCGTGCCCGGCGTGCCGGGGCAGGCGCCGGGCGCCATTCAGGGCGCCAAGTACGCCACCAAGCTGATCAAGAGTGAACTCAAGGGGGCCGACCCGGCGACCCGAAAACCGTTCAAGTACCTCGACAAAGGCAGCATGGCGACGGTGTCGCGGTTCTCGGCGGTATGCAAGGTCGGCAAGCTCGAGTTCGGCGGGTTCATCGCTTGGCTGGCCTGGCTCGGCCTGCATCTGTACTACCTGGTCGGCAGCCGCAACCGTGTCGCCGCCGTGTTTTCCTGGTTCGTCACCTTCCTGGGCAGGGGCCGCGGGCAGATGACGATCACCGAGCGGTGGGTGTTCGCGCGGCGGGCGCTCGAACAGGTGCGGGACCAGGAGACTCCGCGCGCCATCGGGTGACTTGGGCACGTTTTGGAGGGTTCACCGCTCCAAACGGTGCACAAATCGCTTGTGAAAAGATGGGCCCATCATGAGCAGTTCCGCGCAGCAAATCGTCTTCTCGGGCGTGCAGCCCACCTCAGATTCCCTTCACCTGGGCAACGCGCTGGGGGCCATCACGCAGTGGGTCGGCCTGCAGGACGACTACGACGCGTTCTTCTGCGTGGTGGACCTGCACGCGATCACGATTCCGCAGGACCCCGAACAGTTGCGGCGGCGCACCCTCGTCACCGCCGCGCAGTACCTGGCGCTGGGTATCGACCCCGCGCGCAGCACGATCTTCGTGCAGAGCCATGTACCGGCGCACACCGAATTGTCATGGGTACTGGGCTGTTTCACGGGTTTCGGGCAGGCGTCGCGGATGACGCAGTTCAAGGACAAATCGCAGAAGGAAGGCAGCGAGGCCACCACTGTCGGGCTGTTCACCTATCCGGTGCTGATGGCCGCCGATGTGCTGCTCTACGACACCGACCTGGTTCCGGTCGGGGAGGATCAGCGACAGCACCTGGAGTTGGCGCGCGATGTGGCGCAACGGTTCAACTCACGCTTCCCGGAGACGTTCATCATCCCCGAACCGCTGATCCCGAAGGCGACCGCCAAGATCTTCGATCTGCAGGATCCGACGTCGAAGATGAGCAAATCGGCGGGCACCGACGCCGGGTTGATCGGCCTGCTCGACGATCCGAAAGCGTCGGCCAAGAAGATCCGCTCGGCGGTCACCGACAGCGAGCGCGAGGTGCGCTACGACCCCGACGCCAAACCCGGCGTCTCGAACCTGCTGACCATCCAGTCGGCGGTCACCGGCGCCGACGTCGACAAGCTCGTCGAGGGTTACGCGGGACGCGGATACGGCGATCTGAAGTCCGACACCGCGGAGGCCGTGGTCGAGTTCGTCAGCCCGATCAAGGCCAGGGTCGACGAACTGCTGGGCGATCCCGCCGAACTGGAATCGGTGTTGGCGGCGGGGGCCGAGCGCGCCCGCGAGGTGTCTGCGAAAACGCTCGAACGGGTATACGACCGGTTAGGGTTTTTGCGGCGACGCTGCTGAAGTGTTGGGGAGGCTGGCATGACCCATGCCGAGCCGGATGACAAGCCGGGGTTCGTCGATCGGTTCCGGGCGCGGTATCGCTGGTTCGACCACGCCATGCGAGCGCAGGAGCGCTACAAGGACAGTAAGGGCGACTTCTACGCGGCCGGCATCACCTACTTCACGATCTTCGCGCTGTTCCCCTTGCTGATGGTCGGCTTCGCCATCGCCGGTTTCATCCTGGCCAGCCAGCCGGAGCTGCTCGCCGAGATCCAAGACCGGATCAGGGCGTCGGTGTCCGGTGACTCCGGCACCCAACTGGTGGAGCTGATGGACTCGGCGATCGAGTCCCGCACCTCGGTCGGAGTCATCGGCTTGCTCGCCGCGGTCTGGGCGGGGCTGGGCTGGATGGCGAATCTGCGTGAGGCGCTGAGCCAGATGTGGGGCCTGACGCGCGGGGAGCCCAAAGCCTTCCTGCGCACCAAGCTGTCGGACCTGACGGCGATCGCCGGCCTGTTCCTCGCGATCGCACTCACTGTCGCGCTGACCGTGGTCAGCAGTTCCGGTTTGGCGCGCAAAGCGGTGGAATGGGTTGGGCTGCAGGATGTCCCGGGCATGAGCGTGCTGTTGCGGGTGGTTTCGCTGTTGGTTTCGGTGTTGATCAGCTGGCTGCTGTTCACGTGGATCATCTCGCGGCTGCCCCGCGAATCCGTCAGCTTCCGCTCCGCGCTACGAGCCGGGCTGTTGGCGGCGGTGGCGTTCGAGATCTTCAAGCAGGTGGCGTCGATCTACCTGCAGTCGGTCGTGACCGGCCCGGCGGGGGCAACCTTCGGCCCGGTGCTGGGCCTGATGGTGTTCGCCTACATCACGTCGCGCCTCATCCTGTTCGCCACGGCGTGGGCCGCCACGTCGACCGAAAACCTCGAGGCCGCGCCCGTCGAACCGCCGGGCCTCGCCCGGATCGCACCGCGGGTGCAGGTGCATGAGGGCGTCGGCGCGGGCGGTGTGCTGACCGCAGCCGCGGTGGGAGCCCTTGGAGCGCTGGGTATCTCGCGCTGGACCCGCGATCGCTAACTGACCGCTTTGAGCCCGACCACACAGCCGATGATGCCGACGATCAACAGCACCTTGATCGCCGACGCGCTTTCGGCTCCGGTGATCATCGCGTAGGCGACGGTCAGCGCCGCGCCGATCCCGACCCAGACCGCATAGCTGGTGCCGGGGGGCAGGCTGCGCATCGCGAAGCCCAGGCCGACCATCGACAGCACCAGTGCCACCAGGAACACCGTCGACGGGCCCACGCGGGTGAAGCCCTCCGTCTTGCTGAGCGCGGACGCCCACACCGCTTCCAGAACTCCCGACACGACGAGAATCAACCAAGCCATCACACAACTCCGTCGGCGCCGTCTTGTCGCTGGCCGGGTACGGTGCCCCTCGTCCGGATCGCATGGTTCACATGCCAATCGCTGTCCACGGTAGCAAAGGAGTAGGGTCCCGCTGCGTGGCGTTGTCGACACCGTGGTCCCGTCGGATGGGGCTGGAGGCGCCGATCGTCAACGCCCCGATGGGCGGAGCGGCAGGCGGCGCCCTGGCCGCGGCGGTGTCCCGGGCGGGTGGGCTCGGCATGATCGGGATGGGCAGTTCGGCGACGGCCGCGGGGCTGGCGGCCGAACTGCCGCACGTGTCCGGACTTTCGCATCCGTTCGGCATCGGGCTCGTGCACTGGGTGACGGAGGCCGAGCCCGACCTGCTGGAGGTCGCGCTGTCGGCGAAGCCCGCGCTGTTGTCCGTGAGTTTCGGCGACGACTGGTCGTGGGTGCGCAGAGCCCACGACGCGGGTGTGCCGGTGGCTGTACAAGTGGCCGACGTGACCGCCGCGCGGCGCGCGGTGGACGCCGGTGTCGACGTGGTGGTGGCGCGCGGAGCCGAAGGGGGAGGGCACGGCGAGCCGCGCGTCGGCACCCTGCCGTTGCTCGCGGAGGTGCTCGACGAGGTGCCCGTGCCTGTGCTTGCCGCGGGCGGCATCGCCTCCGGCCGAGGGGTGGCCGCGGTTCTGGCCGCTGGAGCCGCCGGCGCGTGGCTCGGCACCGTGTTCACCACTTGCACGGAGGCTTTGACGTCGCCCGCTGCCCGGGTACGGCTTCTGGCAGCGCGCGGTGTCGACACGGCGACCACGCGGGTTTTCGACGTGGCACAGGAATACCCTTGGCCTGCAACGCTTCCCGAGCGGGTTCTGCGCAACGATTTCGTGGACCGCTTCGACGGTCGCGAGGACCTCCTCGACGCCGACGCCCGCGAGGCTCTCGCGTCGGCGGTCGCCACCGAGGACTATCGAGTGGCGCCCGTCAACGCCGGACAGGGCGTGGGCATGGTGCGCGAACCGCGGTCGGCCGCCGAGGTCATCGAATCGCTGTGCGCGGAGGCCGAGCGACTGCTGCGGCCGTGGGGCGAGGTTTAGTGCTGTGGTCGCCGGTTCAGTGACCGGGCGCCCATGATCAACCCGAAGACGATCACGCTGCCGACCACCGCGACGCCGACCCGCACCGGCATCGCGTCGACGTCCGACAGCATCGGGGCGGCGTTGACTGCCGGGTTCGCGCCGTCGGCGCTCGGCTTGGGGTCGAGCAGCGACGGGTCCGGCTCGATCAAGGTGCCCACGCTGGTGCCCGGGGGCGTCGCGAAGCCGTAGTCGAGCAGATGTGCCGCCTGTGCCCACGGAGCGATCGGCTGGCGGGTGCCCTTCAGGAGGATGGCGACGAGTCGGCGGCCGTCGCGGTCGGCCGCGCCGACGAAGGTCTGGCCGGCGTCGTCGGTGTAACCGGTCTTACCGCCCATCGCGCCGGGGTAGTTGAGTAGCAGCTTGTTGTCGTTCTCGATCGGATATCCGGCATCACCGCGGCCGGGGAAGTCGAACGTCTTGGTGGACACGATGTCGGCGAAGATCGGGTTGCGCCAGGCGTAGCGGTAGAACAGCGCCATGTCGTAGGCCGATGTGCTCATGCCGGGACCGTCGAGGCCGGACGGCGTGGCCACCCTGGTGTCGAGACCGCCGAGCTTGCGGGCCAGGTCGTTGAGTTTCTTCAGCGTGGCGTCCCAGCCGCCGAGTTGGCGCGCCAGCGCGAATGCGGCGTCGTTGCCCGAGTACATCAGCAACCCGTGCAGCAGGTCGTTGATCGAGTAGTGGCCCCCTTCGCCGACTCCGACCTTCGTGCCTTCCTGGCTGGCGTCCTCGGCGGTGCCCGGCACGACGCGGTGGATCGGCAATTCCTTGATCGCCTGCATGGCGGTCAGCACCTTGATGATGCTGGCGGGCCGGTGCCTGCCGTGCGGGTCCTTGGCCGCGATGACGTCGCCGGTGTCGAGGTCGGCGACCAGCCACGCCTCGGCGGAGACGTCGTTGGGCAGCGGCGGCGTCCCCGGCGCGGTGATGATGCCGCAGCCGGACAACTTCTCGCCGCCCATCGGTGTCGCGGGCACCGGCAGAGGAGCGGGCGGCGCCTCACCGGGTTTGGGCACCTCGGAGGCGTCGACCGCCGGCGGGGTCACCTCGCGGTACGGGCACGCGTTGGCCTCCGGCGCGGCTGGCGGCTGAGCACTTGCCACAGCGGGCGCTGCGGCTACGAACAAGGCCGCTGCCAGCACGGCGGCGCGGTTCAACGAATTTCGAAACTTCGCCATCGAGCGCAGATTAAGGCGTATTCGCGAGGATCCTGCGGAGGCGCGCTGTGACTGCTGTTACTCACGTTTCATTTGTGACTGGCGGTTCGCGCCGAGTGCACGCTTGACGCACGCCTAATCGGCATTTGTGTACAACACGCGTGCACTCGGCGTCAGAGGGGGAGTGCACAGTGCGCGACGGCCGGGAAACCGATGCAGCCCATCCACAGTCGGCCGCCGGCCTCGACCAGGCCGGTGACCATGCCGAACTGCGGATGTTCGGTGCGCAAGCCGGCGACGACTTCGCCGCTGTCGGGATCGAAGGCCACCGCCCACACCTCGGGTTTGATCTGGGGTTGCAGTGTGTCGGGCAGCTTCCATAGCAGCTTGCGCAGCGCCGGCCAGCGCGGCGCGAGCCATTCGGCCGCGGCGTTGAGCGGTGAGACCATCGCGCACCAGATGCGGCCGTCCGCGCCGGTGGACAGGTTGTCCGGATGGCCGGGCAGGTTCTCCCGAAGCGGTGTCACCGTGCCGGCCCGCTCCCCGGTCAGCCAGAACTTCGACAGCCGGCGTCCCATCGTCTCGGCGAACACCAACGCCGAGCCGTCGGCAGTCGGCGTCACACCGTTGGCGAAGTACAGACCCGGCACCGCGGTGAGCACGGTGCCCTCGGCGTCACGCCGAAACAGGCTGCCGCGCGGCCGTGCCTCCATCACCGCGCCCTTGAAATGGGCATAGCTGAACGCGCTCGTCGACTCGGTGAAATAGATTGTGCCATCCGGTGATTGGGTGACGTTCGAGCAGAACATCAATCGCCGGTCGTCGACCTCGGCGACGAGTGTCTCCAGTGTGCCGCTGGCCGGATCCAGTGAGCGCAGGCCCCCGGGACTGGTGCACACCAGGATTCGGCCGTCGTGGGCGACGTGCAGCCCGAGCGGGCGGCCCTCCGTCGTGGCGACGGCGACGGGGTCTCCGCCGTCGGCCGGGATGCGCAGGATGCGGCCGTCGTCCACACCCGTCCATACGGCGCCGTCGGCGTCGACGACCACGTCCTCGGGCGCGTTGCCCGGCAACGGGACGACGGTCAGCTCGGCCGGAGGCAGGTCGGGCAGCGGGTCGACGGATGGCGGCTGCCAGCGGACGGGATCGATCGGCGGCTTCTTCGAGGCGGACACGTCGCCGACGCTACGCCGACGGGCTAGAGCAGTCGGCCCGCTTCGTCGAGCACGCTGCGCATGATGTCGTAGATCGCCTCGAACTCCCTCGGACCGCTGATCAGCGGCGGCGCCAGCTGGACGACCGGGTCACCGCGGTCGTCGGCCCGGCAGTACAGCCCCGCCTCGAACAGCGCGGGGGTGAGAAAGCCACGGAGTAGCCGCTCACTTTCCTCGTCGTCGAAGGTTTCCTTGGTCGCCTTGTCTTTGACCAACTCGATGCCGTAGAAGAAGCCCTCGCCGCGGACGTCGCCGACGATCGGCAGGTCGTAGAGCCGCTCGAGGGTGGCCCGCAGCCGCGGGGCGTTCTCCTTGACGTGGTCGTTGAGGCCCTCACGCTCGAAGATGTCGAGGTTGGCCAGCGCCACCGCCGACGACACCGGATGCCCGCCGAACGTGTATCCGTGCGCGAACGTCGTTTTGCCGTCGTCGAACGGCTCGAACAACCGGTCGCTGGCGATCATCGCGCCGATCGGGGAGTAGCCCGACGTCAAACCCTTGGCGCAGGTGATGATGTCGGGCACGTAGCCGAAGTCGTCACAGGCGAACATCGACCCGATCCGGCCGAAGGCGCAGATGACCTCGTCGGAGACCAGCAGCACGTCGTATTCGTCGCAGATTTCGCGGACCCGCTCGAAATACCCTGGCGGAGGCGGGAAGCAGCCGCCGGCGTTCTGCACCGGTTCCAGGAAGACCGCCGCGACGGTGTCCGGTCCTTCGAACTCGATCGCTTCGGCGATCCGGTCCGCGCAATACTGCCCGAACGCCTTCTCGTCGCTTTGATACGGCGCGGGCGCCCGGTAGAAGTTGGTGTTCGGCACCCGGAATCCGCCGGGTGTCAGCGGCTCGAACGGCGCCTTGAACACCGGCAGTCCGGTGATGGCCAACGCGCCCTGTGGCGTGCCGTGGTAGGCGATCGACCGCGAAACCACCTTGTGCTTACCGGGTTTGCCGATGAGCTTGAAATAGTTCTTGGCCAGCTTCCACGCCGATTCGACGGCCTCGCCGCCGCCGGTGGTGAAGAAGACCCGGTTCAGGTCGCCGGGGGCGTAGTTGGCTATCCGCTCGGCCAGTTCGATGGCGGTCGGCGTGGCGTAGGACCAGAGCGGGAAGAACGCCAGCTGCTCGGCCTGTTTGGCCGCGGCCTCGGCCAGTTCGTGGCGGCCGTGACCCACCTGGACGACGAAAAGCCCCGACAGCCCGTCGATGTAGCTCTTACCCTTGCTGTCCCAGATCGTGATGCCCTCGCCGCGGGTGATGATCGGCGGGGTGATGCCGGCACCGTGCCGGGCGAAGTGGCCCCACAGGTGGCGGTGCGCTTTTGCGTCGAGATCGGTCGAAAAGTCTTGCACGATACCGGTTGTAGTCACCTTGTGCCCCAATTGTATTGCTGCTTGACCAGTTTCAGGTAGACGAGCGTCTCGGTGGACAGCACTCCGGGCACGGCGCGGATCTGGGTGTTGAGCAGGTCGAGGAGCTCGTCGTCGTCCGCGCAGACGACCTCGATGATCGCGTCGAACGATCCCGCGGTCAGCACCACATAGTCGACGGATTCGATGGCGGCAAGCCTCTCGGCCACCTTGGTGGTGTCGCCGGTGCAGCGGATGCCGATCATCGCCTGCCGGGCGAAGCCCAACTGCAGCGGGTCGGTGACGGCGACGATCTGCATGACGCCCGCGTCGACCATGCGTTGCACCCGCTGGCGTACGGCGGCTTCCGACAGCCCGACGGCCTTGCCGATGCCCGCATAGGAGCGGCGGCCGTCCTGCTGGAGCTTCTCGATGATCTGCTTCGACAGGTCATCGAGCTGGAACGCGGCGCCCGGTCGAGAATGGTTTACACGGAACGAAACGGGCCCGACGCCGTGCGCAGCACCCGGAGTAGACATGCCAGTGATTGTGCACGGAATCCGTCGTAGCGGGCAACCAACGGCCTTGAAACCCTCGCCTGAGCCGCCTCGGATGGCGGGAATGCGTAGCCTGGCGCGGCCGCGCCGGATAGCGTGAACGCCATGACGGCGGTTTCCGCAAGCCTGACAGGCAGCTGGATCGACGGCGCTGCGGTGAGTGCCGGCGGGCGGCCCGCCGGGCGCACGCAGGGAACCCTCCAGATAGAAACGGTTGCGTAGCTACTAAGCCGTTTCTATGATTTGGGGCGTGCGGAGACGAACGCTCGATCAGCTGATCGCCGACTGTCGAACCGCAGTGCTGGCGGAGGCTGCCGAATCAGGCATCGGCCGGCTGTCCATCGAGGGCGTCGCTCGGCGCGCCGGTGTGGCCAAAACTTCGATCTACCGGCACTGGCCCACGGTCGAGGACCTACTTCTGGACGCGCTGAGCGAGGCCTACCCCGTCGAACTACCTACGCCCGCGGGCGGGGATCTGCGGGCCGACCTGCTGCGGTCGCTCGAATCGCTCAGGGCATGGCTGACCGGGCCATCGGCACCCGCGGTGGCCGCCATCCTCGCCGACCGGCGACGACGCCCCGACCTCGCGGAGGCGTTGTACAGCCGCGTTTTTGACCCACACGGTGGACGCTTCACGCGCACGGTGCTGGAGCACTACGCCGCGCTCGGCGAGATCGACGCCCGGCTGGTGACGCCTGTCGTCTGCGACATCGGTGAGGCGCTGGTGATCAAACACCAGATCGACACCGGCGACATGCCCGACGACACGAGCCTGGCCGCCATCGTCGACCAGGCCATCCTGCCCGCACTCTTCTTCATTTCTAAGGAGGGACGATGACGATTCGGATCAACGTCGACTGGGACACGATCGATCGCAGATCGCAGACCACACTGACGACCCACCTTTGGACCGCGCCGCCACTGCGGCGCGGCTCACCGATCCACGTCAAGGCCTTTCAGGCGCTTCGAAACCTCGAAGCGGATCTGGCCCGATTCCTGCCCTGGTTCGCCCATCCGCGCGTCTCGGTCCCGGAGCTGGTCGCGCCGACAGAAACTGAAACCTCTTGGAATTTTGAACTTCTCGACCCCTTCGTGGCCGACTTCATGGATGCCGCACAGGGTCGGCCGGTGGTCATGAATTTCGCGACCATTCCGGCGTGGATGTTCACCACGGACATCGCTGACCTTCCCGAGGATCCCAATGAAATTGTCTGGCATTACGAGTCGTGTGCCGAACTGCGCGATCCCACCTGCGCCGAGGTGGCCGACTACTTCTACCGGATCGCCAGCTGGTATATCGCCGGCGGATTCACCGATGAACTCGGCCAATGGCATGAATCCGGGCACCACTACCGCTTCGCCTACTGGGAGGTGTTGTGCGAACCAGATATCCGCGGCATGTCACCACAGACCTACGCGAAGCTGTTTGACGCGGTGGTGACCCGGCTGCGCCCGCTGGACCCGGAGATGAAATTCGTAGGCTTGTCGTTGACGCACATGCACCGAGATCCCGAGTACTTCTGGCAATTCCTCGATCCGGCCAACCACGATGGCGGCGCGGCGCCAGACGCCATGTCCTACCACCTCTACGCTCACCCTGAGATCGTCAATCCCTACTCGCGCGAGGGGAATCCGCCGTTCGCACACTGGCGCGACGCGTTCTTCGCGCAGGCCGATGGATTCATCGAACAGGCGCGTTTCATTGAGTCGATCCGCACGCGGATTGCACCCGACACCAAGACTTTCGTCAACGAGATCGGCACTTTCACCGCCGAGCCGATGGACCCGGCACCCGATATCCCCGATGAGTACTGGGACCTCAGCGCCGCCGTGCAGTCCTATCTATGGGTGGAGCTTGTCAGGCTGGGCGTCGATCTGGTCGGCGTCGCCGAGTTCATCGGCTACCCCGGCATGATCCCTGGCGTCACACTGATCGACTGGGCCACCGGCTTGCCCAATGCGCGCTATCACGCACTCGAACTACTGATGCGACACTTCGGACCGGGCGATTCCGTGGTGTCCACCAGCACCGGACAACCGGCGATGCCCGACCCCCGGGTGTGCGCGCAGGGCTTCGTCAGCACGGACGGCACACGGAAGCTGTTGCTGATCAACAAAACCGCGGCGCCTGTGGTGGTCTCGCTACCAGCGGGTCCTTGCTCGCTGCGCCTCGACGGATACGCAGTCGTGGTGCGCACATTCTGAACGCGCGCGAGCAGTCGCTAGGCTCGAACTATGACCGCCAGCACGCGGATCGACGAGTTCGAGGCATTGCGACCGCATCTGCTGTCGGTTGCCTACCGGCTCACCGGCACGGTCGTCGATGCCGAGGACATCGTGCAGGACGCGTGGCTGCGCTGGAGCGCCGCCGACTCGGAGGCGATCACGAACCTGCGGGGCTGGCTCACCACGGTGGTCAGCAGGCTGGGGCTCGATCGGTTGCGGTCGGCGACGCATCGACGCGAGACCTATGTGGGCGAATGGCTTCCCGAGCCGGTGGTCACTGCGCTGGACGGCAACGACCCGCTGGCGGTGGTGGTCGCGGGTGAAGACGCTCGGTTTGCCGCGATGGTGGTGCTCGAGCGGCTCAAACCCGACCAGCGGGTCGCGTTCGTCCTGCACGACGGCTTCGGTGTGCCGTTCGGCGAGATCGCCGACGTGCTCGGCGTCAGCGCGTCCGCGGCTCGTCAACTGGCGTCGCGGGCGCGACGGACCGTGGCCGATGCGCCGCCGCCGGTTGCGCCCGACGAACACAACGAGGTGGCCGGCGCGCTGATGGCGGCGTTGGCCTCCGGCGACATGGAAGCCGTGGTGCGCCTTCTCCATCCGGACGTGACGTTCACCGGCGACTCCAATCGCAGGGCGCCCACCGCGCCGCGCGTCATCCACGGCCCGGACAAGGTTGCGCGGTTCCTGTTCGGCCTGGCCCGCCGCTACGGCCCGGGCTGGCTCGAGACGGGTGTGCCTGCACTGATCAACGGTCAGTTCGGCAGCTGGACACCGGGTTCGCCGGCCCGCGACGGCTATCCGGAGATGACCCCACGCGTGACCGCGATGACCGTGCGCGACGGAAAGGTCTGTGCCATCTGGGATATCGCCAACCCGGACAAGTTCACCGGTTCGCCGCTGAGAGGAAAATATGGCCGCTGATTTCGCTACCACGATGAGCAAGCTCATGTTCCGCGGGATGGACAAGATGCGCCATCACGAAGCCTTCGAGGTCGGTGCTCCCACAGGTGCGGACTTCACGGGCTTCGAGAAGACGCGCCAGATCCTGCTGGTGACGTTCAAGCGGTCCGGCGAAGCAATGCCGAGCCCCATCAACCACGGTCTCGCCGACGGAAAGCTCTACGTTCGGACCGACCCGTCGACCGGTAAGGTCAAGCGCCTGCGGAACAATCCGCGAGTTGTGGTGGTGCAGTGCAACTTGCGCGGAAAACCCAAGGGGCAACCGGTCGCCGGGATCGCGCGGATCCTGCCCGAGGCCGAACACGCGCACGCCGAGCGGGCCATCGCGGCGAACTGGAGCCTGCCGATGAAGCTGTTCGAACGCGGTCTCGACAAGGGCAGCCAGGCGCTCGGAACCGACATGGCCTACATCGAGATCACCCCCGAGACGCGACCTCGCTAGCCCACGGAACCCGGCACGCGTCACCGGAATTGAAGCCCTGCTCGGTGATGCCCAGCGCGGAGTACATCCGCGCCCGCATGTTCTCCACGCCGATCTGGTAGGTCAGCTCGATGACGCCGTCGTCGCCGAACCGCCGCCTGAGGTCGTCGACCTGCTCGTCGGTGATGGTGTGCGGGTCGGTCGTCATCGCGTCGGCGTAGGCGATCGCGGCGCGCTCGTCGTCGGAGAACAGCGGGGAAGTGGCGTAGTCATCGATGTGCTTGAGCCGGTCGACGTCCAGGCCGTCGAGGCGTTGCAGCATCGAGCCGAAGTCGACGCACCACGAGCAGCCGACCGTGCGGGCGGTCCAGAACACCGCCAGCTCGCGCACGCTCTTGGGCAGCTTCTTCGACGCCGAGCCGAGCATGCCTTCGTGGACGACGTTGGCGATCATCAGCCGCGGGTGATGCGCGGCCACCGCGAACGGCTCGGGCACCTCGCCGAACCGGCGCCTGGCGACCCGGTAGAAGACCTTGGTGAGCAGCGAGGCACGCTGCGGGGGTAGGGGTTCGATGCGGGTTTTCTGTGCTTTCTCGGTCATACCCATATGACGAGACAGCCGCCGGATGTGTGACAACAGTTTCCGCAAGCGTGCTCGCTCGCCGACGTAACGCCGGGCAGGCCATGGCCCGATAACTCAGTGAGATCGATCAAGTCTGTCCAGGCCGGACTCGGAGCCGCCGCGGCGGCGACATCAGACTTGGCGGACGGTCGGGGTTGTCCTTCTCAGTTTCCTGCTCATGTCGGGGAGACGAGGAGTCACACATGGACGTCGCGAAAGTCCTGAAGAAAGCCACTGCCCACGGCGCCGTCGCCGTCGTGCTCGGTGGTGCTGCGCTGGGTACCGGCGCCGTGACCGCCAACGCTGACCCCGACTGGGGGCCGCGCGACCACGACGAGTGGGTCGACGGCGACTGGCAGTACGACCGTGACTGGAAGTGGAACCGGTGGAACGACCACGACTGGGACAAGTGGTGGAAGGTCAACAAGTGGCGCAACGACGACCGCCCGCCGTGGGGCTGGGGCCGTCCGCCCGCCGTGCATTGGCGTGGGCATCCGCCGCAGTGGATCGACTACTGGGGCTACCGCGTGCATCCGGTCTGGGATCCGGGCTTCAAGGCCTTCGGCTTCTGGCTCTTCGGAGTCTTCATCCCGGTGATCGTCCTGTAGCGATTTGGGTGTCCGAACAGTCGCTGACCGACTGTTCGGGCACCGAAATCACCCGTTAGCGCGCGAACATCAGCGCGCGCTTGACCTCCTGGATCGCCTGGGTGACCTGAATGCCGCGCGGACACGACTCGGTGCAGTTGAACGTGGTGCGGCAGCGCCACACGCCGTCGACCTCGTTGAGGATGTCGAGTCGCTCGGCGGCGGCCTCGTCGCGGCTGTCGAAGATGAACCGGTGTGCGTTGACGATCGCGGCGGGTCCGAAGTAGCTGCCTTCGCTCCAGTAGATCGGGCAACTCGTGGTGCAGCACGCGCACAGGATGCACTTGGTGGTGTCGTCATAGCGGGCGCGGTCGGTCTGGCTCTGGATGCGCTCGCGGGTCGGCGGGTTGCCGCTGGTGATCAGGTAGGGCTTGATCGCGCGGTAGGCGTCGAAGAACGGCTCCATGTCGACCACGAGGTCCTTTTCCACGGGCAGTCCGCGGATCGGCTCGATCGTGATCGTCAGTTGCTTGCGCGGGTTCTTCGGCAGCATGTCGCGCATCAGCACCTTGCACGCCAGCCGGTTGACGCCGTTGATCCGCATCGCGTCCGAGCCGCACACGCCGTGCGCGCACGACCGCCGGAACGTCAAGGTGCCGTCCAGATACCACTTGACGTAGTGCAGCAGGTTGAGCAGCCGGTCGGTGGGCAGGCACGGTGCCCGGAAGCTCTGCCAGCCGGCCGTATCCGGGTCCTCGGGGTTGAACCGCGCGATCTTCAGCGTCACCATCACCGCGCCCTCCGGCACGGGAGGGGTTGTGGCCTCGGCCTTTTCGACGTCGGGTGACAGAGTCATTTTGCCCCCACGCTCGTGTGCTCGTCAGTAGTCATCAGTACTTCCGTTCCATCGGCTCATACCGGGTCTGCACCACCGGCTTGTAGTCCAACCTGATGTCGGACAGCAGGTCCGTGCCCTGCTTGTACGCCATCGTGTGACGCATGTAGTTGGTGTCGTCGCGGTTGGGGTAGTCCTCGCGGGCATGCCCGCCGCGGGACTCCTTGCGGTTCAGCGCCCCGACGACGGTGACCTCGGCGAGCTCCAGCAGGAAGCCCAGCTCGATCGCCTCGAGCAGATCGCTGTTGTACCGCTTGCCCTTGTCCTGCACCGTGATCCGCCCGTAACGCTCCTTGAGCGCGTGGATGTCGGTCAGCGCTTGCTTGAGCGTCTCCTCGGTGCGGAACACCGCGGCGTTGTTGTCCATCGACTGCTGCAGCGCACCGCGGATGTCGGCGACGCGTTCGTTGCCGTGCTCGCTCAAGATGTCGCCGACCCAGTCGACCACCTTGCCCGCCGGGTTGTCCGGCAGGTCGACGTGATCGTGTCCCAGCGCGTAATTGGCCGCGGCGATACCCGCACGACGGCCGAACACGTTGATGTCCAGCAGCGAGTTGGTGCCCAGCCGGTTGGCGCCGTGCACGGACACGCACGCGCATTCCCCGGCCGCGTACAGGCCCGGGATGAT
The DNA here is from genome assembly GCF_001499985.1 of Mycobacterium sp. IS-1556. Lineage (NCBI taxonomy): Bacteria > Bacillati > Actinomycetota > Actinomycetes > Mycobacteriales > Mycobacteriaceae > Mycobacterium > Mycobacterium sp. IS-1556. The sequence goes on from NZ_LQIM01000041.1 coordinate 36,503, forward strand.
CGTCGTGTTGTCGCGCAGCACCTGGCCGTTGACCGTCGTCGGGATTCCGCCCATGACGTAGTGGCACGTCGGATACACCGGCACCAGTTCCTTCACCGGGTCGACGCCCAGGTAGGTGCGGGCGAACTCGGTGATGTCGGGCAGCTTCGCCTCGAGCACGTCTTCGCCGAGGTGGCGCACGTCGATGTAGACGTAATCCTTGTTCGGACCCGCGCCGCGGCCCTCGAGCACCTCGAGCACCATCGACCGGGCGACGATGTCGCGGGGGGCGAGGTCGACGATCGTCGGCGCGTAGCGCTCCATGAACCGCTCGCCGTCGGCATTCAAGAGCCGCCCGCCTTCGCCGCGCACGGCCTCGGAGATCAGGATGCCCAGGCCCGCCAGACCCGTCGGATGGAACTGGTGAAACTCCATGTCCTCCAAGGGAAGTCCCTTGCGGAACACGATGCCCAGGCCGTCACCGGTGAGCGTGTGGGCGTTGGAGGTGGTCTTGTACATCCGGCCCGAGCCGCCGGTGGCGAACACGATCGCCTTGGCGTGGAAGATGTGGATGTCGCCAGTGGCCAACTCGTAGGCGATGACGCCGGTAGCGACGGGCCCGCCCTGAGTCTCGGTCATCGCGATGTCCAGTGCGTAGAACTCGTTGAAGAACTCGACGTCGTGCTTGACGCAGTTCTGGTACAGCGTCTGCAGGATCATGTGGCCGGTGCGGTCGGCGGCGTAACACGCCCGGCGCACCGGAGCCTTGCCGTGGTCGCGGGTGTGCCCGCCGAACCGGCGCTGGTCGATGCGGCCCTCGGGGGTGCGGTTGAACGGCATCCCCATCTTCTCGAGGTCGAGCACCGCGTCGATGGCCTCGCGGCACATGATCTCGACCGCATCCTGGTCGGCGAGGTAGTCGCCGCCCTTGACGGTGTCGAAGGTGTGCCACTCCCAGTTGTCCTCCTCGACGTTGGCCAGCGCCGCGCACATGCCGCCCTGCGCCGCTCCGGTGTGGCTGCGCGTCGGGTACAGCTTGGTCAGCACCGCCGTGCGGGCTCGCGGGCCGGCCTCGACCGCGGCGCGCATACCGGCCCCGCCCGCGCCGACGATCACGACGTCGTAGCGATGTTCAACAATCATTTACAGACTCGCCCTCATGAGATGTTCGCGTCGAAGGTGACCAACACGTAGCTGCCCAGCACCAGGGTGAACCCCGTGGCCAGCAGCAGCAGCGAGTTCAGCCAGAACTTCGTGGTGTTCTTGCGCGCGTAGTCGCCGATGATGGTGCGCAGGCCGTTGGCGCCGTGCAGTTGGGCCAGCCACAGCAGCGCCATGTCCCAGATCTGCCAGAACGGCGAGGCCCAACGCTCGGCGACGTAGTTGAAGTCGATGCGGTAGACCCCGTCCTCCCACATCAGCATCACGAACAGGTGGCCGAGCGCGAGAAAAACAAGAGCGACACCCGAAAAACGCATGAACAGCCACGCGTACTTCTCGAAGTACGGGATGCCGCGCGGCCGCCGCGGCGCCCGCGGATGGTCCAGGCCGGCCGGCCGGTCGTGCTCCTTCTCCATCACCGGTGCGATGCGTCCCTCGCGGTGATGCGGAGTCCAGGCCTTTTCCGCCGCCTTTTCGGTCGCAGCCTTTTCTGTCGCCTTTTCGGTCGCCCCACCCGTCGGCGCGCTCACAGGAACCGCTCCGCCATGTGCATCCCGATCACACCGAGCGACGGGATGAAGATTGCCAGGAAGACGCCGATGACGATCCACAGCATCACCCGCTGGTAGCGAGCGCCGTGCTGCCAGAAGTCGATCAGGATGACGCGGATCCCGTTGAGGGCGTGATAGAGCACCGCGACGACGAGGCCGATCTCCATCAATCCGATCAGCGGGGTCTTGTAGGTCTCGATGACCTCGTTGTAGGCCTGCGGGCTCACGCGCACCAGCGCGGTGTCGAGCACGTGGACGAACAGGAAGAAGAAGATCGTCGCGCCCGTGATGCGGTGAAGGACCCAGGACCACATCGCGGGATCGCCGCGGTAGAGGGTGCGCCTGCGCGGCGGTCGCGATCGCGGAGCCGGCACCGCCGGGCCCCCGGGCGCCAGCCCGGAAGTTTGAGTACTCATCTGGCCTCCAACGCCTTCGGTGGACGTTTGGGCTTTCGAGCTGCACCGGGCGGCGACTTGATCCGGTTCGCGCACTTCACCCAAACCTCGGGGCGACTCTAAACCCAGTTGTACTGCTAAACGAACTACGGTTTAGCCGTCGATGTCCTGAAAAGCGCCGAAGTTAGGGTTACCTATGCTGAAACCGGCTCCGCGCGCGGGACTTCGGAATGCATTCAGGATCGGCCCGGCGGGGGTGGCATGACAACGGAAATCGACTGGAAGATGCTGCGGGACAAAGCAATTGAAGCCGCAGAAACCGCCTATGCACCCTATTCGGGCTTCCCGGTCGGTGCGGCGGCGGTGGTAGACGATGGCCGCGTGGTGGCCGGCTGCAATGTGGAAAATGTCTCATATGGCCTAGGTCTCTGTGCCGAGTGCGCAGTGGTCTGCAACCTACATTCCAGCGGTGGCGGACGGCTTGTCGCGCTGTCGTGCGTCGACGCGGCGGGCCAGCTGCTGATGCCATGCGGGCGGTGCCGTCAGGTGCTGCTCGAGCACGGCGGGCCGGAAATGCTCATCGACCATCCGCAGGGTCCGCGCACGCTGAGGGACCTACTGCCCGACGCGTTCGGACCGCAGGATCTGGCCAGGCGCGGTCGGGAGACTTGAATCGCCGAACGAGGGTTACCGGCACGCGATCCGGCGGGAATTCGTGCGTCGATCCCACTCGCGGCGGAGAAGGGAAATTCCGTGATGCAGTTCACATTTGACGCGCCGACGGTGATCCGGCGCAAGCGTGACGGCGGGGCGCTCCCGGATGCGGCGATCGACTGGGTCATCGACGCATACACCCATGGCCGGGTGGGCGACGAGCAGATGTCGGCGTTGCTGATGGCGATCTTCCTGCGCGGAATGACCACGGCCGAGATCGCCCGTTGGACTGCGGCCATGGTGAACTCCGGCGAACGGTTGGACTTCAGCGATCTCAGTCGCCGTGGCAAGCCACTGGCGTTGGTGGACAAGCACTCAACCGGTGGGGTGGGCGACAAGATCACCATTCCGCTGGTGCCGGTGGTGATGGCCTGCGGCGGGACGGTTCCTCAAGCCTCCGGCCGCGGACTCGGCCACACCGGCGGCACGCTCGACAAGCTGGAGACGATTCCCGGGTTCACCGCCGAGTTGGCCAAAGACCGTATTCGTCAACAGCTTTGCGACGTCGGTGCGGCGATCTTCGCGGCGGGGGAGTTGGCGCCCGCGGACCGCAAACTCTATGCGCTGCGCGACATCACCAGCACGGTCGACTCCCTGCCGCTCATCGCCAGTTCGGTCATGAGCAAGAAGATCGCCGAGGGCACCCGGGCGCTGGTGCTGGACACCAAGGTCGGTTCGGGTGCGTTCCTCAAGACCGAGGAGGAAGCGCGGGAGCTGGCCCGCACGATGGTCGAGCTGGGAACGCTGCACGGCCTGGCCACCAGGGCGCTGCTGACCGACATGTCGACGCCGCTGGGCCGCGCCGTCGGCAACGCCGTGGAGGTGGCCGAATCGCTGGAGGTGCTCGCCGGCGGCGGGCCGCCCGACGTCGTGGAGCTGACCTTGGCGCTGGCCGCCGAGATGCTCGACGCCGCGGACATCGACGGCGTCGATCCAGCCCAGACCCTTCAGGACGGCTCGGCGATGGACAGGTTCCGCGACTTGGTCGCCGCGCAGGGTGGCGACCTGAGCCAGCCGTTGCCGCTCCGTACCTCGGTCGAAACCATCACGGCACCTCGCGATGGCACGATGGGGGACATCGACGCGATGGCGGTGGGTATGGCGGTGTGGCGACTCGGTGCGGGCCGCTCGGCCCCTGGTGAGCGGGTGCAACCTGGTGCCGGATTGCTCATTCACCGGCGGCCCGGAGAGCCCGTCAGCGCGGGTCAGGCGCTTTTCACCTTGAGCACCGAGACGCCCGAACGCTTCGAGGCCGCGATCGCCGAACTGGACGGCGCCTGGACCGTCGCCGATACCGCACCGCCGGCGCGCCCATTGATCATCGACCGAATCACGAGCGGAGACTGACCGGAGAGCGACATGACGACGCCGCTGACGCTGGACTCGATCAGGCAAGCGCCCAAGGCGCTGCTGCATGACCACCTGGACGGCGGCCTGCGCCCGGCCACCGTCCTGGAGCTGGCCGAGGCGACGGGTTACGACGACCTGCCCGCGTCCGACGTCGACGAACTCGCGACGTTCTTCCGCACCGCTGCGCACAGCGGGTCGCTGGTGCGCTATTTGGAGCCGTTCGCGCACACCGTCGGCGTCATGCAGACGCCCGAGGCCCTGCACCGGGTGGCCTACGAGTGCGTCGAGGACCTCGCCGACGACAATGTCGTCTACGCGGAGATCCGGTTCGCGCCGGAACTGCACATCGATGGCGGCCTGTCGTTGGACGCGGTGGTCGACGCGGTGATGGCCGGGTTCGCCGACGGTGAGAAGGCGGCCAGCGCCGAAGGGCGGGGCATCACCGTGCGGTGCCTGGTGACGGCGATGCGGCACGCGGCGCGCTCGCTCGAGATCGCCGAACTCGCGATCCGGTTCCGCGACAGGGGTGTCGTCGGCTTCGACATCGCCGGCGCGGAAGCCGGCTATCCACCGACGCGACACCTGGACGCGTTCGAGTACATGCGAAACAACAACGCGCGCTTCACGATCCACGCGGGCGAGGCGTTCGGTCTGCCGTCGATCCACGAGGCGATCGCGTTCTGCGGCGCCGACCGCCTCGGCCACGGTGTGCGGATCGTCGACGACATCACCGTCGCGCCCGACGGCAGCGCGCAACTGGGCCGGCTGGCGGCACTGCTGCGCGACAAGCGGGTTCCGTTCGAGCTGTGCCCGTCGTCCAACGTGCAGACGGGCGCGGTTGCCAGCATCGGCGAGCATCCGTTCGATCTGCTGGCGCGGCTGCGGTTTCGCGTCACGGTCAATACCGACAATCGGCTGATGAGTGACACCACGATGAGCCAGGAGATGCTGCGGCTGGTGGAGACCTTCGGCTACGGCTGGAGCGATCTACAGCGGTTCACCATCAACGCGATGAAGTCGGCGTTCATCTCGTTCGACGAGCGCCTGTCGATCATCGACGACGTGATCAAGCCGCGCTACGCCGTGCTCATCGGCTGAGTCCCCTTTCCGCTCGAGTGACCGTGTTTGCACACCGACACGCCTATGCCGGGTGACATTTTCCGGTCGCTCGCGCGTGCCGAGAGGCCCTACAGGCGGGCGGCCGCGAAGGCGGCGGCTTGAGCCGCCAGGCCCGACGGCATGTAGGACAGGTGGGCCGGCGGGAGCACCTCCTCACGCGAGGGCGTGCCTCCGCCAGCCAGAGCGCGTCGTACGGTGACCACATGATCACCGGAGCCCACGTCATCGTCTACAGCCGCGACGCCGAAGCGGACCGGGCCTTCTTCCGCGACGTGCTCGAGTATCCGAACGTCGACGCCGGCGGTGGTTGGCTGATCTTCAAATTGCCGCCGGCCGAGGTCGCCGTGCATCCGGCCGAGGGTGCCGGGTCGCACGAGCTGTATTTGATGTGCGACGACGTCACGGCCACCATTGAGCGACTGTCCGACAAGGGAATCGCCTGCGGACCGGTTACCGACCAGGGCTGGGGTCTGTTGACCACCATCGCACTGCCCGGCGGCGGTGAGCTCGGTCTGTATGAGCCTCGCCACCCGAAAGCAACTGAGCTGTAACGCTATTCGGGGCGAAGCCGGGACTCGACGAACGCCTCCAACGCCTCCCACTGCTCGACGGCCTTGGCATACGGCGGGCTCGGCGCGCGGACCTTGTCGGGCTCCAGAACGTGGGCGATGATCCGGCCCAGCGGTTGATCGGCGTCGAGTGCCTGGTCGACCGTCGAGTCCTCCGAGTAGTCGCCGACGTCCCTGAGCAGTTCGACGGCCAAGTCCAACTGGTCGCGGTCGAGCGCATCGGGTCCCTCGGCGAGGTCGTCGACGATGCCGGTGAGCACATAGACGTTGTCGTCGGTGATGTCGATCTGCAGCGAGCCGTCGGTGGCGGCCGTCCGGATGTCGTCATAGGTGGCCAGCCCGGACAGGTCGTGGTCGTGCTCGTCGGCCAGATAGCGCGCCAGCGCCCGCTCCGAGCCGAATACGCTGATGCGGCCGTTGCGGCCGAGGTAGACCGGCCGGTCCTCCAGATAGCAGCGCAGCGTGTAGTAGGTGCCCGCGCTCGTCATCATCCGCACCGGGTCGATGCCGACCTTGAGCCAGAAGTCCTCGTCGCTGCCCAGCACCTGGCTCTGCGCCTGGACGGCCAGCGCGTCGGGTTCCTCCGCGCCCTCGTCCTCGGCGTCCTCGCTGTCCTCGACCTCGTCGATCAGCTCTTCTTCCGGTTCCGGTTCCGGTGCCGGCTCGGCCAGTTCTGCCTCGGCCTTCTTCACGGCGTCCGCGTCGACATCCGGTGTGGTGATCACTTCGTCGAGCGCGTCGACGACGTTGTCCCAACCTCTGGCTATCACGGCCTCGATTGCGGCCCACTGTTTGCGTCCCCGGCGCCCGGAGAACGCGTCGATTCCACCACCGAGCGTGCCCAGCACCGGGTTGCCGTTGAAGAACTTGGCGACCGCCGGCAGCTCGCACACCGAGCCGAGCGCCGAGACGACCGCCAGCGTCCGGTGCAGTCGCCGCACCGACTCTTCGGTGGCCTTCTCGGAGACGATGTCCGGTACGCCGACGACGTCGTACTCGTGTTCCTCGGCCGGATCGAGCCGGTGCGCATTGACCTCGGTGACCTTGTCCCATGCCGGGTGGTCGACGAGGTCGTTGTCCTTGTTGGTCCTGACGAATGCGACCAGGTCGGCAACCGACTCGAGCCCATACAGATCCTCGTCCTTGCCGAGGAAGGCCTCCCACTCGTCGGCGCCATCGCGCCAGCGTGGAGCCCATAACGTGTACAGGTCGCCCTTGGTCAAGCCGAGCCGGATCGGCACGATGTCAGCAGCCATGGCGCACAGCCTAACGATCGAGATTGGTTGTCAAGCTGGCGCAGGGCCATACCGCCTACGCCGTGGGCTGCTCGAGTGCCGCTTCGATCCAGTTGCAGAATTCGCACGCAAGGTGCCACCGGTGTCCGGCCACCATCCGCCTCAGCGTCGGCAGCGGGAACTCGACAGTCAGTCGAGCGTGGAACCCATCGTCGGTGTCACGGAACTGATGGCGCACGCCACCGATCGCGAACCCGTCGGACGCCCGTGCGACGCCCGCAATCTGATGCGGGAAGCGCGTATCGGCGGGTGTGACCAGCGACGAGACGTCGTCGTAGTCGATCAAGAACAGCGCCGCAAACGGACTGCCGCCGGTCGTCTCCAGCACCCGCTGTCGGCGGTCGGCGCCGGTGCGGATGAGGAAGTGGTCCGGGCACGCTCGAAGCATCGCCAACTCGTCAGAGGTCTGCGTCCAACGTTCGAACGCGTCGACGAAGGTCTCGGCGGAGCCGCCACGGACGTATACGTCGATGCTGCTGATCCGACGTCGAGGGCTCAGGCGGGCTTCCAGTCGGGCGGCGGCGTCGGCGATTCTCATCTCGCGATCGAGTCGGGCGGTGATCTTCTCGGCACCGAGGGCGCGCTTCGCCTGCAACAACGCTTCGCGCCGTTCTGTGACGCCGCTGCGCGGCACGCGCACGCCGAGCTTTCTCGCCACTGCGGTGATGCGACGGTCCTCCCAGGCAAGTACCTCACCTCGGGTGACGCTCCTGCCCTTGATCTCGGTGACGATTTCCGGAGCCGACATGCTGAGCCCTAACGCTAGAAAAATTGCATTAAGGACCTTACGCTGGCCATAGCCGCACGTCACAGGAGGTGGCGATTGGTCACCCGACGACCTGGGGGCCGCTCTGAGCGCGTCCGTGTGAAGGTTCTCGAAGCGGCGGTGGAGCGGCTGCTCGACGACGGCTACGACGGACTCAAGGTGCGCGATGTCGCACGCTTGGCAGACGTCGCGGAAACCACGATCTATCGGCGCTGGCCCACGACGCACGATCTTGCTGCTGCCGCGGTCGGCCACCTCGCCCGCGCCGACAATCCGATTCCCGACACGGGCACGCTCGAGGGCGACTTAGGGACACTGTTGGGTCAGATACTCAACTTGCTTCGACGCCCGGAGGTCGAGCGGATTCTTCGCGTGGCCGCTGCGCTCGACAGTCGCGACCACGGTGCCGTCGATGCACGTAAGGCATTCTGGCGCAGTCGATTCCTGGGGTCTTCGCGCATCGTCGAACGTGCCATCGACCGCGGCGAGCTCCCAGTCGGCACCGACCCAGACGAGTTGATCGAGTTTCTCGTGGCCCCGGCATATCTCCGGCTGCTGCTACTCGACCGCCCACTGGACAGTGCGCTGCTCGACTTATCTGTGCACAACACCCTTGCCGCCTACGCAGTCGGCCGCCAGAACCCCTGAAAACCCTGTCCCGCGTTGCTCGTCCGAATCGGCGAAAGTTGAACGGGGTCACCGGCCTCGATCATCTGGCCGTTCCCGACGATCATCGCGACATGACCGTCCCACACCGCGAGGTCACCCGGCCGTAGATCGCCCGCGGCGACGGGCGCGCCGATGTCCTGCTCCTGCGCGAGCCGCGGAAGGCTCAGTCCCGCTTCCGAATACGCCCATTGGGTGAGGGCGCTGCAATCGAGGCCGACGCCCGGCGTGGTGCCGCCCCAGTAGTACGGCACACCCAACTGCGTCAGCGCGTGCCGAACAGCGCTCGCCGCCACCGCGTTCGGCGCCGTCGCGGAGCTGCCGTCGGGAAGCCGCACCGCTACACCGTCTCCGAAGATCCCGGCATCCGGCGTCGGAACAGGAGCTTCGGGTCGGGAGAGTTCGGCGATGTCGCGCACCAGAGAGCCGAGGCCGCCCGCATTCGTGCCGAGCCCGCTGGCGCTGGACCCGGGCCCGCCGGCGCTGGTTCCGAGCCCGCCACCGCCGGAGCCGAACCCGCCAGCACTTCCCAGCGGACCCATGGGCGCACCGAAGCTTGACGGTGTGGTTGCCGCGGCGCCGGACGGGGTCGTCGCGGCAGGAGCCGTCGCGCCCGCGGCGATCCCGGCGGCGTGCCCGTCGAGCTCGGCGCGCAACTCGTCGATCACCGCGACGGCCTCGGCGAGCGACCGCCGTGCCTCGGCCATCAGCTCCTCGGTCACGCCGGGCGAATCGAGATACGGCTCCAGCGCGGCCGCTCGGGCCTCGAACGCGTCCACGACGTCGCGTAGGCGCTGATGAGCGCGCGCGACCGCCGCGTCGGCGGCATCCGCCGTTTCGCCGAGCCGCCCGACCCGTCGCGCGAGTTCTTCCGTCTGCGCGGCGGTCGCGATGACGACGCGCTCGGCCGCGTCGGCTCCGGGGCCGGTCCAGTGCGGCGCCGCGCTTCGCCAGGCCTGGCTGGTCGACGCCGAGACCTCCTGCAGCGCATTGCGCACGTCGTGCAGAGCGGTCGCCAACTCGGCCCGCGAGCCGGGGCCGACCAGCGACTGAAGTTCTCGCAGGGGTGCCGTCAGCGCGGCCACCAACGCACTCGGCATCGTCAGACGCCGCTGACCCGTGCGCCCGCGCGATCGTCGGCGTCGTCGTAGGCGCGCGCCGTCCGGTATGCGGTGTCACCGGTCGCCGATGCCCGATCCCGCAACGCTGCGACGCCGCGGGCCTCGTGCGCGACGGCTTCGGCCAGCGCCGCGAGGAACGGCTCGCCGATTGGACCGAACGCCGGCGCCGACGTGGGGGCGCTCGCGAGTTTCGAAGCGATGGCGGCGAGTTCGTCGGCGTGCGCGGAGTTCGCCGCGGCCAGGTTGCGGATGGCGTCCGTATCGGCGTGCATGTCGTTAGGACGCGGCGCGACGGACCTCGGTTCCCGTTAAGGTCGGGCAATGGATGTGCGCGTCGTCGACCACCCGCTCGCGGCCGCACGACTGACCACGTTGCGCGACGCCACAACCGATAACGCCGTCTTCCGGGCGGCCTTGCGAGACCTCACGCTGATGCTGGTGTACGAGGCGACCCGGGACGCCGCCGTCGAGACCATCCCGGTGCGCACCCCGCTGGCCGAGACCACCGGCTGCCGACTGGCCAACCCGCCGTTGCTCGTCCCTGTGCTGCGGGCCGGTCTGGGCATGGTCGACCAGGCGCACGTGCTGATCCCCGAGGCGCGCGTCGGCTTCGTCGGTGTCGCCCGCAACGAGCAAACCCATCAACCGACGCCGTATCTGGAGTCGCTGCCCGACGACCTGAGCACCCAGCCGGTGATCGTGCTCGACCCGATGCTGGCGACCGGCGGTTCGATGCTGCACACGGTCGAGTTGCTGCATTCGCGCAACGCCGTCGACATCACGGCGATCTGCGTCGTCGTCGCACCGGAAGGCTTGGCCGCGCTGGAGAAGGCGGCGCCGAACGTCCGGCTGGTCACCGCCACCATCGACGAATGCCTCAACGACATCGCCTACATCGTGCCCGGCCTCGGCGACGCGGGGGACCGCCAGTTCGGCCCGCGCTAGAACCGCGAGCAGAGGCCGGCCAACTCGTCCTGCACCCGCTCGGCCCGCTCCCGCGCTGCTGCCAGATCGGCGACGTCGCTGCTGCGTACCTCGATGTAGGACTTGACTTTTGGTTCGGTACCCGAGGGGCGCACCACCACCCGCACCGCGATGTCATCGCCACCGCCGGTCAGGATCAGCGCGTCGGTACCGTCATCGGGCTCCAGATCGGTGACGGTCACCTCGTATCCGCCGAGGCGGTCGGGTGGCGTCTCACGCAGGCGTGTCATCACCGCGTTCGCCTCCTGTGCGTCCTCGACGGGCCGCGAGACCGCCGTCGTGGTGTGCACGCCGTGGCGGCGGGCCAGGTCGTCCAGCGCGTCGAGCAGTGTGTGCCCGCGGTCGCGCAGCGCCGCAATCAGATCGCAGACCAACACCGCTGCGCTGATGCCGTCCTTGTCGCGCACCGCGGACGGATCGACGCAGTGGCCGATCGCCTCCTCGTATGCGTACACCAACGTGCAGCCCGGCAGGTCGACGTCCGCCCGCGACAGCCACTTGAAGCCGGTGGGCGTTTCGACGTGACGCGCCCCTTGCTCCCGCGCGATCGCCGCCAGCATGCGCGACGACACCAGCGAACTGGCCACCACCGTGGATTCGGTCACCGCCCCGGGTTCGACCTGCGACAAGATGTAATCGCCCAGCAGCCAACCGGTTTCGTCACCCGAGAGCATGCGCCAACCGTCCGGCGTCGGAACGCCGACCGCGCACCGGTCGGCGTCGGGATCCAAAGCGATCGCGACCTCGGCGTCGACGTCGGCGGCCAGTTTCAGCACCGCTTCGACGGCCTCGGATTCCTCCGGGTTCGCCGAGGTCACCGTGGGGAAGTCGGCGTCGGGCGCGAACTGGTCTTCCACGACATGCACGTCGGAGAAGCCGGCGCGCACGAACGCGTCGAGGGCGAACTCCCCGCCGACGCCGTGCAGAGGGGTGAACGCGACCCGCACCGAACCGTGGGTGTGCCGGACATTCGCGGCGCGTTCGACGTAGCGCTGCACCTCGTCGACGCCGCCCGGCGTCACCGCCTGGCGCGGGATCTCGTCGGCGTGCGGCGCCTCGGCCATGGCCTGCTCGATCTCGCGGTCGGTCGGCGAGATGATCGGGAAGCCGCCGCCGAAGAACACCTTGAAGCCGTTGTCGGACGGCGGATTGTGCGAGGCGGTGATCTGGATACCCGCGGCGGCCGGGCGGTGGCGCACGGCGAAGGCGACGATCGGCGTGGGCACGGCGGTGAAGAAGAGCGTGACGCGAAACCCGTGCGCGGCAAGGACTTCGGCGGCGGCCAGGGCGAACTCGTCGGACCCGTGCCGGGCGTCGCGGCCCACGATGACGTCCTGGCCGGCCAGGCCCCGGTCCGTGAGCACCTTGGCGACCGCCCAGCTGGCGCGCAGCACCACGGCCAGGTTCATGCCGCTGGGGCCACCGCGCAGCGGTCCGCGCAAGCCCGCGGTGCCGAACGTCAGTGGGTGTGCGAATCGCCGTTCGAGCTCTTCTTGCGAACACTCCGAGAGCTCCGCGGCGGTTTGGGGATCGGGATCGTGAGTGATCCACTCCTGCGCTGTACTTGTCGCCGGCGACGCAGTCATGGCGCTAGTGTGCCCACTTTCCTGTCGGCATATTCCAGCGACGCGGGTCGCCGTCAGAGCCGGGCGATGACCGCGGCGAGCAGCGCGCCCATTCGCGTCGCCGACCGACGGCCCGCCTCCAGCACCTCTTCGTGGTTCAGCGGTCGGCCCGTCATCCCCGCGGCGAGGTTGGTCACCAGCGACACCCCGAGCACCTGCGCGCCCGCTTCACGCGCGGCGATGGTCTCGTGCACGGTCGACATGCCGACCAGGTCTGCGCCCAGCGTGCGCAGCATCCGGATCTCCGCGGGCGTCTCGTACTGCGGCCCCGCCAGCCCGGCGTAGACGCCCTCGGCCAGCGCGGGGTCGATCTCGCGAGCGATGCCGCGCAGTCGCGGCGAGTACGCCTCGACCATGTCGACGAACCGCGGCCCCACCAGCGGGGAGCGGCCCGTCAGGTTGAGGTGGTCGCTGATCAGCACCGGTTGGCCCACCGCGAACTCCTCGCGCAGTCCGCCGGCGGCGTTGGTCAGCACCACCGTGTGCACGCCGCTCGCGCAGGCGGCACGCACCGGATGCACGACGTGGCGCAGGTCGTGGCCCTCGTAGGCGTGGATCCGGCCCACGAACACCAACACCCGGTGGTCGGCGACGCGCATCGACAACAACTGGCCGCTGTGTCCCTCGGCGGCCGGCGGGGTGAACCCCGGCAATTCGGCGATCGGGACCACCGCCACCGGGTCACCCAGCGGTTCGACGGCCGGTGCCCAGCCCGAACCCAGGACGACCGCGACGTCGTGGCGGTCGACGCCGGTGCGCTCGGCGATGGCGGCCGCCGATTCGGCAGTCAGGGCCCGCGCATCGGTCACAGTGCGCGAGCTTATCTGTCGGTTCCGGCGCGCGGCCGCAGTGAGATACTGCCAAGATGCCAGCACTCACCGCGTCGGACGCCGTCGAAGACGCCGTCAACCGACGCCGTGGCGATCTGGTCGAGTTGTCGCACTCCATCCACGCCGAACCCGAACTCGCGTTCGCCGAACACCGCAGCTGTGCCAAGACGCAGGCCCTGGTGGCCGAGTACGGGTTCGCCGTCGCACATGCGCCCGGCGGGTTGGAGACCGCGTTCCGCGCCGTCTACGGCAGCGGGCCGCTCGTCATCGGGGTGTGCGCCGAATACGACGCGCTGCCGGGCATCGGGCACGCCTGCGGACACAACATCATTGCCGCGTCCGCGGTCGGCACCGCGCTGGCACTCGCGGAGGTGGCCGACCAGCTGGGGCTGACGGTCGTGCTGCTCGGCACCCCGGCCGAGGAGGCCGGCGGAGGAAAGGTGCTGATGCTGAACGCCGGCGCGTTCGACGACATCGCGGCGTCGGTGATGCTGCACCCCGGCCCGCTCGACATCGCCCGCGCGCGCTCACTCGCGCTCTCGCAGGTCGCGATCCGGTACGAGGGCAGGGAAGCGCACGCCGCGGTCGCGCCGTACCTCGGCCTCAACGCCGTCGACGCGATCACCGTCGCGCAGGTGGCGATCGGGCTGCTGCGCCAGCAGATGGCGCCCGGTCAGATGGCGCACGGCATCGTCACCGACGGCGGCCAGGCCACCAACGTCATTCCCGCGCGCGCCGAGATGCAGTTCACGATGCGGGCCAACGACGCCGCCTCGCTGCGGGAACTCGAAGGGCGGATGGCCGACTGCTTCCTGGCCGGCGCTGTGGCGACCGGCTGCAGCCACGAGGTCACCGAGACCGAACCCAGCTACCTCGAGCTGACCCCGGACACCTGGCTGGCGGAGACGTTCCGCGCCGAGATGCAGCGGCTGGGCCGCGAGCCGGTACACGCCGACGTCGAGGCCGCGCTGCCGCTGGGCAGCACCGACATGGGCAACGTCACCCAGGTGATGCCCGGAATCCATCCGATCGTCGGCATCGATGCGGGCGGCGCGTCGGTGCACCAGCCGGCGTTCGCGACGGCCGCGGCCGGGCCCAGCGCGGACAAGGCCGTCATCGAGGGCGCGATCATGCTGGCCCGCACCGCCGTGCGGTTGGCCGAAACGCCGCACGAGCGCGACCGGGTGATGGAGTCACAGGCGAGGCGGGCGTCGTGAGCGTGCTGCCCCACGCCGCCGCGCGGTGGCTCTCGGCCCACTACGACGACCTCGTCGAGTGGCGCCGCCACATTCACATGCACCCGGAGCTGGGCCGGCAGGAGTTCGCCACCACGCAGTTCGTCGCGTCCCGGCTGGCCGACGCGGGCCTGAACCCGAAGGTGCTGCCCGGCGGAACGGGCTTGACGTGCGACTTCGGTCCCGAGCATGGACCTCGAATCGCGTTGCGCGCCGACATGGACGCGCTGCCGATGGCCGACCGCACCGGCGCGCCGTACGCGTCGCTGGTGCCGAACGTCTCCCACGCCTGCGGGCACGACGCGCACACCGCGATCCTGCTGGGCGCCGCCCTGGCGTTGGCGTACGTGCCCGAACTCCCGGTCGGGGTGCGGCTGATTTTCCAGGCCGCCGAGGAGCTGATGCCGGGCGGGGCGATCGACGCGATCGCCGCGGGCGCGCTGACCGGGGTGTCCCGGATCTTCGCGCTGCACTGCGATCCGCGGCTGGCCGTGGGCAAGGTCGCGATGCGGGCCGGACCGATCACGTCGGCCGCCGATCAGCTCGAGGTGACGCTGCACTCGCCGGGCGGTCACACCTCGCGACCGCACCTCACCGGTGACCTGGTCTACGGGCTGGGCACGCTGATCACGGGTGTGCCCGGGGTGTTGTCGCGCCGCATCGACCCCCGCAACAGCACCGTGATGGTGTGGGGTGCGGTCAATGCGGGCGTCGCCGCCAACGCGATCCCGCAGACCGGCACACTGGCCGGCACCATCCGCACCGCCAGCCGCGACACCTGGGAGATGCTGGAATCCATTGTGCGCGAGTCTGTTTCGTCGTTACTCGCGCCGCTCGGTATCGAGTACAGCCTGCAGTACCGCCGCGGGGTGCCGCCAGTGGTCAACGAGGAGATCTCGACGCGCATCCTGACCCACGCGATCGAAGCGATCGGACCCGACGTGCTGGCCGACACCCGGCAGTCCGGCGGCGGCGAGGACTTTTCGTGGTATCTGGAGGAAGTGCCGGGTGCGATGGCGCGCCTGGGCGTGTGGACGGGCCGCGGCCCCCAGTTGGATTTGCACCAGCCGACGTTCGACCTCGACGAGCGGGCGCTGGCGGTAGGGGTGCGGGTGCTGGTCAACATCATCGACCAGGCCGCTCAGTTCTAACTGTCCTTCTCCCGCGAGTGACCGTGTTTGCGCCCCGACACGCCGGTTCTCGCGAACACTCGGCGGTCGTCCCCGACTGACGTGTGGGCCCACGCGGGAGTTGATCGTCCACAATTTGACCTTCATCCACAGCTTGGCCACACGGCCTACCGGCGCGCCGGCTCGTCGCTGACGATCAGCGCTGTGAACCGAGAATTGACAGAACTTTTCGATGCGCAGGGCGGGCTCGCGACGAGTGCCCAGATTCTGCAACACATGACGAGGCGCGGCTTCGACTCAGCACTCGAATCCGGTCCCTTGCAACGGCTTTGGCCAGGCGTCTACTGCATTGGCGAACCGGATGACGCGATGCGGCTGCGCGGGCTCGATTTTCGCTGTGGCACTCCGGTGGCCGCGTGTCTGCATACCGCAGCGGCGATCCATGGCTTCGATATCGAAGAGCCCGCCGATCTTCATGTGCTCAGTCCGCCGGGTTCACGATTGCGATCGACCGACGGCATGAAAGTCCATCGACGCGAGGGTGCGCCGCTGACCGTCGTCGACGGCAGACCGGTCACCGCGGCGGCGTGGACGGCGGTGGAGGTGGCCCGTTCGCAGCGTCGACCGAGGGCATTGGCCACGTTGGATGCCGCGCTGCGCAGCGGTTCAGTGAATCGGACCGAGCTGTGGCGTGCGGCCGTCGAGCAGGCCGGCCGGCGCGGCATCGTCGCCGTTCGCGACCTGATCACGTTGGCCGACGCCCGCTCGGAATCACCGATGGAGAGCGAAGCGCGGCTCGCGATGATCGACGGTGGCCTGCCGACCCCCGAGCTGCAGTACGAGCTCATCGACGGAAATGGGCAGCTTCGTCGCGTCGATTTCGCCTGGCCGGCCTACCGGGTGGCCGTCGAGTACGACGGTCTGGACTGGCACGGCAGCGCCGAGGCGCTACGGCGCGACCGTCGCCGAACGGCTGCACTCCTCGACGTCAGATGGGTGGTCATTGCGATCGTCTTCGAGGATGTTCGGTACCGGTCGAGGGAGTTCGTTGCTCGCATCGACAACCAGTTGCGTCGCGCTCGCGCGGCGTGAGGGACCGCGAAATGCGCGCGAATTACGGCGTGTCGGCGTACAGACGCGGTCGCTCGCGGAACTTCGCGTGGGCCCACGCGGAAACTCGCGGAAAAGAGTCAGCCGCTGGTGCCCGGGCCGATGTTGCGCGCCGGGCGAGTTCGTAGGTTGTGCACGTAATCCGCTGGGGCGCCGGCGACTTCGGCGGCGTCGGCCACCACGCCGAGATAGCGTGCCGACGGCAGACCACCCTCCCACGCGTCGACCACGTACAGCCACGCCAGCACCGGCTCGAAACTGGTGTCCGACGAGATGCGGTGCACCCGGCAGCGGATCTTCTTGTGAAAGCCCAGTTCCGAGCCTTCCCAGCGGTCGAGGTTCTCCTCGTCCTCCTTGGTCACGTCGTAGAGCACGACGAACACCTTCGATGTCGGATCCTCGACGACCGTGGCGAGCGCGCCCTCCCAGCCGATGTCCTCCCCGCCGAACGTCAGACGCCAGCCGTGCAGCCACCCCGTCCCCGCCATCGGGGAATGGGGCGCGCGCTGCAACATCTGCTCCGGATCCATGTTCGATCCGTACGCGGCATAGAGCGGCACCAGGAAAGACTAGCTGGGTTCGCGCACAGGCTGCGCGATCAACCATCCGCTTCGTTAGGTTGGGGTCGTGGCAACCCGCATCGTGATCATCGGCGGCGGGCCCGCCGGTTATGAGGCGGCATTGGTCGCCGCGGCACGAGGACCCGAAGTTGCCGAGGTCACCGTCGTCGACTCCGACGGCATCGGCGGGGCGTGCGTGCTGTGGGACTGCGTCCCGTCCAAGACGTTCATCGCGTCGACGGGCGTGCGCACCGAGCTGCGTCGTGCACCGGACCTGGGCTATGCGCTCGAGTTCGAGGACGCCAAGATCTCGCTGCGGCAGATCAACGAGCGGGTCAAGCGGCTGGCTGCCGCCCAGTCCGCCGACATCGCCGAGCGGTTGCGCAACGATGGCGTGACGCTGATCGCCGGCCGGGGTGAGCTGGTCGACGACATGCCGGGCATGGCCAGGCACACCGTCAAGATCACCGCGCACGACGGCACCGTCGGCACGATCGACGCCGACGTCGTGCTGATCGCCACCGGAGCCAGCCCCCGGGTGCTGCCCGGCGCCGAACCCGACGGCGAACGCGTTCTGAACTGGCGCCAGCTCTACGACCTCGAGGAACTGCCCGAGCATCTGGTGGTCGTCGGCTCCGGGGTGACCGGCGCGGAGTTCGTCAACGCCTACACCGAACTCGGGGTCAAGGTGACGGTGGTGGCCAGCCGCGACCAGATCCTTCCCCACGAGGACTCCGACGCCGCCGCGGTGCTCGAGGACGCGCTGGGTTCGCGCGGGGTGACGCTGGTCAAGAACGCCCGCGCCGACCAGGTGAGCCGTACCGACGACGGTGTCGTGGTCAAGATGACCGACGGTAGATGCGTCGAGGGCAGCCATGCGTTGATGACGGTCGGCTCGGTGCCCAACACGGCGGGCCTGGGCCTCGAGCGGGTCGGCATCGACCTCGGGCCGGGCGACTATCTGAAGGTCGATCGGGTCTCACGCACCACCGTGCCGGGCATCTACGCCGCGGGGGACTGCACCGGGCTGATGTTGCTGGCCTCGGTGGCCGCCATGCAGGGCCGCATCGCGATGTACCACGTGCTCGGTGAAGGACTCGAGCCGATCCGGCTGCGCACCGTGGCCGCCGCGGTGTTCACCCGGCCCGAGATCGCGGCGGTCGGGGTGCCCCAATCCAAGATCGACGACGGGTCGGTGGCTGCGCGCACGATCATGTTGCCGCTGAACACCAACGCCAGGGCCAAGATGTCGAGTTTGCGGCGCGGCTTCGTGAAGATCTTCTGCCGTCCGGCGACCGGGGTGGTGATCGGCGGGGTCGTGGTGGCACCGATCGCCTCGGAGCTGATCATGCCGGTCGCGTTGGCGGTGCAGAACGGCAACGACGTCGAGGATCTCGCGCAGACGTTTTCGGTGTACCCGTCGCTGTCGGGGTCGATCACCGAGGCGGGCCGGCGGTTGATGGCGCACGACGATCTGGACTGAACCCACGTAGCCTTGGGACGGACGAACGTACCCACCAGTAACTAGGAGTCCATTCCGGTGAGCGATCCGATCCCGGCCAACGGGCAGACGCTTCTGGGCCCCGAGCAGCGGGCCGAGGCCTGGGAGCGGCTCGGCAGCGAGCAGTTCGACGTCGTGGTGATCGGCGGGGGCGTCGTCGGGGCGGGCGCCGCGCTGGATGCAGCGACGCGCGGGCTCAAGGTCGCCCTCGTCGAGGCCCGTGACTTCGCATCGGGGACGTCGAGCCGGTCGTCGAAGATGTTTCACGGCGGCCTGCGTTACCTGGAGCAGCTGGAGTTCGGGCTGGTGCGCGAGGCGCTGCACGAGCGGGAACTGTCGCTGACGACGTTGGCGCCGCACCTGGTCAAACCGCTGCCTTTCCTGTTCCCACTGACCAACAGGTGGTGGGAGCGCCCGTACGTGGCCGCGGGCATCTTCCTCTACGACCAGCTCGGTGGCGCGAAATCCGTTCCGGCGCAGAAGCATCTGACGAAGTCCGGAGCCCTTCGGCTGGCGCCGGGCCTCAAGCGGTCGTCGCTGATCGGCGGGATCCGCTACTACGACACCGTGGTCGACGACGCGCGCCACACCATGACCGTGGCCCGCACGGCCGCGCACTACGGGGCGGTGGTGCGGACCTCGACGCAGGTGGTGGCGTTGCTTCGCGAAGGCGACCGGGTCACGGGCGTGGAGGTCCGCGATTCCGAGACCGGTGCGGTGACCGAGGTGCTCGGACACGTCGTGGTCAACGCCACCGGTGTCTGGACCGATGAGATCCAGGCATTGTCGAAGCAGCGCGGACGATTTCGCGTGCGGGCCTCCAAAGGCGTACACATCGTGGTGCCCCGCGACCGGATCGTCAGCGAGGTCGCGATCATCCTGCGCACCGAGAAGTCGGTGCTGTTCGTGATCCCGTGGGGCACGCATTGGATCATCGGCACCACCGACACGGACTGGAACCTGGACCTGGCGCACCCCGCGGCGACGAAGGTCGACATCGACTACATCCTCGAGAACGTCAACAAGGTGCTCGCGACGCCGCTGACCCACGACGACATCGACGGTGTGTACGCCGGGTTGCGCCCCCTGCTGGCAGGGGAGAGCGAGGAGACGTCGAAGCTTTCGCGCGAGCATGCAGTGGCGGTGCCGGCGCCGGGCCTGGTGGCGATCGCCGGAGGAAAGTACACGACGTACCGGGTGATGGGGGAGGACGCCATCGACGCTGCCGCGGAGTACATTCCGGCGCGGGTGGCGCGGTCGATCACCGAAAAGGTGCCGCTGATGGGCGCCGACGGATACTTCGCGCTGATCAACCAGACCGAAAGCGTCGGCGCGCATTACGACCTGCACCCGTACCGGGTGCGCCACCTGCTGGACCGGTACGGCTCGCTGATCGGCGAGGTACTGCAGATGGCCAGAGAACAGGCCGGGGTGCGACCCGACCTACTGGATCCGATCACCGAAGCGCCGGTGTACCTCAAGGTCGAGGCGTGGTACGCCGCGGCTGCCGAGGGCGCGTTGCATCTGGAGGACATCCTGGCGCGGCGGATGAGGATCTCGATCGAGTATCCGCACCGCGGAGTGGACTGCGCGCGTGAGGTCGCCGAAGTTGTTGCGCCGGTGCTGGGTTGGAGCGCCGAGGACGTCGACCGTGAAGTGGCGACGTACCTGGCGCGGGTCGAGGCGGAGGTGCGCTCGCAGCAGGAACCCGACGACGAGTCGGCCGACGCGTTACGGGCGGCAGCGCCGGAGGCGCGCGCCGAGATCCTCGAACCGGTGCCGCTCACTTGAGACGTATGCCGCCGTTGCCGGTGCGTGACGGGCTGGGTCCGGCGCGGGTGCGGCTGCGTGGCGGGGCGGTGCTGGTCGAGTTGGCCTCTCGGTTCGGCGAGGCAGCCGCCACCAAAGTGTTTGCGGGCGAGGTGGTTACGGCTGGCGGTGACGTCGTGACGGCGGGTACGGTGCTGCCGCCGGGTGCGTTCGTGTACCTGTACCGGGATCTGCGCGACGAGGTGCCGGTGCCGTTCGACATTCCCGTGCTGTATCGCGACGACGACATCGTGGTGGTCGACAAGCCGCACTTCCTGGCGACGATGCCGCGGGGCCGCCACGTGGCGCAGACGGCGACGGTGCGGTTACGGCGAGAACTCGACCTGCCGGAGTTGTCGCCGGCGCATCGGTTGGACCGGTTGACCGCGGGCGTGCTGTTGTTCACGACGCGGCGCGAGGCGCGGGGCACCTATCAGACGATGTTCGCCCGCGGTGAGGTGCGAAAGACGTACCTGGCGCGGGCCGGTGTCGACCCGTCACTCGAGTTCCCGATGGTGGTGCGCAGTCGCATCGTCAAGCGGCGCGGGCAGTTACAGGCGATAGAAGAGCCCGGTGACCCGAATGCGGAAACTTGCGTGGAGCACGTTGGCAATGGGCTTTATCGACTGACCCCGCGGACCGGGCGGACGCATCAGCTGCGGGTCCATATGGCGTCGCTGGGGCTGCTGATCGTCAACGACCCGTTGTACCCCGACGTGCTCGACGTTGCGCCAGACGACTTCTCACGGCCACTGCAACTGCTGGCGCACAGCATCGAGTTCGTGCACCCGGAGACCGGGCGGTCACACGAGTTCACGAGCCGTCGCGCGCTGTGACTCAGCGCCGCGGGTCCGGAGGGGCCACCTGTGCGCCCGCCGCGATCACTGCGCGGTTGCGTTCGGCGACCGTTCGCAGCGTCATCTTGACCAACCACCGGTCGTAGGTCATGAAGCCGTTGACCTCGTTCTCGACGTCGGTGGTCTGGGTGTAGATCGCGCCGGACAGACCGCCCCTGCGGACCGCTTCTTCCAGGTCGCGGCTCACCTCGACGTAGCGCTGCGTCAAACGCGCTCGGTTGTCGGCCATTTCGTAGGCCTGCGGTTTGCCCGGCCAGCGGTTCCCGTCGGGCACCAACCCGAGGCCGCCGTACTCACCGTCGACC
Organism: Mycobacterium sp. IS-1556; assembly: GCF_001499985.1. NCBI lineage: Bacteria > Bacillati > Actinomycetota > Actinomycetes > Mycobacteriales > Mycobacteriaceae > Mycobacterium > Mycobacterium sp. IS-1556. The sequence goes on from NZ_LQIM01000041.1 coordinate 58,135, forward strand.
ACCACCCGGTGTTCGAGCGGCACCGGACGATCGCCGAGCATCGTCCTCTCGTCGCGTGGGGTCGCCGGATTGTCGTGCAGCACCGGACGGCCCGGGCCGACATAGGTGTGGTCGTCGTAGACGTCGCCGGCCCTGCTGTCGGGCCGCGATTTGCAACAGTTCACCCCACTGCTGGCGTTGACCATCCGCGTCGGGTCCGCGGTCTTGGCCACGCGGGCGATTCTGGCGGTGTCGAACTCACCCCAGCCCTCGTTGAACGTGACCCAGCCGACGATCGAAGTGACGCTGCGCAACTGGTCGATCATCTCGACGAGTTCACGTTCGAAGTTCGCTTTCCCCTCCGGCGGCGGATCCGGCGCCGGACCGACCGGAACGTCGAGGGACACGTTCAGCGACGGCATGTCCTGCCACACCAGCAGCCCGAGCTTGTCCGCCCAGTAGTACCAGCGCGCCGGTTCCACCTTCGCGTGCTTACGGACGAAGTTCATGCCGAGCGCCTTGGTGCGCTCGAGGTCGAACCTCAGCGCGTCGTCGGTGGGCGCGGTGTAGATGCCGTCGGGCCAATAGCCTTGGTCCAGCGGCCCGTGCAGGAAAGTGATCTTGTTGTTCAACGCGATTCGCGGCCGGCCCTGCGGATCCCGCACCGTGCTGATCGTGCGCAGGCCGCCGTAGCTGCTGACCTCGTCGACGACCTTTCCCGACGGGCTGACGAGCCGGACCTCGAGGTCGTACAGATAGGGGTCGTCGGGCGTCCACAAGCGCGGCTTCGGCACCTGCACACGCACCGGCTTGCCGGGTTCGGCCGACGAACGGGCCAGCGTCGCACCGTCCTGGACGGAGACGATCACCTCGGCCCGCTCATCGGTGGTTCCGGATACCCGCGGTGTGACGGTGAATCCCGTCAAATCCGGTGTGATGTCGAGCTTTTCGATGTGTGCGGCGCGGACCGGTTCCATCCACACGGTCTGCCAGATGCCCGACGCGCCGGTGTAGAACAGACCTTCGGGATCGTTGCGCTGCTTGCCGACCGCGAACGGGCCGTCTTCGTTGCGGTCCTCGGCGCGCACGACGATCTCCTGCGTCCCCGTCCACTTCAGCGCATCGGTGATGTCCGCGCTGAACGCGGTGAAACCACCCTCGTGGTGGGCCACGCGCCGGTTGTTCACCCAGACGGTGGCGGTCTGATCGACCGCGCCGAAGTGCAGCAGCACCCGCTGCCCCCGCCAGGTGCCCGGCAGCTCGAAGACCTTGCGGTACCACATCTGGTCGTCGTGCCGCTTGATCCCGGACAGCGCCGACTCCGTCGGGTAGGGCACCAGGATCTTCTCGTCGTAGTCGTCGGCCGACGGTGGTGTCGTCATCGCGGCGTCGCCGGACCGCCCGGTGTAGGCCCACACGCCGTTGAGGTTCAGCCAGCGCGCCCGCGCCATCTGCGGCCGGGGGTACTCGGGCAGCGCGTTGTTCGGGCCGACCAGATGCGACCAGGGAGTCGACAGGGCCGGGCTCTGCCGCTGCCATGCCTCTGCCGCGTTGGCCGGCGGCGCGCCCAGGATCGCGATGCCCGCCACCAGGGCGATCGGTACCGCGGCCATTCGGCGCAGTGCCTCGTGCACGCGGTGCCGCTTGTTGGACGGCTCGGTGTTCGCGGCCACGACTAGTCCCCCCTGCTGGAAACCCGTTGACGAAATGCGGTTGTGGTGCAGTACACCGTCACCGCCTGGCAAACCTAGTCGGCGGTGAGCCATGGAAGAATCCGGTGTTTCCCTATACTTCGCATCAGCGCGCTGGACGAACGTCTGTGTTCAGGCGCCGGCGAGCTGACAGAGGCATGGGTCGAGATCGCGAGGATGCACGATTGCTGTTGCGACACAGCGGAGCTGCGAAGTCGGGATGCGCGCCGAGCCTAGCATCTTGCTATGTCGGACGCCACCCGCGAAGAGGGCCGGCTCACCGATGCGCCGCCTCGCCGGGAACCGAGAATGCGGCCCAGTGCCGGGTCGGTATATCGGTTGAGAGCAAACGTCGAGTAGACGGGCTCAGCAGTTTGTCGGAGCACCCGTTCGGCAGCGGATGCGGCCACCGTACAGGGCGGGATGGTTCAGGCATCGCTCAAGACATCGATGCGCCGAAGCGGTTCGTTACGGCCGCTTCGTCGATCCCCCTCGTTCGGCCCCGGGCCGACTCGGCGCCTGACACAATCGGCTCGGCGATGGCCTCTCGGCACCCGCCCGAAGGAGGAAATGTGCGCAAGGTATGGCTGTGCGCGGCAGCGGCGCTCTTCGCAGGCGGCCTGGTGAACGTGAGCCCACCGAACGCCGAGGCGACACTCTGCGGTTCCGTCGGCGGCAGGTTCGTCGACGTCACCGGCTGCGCTGACCCGCTGTCGTATCTCAACGAGCTGCCGCCCCCGCCGCCACCGCCGGTGTATGTCCCGCCGGCGCCCAACGTCAACGTGTGCGCGAACGTGGGGCGACGGGTCAGCATCAGCGGCTGCATCTGACAGCGGGTTCGCATCGACGCTCTGATTGACTGACGGCCGTGGACCGCACTTCATTCGACCGTCTCTTCGACATGACCGACCGCGCCGTGATCGTCACGGGCGGCACCAGGGGAATCGGGCTCGCACTCGCCGAGGGTTTCGCGCTTGCCGGCGCCCGCGTCGTGGTCGCCAGCCGTAAGCCCGACGCCTGCGAGCAGGCCGCGCAGCAGCTACGCGGTCTCGGCGGCCAGGCCATCGGTGTGCCGACCCACCTCGGCGACGTCGACGCCCTGGAGTCGCTCGTGGCGCGGACCGTCGACGAGTTCGGCGGCGTCGACGTCGTGGTCAACAACGCCGCCAACGCGCTGGCGCAACCACTCGGCGAGATGACCGCCGAGGCGTTGGCGAAGTCCTATGACGTCAACCTGCGCGGTCCGGTGTTCCTCGTGCAGGCGGCGTTGCCCTATCTCAAGGCCAGCACCAAAGCCTCTGTGATCAACATGGTTTCGGTCGGGGCGTTCAACTTCTCGGCAATGACCTCGATCTACTCCTCCAACAAGGCAGCGCTGATGTCGTTCACCCGGTCGATGGCCGCGGAGTACGCGTCCTCGGGTATCCGGGTGAACGCGATCGCGCCCGGCCCCGTCGACACCGACATGATGCGCAACAACCCGCAAGAGGTGATCGACGGGATGGCCCGCAGCACCCTGCTGAAGCGGCTGGCCTCGCCGGACGAGATGGTCGGCACCGCACTGCTGCTGGCCTCCGACGCGGGCAGCTACATCACCGGCACGGTCGTCATCGTGGACGGCGGCGGAACGCCTCGCTAGCTTCGCGCATCTCGCCGCTGGTCGAGGACAGGATCTGGCTGCGGTTCTCCAGGTGCAGTGCCGCTTCCAGGCTCGACGCCTCGAGGTTCGCCCACAGCACCTGCTTGGTCGACTCCACTCCGAACTTGCCGTACCCGCACAGTGTTTCGGCGATGGCGAGGGCGTCGTCGACGACCGATCCCTCGGAAGACACCCGCGACACCAGGCCGAGCCGCAACGCTTCGGGCGCGTCGACCGCCCGCGCGGTCAGGATGAGGTCGAACGCCGGGCCGGCACCGATGATCCGCGGAAGCGTGTAGCTGACCCCGATGTCGCAGCCACCCAGGCCGAGCTTGATGAACTGCGTGCAGAACCGGGCGGATTCGGCGGCGATGCGGATGTCGCAGGCCAGCGCGATCCCCATTCCGCCCCCGTACGCCACGCCGTTGACCGCGGCGATCACGGGTTGGCGCAGCCGGTGGATCCGCGCGGTCAGGTCGGCGATGCGCTCCTGCCACCGCATACCCGAGCGGGGAAACTCCGTTCCTTCGCCGGCCTTGTCGGGGTTCGGGTCGGTCAGGTCCAGGCCGGAGCAGAAACCGCGCCCGGCCCCGGTGAGGACGACGACCCGGCACTCGTTGTCCGCGCCAATCCGCTCGAGGGTGGCGTGCAGATCCTCGACGAGGTCGTAGGACAGCGCGTTGAGCTTCTCGGGCCGGTTCAGCGTCAGCACGGCGATGTCGGGCCGGGGGTAGGTCAGTTCCAGATTCGGCATGCACACACGCTAAAGCGTGGCCGGTATCAGACGCTGCTGCGCCAGCCGGCGACGCCGACCGCGATCATTCGCAGTTGTTTGACGGCCACCCGTTTAATCTCGTCGAGCGCGGCCTGGTCGTGGGCGTCCTCGATGGCCTCGGCGATCACGATCATCGCGTTGACGAACAAGCTGGCCAGGATGTTGAGGTCCTCACTGCTCCAGGTGTTCAGGCCGGGAAAGCGCGCCAGGTCGATCGCCAACTCCGAGGTGATCAGCCGGATCTCGGTGCGGATCGCGTACCGCAGGACGGTGACTCCGCTGTTGCGTTCCCGGCCGATGAACCGCCAGTGCTCGCGCCGCTGGTTCACGCCGTCGATGAGGATGTCCACGCTGGACTCGATGACACGCTTGGGGTCGAGTTTCCCTGCGCGTGCCCCGCGCAGCATCTCTCTGAGGCTGCGGAACGACTCGTCGATGAGGACGAGCCCAAGGGCTTCCATCGACTCGAAGTGCCGATAGAACGCCGCGGGCACGATGCCCGCCTCACGGGTTACTTCGCGCAGGCTCAGCGCGGAGAAGCTTCGGTCCTCGAGCAACTTGAGCGCCGCAGCGACGATTGCGCGGCGGGTGGCCTCCTTGCGCTCCTCCCGCGTCAACGTCGCGGAATCCCGCGAGCGGGGCTTGCCCGATCGACCCGACCGGCTCGTTCGTGAGCTAGGCGTACGGCCGTTCACTATGTGAAAGGTACCACAACCAGCGGGGAAACCCTTGACTGATACGCCGGAGAACGCACATGGTGTACACATGTTTACTCAAATCTTGACCCAAGGGCTGTGGGACAGGGCGCTTCGGTCGCCGCTGGTCGACCTGCTCACCGGGCCGCATGGCGTGGACCGATACACCGAGCTCGTGGCCCCGACCTGGACCCGGGCGCAGGCCCGTGCCGAGGTGGTCGCGGTGCGACGCGAGACGCCGCGCAGCGTCACCTTGACCCTCAAGCCGAATCAGGCGTTCACCGGCCACCGCGCCGGTCAGCACATCAACCTCACGGTCGAGATCGACGGCCGTCGTCGCACTCGCCCGTACTCGCCGGCCAACGCCGAGGGCGCCGCTCACCTCGAGCTGACCATCGGTCGTCACGACGGCGGCCTGGTCTCGACCTACCTCAACCAGCACGCCCGACCCGGCATGGTCGTCGGGCTCGACTCGGTCGGGGGCGACTTCACTCTGCCGGGCGGCCCGCCCGCCACCCGGCCGCGCCGCATCCTGTTCGTGTCGGGCGGCAGCGGCATCACCCCGGTCATGTCGATGCTGCGGACCCTGCGCGCCCAGCGCTTCGACGGCGAACTCGCCTTCGTCCACTACGCACGGTCGGCCCAGGAGGCGTGCTATCGCGCCGAGCTCGACGCGATGCGCGACGTGCGGGTCCTGCACGGCTACACCCGCGAGAGGGCCGGGTCCGATCTCGACGGCCGGTTCGGCCCGGCCCACCTGGCAGCCGCGATGCCCGACCCCGACGCCGTGTTCGTCTGCGGACCGCCAGACCTCGTCGAGGCGGTGCGTGCGCACTGCCCGAACGTCGCCTCGGAGAGTTTCGTACCGCCGACGTTGGCGCCGGCCGAGGCGTCCGGCGGCCTGGTCGCCTTCACCGACAGCAGCGTCGCAGTGGCCGACGACGGGCGCCCGCTGCTGGAGCAGGCCGAAGCGGCCGGACTCAACCCCGAGAGCGGATGCCGAATGGGCATCTGCCACAGCTGTACTCGCCGCAAGACCCGCGGCGCAGTCAAGAACCTGATCACCGGAGCGGTGTCGAGCGTCGACGAGGAGGACGTGCAGTTGTGCGTGTCCGCGCCCGTCGGCGACGTCGACATCGCGCTCTGAGAGAGGAGTCACGACATGACAGTCACCACCACCACACAACCGGGCACCATCGAAAAGACCGTCGCAGGCAAGACGGTCAGCCTGACGCCAGAACAGGCCGAGGCATTCGGCCGCGAACTCGACGCGCTCAAGGAACGGGTCATCGCCGACCTCGGCGAGCGCGACTCCACCTACATTCGTCGAATCATCAAGGCGCAGCGTGGCTTCGAGCTCGGCGGCCGCGCCCTGCTGTTCGGCGGCGTGTTCCCGCCGTTCTGGCTGGCAGGCACCGCGATGCTGGGCCTGTCGAAGATCCTCGACAACATGGAGATCGGCCACAACGTCATGCACGGCCAGTACGACTGGATGGGCGACCCGGCGATCTCCAGCAGGGGATTCGAGTGGGACACCGCCTGCCCCGGCGACCAGTGGCGGCACTCGCACAACTACATGCACCACACCTACACCAACATCGTCGGCATGGACCGCGACGTCGGCTACGGCATCCTGCGGATGAGCAGCGACCAGAAGTGGACGCCGTACTTCCTCGGTAACCCCGTCTACGCCTTCCTGCTGATGGTGCTCTTCCAGTACGGCGTCGCACTGCACGAACTGGAGACCGAACGCATCCGCGCCGGGGAGATCACGATCGCCGACAAGCGCGAGATCCTCGAAGGCATCTGGCGCAAGACCAAACGCCAGACGCTCAAGGATTATGTTGCCTTCCCGCTGCTTGCGGGGCCGTTCGCACCGTGGGTGTTCGCGGGCAACCTCACCGCGAACCTGATCCGCAACGTCTGGTCGTACATGATCATCTTCTGCGGCCACTTCCCGGATGACGTCCAGGAGTTCACGATCGAGGAGACCAAGGCCGAGACGCGCGGGCAGTGGTACTTCCGACAGGTTCTCGGGTCGGCAAACCTCACCGGCGGCAGGCTCTTTCACATCCTCAGCGGCAACCTGTCGTTCCAGATCGAGCACCACCTGTTCCCCGACATCCCGGCGCACCGGCTCGCCGAGATCTCGGCGGAGGTCAAGGACATCTGCGAGCGCTACGGCATCCCCTACAACAAGGGGTCGCTGCCGCGGCAGTTCGCGACGGTGGTGCGCAAGATCGTCCGGCTGGCGCTGCCATGACGCTCCGCAGCGCCGTTGCGCCGAACGCGGGTTACCGGCACGCGAAACGTCGCTGGAGTGTGTGACGAGACCACACTCGGCGACGTGGGTTAGGTCTGGCAGACCGGGCACCAGTACGAGACGCGGTCCCCGCTGCTGTCCGACTCGATCGGCGTGCCGCACCGCCGGCACGGACGCCCGCGGCGGCCGTAGACCCACAGGTCGCGGCCGCTGCGGGTGTCGCCGGTGGTGGTGCGGTTGACGCGGGACCTGTTCAACCACAGCATGTCCCGCGCGCGTTGCACCATCCGTACTGGGTCCTTGACCTGGCCCACCGCCGTGGTGGGCAGGTAGCCGGTGACGAAGCACAGTTCGTTGGCGTAGACGTTGCCGACGCCTGCCATCACCCGTTGGTCCAGCAACGCCTCGGCAAGTGGCCGGTCGGGATTCTCGATCAGGTTCGCCCGCGCGATGCGGGGTTCCCAGTCGTCGCCGAGCAGATCGGGCCCGAGATGAGCGACGGCCTCCATATCGTGGTCGCGGCGCAGGATCTCCAACACAGCGAGGTCGATGCCTGCGGCGCGAGAGTCGCTGGTGTGCAGGAGGATCCGGATCTTGTGCTCGGGGACGCGACGAATCTGGCCGCCGACCAGCCAGGCGCCTTCCATCTTGAGGTGCGAATGGATGCTCGCGTCACCGACACGGACGAACAGATGCTTACCGCGGCTCAACACCTCGTCGACGACGCAGCCCGTCAGGTCGACCGTCGCGAACTTCGGCACGCGAACGTCGCAGCGGGTCAGTTCCTTGCCCTCCAGCGCCTCGCGCAGCTTGGCGGCCGTGCGGTAAACCGTGTCGCCTTCGGGCATGCGTCAGCGCCTTCTGTTCTTCGCGCAAGCTCTCATCACCGTAACCGCAGGCCTCGCGGTGTGCGGGCGAAGCCCGCGCCGAGCAGAGCATCCTGCACGCCGGCGCGCTCACCGCCGGCGCCGGTTTCCAGCACCGGCACGCCGTTGACCTTCTCGACGAGTAGCGACCCCACGCGGCCGCTGCCGACGAGATCAGCAAGGGCTGCCGCGGCGGCGATATGCGCGTCGGTGTCACCGGTGAAACTCAGCAGCGAGCGTCCGCCGCGCTCCAGAAACCACGCGAGTTCGCCGTCCACGAGGGCGACCAGCGCGCCCGCCTTCCGGCCGGGACGGTGCGTGACGTCGTCATCGGAGCGCTTCGACGGCCACGGCAGCGCGGCCCCGTAGGGATTGGCCGGATCGGCCGCCGCGAGCACCACCGCGTGATAATCCCGATGGTCGCGGTCCACTTCGTCGAGGTAGGTGCGCAACCGGTCGACGGTGGAGGCCACCGCGAACTGCGCTCCGCCCAGTGACTCGACGAAATAGCCGCGCTGACAACGGCCGGCATCCTCGAACGCCGTCAACACCTTGTAGAGCATCGCGAAGCCGCCGGGCACCCCCTCCGCGCCGACCGCGCCCTTCGTCAGCACTCCGTGCCGGCCGAGCAGCAGCTCGGCCTGAAAGTGCGCGCGCACGGTCGACTCCGGTTCGGCCGCGGGCAGCGCCGACCACCGGCCGGCCACCGTCGGGTCGGAGTTGCGGGTCTGGGCGTGCGCGACGCTGTATCGGCTCAACCGCGGCGCCCGTTGCCGTTGCCGGTGCGCGGGTGCGCTGCGCCGGCTCGTGGCTCCGCGGCTGCCCATCAGCATCGCGCGCACGGGGGCGAACGTGTCGCCGGTGATCCAGCCCGCCCAGACCAGGTCCCACAGCGCCCGTTTGTGCTCTTCGGTCGGGTGGTCAGTGAGTTGGCGGTAGAAATACGCGCCGCCGCCACCGAGCGTGTCGAGGATCGCCCGATGGGTGTCGGTGAACTCGATCTCGGTCGGGGCGGCCAACGTCAACGGCGCCGTCTCGGCCGGGTGGAATGCGATCCAGCCGTCGCCGCCGCCGATTTGGCCGGCCCCCGACCAGGTCACCTCGCCGGAGGCGAGCAGCTCGTCGAGCATCGCCGGCTGGTAGTCGCGGACCCGTTGGCCGAACACCAGCGATTCCGCTGCTGACGCGGGAATCGGCACGCCCGCAAGCTGTTCGATCGCCGCGGCGAGGCCGTCCACGCCCGCGTTGTGCGCCGACCCGACCAGCTGCCACGCCGGCAGGAACCGGCCGTAGGCGGTGGTGCTGACCGGTTCGATCTGTGCGCGCAGCGCGGCAAGCGAACGGCGCCTCAGTATCTTCAGCACGTCGGCGTCACACCATTGCTCACTGTCGGTGTCCGCGCCGGCGAACTCGCCTCGAATCAGCTTGCCGTCGATCGCCATTCGGCCCAGCACGTCGGCGGTGACGCGCAGGCCGAGGCCGAACCGGGCGGCCGCGTCGTGGGTGGAGAAGGGCCCGCGGGTGCGCGCGTAGCGCCCGAGCAGCTCGCCGAGTGGATCGTCGACCGATTCGGTGAACGCCGTCGGCACCCCCACGGGCACGGCGACCCCCACCCCGTCGCGCAGCAGGCCCATGTCCTCGATCGCCACCCACCACGTCTGCTCGGCGAAGGAGACCGGCAGCGCGCGCTTGGCCGCCCGCAGCCCTTCGAGCCAGCCGCCCACCTCGGAAGTCGTGCAGCGCTCGACGATCTCGGCTTCGGTCAGCGGGCCCAACAGCCGCAGCAGATCGGCGACGCCTTCGGCGTCACGGGCCCGCCGGTCGTCGCTGAGGTGCTGAAGCTGCCGGGTCGTGCTCGTGATGACCTGCGGGTCGAGCAGCTCCCGCAGCTCGACCCGGCCCAGCAGTTCGGCGAGCAGCACGCTGTCCAGCGACAGCGCGGCGGCCCGTCGTTCGGCGAGCGGGCTGTCGCCTTCGTACATGAAGGCGCCGACGTAACCGAACAGCAGCGACGCGGCGAACGGGGACGGCGTGGCGGTCTCGACCTCGACGATGCGCAGCCTGCGCTGCGCGACCCGGTGCATCAGCTCGGTCAGGGCGGGCACGTCGTAGACGTCCTGCAGGCACTCCCGCACGGCCTCCAGCACGATCGGGAAGTCGGGGTACTTGCGCGCGACGTCCAACAACTGTGCGGCGCGCTGACGCTGGTGCCACAACGGTGAGCGCTTGCCGGGATGGCGGCGCGGGAGCAGCAATGCGCGGGCCGCGCATTCGCGAAACCGCGACGCGAACAGGGCCGAGCCGCCCACCTCCGCGGTGACGATCGGCTCGACTTCGTCGGCGTCGAACACGAACAGGTCCGCACCGGGTGCGGCGTCTTCGGTGTCGGGCAGCCGCACGATGATGCCGTCGTCGGACGCGGTGGGCTTCTCCTCGATGCCGTAGCGCTCCCGCAGCCGTCGCGACACCGCCAATGCGAGCGGGCCGTGCACCCGCAGCCCGTACGGCGAATGCAGGATGACGCGCCAGTCGCCGAGTTCGTCCCGGAATCGTTCGACGACGAACGTGGTGTCCGAGGGAACGACGCCGGTGGCCTGACGTTGGTCGTCGATCAGCTGCCACAGGTTGTCCGAGGCGTAGGCGTCGAAACCCATTGCGCGGCAGCGCTCGTCGAACTCAGTTTTGCCGAGGCGGGCCAGTTCACCGGTGTAGGCACCGACCGCCGCGCCGAGTTCGGCCGGTCGGCCGACTCCGTCGCCGCGCCAGAACGGCAGCCGGGCCGGCTGTCCCGGCGCCGGGATGACCAGCACGCGGTCGTGGGTGATCTCGGTGATCCGCCAGCTCGTCGCGCCCAGCGAGATCACGTCGCCGGGCCGCGACTCGTAGACCATCTCCTCGTCGAGTTCGCCTACGCGGGAAGGCTTTTCGGAATCGGTGGCCAGGTACACGGTGAACAGGCCGCGGTCGGGGATCGCGCCGCCGCTGGTGACCGCGAGGCGCTGGGCGCCGGGCCGGGCCGTCAGCGTGCCCGTGTCCCGGTCGTACACCAGGCGGGGCCGCAGCTCGGCGAACTCCGTCGACGGGTACTTGCCCGAGAGCAGATCCAGCGTCGCCTCGAACGCGCTGCGCGGCAGGGTGGCAAAGGGCGCGCTGCGCCGCACCGCGTCGAACCAGCGGTCGGCGTCGAGAGGTTCCAGCGCGCACGCCGCGACGGTGTGCTGCGCCAGCACGTCGAGCGGATTGGCCGGAACCCGCATGGTCTCGATTTCGCCGGACAGCATGCGTTTGACGGTCACCGCACAGCCGATCAGGTCGGTGCGGTGCTTGGGGAACAGCACGCCCTGCGAGATCTCGCCGACCTGGTGACCGGCGCGGCCGATGCGTTGCAGGCCGCTGGCCACCGATGGCGGCGCCTCGACCTGGATGACGAGGTCGACGGCGCCCATGTCGATGCCCAGTTCCAGGCTCGAAGTTGCGACGACGGCCTTGAGCCTGCCGCTCTTGAGGTCGTCCTCGACGATCGCCCGCTGCTCCTTGCTGACAGAACCGTGGTGTGCGCGCGCCAACAGCGTCGGCGCCCCGAAGGACGCGCCGCTGGCCATCAGCTGGGCGGGCGCCCCGCCCCCGACTTGGGGGTTGGGCCCGGCCTCCAGGTCGACCCCGGTGCGCTCGGCGTGAATCTCGTTGAGGCGCGACGTCAGTCGTTCCGCGAGCCGCCGCGAGTTGGCGAACACGATCGACGAGTTGTGCGACTCGATCAGATCGACGATGCGTTCCTCGACGTCGGGCCAGATGGTGTTGTTCTCGAGGTTCGCCATGTCGGGCACCGGCACCTGGACCGAGAGGTCGAACGTCTTGGCCGCCGGTGGCGCGACGATCGTCGTGCGGGCCTGGCCCGACAGGAACCGCGCCACCTCCTCGGGTGGGCGCACTGTCGCCGACAACCCGATCCGCTGCGCGGGCTGGTCGAGCAGCTGGTCGAGCCGTTCCAGCGACAGCGCCAGATGCGCGCCGCGTTTGGTGGCCGCGACGGCGTGCACCTCGTCGACGATGACGGTCTGGACCTCGGTCAGGGTGTCGCGGGCCGCCGACGTCAACATCAGGAACAACGACTCCGGCGTGGTGATCAGGATGTCGGGCGGCCGGGCGATCAGGTCGCGGCGCTGAGCGGGTGAGGTGTCGCCCGAGCGAACGCCGACGCTGATCTGCGGCGCCGGGACGCCGCGCCGTTCGGCTACGCGTCCGATGCCGGTCAGCGGTGTGCGCAGGTTGCGCTCGACATCGACGGCCAGCGCTTTGAGCGGCGACACGTAGAGCACCTTGGTGCCTGCTCCGGCGGGTCGCGCTTCGGCGGCCAACTGGTCGATCGCCCACAGGAACGCCGCCAGCGTCTTGCCCGACCCCGTCGGTGCGATGACCAGCGTGTTGTCACCGTCGGCGATCGCCGACCAGGCTTGCGCCTGCGCGGGCGTCGGCTCGGCGAACGTGCCGGTGAACCACTCCCGGGTCAGGTCGCTGAACCGGGCGAGAGGTGTGGAGCTCATCTGGCCATCGTGCCCGCACCCACCGACATTTTTCATCGCCGAGTGCACGCTCCAGGTACACAAATCGTGAGTTGGCGTACCAGGACCGTGCACTCGGCGCACTGCGCCGCTCAGCGGCGGTCCGGCGACACCGCCTCGCGCAGGGCAGAAGGGATGCCCGGGACGCGGCCGATCGCGTCGAGCAGGCCGTGTGCACACGCGTCGGCGACCTGGCCGGCATCGATCGACGGGTCGATCAGCCGCTGCCTGCACATCTCGAAGGTGAACGCCAGCCAGCCGTAGACGGTGATTCGCAGGTCACGATCCACTTTGGAGTCGAGCTCGTGGCCGACCGCGGCGTGGATCCGCGTGAGGATCCGGTCGGCCTGACGGTCGGTGTCGATGTCCTCGATGCCGCGCAGGACCGGGTCTGAGCGGCCCATGCCCACGTACGCCGCCCACGCGCCGTGCGGATACTCCTCGTCGTAGCGCAGATAGGCCAGCACGCCCTCGCGCAACTGGTCGAACAGGCTCTGACCCGGCCGCGGCGGCGTGTTGGTGGCTTCGAACAGTCGCTCACCCTCGGCCCGCACCACCGCGGCGAAGAACGCGCGCTTGTCGGGAAAGTAGTGGTACATCAGTGCGCGCGACACCCCCGCGCGTTCGGCGATCTCGTCGATGCGGACCTCGTCATAGGGTCGCTGCCCGAACACCTCGGCGCCGAGCATCAGCAGCTCGTTGCGGCGGTCGGCGGGCGAGAGTCGCCGGCGGGGCTCGGCCATGAACCCCATCGTAGTGAACACATGTCAAACAACCGGTGCCCCTCAAGCGGTCGCCATCGACCCGAGTAATCGGATCGCCTCCGGGTAATCCGCAGGCAGCTTCCGACGTCCACGACCATGAGAGGTCCCGATGAGCTTCCCAGAACAGCAGCAGTCCCCGCCCGGCGTGCAGGGCCAGATGACGCCGGCGCCCGACTGCGGCGAGACGAGCTACCGCGGGTCCGGACGGCTGACCGGCAAGCGAGCGGTCATCACCGGCGGCGACAGCGGAATCGGCCGCGCGGTCGCGATCGCATACGCCCGCGAGGGTGCCGACGTGCTGATCGCCTACCTCAACGAGGACGAAGACGCCAAGGAGGTGCAGACGTACGTGCAGGACGCCGGGCGCAAGTGTGTGCTCGTGCCGGGTGACCTCTCCGAGCCGGCACACTGCCGCGCCGTTGTGGATCGGGCCGTCGAGGAGTTCGGCGGTATCGATGTGCTCGTCAACAATGCCGCCTACCAGATGACCCACGACACGCTCGACGAGATCAGCGACGAGGAGTGGGATTACACGTTCCGGCTCAACGTCGGCGCGTACTTCTACCTCGTGAAGGCGGCGCTGCCGCACATGGGGACCGGAGCGTCGGTGATCGCCAGTTCGTCGGTGAACTCCGACATGCCCAACCCGAAGCTGGCGCCGTACGCGGCCACCAAGGCGGCGATCGCGAACTTCTCGGCCAGCCTCGCGGAGATGTTGGGGGAGAAGGGTATCCGCGCCAACAGCGTTGCGCCGGGCCCCATCTGGACACCGTTGATCCCGTCGACCATGCCGCCTGAGAAAGTCAAGAACTTCGGCGAGAACACCCCGCTCGGCCGCGCCGGTCAACCGGTCGAGTTGGCTCCGGTCTACGTGATGCTGGCCTCCGACGAAGCGAGTTACGTGACCGGTGCGCGGATCGCGGTGACCGGCGGCAGGCCCATTCTCTGAGCCGGTCGCGCCGCGACGCGCTCAGCCGACCTTCGGCGGCACCGAGGACTCGAGCAGCCGCCGGATTGTCGATCGCAACCGCGTGAGCTCGGCGCCGCCGACCAGCTCACACCCGTGCAGCTCCGCGAGTTTGCCTGCGGCCGTGGTGAATTCATGGTTTGTGACGACCATCGTCATGGTGCAGTCCTGCATCGGCGCGCCCGCCACCACCTCCTGCACCGCGCTCGCCCCGACCGGGCGGGATTGGCGCTTGCACTGAATCGCAATGCGATTCGGCCGCTTGCCGACGATGATGTCGACGCCCCAGTCGCCGGTGATTGACGTCATGATCACCGGCGCACCGCAGGACCGGGCCACCCGTGCGACGTAGTCCTCGAACTCGGCGCCCGACATCGCCGCGGTGACGTCTTCGCGTCGCCCGGGTGTCATGGCACCGGAGAGCGTGCCGGCGAGAAAGCGCGGCGCGGCGACGAGCACGAGCGGCGCGACGAGACCCAGAGCCGTGCTCCACTGTGGGGTGGCGCCGAGCAGCCACGCCCCGAGGCCCGCCGTCGTCGCCGCCGCGAGGTAGACCTTCAGTGTCACGCGGTGGATGGTAGGGCGGTGCCCCGACATCGCGCGGACGGCGCGACGTGCGTCGAAGCAAGGGCTGTCCGGAAAACGAAAGTTCGACCTGCTGCGACACCCCCGCCTGTAAAGCCGGGTTAACCTTCGATCATGACCGACGAGCTGGTTGATTCCGGCGGCCAGACACCTGTCGAGCAAGCTCTTGCCGGCGGCGATCCGCACCGCGTCGGTTGGTTCCGGTTCTACTTCGCCGACGAACGCTGGGAGTGGTCACCGCAGGTCGAGCGGATGCACGGCTACGAGCCCGGCACGGTGCAACCGACGACCGAGCTCGTGCTGTCCCACAAGCATCCCGACGACTATCGCCAGGTGGCCGCGACCCTGGACGAGATCCGCCGCACGTCGGGCGCCTTCTCCACTCGGCACCGGATCATCGATACCCAGGGCGAGGTGCACCACGTCGTGGTGGTCGGCGATCAGCTTTTCGACGAGAGTGACCGGGTGGTCGGCACACACGGGTTCTATGTCGACGTCACCCCATCGACGCTCGAACGTCAGCACAAGATCCTCAGCGCGGCGGTCACCGAGATCGCCGAGGCCCGCGGGCCGATCGAGCAGACCAAGGGCATGCTGATGTTGATCTACCGGATCTCCGCCGACTCGGCCTTCGAACTGCTCAGATGGCGGTCGCAGGAGACCAACACCAAGCTGCGGCTGCTGGCCGAGCAAATCGCCGAGGACTTCCTTGGGCTGACCTACGAGGAGGAGTTGCCGCCGCGCTCCACTTACGACAGGTTGCTGCTGACCGCACACAACCGCGTTCGATCCTGAGGTTTATCGACCGATCCAGCCGGGAATGCTGCGCCACATCGTATTGACGCTGGCCCAGCAGCAAATCCGGGGAGAGTTCAGTCGTGTATCACGGTCCTACTGAGTTGAGGCGTGTCGAAACCGGGACGCGCGACGCGGTGCGGTTCGCGATCGGCGTTCTGGTCGCCGGCGCGGTGTTGCTTTTCGCCGTCGCGGTCTGGATCAGCACGTGCCAGGGTGCGACGGCCGACAGTGTGGCCTGCGGGGCGCCGCAGCGGACGTTGCTGGCGCTTGCGGCTCCTGCCATCCTGCTGGCGGGCGGGTTGCGCGCGTTCTTCCGCAGCCATCAAGCCGGGCGCCGCGGCGAGATGTCGTGGGCCTGGCACGCCGCCGGTTGGCTTCTGCTGACGTCGATGCTGCTGGTCTTGGCGACGAGCACCCCCGCGTTCGCGGGAACCGCGGTGTTCGGCGGATGAGCGCGCCGACGAAGGCCGACCGACCGCTCACCGCCGTCGCGCTGGTGTGCAGCCTCAAGCCCAGCCCGGCCGAGTCGAGCAGCGCGCTGATGGCCGAGCACATCTGCGACAACCTGCGCCGCGCCGGTGTGGAGACCGAGTCGGTGCGGTGTGTCGACCACGCGATCGCGCCGGGCGTCGAGGCCGACATGGGCGACGGCGACGAGTGGCCGCAGATCCGCGACAAACTGCTACGCGCCGACATCCTGGTGTTGTCGACGCCGATCTGGCTGGGCCATCCCAGCAGCGTCGCCCAGCGGGTGCTCGAGCGCCTCGACGCCGAACTGTCGAACACCGACGATGCCGGCCGGCCCGTCATGGTGGGCAAGGTCGCCGTCGTCGGTGTCGTCGGCAACGAGGACGGCGCACACAAGGTGATCGCCGACTGCTTCCAAGGGCTCAACGACATCGGCTACAGCATCCCGGCTCAGGGCGGCACCTACTGGACGGGTGAGGCGATGCAGAGCACGGATTACAAGGAACTCGACGAGGTGCCCGAACCGGTCGCGTCGACGACCGCCGCGCTGGCCCGCAACGCCGCCCACCTCGCGAGAGCCCTACAGGCCGGTCATTATCCGCCCTACCAGTGATGTTCCGTACTCCGCCGGTTTCTGCCACAGTGCAGTCGGGTAGTTCTACCGTTGTCAGTAGCCCACCACCGGGCGGAGGTATGCCGAGAGAGGAGTACCGATGAAAAGCCCGAAGGACCCCGTCGACCACGCGAGGACCACGCGTCCACACGCCGGGGAGTCGATGAAGGACACCAAGAACATGCCCGGGCTCGTGCTCATCGGAGTGGCGCTGGTGCTGTTCGTCTCGGCGCTGGCCGCGCACGGCGCCGGCCACCACAGCGTAGGCATCGGCCTGGGCAGCGGGTCGGCCGCGCTGTTCATCATCGGCGGCGGCTGGCTGCTCATCGAGCATCTGCGCGTGCGCAAGATCGAGGAGCGTTGGTACAGCGAGCATCCCGACGCCGAACGACAACGTCCCAGCAGCTGACCCGGCAGCCTCCGTTTGGCCGGGGCCTCAACTCATGCGGTGCCGACGTCTGGAGCGCGACTCGACATTTGCTTGGCAGATAGCCCAAACTGATTGTCACTTAGCTGAATACAGCCCTCAGTGCCCTCGACGGCATCGATGTCGGACGCTGTCCGGGCAACCTGCGCACATGATGCATTGCTGACCTCGTTACCGCTGTGCGAGGTAGCCAGCCGCATGAGAAAAGCCCAGCCGATGCGGCTGGGCTTTTCTCCGTGCAACGTTACTGTTCGGATTCCTGACGCTTCTCGGCGGACTTGGCGCCGGCCCGCGCGGATTCCGCCTCGGCTTCCTTCTTCGCGGCGTCCTGCTGGGCATCGGCCTTGTCCTGCTGTGCCTTGCCTTCACGGACCATGTCGTCACGACCGGTTACGGTGCCGACCGTTTCCTTGGCTTTGCCCTTGACGTCTTCGACGACGCCCTTGATGCCTTCTTCAGGGCCACTGTTCTTCTCGGCCATGCTCACCTTCCCGCAGTGCAGTGGATTGGTCTAACCACGGGGATCTTCCCCGCGCGCCCAGTGAATGCCCGACGGTCTGGGGGGCTAAACGTTCCGTCCGTGCATGACAAGTGACGGCGGATATCGCTCCCGCGTGTCATCGGCCATCTCGCCGCCTACCTCCGCTGGTAGATCCTTCGTCAGTCCTCGACCACATCGTCCTCCGGATCGAGGTCAACCGTTTCCAGCTGCTCCTGCCAGTCGGCGGGCGGCGCCTCCAGAGGCGGATCCTGCCCCGGTTCGGCGGACGCCTCCTCATCTGGATTCGGTTCGCTGGCGGCGCGCTGCTGCTCCAACGCGTCGGCGGCGGGAACGTCGTCGGGGAGGCCTTCGGTGTCTGGCATGCCGGTCGGGGTACCCGCAGACCCGCTGGTGAAACGGCGCCGCGACGGCCTCTGATCCGTCTTGCGAAGTGTGGAATCCAGTATGCGAATCGGGGGCTATCCGCTATGCGAAGAGTCGCGCGGGGAACCGTTTTGCCTGCGAAGTGCTCGGGTAGGCGAACCGCATGTCGATCCTGCCGGCTCCCCGTTCGGTGCTGCTCTGGCATGTGCACGGGTCGTGGACGGAGTCCCTGGTCTCGGGCGGCCACCGCTATGTGCTTCCGGTGAACCCCCACAGGGATGCGAACGGCCGCGGGCTGTGCGGTAGGAATTGGCCACGCGCACAGGAGGTTTCGTCGGACGACTTGTGTGACGAGCCGATCGACCTGGTGGTGTTGCAGCGGCCGGAGGAAATCGACCTGGCGACCCGCTGGCTCGGCCGCCGCCCGGGTGTCGAAGTACCCGCCGTCTACGTCGAGCACAACGCGCCGCGACCGTTCGCGGTGGACAGCGTCCACCCGCTTGCCGACCGCGCCGACATCCCGATCGTGCACGTGACCGACTTCAACCGACTGATGTGGAACAACGGCGTCGCGCCGACCCGCGTCATCACCCACGGAATCGCCGACCCGGGTTTGCTCTACAGCGGCGAGATTTCGGCCGCGGCCACGATGATCAACGAGCCGTGCCGCCGCTGGCGCACGGTCGGCGCCGATTTGCTGGAAGTGTTCGGCGAGCACGTCCCGATCGACGTGTGGGGCATCGACACCGACGTGCTCAGCGAATGCGTCACCAGCGCCCGGGTGCGGGGTAGAGGCGACATGCCGGCCGCGCAGTTGCTGCCCGAAGTGGCCCGGCGACGGGTCTTCCTGCACACCGCCCGATGGACGTCCCTGGGCCTGTCGTTGATCGAGGCGATGTTCATGGGGATGCCGGTGGTCGCCGTGGCGTCGACGATGGCCCCGCTTGTGCTGCCACCCGAGGCCGGGGTGGTGAGCGCCGACATCGACACGCTCACCCGCGCGTTGGAGGGTTTCATCGCAGACGGTGCGGCCGCCTCGGCGGCCGGTAAGGCGGCGCGCGATTTCGCGATGGCCCGCTTCGGTCTCGAACGGTTTCTCGCGGAATGGGACGACCTCATCGACGAGTGCTGCCGATGACAACGGATGGAAGGAGGACGCCGATGAAAATCGCGATGGTGTCCGAGCACGCCAGCCCCCTGGCTGCGCTCGGCGGGGTCGATGCCGGCGGGCAGAACGTACACGTCGCCGAACTGTCGGCGGCTCTGACCAGACGCGGCCACCAGGTGACCGTCTACACCCGCAGGGACGATCCAGATCTGTCCGACCGCGTCGAAACGCCGCAGGGCTACACGGTGGTGCACGTCCCGGCAGGGCCGGCTGCGCCGTTACCCAAGGACGAGTTGCTGCCGCACATGGGGCCGTTCGCCCAGTTCCTCGATGCCGAATGGGCCGCCGACCGGCCCGACGTGGCGCACGCCCATTTCTGGATGTCCGGCATCGCAACGCAACTCGCGGCGCGGCACCTCGATCTGCCTGCGGTGCAGACGTTTCATGCACTGGGAGTGGTGAAACGTCGCCACCAGGGAGTGCAGGACACCAGCCCGCCGGATCGGCTGCGCCTGGAGGCAATGGTCGCCCGCACCGCCACCTGGGTCGCGGCCACTTGCACCGACGAGGTGTTCGAGTTGATGCGGCTGGGGCGGTCACGCGACCGGATTTCGGTGGTGCCCTGCGGCGTGAACCTCGACCGTTTCAGCCCCGACGGTCCGGTGGCGCCGCGCAGCGGCATGCACCGCATCGTCAGCGTCGGCCGGTTCGTCCCTCGCAAGGGTTTCGACGTGGTCGTGCGCGCGCTTCCGCACATGCCCGGCACCGAACTGGTGATCGTCGGCGGGCCGGACGAGTCGGGGCTCGACTCCGATCCCGAAGCGCGCCGGTTGATGAGCCTGGCAACGGAATTGGGCGTCGCGGAGCGGGTGCGGCTGTACGGCTCGGTGGCGCGCGACGACATGCCGGCGATTCTGCGCTCGGCCGACGTGGTCGCCTGCACTCCGTGGTACGAGCCGTTCGGCATCGTGCCACTGGAGGCAATGGCGTGCGGTGTGCCAGTGGTGGCATCGGCGGTCGGCGGAATGCTCGACACCGTCGTGCACGACGTGACCGGGCGGCTGGTCAAACCCAAGCGGCCCGACGAGGTCGCCAAGGCCGTCAACCATCTGCTGCGCGACGACTTCCTGCGGCAGAGCATGGGCGCCGCCGGACGTGACCGCGCTCGCGCGCGCTACTCATGGGACCGGATCGCCGCCGACAGCCAGCGGATCTACGACCGTCTGGTGCCGATGCGGGTCCCGCACACCGAACCGGCGACAAGTCTGTCGTCCGGATGACCGGCTCAACCCGACTCCAGCAAGGCCACCGCCTGCTCGACCGCGCGAGGAAGCCGACGCCGCCGGGCGATGACCGCAGGCAGCCGGGCGACGGCTTCGACAGCGCCGCGGGCATGCTCACGGTCGCGCAGCGCGGCCACCCCGAGTCGGCCGGTCGCGTTGAGGCACTGCCGGATCGGGCGGCGCAGCCACGTGGTCAGCACATCGTTGCGCAGCACCCGCGCGGCCTGGGCCGCGGTGGTGGCGCGAACCGGCGACGGTTGGTGAACCGCGACCAGCCGGGGGTAGTAGCACAGGTCCCAGCCCGCCGCCGCGAGGTCGAGCGCGAGCAACTGTTCCTCGCCGCGGAAGTGCAGGATGTCACTGAAGCCGCCGGCCTGCTCGAACGCCCGCTTGCGCACCATGGCCGCGCAACTCATGAAACCGAGAATCGACGGTCCGGGCAGATCCGGCCGGCGGCCCAGCGCGCTGTCGGCCAGCAGGGTGGAGAACGGGTCCTCCCGGTGCTGCGGCAGCACGATCGTGCGGGCCGCCAGCAGCCCCACCGACGGATGCCGTTCGAACGCCTCGACGCCGATCGCGGGCGCGTCGGGCGCCCACCACGAATCGTCGTCGCAGAACGCGACGTACGGCGTGCGGCACGCCGCGACACCGACGTTGCGGCCGACAGCCCCGAGGTTGTCGGCCAACTCGACGAGCCGCAGGCGGCCCGCCGATCGCGCCGCCATCCGCCCCACGACCTCCGCGGTGTCATCGGTGGAGGCGTTGTCCACCACCACAATCGGGCACACCGTGGTGTCGAGCAGCCGGGCGACGACCGTGGCGAGTTCCGCGGCGCGATTCCGGCTGGCGATCACGAACGAGACATCGGCCGGGGCTGGGGTCCGCATGACCCTGCGGGCTACCCGCCGATCCGAAAGGCAAACGATGCATGACATCAAACGTGCCCTGGTGACCGGAGGAGGCGGCTTCCTCGGGGGCCACCTGTCTGAGCGGCTGCTCGACAGCGGTGTCGAGGTGCTCTGCGTCGATGACCTTTCCACCAGCGCCCCCACCGCCGCCGATACGTTCCTCGACCGGCCCGGATACCGGTTCGTACCGCACGACATCAGCGAGCCGCTGCCCGATCCGCCCTCCGGCGTGGACACCGTCTTCCATCTGGCGTCGCCGGCCTCGCCGCTGGACTATCTGCGGTTGCCGATCCAGACCTTGCGCACCGGCGCGCTCGGCACCGCGCACATGCTGGAGTTCGCGGAACGCTCCGGTGCGCGGCTGGTGCTGGCGTCCACCAGCGAGGTGTACGGCGACCCGCTGGAACATCCGCAAACCGAGACATATTGGGGCAACGTCAATCCGGTCGGACCGCGCAGCGTCTACGACGAAGCGAAGCGGTTCGCCGAGGCGCTGGCGTTCGCCTACCGGCGCGAGCGGTCGGCCGACATCGCCGTGGCGCGCATCTTCAACACATACGGCCCACGGATGCGGCCCGACGACGGCCGGATCGTGCCGACCTTCTGCCGTCAGGCATTGGCCGGTGAACCGCTCACCGTCAACGGCACGGGCCGGCAGACCCGGTCCCTGTGCTACGTCGACGACACCGTCGAAGCGTTGATCGCCCTGGCCGAATCCGACTGCGCCGGACCGGTCAACGTAGGCAATCCGGACGAACTCACGGTGCTGCGGATCGCGGAGCTCATCCGCGATCTGGTCGGCAGCGCCTCGCCGATCGAGTATCGCCCGGCACCCCAGGACGATCCGCAACGCCGTTGCCCCGACATCACGCTGGCCCGCGAGCAGCTCGGCTGGAGTCCGCGCGTGAGCTACACCGACGGACTGTCCGCAACCGTCGACTGGTTCCGCAACCTGTCCGCCACCGTCGCGCTGCAGGGCCGCTAGGAGGAAGCAATGCGAATTCTCGGAATCAACGCGGTGTTCCACGATCCCGCCGCCGCGCTGGTGGTCGACGGACAGATCATGGCGGCCGCCGAGGAGGAGCGGTTCACCCGGCGCAAGCACGGCAAGCAGGCGGTGCCGTTCTCGACGTGGGAACTGCCCGTGGAGTCTGCGCGCTGGTGCCTGCAACAGGCCGGCCTGACGCCGGCCGACCTCGACGCGGTCGGCTACTCCTACGACCCGCGGCTGATGGACGAGTCCGCCCAGGGGCTCGACGGCTTGGACCGCGACTGGGAGTACCTCCGCACGCTCTACGCCGAACGCGCACCGCGGTTTTTGCAGTCCGCCCTGCCCGGCCTGAACCCGGCGATCGTGCGTCACGTCCGCCACCACGTCGCGCACGCCGCGTCGAGCGCGCTGGCCTCGCCGCACCCCGACTGCGCGGTGCTGGTGGTCGACGGACGCGGTGAGCGGTCCTCGATGCTGGCCGGAAGCTATCGCGACAGCAAACTCGACGTACTTGCGACGCAGTCGCTTCCGCACTCGCTCGGCCTGCTCTACGAAAGCCTGACCGAACACCTCGGCTTCAAGCGCTCCAGCGACGAGTACAAGGTGATGGCGATGGCGTCCTACGGAACTCCGCGGTTCGCCGACACATTCCGCGAACTGGTCTACGCGTGCGCCGACGGCGGGTTCCGCACCGAGCCGGTGAGTTGGGATTCGATCACCCCGGCCCGTGCGTCAGGAGCCGGAAAGGGACATGCGCTGGACCGGCCAGAGCCCGAGCACGCCGATCTGGCGTGCAGTGTCCAAACAGTCGTCGAAGAGGTGCTGCTCGACCTAGTCGGCTGGCTGCGTGCGCGCACCGATCACGAAAACCTCTGTCTGGCAGGCGGGGTGGCGCTCAACTGCGTGGCCAACTCGAAAATCCACCGTCACGGCGGCTTCTCGAACGTCTGGATCCAGCCCGCGGCCGGCGACTCGGGAACCGCACTGGGCGCAGCCCTGGCGCTGGCCGGCGAGGCCGGTGAGCCGATCACGCCGATGCCTTCGGCAGCGCTGGGCCGCGGATTCTCCGACGACGAGATCGCCGCGGCTCTCACCGAAGCGGCCGTGCCTCACGAGCGGCCCGCCGATCTGGCCGCGGCCATCGGCGACGCGCTGGCCGACAACTTGCTCGTCGGCTGGTTCCAGGGCCGTGCGGAGTTCGGGCCGCGCGCGCTCGGGCAGCGATCGCTGCTCGCCGACCCGCGACGCATCGACAACCTGGAGCGGCTCAACACCGTCAAGGGCCGCGAGCAGTTCCGGCCCGTCGCCCCGATGGTGCTCGCCGAACACGCCGACGAAATCTTCTCCGGCGGACCGATTCCCAGCCCGTACATGCTCTTCGTGCACGACGTCGCCGCCGCGTGGCGGGACCGGATCCCGGCGGTCACCCACGTCGACGGCACCGCGCGCATCCAGACCGTCGACCGCAGCCAGCCGCTGCTGCACGACACGATCAGCCGGTTCGCCGCCCGCACCGGCGTGCCGGTGATCGTGAACACCAGCTTCAACACCGCGGGACGGCCGATGGTCGACAGCCCGCGTGACGCGCTCGAATGTTTCGGCAGCGCACCGATCGACGTGCTGGCGATCGGGCCGTTCATCGTGAGGCGGCCCGGATGACCCCGCGGTTCGCGGTCGTGGTGCCGACGGTCGGGCGGCCGTCGCTGCACCGGCTGCTCGCAGAACTCGACGGATCGGCGGGCCCGGCGCCGGCGGCGGTGATCGTCGTCGACGACCGCCCCGGGCCGCAACCGCCGCTGTCGATCGACTCGCGGTTGCCGGTCAGGGTGCTGCGAAGCGGCGGGCGGGGCCCGGCTGCCGCCCGTAACACCGGGTGGCGTGCCGTCGACGCCGACTGGATCTGCTTCCTCGACGACGATGTTGTCCCGCAACCGGATTGGCTCGCGGCGGTGTCCGAGGACCTGGCGAAGGCCGACGTGGAGGCCGCGGCCGGATCACAAGCGGTGATCGAGGTGCCGCGGGCGGGCGGGCGCAAGGCCACCGACGACGAGCGCCGCACCCAGCGACTCGCCGAGGCCCGGTGGATCACCGCCGACATGGCGTTTCGCCGTGACGTGCTGGTGACGGTCGGGGGCTTCGACGAGCGGTTTCCCCGCGCGTACCGCGAGGATTCGGACATCGCGTTGCGCATCGTGCAGGCCGGCAACACGATCGTGCGCGGCGCCCGCCGGTGTACCCACCCGGTGGCCGACGCCACACTCATGAGCAGCGTGCGTACGCAGGTCGGCAACCGCGACAACGCGTTGCTGCGCCGCAAGCACGGAAGGCGGTGGCGCTCCGCGATCGGGGAGGGCCGCGGCCGGCTGCCCGCACACTCGATGACCACTGCGGCCGCCATCGTCGCCGCGGCAAGCGCTTTGGCCGGCCGATGGCGTTCCGCGCGGTATGCCGCGGCGCTGTGGGGCGCGCTCACAGGCGAATTCGCGGTGCGCCGGTTCTGGTCCGGCCCACACACCGTGGGGGAGGCCGGCCGCATGCTGATCACCAGCGCGCTGATCCCGCCCGCGGCGGTCGCGCATCGCCTCGCCGGCGAGTGGAGGTTCCGTGGCGCGCGACGCGACCCCCCGTTGGCGGTACTGCTCGACCGCGACGACACGATCATCGAAGACGGCCCGTATCTCAACGATCCGGCCGGCGTGCGCCCGCTGGCCGGTGCGCGCGACGGGCTGGACCGCCTGCGGCGCAAAGGATTGCTGCTCGCCGTGGTCAGCAACCAGTCGGGTGTCGCGAAGGGCCTGATCACCCCGGAGCAACTCGACGCCGTCAACGCAGAGGTCGACGCGCAACTCGGGCCGTTCGACTCCTGGCAGCTGTGCGTGCACGACGCCGACGACGGCTGCGGATGCCGCAAACCCGCTCCGGGAATGGTGCAGGCGGCCGCGGCAGCGCTCGGCGTCCATCCCTCCCGCTGCGTGCTCATCGGCGACACCGGCGGCGACGTGCAGGCGGCGCTGTCGGCCGGCGCCGACGCCGTGCTGGTGCCGACCCGGCGAACGCTGCGGCACGAGATCAGCGACGCCCGGATGCGCGCCCGGGTGGCGGCCACGTTCGACGACGCCGTCGCGCTCGTCCTGAAGGAGTGCCGATGAACCGGGCCCTCGTCGCGCGACTGGACAGCGCCGGTGACGTCCTGATCACCGGCCCCGCGGTCCGTGCGATCGCCGAAAGCCACGATGCGGTGACCTTTTTGGCTGGGCCGCGGGGGCGAGCGGCTGCCGCGTTGTTGCCCGCCGTCGACGACATCATCGAGTGGCAGGCCCCGTGGGTCGACTTCGACTCGCCCGAGCTCACCCCCGGACACGTCGACGCACTCGTCAAGCAGATACGCGACCTGGCTCCCGAGCGCCTATACATCTTCACGTCGTTTCACCAGTCGCCGTTGCCGCTGGCGTTGATCGCCCGGATGGCCTCGGTGCCGTGGGTCGGCGCGATCAGCGAGGACTATCCCGGCACTCTGCTCGACGTGCGCCACCACGTCGAAGGCGGCGTGCCCGAACCCGAGCGGGCGCTGTCGCTGGCCCGTGCGGCGGGCTGCGAACTGCGCGACGGCGACGACGGCAGGTTGCGGGTCAATGCACCGCCGCTGCCGGAGGAGCTGCGCGAACTCCTCTGCGCTACACCGTTCGTGGTGTTCCACCCGGGCGCAGCGGTGCCCGCCCGCAGGCCCACGACCAAACGCAGCGCAGACATGGTGCACGCCCTGGTTGCCGCGGGCCATCGCGTCGTGGTCACCGGCGACCCCGCCGAACGCGAGCTGACCGCCGCGGTGGCCGGCGAGACGGTCGTCGACCTCGGCGGGCGCACATCGCTCGCCACGCTGGCGGCGATCTTCGCCGCTGCGAGGGTCGTCATCGCGCCCAACACCGGACCGGCGCACCTGGCGGCGGCCGTCGGCACACCAGTGGTCTCGCTGTTCGCACCCGTCGTACCCGCCTCGCAGTGGAGTCCCTACGGCAGCACCGTCATTCGGCTCGGGGATCAGGATGCCGCCTGTCGGCTGACCCGCGCGCGCAGCTGCCCGGTGGCGGGCCACCCCTGCCTGGACGGCATCACCGACGACGAACTGCTCAACGCGGTCAACCGGATTGGAGGACAGCAATGATTCCGATGATCGAAACCCACTTCTCCGCACTGTCGCAGGCGGTCGACCACATCGGCGCGGAGGCGCCGAGGCTGGCCGCGTGGGGCAGCCGGCTCGCCGACGTGCTCACCACCGGCGGCCGACTGCTGGCCTGCGGCAACGGCGGAAGCGCAGCCGAAGCTCAGCACCTCACCGCCGAATTGGTCGGCCGCTTCCGCGACGAGCGAATACCGATGTCGGCGATCTCACTGCACGCCGAGACCTCAGCGCTGACCGCGATCGCCAACGACTACGGCATCGACGAGATGTTCGCCAGGGGAGTGCGGGCACACGGCCGACCCGGCGACGTCCTGATTTCGCTGTCCACCAGCGGCACCAGCCCGAACGTGCTCGCGGCCGTCAAGGCCGCGCATGAAACCGGCCTGACCACATGGGCGTTCACCGGGCCGCACCCCAATCCGCTCGCCGCGATGTGCGACGACGCGGTCTGCGTCGAGGCGACGACCACCGCGACGGTGCAGGAGATTCACCTACTGCTGGTGCACGCGCTGTGCATCGCGCTCGATGACGTTCTGCTGGGAGCGTCCGATGACTAGGCCGTTGGTGATCGTGGGCGACTCGATGCTCGACGTCGACATCGAGGGCACCGCCACCCGGCTCAGCCCCGAGGCGCCGGTGCCCGTGGTCGACACCGAACGAAAGTGGCAGCGCCCCGGCGGCGCCGGACTGGCCGCCGTGCTGGCCGCCCGCACCGGTTGCGAGGTGGTGCTGGTGACGGCCGTCGGGGACGACGCCGACGGCCAGGCGCTGACCGAGCTGCTGGCCGACGCCGGAGTGAGGCTCGTCGCGCTGCCGTTGGCCGGAAACACGGTGTGCAAGACCAGGGTCCGGGTGGGCGACCATTCGATGCTGCGGCTCGACCACGGCGACGGGACGGCGTCCGGCGCCCCGGTGCCCACGCAGGTCGCCGAGGTGCTCGAGCAGGCCGGCGCAGTGTGCGTGGCCGACTATGGCCGCGGTGTCACCGCGCACGGCGAGATCCGAGAACTGCTGACCCGCCTCGCGCGGCGGCTGCCGACGGTCTGGGATCCACATCCGCGGGGCAGCCGGCCCGTCCCGGGCTGCTGGCTCGTCACCCCGAATTCCGCCGAGGCCGACGGACGTTCGGCTGAGTCGCTGCGCGAACAGTGGGCCGCCAGGGCGGTGTGCGTCACGCTCGGCCCGAAGGGGGCGCTGGTGGCCACCGAGAACGGCAACGCCCATCACCCGGTGCCCGATTCGGCCGCCCCGGCCGGCCGCGGTGACACCTGCGGCGCGGGCGACCGGTTCGCGATCGCGGCCACCATGGCGCTGGCCGCCGGAAAGGACGTCCACGAGGCCGTCGCCGACGCCGTGGACGCGGCGAGCCGGTTCGTCGCCGCGGGCGGCGCGGTGGGCGTGTCGAGCGCCGCGCCGGTCGGTCAGAGCCGTTCGGCGACAACCGAATCGACCGCGATCACCGGGGACGTCGCGGACGTGCGGGACCGTCTGCGCAGCCGTGGCGGCACCCTGGTGGCGACCGGTGGTTGTTTCGACCTGCTGCACACCGGCCACGTCCGGCTGCTCCGGCAGGCCCGCGGGCTCGGCGACGCGCTGGTGGTGCTGCTGAACTCCGACGCGTCGGTGCGCGCGTTGAAAGGGCCACGACGGCCGGTGGTCGCGGATCAGGACCGAGCGCGCGTGCTGGCCGCCCTGGCCTGCGTGGACGCGGTGGTGATCTTCGACGAACTGTCACCTGAGGCGGCGCTCGCGCAGCTGCGGCCCGACCTCTGGGTCAAAGGCGGCGACTACACCGAAGCGGACTTGCCCGAGGCCGACGTGGTTCGCCGCCACGGCGGTGAAGTCGTGCTGCTGCCGACCGTCGCCGGTTACTCGTCCTCAAACCTGATCGCCGCTGCGCGGTCATGAATTGAAAGGAGACGCAGATGGCTTTGGGCAACATCATCATCACCGGAGGTGCTTCCGGTCTCGGCGCGGCCACCGTGAAAGCGGTTGCGCGCCACGGTGGCACACCACTGGTCATTGACCGCAACGATCCGCAGGCCACCGACCTGCCAGTGGCGTTCGCCCGCGCCGACCTCGCCGACACCGAGGCCGTCGACGCGGCGGTGCGCAGGCTTGCCGAACAGGTGGGCGGTCAGATCCACGGCGTGTTCACCGCGGGCGGCACCGACGTCTGCGGCAAGCTCGACGATGTCGCGGTCAAGGACTGGGAACGCGTCATCCACGTCAACCTGCTCGGCACGGCGGCGGTGATCCGCTCCGCGTTGCCCTACCTGAAGGACACCGGTGGCCGGATCGTCACGTGCGCTTCGACACTGGGCATCAAGGCCGTCAGCGACGCGACCGCGTACTGCGCATCCAAGTTCGGGGTGATCGGCTTCTCCCGGGCGCTGGCGGCCGAACTGGCGGGCGAGGTGGGCGTCACCACGCTGATCCCCGGCGGTATGCACACCGCATTCTTCGACAGCCGCGAGGAGCAGTACAAGCCACCGCCCGACGCCAAGCTCAACCAGCCCGAGCATGTGGCCGACACCGTGGTCTTCGCGCTGTCCCAACCCGCGGGCTGCGAGGTGCGCGAGCTCGTGGTGTGTGCGTCGACAGAGTCTTCGTGGCCGTGAGTCCCGACACCATCGTGGTTCTGCGCGCGCTGGGTC
The DNA here is from genome assembly GCF_001499985.1 of Mycobacterium sp. IS-1556. NCBI lineage: Bacteria > Bacillati > Actinomycetota > Actinomycetes > Mycobacteriales > Mycobacteriaceae > Mycobacterium > Mycobacterium sp. IS-1556. The sequence goes on from NZ_LQIM01000041.1 coordinate 87,219, forward strand.
TCGGCGATCTGCTCACCGGCGTTCCGGCGCTGCGCGGACTGCGGCGCGCTCACCCTGACGCGCACATCGTGCTCGCCACTGGCGAGCGGTACGCGGAACTGGCGATGCTTTCCGGGGCCATCGACGAGGTCGACCCGACGCCGGGACTCGGTCAGTTGCGCCCCCGCAGTGAGCCGCCCTCGCTCGCGGTGAATTTGCACGGCAGCGGCCCGGAGAGCATCGCCGACCTCCTCACGCTGCGCCCCCACCGCCTGATCAGCCACCGGCACAGCGCGTACCCGGAGGTCGACGGCCCGCCGTGGCGCGCGGAACTGCACGAGGTCGACCGCTGGTGCGCTCTGCTCGAGTGGGCCGGAATGCCCTGCGATCCAGAGGATCTGACGATCCCACGGCCGGCCGGCTTCCCGGACCGCTCCTCGGCGGTCGTCGTCCATCCGGGTGCCGCGTTCGCCGCGCGGCGGTGGCCGCCGGAGCGCTTCGCCGAGGTTGCCGCCGCACTGCACGGCCGGGGCTACGACGTGGTCGTCACCGGAGACGTCAGCGAGGTCGGCCTCGCGCGGTCGGTGGCCGACGCCGCGGGGCTGAAGCCATCGACGGTGCTGGCAGGAACTCTCGACCTGCTCGAACTGGTCGCGTTGATCAGCGACTGCCGGCTGTTGATCTGCGGTGACACCGGTGTCGGCCACATCGCCACCGCGACGGGCACCCCGTCGGTGTTGCTCTTCGGCCCGACGCCGCCGAACCGGTGGGGGCCGAAAGGATCCGGTCCGCACATCGCCGTCTGGGCCGGCGACAAGGGGGACCCGCACGCCGACCGCCCGCACCCCGGGCTGCTGCTGATCACCGTTCCGCGGGTGCTCGACGCCACCGAGACGCTGCTGAAGGACTGTGCATGAACACGTTTCGGACGGGCGTGATCGGCGCGGGCTACGTTGGCCTGACGACCGCGGTGTGCCTTGCCGAGCGCGGCCACGACACCGTGTGCGTCGATGTCGACGCGTCGCGCGTCGACCAGCTGCGCAACGGCGTGCCGCTGCTGGACGAACCCGGGATCGCCGAACTGCTGCGCCAGGGTTTGACCGCCGGAAAGCTCGAATTCACCGTCGAATACCGGGATCTGGCCGACTGCGACGCGGTGTTCGTCTGCGTGCCGACGCCGAGCGGGCCGGATGGATCGGCGGACCTGTCCGCGGTCGACAACGCGGTCGATCACCTCGTCACCGTGCTGCGGGCGGGTTCGGTGGTGGTGCTCAAGTCGACCGTGCCGGTCGGCACCACCCGGCGGATCGCCGAGCGGCTGCAGCAGGCCGGGATCCGGGCGGTCTCCAATCCGGAATTCCTGCGCGAGAGCCACGCCGTCTACGACTTCCGCAACCCGGACCGCATCGTGATCGGAGCCGAGGACGCCGACGCCGCCGATCTGGTGTCGCGCGTGTACGGAAACCACGCGCAGACCTTCACGATGAGCCCGGAGAGCGCGGAGCTGGCGAAGTACGCCAGCAATGCCTTTCTCGCCGTGAAGATCTCCTACGCCAACTCGCTGGCGCAGCTGTGCGCACGGCTGGGCGCCGACATCGCCGACGTCATCCGGTGCATGGGCGCCGATGTGCGCATCGGCCCGCATTTCCTGCAGCCCGGGCCCGGGTGGGGCGGATCATGTCTGCCCAAGGACACCGCGGCCATCCTGCACACCGCCGATCAGGCTGACGTGCGCCTGCTGGAGATCGAGTCCGCCCGCTTCACCAACGCCGGACAATCCGCGCGCGTCGCTTCGACGGTGTCCCGAGCCATCGGAACCCCGCTCGGCAGGGCCCGGATCACCGCTTTGGGCTTGACATTCAAGGCCGGCACCGCTGATGTGCGTGACTCGCCGGCGCTGACCATCTGCGCGGATCTCGGCCGGGCCGGCGCGCAGGTCACCGGTTATGACCCGCGGCTGCCGGCGATGGACCATACGCGGCTGCGGGCCTCGTCGATCGTTGCGGTCGACGATCCCTACCTCGCCACCAAGGATGCCGATGCGATCGTCGTGCTCACCGAATGGCCGGAGTTCCGCGAACTCGACTGGGCCCTGATCGCCGAACAGGCCCCGGGAGCCGTCGTCGTCGACACCCGCAACCTGCTCGACCCGTCGGCACTCGCCGAGCTCGGATTGACCTACCTGGGTAACGGAACACCGTCGGGCTACTGACTTTTGGCGACCTTGCGGATCAGGCTCGCGGTGCTGCGGTCGAGCACCTCTTGACGTTCGGCGAGGGTCTTCGTCCGCGCGGCGCGGCGCACGCCCGCGGCGATCGTGAGACCGGACTCGTAGCCCTCGACGACCCTGGGGTCGACGTACGAGCCGCGAGCCACCGCGGGGGTGTTGCCCAGCTCTTCGGCGACCTCTTTCATCACCGCGGATTCGACCCGCTTGGTCACCGCCTTGTTGACCGGTGGGTCGGCGTCGACGAATGCCGCCGCCGCCAGCACGGTGCCGTGCCAGGTCCGCAGATCCTTGACCGTGTACTCCTCGCCGACAAGTTCCTTGAACCGGGTGTTGAGGTCATCGGCATGGACGTCGGTCCAACTGGAACCGTTGCGGCACACCAGCAGCCGCTCCGTACGCTGCGGGCGGCGCAACAGCGACCGCACCGAGCGGACCGCTTCGGGATCGTCGATCGTCAGCGTCCGTCGCACCCCGCTCTTGGCGGGGAAGTCGAACTCGATGGCGTTGCCGCGCAGCGTCACATGCTCGCAGAGCAAAGTGGCGATTCCGTAGGAGTTGTTCTCCTCCGCGTACTGCTCCGAGCCGGCGCGGAAATAGCCGAGATCGAGCAGGTGCAGCGCGAGCGCGAGCACGCGGTCGCGGCCCAGGCCCCGGCTGCGCAGATCCGCGGCGATGCGTCGGCGCATCTCGGGCAGCGCGGCCGACATCTCCAGGACCCGGTCGAACTTCTCCTCGTTGCGCTCCTCCTGCCACCGCTGGTGGTACAGGTACTGTCGCCTGCCCGCGGCGTCTGTTCCGACCGCCTGGATGTGGCCGTTGGGGTACGGGCAGATCCACACCTTCTTCCAGGCCGGCGGGATCACCAGATCCTTGATGCGTTGCAGCGTCGCCTCATCGGTGAGCGGTGTGCCGTCAGGCTGGTAGTAGGAGAACCCGCGGCCCCGGCGCACCCGCCGCAGGCCGGGGCCCCGCACGACGCTACGGCGAAGTCGCATGTTTGGCATCCGAGCGCAGCGGGGTATTGGACTCCCACCATGGACAACTCCGGCTTCGCCACGCCATCGCAACGTTGGTCGTCACAGGCGCATTCACCGCATCATCGGCGCGATCGGCGCCCGGTCGTCGGCCGTGTGATCGAAGTGCGTTCGCCGTCGAGTCTGCTCCATGACCGGGTTATTACCCGCCTTGACGTGTGGCACACGTCATCAGCGGCGGGTAGCCGGAGTACTCGTGGTTAGCTGGGACTCGACCTGGGGTAATCTCGCTTCGACATTGCCGGGAGGTCAGATGGCCGACGTCGCCAACAAGAAAAACGGGCACGGACACGGCGGGCGGTCGGTGGAACTCCGGGTCGCTGCCGAACTCGAGAACCTAGCGGTGCTGCGCACCCTCGTCGCCGCGGTGGCGACGTTCGAGGACCTCGACTTCGACGCCGTGGCCGACCTGCGGCTCGCGGTCGACGAGGCGTGTACCAGGCTGATCCGGTCCGCGGTACCCGACTCGGTACTGCTTCTCGTCATCGACCCGCGGGAGGACGCCGTCATCATCGACGCGTCGACCACATGCAAGAACTCCGACATCTTGGCGCCGGGCAGCTTCAGCTGGCACGTGCTCAGCTCGCTGACCGACGAAGTCAAGACCTTCCAGAACGGGCAGGGACCCGAGAACGCGCAGGTGTTCGGGATCTCCATGACGACGAGACGAGCGACACTGCAGTGACGCCGCCGACGTCACAGGGTTCGTCGTCGCGTTCGAACTCTGAGTACGCGGATGTCGCCGACATGTTCCGCGAACTGAAGGATGTGCCGGCGGACTCGCCGAAGTTCCAGCGGCAGCGAGACCGCATCGTCGAGCGCTGCCTGCCGCTGGCCGACCACATCGCCCGCCGCTTCGACGGACGCGGCGAACCGCGCGAAGACCTCGTCCAGGTGGCCCGCGTCGGCCTGGTGAACGCGGTGATCCGTTTCGACGTCGAGGCGGGCTCGGACTTCGTCTCGTTCGCGGTGCCGACCATCATGGGCGAAGTCCGACGGCACTTCCGTGACAACAGCTGGTCGGTCAAGGTGCCCCGGCGGCTCAAGGAACTTCACCTGCGGCTCGGTGCCGCGACCGCGGAGTTGTCGCAGCGCCTCGGCCGCGCGCCGACAGCCTCGGAGCTGGCCGCGGAGCTGGGCATGGATCGCGACGAGGTCGTCGAGGGCCTGGTCGCCGGGAGCTCCTACAACACGCTGTCGATCGACAGTGGCGGCAGCGGAACCGAGGACGCCCCCGCAATCGCCGACACACTGGGCGACGTCGACCTCGGCCTGGATCAGATCGAGAACCGGGAAGCGTTGCGGCCCTTGCTCGCTGCACTACCCGAACGCGAACGCACGGTGTTGCTGCTGCGGTTCTTCGAGTCGCTCACCCAGACGCAGATCGCCGAACGGGTCGGCATCTCGCAGATGCACGTGTCGCGGCTGCTGGCGAAATCCCTAGCGCGGCTCAGGGACCAGTTGCAGTAGCGGCCGATCGCCCTGTAGCGCCGAGAGCGCCGCCTCGACGCTGTCACTGACGGGCAACGCGGCATCCGGATCGCAGATGCGCAGCAATCGGCTCACCGCGGGGCTCGGCAGCATCGCCCAGCCGATCTCCTCGCCGGCGGTACGGACGTTGAGGGTGTGCAGCGCGGAAAACCCTGCGGTGCCGAAGAAGTCGACTCCGGAAAGGTCGATCAGCAGACAATCGAGCTCGGTGGCATGGCGCAGCGCGTAGTCGATCAGGTCCTGAGCGTTCGCCGCGTCGATCTGGCCCTGCACGGTGATGATCGCGGTATCTGCTTGCAGCCGGCGGGTGGCGAAATGCGCGGTGTGGCAATCGTGGGATTCGACCAGTGGCGCCGAATCGATCGGTGGGGTGCGAGAAACAGGCATTTGTGACTCCATCAGTGAATGTGCAATTCGTACTGTGGTTCACGTCAAAAATTGGGGCCCTGCGTCTTCAAAGCCTTCGTAGCAGCGGCAAAAGTGCTGCCCTGCCCGTGGATGACGTTTCCAGCTTGGCTGTGAACTCAACCTGTGCTGAACCCTACGCCGCATCTCGATCAACCACAATCGGTATCAACATCACCGGCATAGCCACAGGTCAACGGCAACGCCGCCGGCTACCCCGCTTTCCTCCGATCGTGCGTGCCCGTCGCACGACACGCCGCAACGCCGCAGCACTTTGCGCACGCTCGGGCAGGATCGCACACTTGTGTCCGTGACGACGACGGTAGCCGGTGTGCTGCTCGCCGCGGGTGCGGGCACCCGGTATGGAATGCCGAAAGTCCTTGCTGAACAAGGAAAGTGGCTCAAGGCCGGTGTCGACGCGCTGCACGACGGCGGGTGTGCTGACGTGGTGGTCGTGTTGGGTGCGGCGATCGTCGAGGTACCGCCGCCGGCGCGGGCGGTCGTCGCCGAGGCGTGGGCGGACGGGTTGTCGGCGTCCCTGCGGGCGGGCCTGTCGGCGGTGGATGCCGACTACGCGGTGCTGCACACCGTCGACACCCCCGACATCGGCGCCGACGTGGTGCACCGCGTGGTGGCCGCGGCGGTCCGGTCGGCATCCGGGCTCGCGCGCGGCCGCTACCGGCACGTGCCCGGCCATCCGGTGGTCATCGCGCGCAGGCATTGGGCCACCCTGCTGCAGCAAATCCACGGCGACGAAGGCGCCCGGGCGTTCCTGGCCGACCGCGACGACGTCGTCTCCGTCGATTGCGCCGACCTCGCGACCGGCCGCGACATCGACGTGAAGTAGCTACTCCAACGAGTCCGCGAACCGCCGGACGGCGTCGCCTGCAGCCTGCGCGGCCTCGGCATGGCCGCGCCGGGCCTGCAGGGCGATGTTCCCGGTGGCCGGTGACAGCGTCACCTCGGCGAGCAGTTCACCCGTCGTCGGCTCGCACACCGCCCACGAATACATGGTGTCCGACTCCCACTGCGCCGCCCGCATCTGCACGTAACCGGCGTCGGTGTTGCCCAACTCCGCCAGCGCGGGTCGGTCGTCGATGCGGTCGTCGCAGCGCAGCGCGCGCAGATACCACGCGCCCGCGTTAATCTCCACCGGCTCCATGTCACCCATCTAGCGCGAGCAGACGCAAAGTGACCCAAAATTGCCGCATTTCAGGACAATTGCCGTCTGCTCGCCAGGATTGTCCTTACTTGATCTCGGCCAGCACCGTGCCCTGGGTGATGGCGGCGCCGGGCTCGACGGCCAGGCCGGTGACGGTGCCGTCCTTGTGCGCGGTGACGGGGTTTTCCATCTTCATCGCCTCGAGCACCACGACCAGGTCACCGGCGGAGACCTGCTGACCCTCCTCGACGGCGACCTTGACCACCGTGCCCTGCATCGGCGCGGTCACCGCGTCGCCGGACGCGGCTGCTCCGCCGCCCCCGCCGCGCTTGCGCGCCTTGGGCTTCTTACGGACGACGTTGGCACCGGCTGCCGGGGCGCCGCCGCCACCGAGAGCCAGGTCACCGGGCAGCGACACCTCGAGGCGCCGGCCGCCGACCTCCACGACAACGGTCTGCCGCGGGACGGTGTCCTCTTCCTCGATCGGGTCGCCACCGGTGAACGGTTCGATGGTGTTGTCCCACTCGGTCTCGATCCAGCGGGTGTGCACGGTGAAGCCGTTGTCGTCACCGATGAACGCGGGGTCGGACACCACGGCGCGGTGGAACGGGATCACGGTGGCCAGGCCCTCGACGTGGAATTCGTCCAGCGCGCGGCGCGACCGCTCCAGGGCCTCTTGACGATTGGCGCCGGTGACGATCAGCTTGGCCAGCATCGAGTCGAACTGGCCGCCGATCACCGAACCGGACTCCACGCCGGCGTCCATCCGGATGCCGGGGCCCTGCGGGGTCTCGAACCTGGTCACCGGACCGGGAGCGGGCAGGAAGCCGCGTCCGGCGTCCTCGCCGTTGATGCGGAACTCGATGGAGTGCCCACGCGGCGTCGGATCCTCGGTGATGTCGAGCGGTTCGCCGTTGGCGATGCGGAACTGCTGGCGCACCAGGTCGATGCCCGAGGTCTCCTCGGTCACCGGGTGCTCGACCTGCAGGCGGGTGTTGACCTCGAGGAACGAGATCAGACCGTCCTGGCCGACCAGGTACTCGACGGTGCCGGCGCCGTAGTAGCCGGACTCCTTGCAGATGCGCTTGGCCGACTCGTGGATCTCTTTGCGCTGCGCGTCCGTGAGAAATGGCGCGGGTGCCTCTTCGACCAGCTTCTGGAAGCGGCGCTGCAGCGAGCAGTCCCGGGTGCCGGCGACGACGACGTTGCCGTGCTGGTCGGCGATCACCTGCGCCTCGACGTGGCGCGGCTTGTCGAGGTAGCGCTCGACGAAGCACTCGCCGCGGCCGAACGCCGCGACGGCTTCACGCACCGCCGATTCGTACAGTTCGGGGATCTCCTCGATGGTGCGGGCCACCTTCATGCCGCGGCCGCCGCCGCCGAAGGCGGCCTTGATCGCGATTGGCACGCCGTACTCCTTGGCGAACGCGACGACCTCGTCGGCGTTCTTGACCGGATCCGGTGTGCCCGGCACCAACGGAGCCTTGGCACGTGCGGCGATGTGGCGCGCGGTGACCTTGTCGCCGAGGTCGCGGATGGACTGCGGGCTGGGCCCGATCCAGATCAGGCCCGCGTCGATGACCGCCTGCGCGAAATCGGCGTTCTCGGAGAGGAACCCGTAGCCCGGGTGCACCGCGTTGGCACCGGACTTCTCGGCGGCGTCGAGCAGCTTCTCGAAGACCAGATAGGACTCCGCCGACGTCTGGCCGCCGAGGGCGAAAGCCTCGTCGGCGAGCCGGACGTGAGGGGCGTCGGCGTCGGGTTCGGCGTACACGGCCACGCTCTGCAGCCCCGCATCCTTGGCGGCCCTGATCACCCGGACCGCGATCTCCCCGCGGTTGGCGACCAGCACCTTGGAGATCTTCGAGCTGGCGTGACTTGCCACTGCGCCTCCTGACGGCATGTTCTCTAAGAAACGTCTTTAGGAATGTAACCCGGGAAAGTTTAAGGGGCGTAGCCGAGGGTTCGGCGAGCCGGTCCCTTACCGGTCGGTAACTGGAGAAATCCGTCAGCGGAGCCGGTTCTTGATGCGCGCGAGCATCGCGGACATACCACGCAGGCGCAGCGGGCTGATCAGCGCCGCGAGGCCCAGCTCGGAGTAGAAGTCGTCGGGCACGCCGAGGATCTCGTCGGCCGGGAGATCGTCCAACCCGGTCGCCAGAATCGCCGCGAAACCGCGGGTGGTGGGGGCCTCGGCGGGCGCGCTGAAAAACAGCCGGACGTGTTCGCGGTCATCCGCGTCGACGTGCAAGAACAGCGGGGATTGGCACTCGGGCACCGGCTCCATCGCGGCCTCTTCGAGGTCGGCGGGCAGCGGCGGCAGCTCGTTGGCGAACTCCAGCAGCAGTTGCAGCTTGTCCTGGCCCTGGACCTCTTTGAAGTCCGAGACCACCTCGGCCAGCGCGGCCGGCATCGCGGTCATCAGGAGCCCGGCGCCTCCCCGGGTTCGGGTCCGACGGCCACCGGAACCCGTACCGCATTACCCCATTCGGTCCACGAGCCGTCGTAGTTGCGCACGCCGGGCAGGCCGAGCAGGTGGGTCAGCACGAACCAGGTGTGGCTCGAGCGTTCGCCGATGCGGCAGTACACGATCGTCTTGTCGTCGGCGGTCAGAAAGCCGTACAGCTCCTCGAGTTCGGGGCGGCTGCGGAACCGGCCGCTGTCGTCGGCGGCCTTGGCCCACGGGATGGACCGCGCGGTGGGCACGTGGCCGCCCCGTAGCGCCCCCTCCTCGGGGTAGTCGGGCATGTGGGTGCGCTCGCCGGTGTACTCCTGCGGGGAACGGACGTCGATCAACGGCGCGGTGCCGAGCACGTCGAGCACGTCGTCCTTGAACGCGCGGATCGGCGCGTCGTCGCGCTCGACGACGGGGTAGCCCGTGGACTGCTTGTTCGGCACATCGAGGGTGGTCTCACGGCCGTCGGAGATCCACAGGTCGCGCCCGCCGTTGAGCAGGCGGACATCGGGGTGGCCGAACAGCGTGAACACCCACAGGGCGTATGCCGCCCACCAGTTGCTCTTGTCGCCGTAGATCACCACGGTGTCGTCGCGGGAAATGCCCTTGCGGTTCATCAGCTCGGCGAACTGCTCGCCGGTGATGTAATCGCGCACGTTGGGGTCATTGAGGTCGGTGTGCCAGTCGATCTTGACGGCGCCGGGAATGTGCCCGGTGTCGTAGAGCAGCACGTCCTCGTCCGACTCGACGATCGCCAGGCCGGGACGGCCGAGGTTTGCCGACAACCAGTCGGCGGTCACCAGCCGTTCGGGGTGGGCGTATGACTGCAGGGCGGGATCTGGATCGGCAGGCAATGGCACACAACAAGCCTACTCAGGCCGATTCGCCCGCCAAAGCTCGGCAAGGGACAGGCCGGCGCGCCCGATCAGCCTGCGGACGAGCGGTAGCCCGATGCCGATCACGGAGGACGGATCGCCTTCAACGCCATCGACGAACCAGCCGCCCAGCCCGTCGAGCGTGAATCCGCCCGCCACCGCGGTCGGCTCGCCGCTGGCGAGGTAGTACTCGAGATCGCTGGGCGACGGAACGCCGAAACGGACCGTGGTGGCCTCGGACTCGGCAACCCGGTGCTCGATGACGTTGTCGCGCAACCGAATCACGCAATGACCGGTGTACAGCTGCCCGGAGTTGCCCGCCATCCGCTTCCAGCCGGCCAGCGCCGCCTCCGGCGTCGGCGGCTTGCCCAGCAGTTCCCCGTCGAAGTAGAGCATCGAGTCACACCCGATCACGACGCAATCCGCGGCGACCGCGGACTCGAGGCCGTCGAGCACCGCGTCGGCTTTCGCCGCCGCCAGCGCGACCGTCACCTCGGCGGGGGTGGCAGAGGGGTTCAGGCCGGCGACGACGGCATCCTCGTCGACGCCGGACACGATGACAAGAGGGTCGATCCCGGCCTGCCGCAACACCTTTCGGCGGCCGGGGGACGCCGACGCGAGGACTACCCGCGTCACCGTCGGCGCATGTGTGTCCGCTCCACGAGCGTCACCCGCTGCCAGCTGAACGGCGTGTAGCGCAGCCGGTCGACCGGATGACCCCAGAGGTTCTCCTCCTGCTCGCGCGGCTCGGCGGGAACGCTCGAGGCGGCCGCCAGCACGGCCATCAGCGCGGCCATCTCCTCGGTCGTCGGCTCACCCCGGACGACCTGGAGGTGCGCCTCGTGATCGGCGAGTGCCTCATTCGCCCCGCTCACGGGAGCCTGATCGTTCGCCCCGCTCACGGGAGCCTCATTGTTCGCCCCGCTCACGGAAGCCTCATTGTTCGCCCCGCTCACAGGGGGATGTTCCCGTGCTTCTTCGGCGGCACCTGCGCGATCTTGCGTTCCAGAAGGCGCAGCGCGGTCGCGACGTAGCCGCGGGTGTGCGACGGCGGAATGACCGCGTCGACGTAGCCGCGTTCGGCCGCGATGTAGGGGTTGACCAGAGTGTCCTCGTACTCCTGCTGGAGTTGCAGCCGCAGCGCGTCGACGTCCTCGCCGCCCTTGGCCGCCTCCTTGAGCTTCGAGCGGTAGACGAAGCCGACGGCGCCCGACGCGCCCATCACCGCGATCTGCGCGGTCGGCCAGGCCACGTTGACGTCGGCGCCCATCTCCTTGGAGCCCATCACGCAGTAGGCGCCGCCGTAGGCCTTGCGGGTGATCACCGTGATCTTGGCGACCGTGGCTTCGCCGTAGGCGTAGAGCAGCTTGGCGCCGCGCCGGATGATGCCGTTGTACTCCTGATCGGTGCCGGGCAGGAAGCCGGGCACGTCGACCAGCATCACGATCGGGACGTTGAAGCAGTCGCAGGTCCGCACGAACCGGGCCGCCTTCTCGGAGGCGTTGATGTCGAGGCAGCCGGCGAATTGCGTCGGCTGGTTGGCCACGATGCCCACCGGGCGTCCCTCGATGCGGCCGAACCCGACGATGATGTTCTGCGCGTAACCGGCCTGCACCTCGAGGAACTCGTCGTCGTCGAGCATGCGAACGATGACCTCGTGCATGTCGTAGGGCTGGTTCGGCGAATCCGGAATCAGCGTGTCCAGCTCGAGGTCCTCGTCGGTGAGGTTCTCCTCGATGGCGCCCTCGGGCGCCGCCGCGGGATAGCGCGGCGGGTCCGCCCGGTTGTTGGACGGCAGGTACGACAGCAGCTCGCGGACGTAGTCGAACGCGTCCTGCTCCCCGGAGGCCACGTAGTGCGCCAGCCCCGACTTGGCCATGTGCGTGTGCGCGCCGCCGAGTTCCTCCATCGTCACCTCTTCGCCGGTGACGGTCTTGATGACGTCCGGCCCGGTGATGAACATCTGGCTGGTCTGGTCGACCATGACGACGAAATCGGTGAGCGCGGGGGAGTAAACGTGTCCACCGGCCGCGGCGCCCATGATGAGCGAGATCTGCGGGATCACGCCCGAGGCCCGAATGTTGTTGTGGAAGATGTTGCTGTACAGGCCGAGCGAGACGACGCCCTCCTGGATGCGCGCGCCGGCACCGTCGTTGATGCCGATCAGCGGCCGCCCAGTCTTGATCGCGAGTTCCTGCACCTTGACGATCTTCTCGCCGTACACCTCGCCGAGGCTGCCGCCGAAGACGGTCGCGTCCTGGCTGAAGATGCACACTTCGCGACCGTCGATGGTTCCGTATCCGGTCACGACGCCGTCGCCGAGCGGCCGGTTGGCCTCGAGGCCGAAGTTCGTGCTGCGGTGCCGGGCCAGCGCGTCGAGCTCCACGAACGAACCCTCGTCCAGCAGAGCGAGAATGCGCTCGCGAGCGGTGAGCTTGCCCTTGGCATGCGTCTTCTCGACCGCCTCCTCGCCGACCGGGTGCAGCGTCTCCTCGGCTCGCCTGCGCAGATCGGCGAGCTTGCCCGCGGTGGTGTGGATGTCGATCTCGTGTTCGCCTGACGGCTCGGCCGACGGCTGTTGAACGGAGGTCATGGTCGTCGATGCTAACGAATGAGGCGCGCGGGACTGACGGCGCGTCCTTAAGGTCCCCTTAAGCTGCCTTGCGCACCGTGTGGACAGCCGCCGGTGGTAGTAGTGAGGGCCGAACGAGTCTTCAGATGGGAGTCCGATTCCGATGACCGTCGATCGGGTTCCGCTCGACGCTGCGGCGTTGCGCGACGACGTATTGAGCAGCTCGCCGGAATGGCGGCGTGTCGACGTGGTGGCCGAGACCGGATCGACGAACGCCGACCTGATCGCGCGCGCAGGACGCGGCGAGGACATCGCCGGGGCGGTGCTGATCGCCGAGAACCAGACCGCGGGCCGCGGTCGACGCGGTCGAAGCTGGTCGGCGGTCCCGTTCGCGCAGATCACGATGTCGGTGGGCGTCAACGTGGCCGCGGTGCCCAGCGACGCATGGGGGTTACTGCCGCTGGCGACCGGCGTGGCCGTCGTCGACGCGGTCGCCGACGCCGGCGTGGCAGCGGGCTTGAAGTGGCCCAACGACGTCCTCGCCGGCGACGGCAAGCTGGCCGGCATCCTCGCCGAGGTCGCCGCGGCGGACCGGGCCGTGGTGATCGGTGTCGGGCTCAACGTCTCGCTGCGGGCCGACGAGGTGGGCGTCGACGGGGTGACGTCGCTGGTCGACCTCGGTGTTGCGCACCCCGACCGGCAACGGCTGATCGGCCGGGTACTGCACGAGCTCGGCAACCGGATCGATTCGTGGCGGCGCGGTGGTGCCGACGCCGACCTGATCGCCGCCTACCGGGCACGGAGCCTGACACTCGGCATGAATGTTCGCGCGCTGCTCCCCGGTGACCGTGAACTCGTCGGCGTTGCGCGTGACATCGACGGCCAGGGCAGGCTCGTGCTCGACACCGACGGCGGGCCGACGACGGTGTCCGCGGGCGACATCGTCCACTTGCGGCCGGCCGAATCGCTCTAAGGTCATCGTCATGGGTTATCCCGACAATGTGCTCGCCGCCGATGAGCAGGTGGTGCTGCACCGGCACCCGCATTGGAAACGGCTGATCGGCCCGGTGGCGGTGCTGCTGTTGGCGACCGCGGCGGCCGCGGTACTCGCCGGCTACCTCAACACCCTCGACTGGGATCAGACCGCGCGCAACGTCGTGCTGATCGTGATCGCCGTGATCTGGCTGGTCATCATCGGATGGTTGACGCTGTGGCCGTTCCTCAACTGGCTGACGACCCACTTCGTGATCACCGACCGTCGCGTGATGTTCCGCCACGGGGTGTTGACCCGGTCGGGGATCGACATCCCGCTGGCGCGGATCAACAGCGTCGAGTTCCGGCACGGATTGATCGACCGCATTCTGCGCACGGGCACGCTGATCATCGAGTCAGCGGCGCAGGATCCGCTCGCGTTCGACGACATTCCGCGAGTGGAACGAGTCCACTCGCTGCTGTATCACGAGGTCTTCGACACCCTGGGCTCGGACGAGTCGCCGAGCTGAGCCAGCCGCCTGGCGCGCCGCCGCGGCTTCAAGGGGGTGACGTTGCCGACCGCGTGCTCGGCGGCCGCGATCTCTTCGTGCTCGGCGGCCGCGATCTCTTCGTGCTCGTGGACGTCCTCCATGGCCTCGGCGAGACCGCCCGCGGTGAGCGACTCGACCGCCTTGTCCGGGTTGCGGCCGAACTCGTCGGGGAACACCCAGCGGCGGAACGCCCAGAACCGGAACGCCATCTGCAGCAGGTTGCCGATGATGTAGGCCGAGATGAAGTCGGCGATGTTCTCCACGGTCAGGCTGACCTCGGGCACCCGCAGCATCAGCACGTAGCTGGAGAACCACAGCGGCGCCATGCTCAACAACACGCCGACCCCGCTGAACCCGAAGAACAGCAGCGCCTCGTGGTGGCGCTCCCGACCGCCGCGGTCGCGGAAGCTCCACTCGCGATTGAGGATGTAGGACGCGATCACCGCGACGATGCCCGCGATGATCTTCGCCGTCACCGGCTTGGGCTCGAGCACCGTGAGCTTGAGCGTGTAGAAGACCGATGTGTCGATGATGAACGTCGTCGCGCCGACGATCGCGAACTTGATCAGTTCGTGATGCCGCTCGAAGTACGGCCGGATCGGACTTGGCAGCCGTGCGATCGTCGCATCGGTAAAGGACACAACAGCGCAGTGTACGGAAATAGTGCACGTTGCGCGTACCCGTGCAGGTCGCAGCGGGTACACGGTGACCGGCCCGCCTGGGCGGTCATGACACCATTAGGGCGTGTCGCAGAACCCGAACGGACCCCCGGTGGTGGCCATGGTCGGCGGTGGACAGCTGGCCAGAATGACCCATCAGGCGGCCATCGCGCTCGGTCAGACGCTGCGTGTTCTCGCCGTCGACGCGGCCGACCCGGCCGCGCAGGTCAGCCCCGATGTGGTGCTGGGCACGCATACCGATCTCGATGCGTTGCGCCGTGCGGCCGCGGGCGCCGCCGCGCTGACCTTCGATCATGAGCACGTCCCTCCCGAGCTGCTGGAGAAACTCGTCGCCGACGGCGTCAACGTGGCACCGCCACCGTCGGCCTTGATCCACGCCCAGGACAAATTGGTGATGCGTCGACGGCTCGAGGCGCTCGGTGCGCCGGTGCCGCGGTTCGCGGCGGTCGGTCAGCTTGCCGACGTCGACGCGTTCGCCGCCCGCGTCGACGGCCCCGTCGTGGTCAAGACCGCGCGCGGCGGATACGACGGCCGCGGTGTGACGCTGGCCCGCGATGCTGCCGACGCGCGCGACGCGGCGCGTCGGTACCTGTCGGGCGGCGCCGAAGTGCTGATCGAGGAGAGGGTGGCGATGCGGCGCGAGCTGGCCGTGCTGGTGGCCCGCTCACCGTTCGGTCAGGGCGCGGCGTGGCCGGTGGTCGAGACCGTGCAGCGCGACGGCATCTGCGTGGAGGTCATCGCGCCGGCGCCGCGGCTCAACGATGAGTTGCGTTCTGCCGCAGGCCGACTGGGGCTGCAGCTGGCAGCGGAGCTCGGCGTGGTCGGCGTGCTCGCCGTCGAATTGTTCGAGACCGTGGACGGTGCGCTGCTCGTCAACGAGCTGGCGATGCGTCCGCACAATTCCGGGCACTGGACCATGGACGGCGCCCGTACGAGTCAGTTCGAACAACACCTGCGCGCAGTGCTGGACTATCCGCTCGGTGACACCGCGCCGATCGCGCCGGTCACGGTGATGGCCAATATCCTTGGCGCACAAGACTCTCCGGCGATGACGATGGACGAACGGCTGCATCATCTGTTCGCGAGGCTGCCGGATGCCAAGGTGCATCTGTACGGGAAACAAGAACGGCCGGGCCGCAAGATCGGACATGTGAACGTCGTCGGCGCCGCCAGCGGCTCTGCCGATGACGACGCGTACGTCGCCGAGGTGCGGGAACGCGCGGTCAGGGCGGCACACTGGTTGTCGCATGCGGAATGGACGGACGGATGGAGTGCCCATGACTAGTGCCCCGGCGCCGCGGGTCGGCCTGATCATGGGCAGCGACAGCGACTGGTCGGTGATGGAAGACGCGGCGCACGCCCTGGCCGAGTTCGGCGTGCCGTTCGAGGTCGGCGTCGTCTCCGCGCACCGCACCCCGGTCCGCATGCTCGAGTACGCGCAGAGCGCGGCGGACCGCGGTATCGAGGTGATCATCGCCGGTGCCGGCGGCGCTGCCCATCTGCCCGGCATGGTGGCGTCGGCAACGCCGCTTCCGGTCATCGGTGTGCCGGTGCCTCTGGCCAAGCTGGACGGACTGGACTCGCTGCTGTCGATCGTGCAGATGCCCGCCGGCGTGCCGGTGGCCACGGTGTCGATCGGCGGGGCCCGCAACGCAGGGTTGCTGGCGGTGCGGATCCTGGGGGCGTCCGACGCCGTGCTGCGGGAGCGGGTCGTGCAGTTCCAGTCCGACCTGCAGGACACTGTCATGCAGAAGGATGCGGCGCTGCGGGACCGCTTGCTCGGGCAGTAGGCTGCCGGTGCCGTCGGAACCGCGAGGGTAAAGTTACCGGCGAGTAGCAAGGAGTTCCCATGGCCATCTCGAACCCGTCGTTCGACGCCTTCCGGCTTTCCGACGAGCACAACGAATTGCGCGCGGTGCTCCGCGACCTCTGCGAAAAGGAGATCGCGCCGTACGCCGCCGACGTCGATGAGAAGGCGCGCTACACCGACGAGGCGCTGGCGGCGCTGACCGCGTCCGGGATGGCCGCGATTCACATCCCCGAGGAGTACGGCGGTCAGGGCGGTGATTCGGTCGCGGCGTGCATCGTGATCGAAGAGGTCGCGCGGGTGTGCGCGTCGTCGTCGTTGATCCCGATCTGCAACAAGCTGGGCACCATGGGGCTGCTGCTGCGCGGCAGTGAGGAACTCAAGAAGCAGGTGCTGCCCTCGATCGCGGCGGGCGAGGCGGTCGCGTCGTATGCGCTCTCGGAGCGCGAGGCCGGCAGCGACGCGGCGTCGATGCGCACGCGGGCGCGCCGCGAGGGCGACGAGTGGGTGCTCAACGGCGCCAAGTGCTGGATCTCCAACGGCGGACACTCGACGTGGTACACGGTGATGGCGGTGACCGACCCCGACAAGGGCGCCAACGGCATCTCGGCGTTCGTCGTGCACAAGGACGACCCCGGCTTCTCCATCGGCGCCAAGGAGAAGAAGATGGGCATCAAGGGCTCGCCCACCACCGAGTTGTACTTCGAAGACTGCCGCATCCCCGCCGACCGCATCATCGGCGACGAAGGCACGGGCTTCAAGACGGCGCTGGCGACGTTGGACCACACCCGGCCGACCATCGGCGCGCAGGCCGTGGGCATCGCGCAGGGCGCACTCGACGCGTCGATCGCATATGTCAAGGAGCGCAAGCAGTTCGGCAAGCCGATCGGCGACTTCCAGGCGGTGCAGTTCATGATCGCGGACATGGCGATGAAGATCGAAGCCGCCCGTCTGATGGTCTACACCGCGGCCGCCCGCGCCGAACGCGGCGAGCCGGCACTCGGATTCATCTCGTCGGCCTCGAAGTGCTTCGCCTCCGACGTCGCCATGGAGGTCACCACCAACGCGGTGCAACTGTTCGGCGGCTACGGCTACACCACAGACTTCCCAGTCGAGCGGTTCATGCGCGACGCGAAGATCACCCAGATCTACGAGGGCACCAATCAGATTCAGCGCGTGGTGATGTCGCGCGCCTTGCTGAAGTAACCGATCAGCCCCTGGTCACCTTCTCCATCTCCCTGCGGCGGTCCAGCACGGAGGGGTCGGGGTTGGCCACCTGCACCAGCGAGGCGCCCGCGGCGAAGACGGCGAGAAGATGCTCGATGAGCTTGTCGCCCGTATCCCAGCCGCCGCTCGACAGCACGCGGTCGTTTCCGGTAAAGCCCTGCGCCGCAGCGGATTCCCGAGCGGCGGTGAGTAATTCGGCAACCGTGCGGCCGTCCAGCGCGGGGCCGGGAACGGGTTCCGGTGAGATCTGGTCGCCGTGCACCCGCACGGCGGTGGCGTAGTCGGTCACGCCGACGGGCAGGTCGGCCGCCGGCTTGCCGAACGGATCCAGCGACAGCACCGCAACCTCGCCCATTCCGACCGCGGCGTCGGCCTCGCCCAACCGGTCCGCGGTGCACAACGCGATGTCGGCGTGCATGTCGGGATCGCCGCCGAGCACGACCTCCGCGCCGATCCACCAGATGCCGAACAGCACCGCGGCGGTTTGCCAGTGCGCGGGCAGCAGCACTGCCACACGGGTCGACGGTCCTGCACCCAGCTCGTCGCGTAACAGGTTGGCGGTCTTGGCGGCCCAGTTCGCGAGCGTCGCGGTCGACAGCTCGATGCGTTCACCGGTGGCGTCGTCGTAGTAGGTGATACGCGGCCCGGCGGGATCTGACGCCATGAGCGGATCGAGGATCGCCCCGCTGACCGTCGTCACGCTAATTGACGCACTTCGGATCGCTCGACCCGGCGGTCAGGATAGGCGAAGGGGGCGGGGCGGTCTCCGAACCGGTGGAACCGACGGCGACGGAATCGGCGGTCGTCAACAGCGGATCGGTGCCGTCCAAACCGGACCCGGGACCCGTGTAGTCGTCGGCCAGCACCACCCGCACGGAGCCGGGAGCCACCGAGGGATCCTCGATGACCGGTAGGCCGCCGAGGTCTTTCGAGACCGCTTGCGCGCCAAGGTCGTCTGTCTTGGCCGCGCGCACCTGGCTGCCGGCCACCGGTTCGTGGTTGCCGGTGGCGCCGGGCGTGAACCCCTTGTTGGTCAACACCTGTGACACCGCGGCGGCCAGACCGTTGACGTCGGTGGCGTTGACCACGTCGACGGTGGTCTTGTCGGGCGAGTACGCGAGTTCCTCGGTCTTGCCTTCGTCCTGGTCGTGCAGCAATCCGTCGACCCAACTCTTCACCTGGTCGGGATCGACCCGCACCACGCTTTGCATTCCGTCGTCGCTCCAGCCGTTCTCCTGCAGGACCGGGATGGTCGCGAACGCGACATTGCCCGCGGCGAGCTTCTGCAGCTGGTCGGCGAATTCCATGACATCCCAACCGTCGGAGAGCACCACCGAGCGTTGGACGGCCTGCTGCAGCCGGTTCAGCGTGGACGGGCTGGACAGCGTCTTGCTGGAGATCACGTCGTGCGCCAGCGACGCCATCACGGCCTGTTGGCGTGTCACCCGGTCGAGGTCGCCGCGCGGCAGGTCGTGCCGCTGCCGAACGAAGCTCAACGCCTGCGGGCCGTTGAGCTTCTGCCAGCCCGCCGGAAAGTCCGCGCCCGAAAGGGGTTCGTACACGGCTTCTTTCAGACACACGGTGACACCGCCCAGGGCATCGGTGATCAACGCGAATCCGAGCAGGCCGATCTCGGCGTAGTGGTCGACGGTGACACCGGTGAGGTTGGCCACCGTCTTGATCAGGGCTTCGCGACCGGCTTCGGTCGCCTTCGGCTGGGCCTCCGCCGGGTCCATGCCGTCCTGCTCGACGAGCTCGGTCATCTTCTCCAAGTGCTCGGAGCCGTACACGCCGTTGATCTTCATCTTGCCGATCCCCGGTGCCTCGACGTAGGAGTCACGGGGAATCGAGATCGCGGTGGCGGACTTTCCGTTGTTGGGGACGCGGACCAGGATGATCGTGTCGGTGTTGGTGGCCTCGTCGTCGCCTGCCCGCAGGGTCGCCAGCTCCTCCTCGGACAGGGGGTTGCCGTGGGCATCGGTCCGACTGTCCATGCCGACGAGAAGGATGTCGATGGCGCCGTCTTCGCCGCCTTCGCCGAGCGCGATCGGCGAGATCTGATTGATGCCGGATTCGAACGAGCGGATCTTGCCCCAGGCGACGCCCGTTCCGACCACGACGGCCAAGGCCGCGGACACGGCGATCACACGGAGCATTCGACCGGGCATCAGCCCAGGCTACTTGCGACCCAGCCGCAGACCGGGTAGCGCGGGTCGGCGTGCCAGACTCGTGACTGTGTCTTTCTGCAAGTCCGCCCCAATCGTTATGCCCCGCACGGTCGGCATGTCGGGTGGGTTCTGGCAGCTCAGGCACGCATACCGCGTGATGAGGTGCGCTCGCGGCGGATCGACCCGACGGCCCGTTAACCTCTACGCCGTGAGCGCGGAAGTGGTGGTGTCACGTGAGTGACGAATTGGTGGCCGTCACGTGAGTGATGATTTGGTGGCCGTCACGTGAGTGACGAATTGGTAGTCGTCACGGTGACGTACTCACCGGGGCCGCATCTCGACCGGTTCCTCGCCTCGCTGTCGCATGCGACCGACCGGCCGGTGACCGTGATCATGGCCGACAACGGGTCGACCGACGGGGCGCCGGAGGAAGCGCTCGAGCGCTATCCCAATGCCCGATTGCTGCGAACCGGAGGCAATCTCGGTTACGGCAGTGCCGTCAACCGCGCCGTCGACGAATACCTGAAGGATTCGGATTACTCCGACTATTTCGTGGTGGCGAACCCAGACGTGCAGTGGGGCCCACGCAGCATCGACATCTTGCTGGAGGCCGCTGCCCGGTGGCCGCGCGCCGCGTCGCTGGGGCCGTTGATCCGCGACCCCGACGGTTCGGTGTATCCGTCCGCCCGACACCAGCCGAGCCTGGTGCGCGGGGGCATGCACGCGGTGGTCGGGCCGATCTGGAAGTCCAATCCGTGGACCGCCGAGTACCGCCAGGAGCGACACGAGCCCAGCGAACGTCCGGTCGGCTGGCTGTCGGGCTCGTGCCTGTTGCTACGGCGGTCGGCCTTCGAGGAGATCTCCGGGTTCGACGAGCGCTACTTCATGTACATGGAGGACGTCGACCTGGGTGATCGGCTGCTGCGCGCTGGCTGGCAGAACGTGTACGTGCCTTCCGCCGAGGTGTTGCACGACAAGGGTCATGCGACCGGCAGGGACCCCGCGCGCAACTTGGCCGCCCATCACACGAGCACCTACACTTTTCTGGCGGATCGGTATCCCAGGTGGTGGCAGGGTCCGCTGCGGTGGACGATCCGGAGCTCGCTCGCCGCACGCGCGGGTCTGGTGGTCCGCAATTCACGTCGCAGACGGGCGAAAGGACGGCGCTAGCGTGAACCCCGCACAAGTGGACGCCGTCATTCTGGTCGGCGGCCTGGGCACCCGCCTGCGGCCGTTGACCCTGTCGGCGCCCAAGCCGATGCTGCCGACGGCCGGATTGCCGTTCTTGACGCATCTGTTGTCGCGCATCGCCGACACGGGCATCGAACACGTGGTGCTGGGCACGTCGTACAAGGCCGGGGTGTTCGAGGCGGAGTTCGGCGACGGGTCCAAATTCGGTCTGCAGATCGACTACGTCGTCGAGACCGAACCGCTGGGCACCGGTGGCGGCATCGCGAATGTGGCTCCGATGCTGCGCCACGACACCGCGCTGGTCTTCAACGGCGACGTGTTGTCGGGAGCCGACCTGCGCGCTCTGCTCGATTACCACGACAGCAACGGCGCCGACCTGACGCTGCACCTGGTGCGCGTCGGCGATCCACGGGCGTTCGGTTGTGTGCCGACCGATTCCGACGGCATGGTCACCGCGTTCCTGGAGAAGACGCAGGACCCGCCGACCGACCAGATCAACGCGGGCTGCTACGTGTTCAAGCGCGAAGTCATCGAGCGCATCCCCACGGGCCGGGCGCTGTCGGTGGAACGCGAGGTGTTCCCGGGGCTACTGTCCGACGGGCTTCGGGTGTGCGGCTACGTCGACGCCACGTACTGGCGCGACATGGGCACCCCGGAGGACTTCGTGCGGGGATCGGCCGATCTGGTCCGCGGCATCGCGCCGTCGCCGGCGCTAGGCGGACACCGCGGCGAAAAACTGGTGCACGACGGCGCCAGCGTCGCACCGGGTGCGCTGTTGATCGGCGGCACCGTGGTCGGCCGCGGCGCCGAAATCGCCGGCGGCGCAAGGCTGGACGGCGCGGTCATCTTCGACGGCGCGCGCGTGGGAGCGGGTGCGGTGATCGAACGCTCGATCGTCGGCTTCGGCGCGCGCATCGGTCCGCGCGCACTGATCCGCGACGGGGTGATCGGCGACGGCGCCGACATCGGCGCGCGCTGCGAACTGCTGCGCGGTGCACGCGTCTGGCCGGGGGTCACGATTCCCGACGGCGGCGTCCGCTTCTCGACCGACGTCTGAGTCACCGGGAGCGTGTAGCCGCCGCCGCCAGTTGGGTGAGGCCGAAGTCGCAGTCCTGGGGTAACGCGTCCAACGGCCACCAACGCAAATCCAACGACTCGTCGCTCGCGACGATCTCGGCGCCCGCGGGAGCGTGCACGATGAATTGCATGTCGAGGTGGCGGGTGGGCACGCCCAGCGAACAGACGACCGGATGAACATGCAACGCCGCCAGGGTCGGGTCGATCGTGAGCCCGTCGATGCCGGACTCCTCGGTGGCCTCCCTCAACGCAGCCGCGACGATGTCGGGGTCGGTGGCCTCGCAGTGCCCGCCCAGCTGCAGCCACCGCCCGAACCGCGGGTGCAGCGTGAGAAGAGCATGCGTGCCGGTGTGGTCGACTACCAGCGCCGACCCGGTGACGTGTCCGGGCACGCACTCACGCAGACATCCATCGGGCCTGGCCGCCAGAAACGCCAGCACCGCATGCCGCAGCGTGTCCTGAGCGGGATCGGGTGCCCGCCAACGGCAAAGCGCCTCGACCGCCGACGCGTGCAGGCTCACTTGCGCACCAGCAGACCGTCGGTCCGCACCGGCGCCCGCGGGCCCGACGGCGCGCCGTCGTCCGCATAGCCGATCGCGATTGCGCCCAACGGTTCCCAGTCATCGGGCAGCCCGAGCTCGTCGCGGACCACATGCGGGGCGAATATCGTCGAGCCGATCCAGCAGCTGCCGACACCGCGCACGGCCAACGCCACCAGCAGCGCCTGCACCGCCGCGCCGACCGCGACGGTGAACATCGTGTGCTCGGCGGCGGTACGGTCGGCGTCGGGATAGCTGTGCGCACCGTCGGGAACCAGGAAAGGGATGACGACTTCCGGTGCGTCGTAAAGTATTCGGCCACGGTCGACGCGGCGTTCGACGGCCTCGGCGGAGCGGCCATCGGCCGACAGATCGGCGCGCCACTTGTCTTTCATCCGATCGAGTAGCGCCAGCCGTCTGTCCCGGTCCTGCAACCACACGAACCGCACCGGCCGCGTGTGGTGCGGTGCCGGCGCGGTGAGGGCCTCCGCGACAGCGGCTTCCACGAGCTCATGGGCTACGGGCTCAGCGGAGAACCGGCGCACCGACCGGCGCAGCAGCTGGGCCTGACTCCTGCCCAGCGCGATGGCTTCCTCGGTGCCCAGCCAGAACAAGTCCTCCTCGCCCGCCCGGACCAGCTTGCGCGCCGTCGAACCGTCGTCTGCCAGTGGCAGCCCGCGCAGCACCGCCACAGGGATGTCGGTCAGCTTGCCCTTCACCAGATCCGCTGCCGCAGCGATCTCGTCGGCGACCGCGATCTCGGTGACGATCAGCTCGTTGCCGTGCCGGTCGAGCGATCCCTCATACCCGTGCAGCACGGTCAGGCCGGCGGCCCCGATGGCCACGTCGATCTGCCCGTTGCGCCATGCCCGGCCCATGGTGTCGGTGACGACCACGCCGACGGTCACACCGAGGCGCTCACCCAGAGCGGTTCGCAGCGCGGCCGCGCTGGCGTCGGGATCGGTTGGCAACAGCGCAAGTTCGGCGGAGTCGACGTTGGATCCGTCGACTCCTGCGGCGGCCTGAACCAATCCGATCTTGTTCTCGGTGATCAGTGTGCGGCCTTTGCGGGCCAGCACGCGAACCGCCTCGGAGTCGATGAGCTTGCGGCGCAGGGCATCGCGCTCTTCCGGATCGGCGGGGGCGTCGACGATGCGTCCCTCGCACTTCGACAGCACCTTGCTGGTCACCACCACGACGTCGTCGTCGCGCAGCCACGGTGCAGCATCGGCGATCGCCGCGGCGAGGTCGTCACCGGGCCGGAACTCCGGCAACCCGGGCACCGGGAGAAGTTCGACGGCAGCGGCCGTTCCGTGCTCGGTCACGGTTTCACGCCCGCTAAATCCAGTCCGGCGCGCACCATTTCGCCGGTCGCCGCGGGGTCGGACATCAACAGCGGCACGGAGCGGACCTCGACACCGTCTATCTCGGCGTGGTCGTCCTCGTGCACCAGCCAGCCGTCGAGGATCCCGACGCCGGAGCGCGCGCCGTAGTGCCGGCCGACGGCCTCCGAGGTGCTCGGCACGCCGATCACCGACAGACATTCGTCCGCCATGCCGCGCAACGGCTTTCCGCCGATGATGGGGGAGTAGCCGATGACCGGTGCCGGTGTCGACCGCAGCGCGCCGCGGACACCCGGCACGGCGAGGATCGCGCCGATGCTCACCACCGGGTTGGACGGCGCGATCATGACGACATCGGCGGATTCGATCGCCTCGGTGACGCCGGGCCCCGCCGTGGCTTTATCGGCGCCGACGAAAGCGAAGCTGTGCGTGGGCACCTGCGCGCGGTAGCGCACCCACCACTCCTGGAAGTGGATGGCGCGTTTCTCGCCGGCGTGCTCACCGGGTCCCGGATCGGTGATGACGACGTGGGTTTCACTGCGGTCGTCGCTGGCGGGCAGCAGCGTCGCGCCCGGCGACCATCTCTTGCACAGCGCCTCGGTCACCTGCGACAGCGGGTAGCCGGCGCGCAGCATCTGGCTGCGCACGAGGTGAGTCGCGAGATCCCGGTCGCCGAGCCCGAACCAGTCCGGTTGTACGCCGTAAGCCGCGAGTTCCTCTTTGGCATGCCAGGTTTCGTTGCGATGTCCCCATCCGCGGTCCGGGTCTATGCCGCCGCCGAGCGTGTACATGCACGTGTCGAGGTCGGGGCAGATGCGCACCCCGAACATCCATGCGTCGTCACCGACGTTGACCACAGCCGTCAGTTCATGCACTGTAGAATCATCAGTCACAGCAGCATCTTTCGTGACAGCGAATTGCCCGAGCCCCAGCATGTGCTGCACGCCGAGTAGGAAGCGTGCGCCACCGACGCCGCCGACGAGTACCGTGACCTTCACATCGACCGAGCGTAGGCCGTCCAAGCGAATTCGGTTCGCCCAGGAGTGCCTCAATCCTCGGGGGGCCCGTGGGATTCGCGGAATGTGACAGACACGCCGTGGTAACGACTCGCCGCATTTCGATCACGGAATGGTATGAATTCCTGTTCTAACGCTTGACCGGGGCAGCTCACGCGTGTGTAATCACACCAGTGTCATTTCCCGGTAGGCCATCCGGTTCCGGTGCCGCAGACCGAGATTCGATCACTTGTTCGAATTGAATGGGTCCCACGTTCCGGTGGGGCGCTTATAGGGGATCAGCGAAACCAGGTGAGGAGGCCGAAGATGTCTTTTGAGTACGGCGATTTCGATCGTCTGATTCGGTTTGACAACCGATTCCTCGGCTCAGTAGACAGCGCCCCGCACGCCAATTCCGGATCGGCACCTGTTGAGACGCCCCGGCGTCCCCAGCTAAGTCTGGTGCCCGATCCGATCGACGTTGCGCCGGCGCTTACACCCGAAGACGATCTGTGGCAGGAGCGCGCGCTGTGCGCTCAGACCGACCCCGAGGCATTCTTCCCCGAGAAGGGTGGCTCGACGCGCGAAGCCAAGCGAATCTGCCAGGGCTGCGAGGTGCGCGACGCGTGCCTGGAGTACGCGCTGGCGCACGACGAGCGCTTCGGCATCTGGGGCGGCCTGTCCGAACGCGAGCGTCGTCGGCTCAAGCGCGGAATCATCTGACCGCAGCGGTCAATCGTCGTCGATCGTCGGGTCGATGACCGAAGGCTCGACGCCCAGATACGTGGCGACCTGAGCCACCAGAATCTCATGCAGCAGCTCTTCGAGTTCGACAACATCCTTGGCGCGCCGCTCGATCGGCTTGCGGAACAACACAATCCGCGCCCTTGTGGCGTTACCCCGAACATCGACACCAGCCGGGATCAGCCGGGCCAGCGCAATCGGCCCGTCGGCGATCACCTCCGGCGGCCACTGCACACTGTCGGGATCTTTCGGCGCGATCCGCGGAATCTCGTCGACCGCCACATCCAGCGCCGTCAGCCGGTCCTGCCAACGCCGTTCGATCGGCTCGTAAGCCTCGAGCACCGCCATGTCGAACCGCTCGGCGCGACTGCGCCAACCCGGCACCGTGGGAGGAAGCAACGGTCCGCGCATGTCGCGGCCCCGGCGCGAGCGCAGATATTGCCGCTTGACCACCGCCTCGGTGCTCCTCTCGTGCGGGTGAACAAGATCGTAACGGTTCGAGATCGGCCGTCGGCGGGCTGCGCGTGTCCGGCGACGTGCGGCGTGCGGCCACGATAGCCTTCCGCTGTGAACGTTCCCCGTCGCTGCTGCCGGCCCGGGTGCCCGCATTATGCGGTCGCGACGCTGACATTCGTCTACGCGGACTCCACCGCGGTGGTCGGGCCGCTGGCCACGGTGGCCGAACCGCACTCGTGGGACCTGTGCGTGGTGCATGCCGGTCGGGTCACCGCGCCGCGCGGCTGGGAACTGGTTCGGCACGCGGGTCCACTGCCGTCTCATCCCGACGAGGACGACCTCGTCGCGCTCGCGGACGCGGTCCGCGAGGGCCGCGACCTCGCTCCGCCGGTCAACGGGGTGGCGACCGGCTTCTCCGATCCGGTCACCGGCGCGCACGGCGGCTCCCTGATGGCACCGCCGGCCAGGCGTCCGGAGTCCAACGGCCGTCGCCGGGGCCATCTGCGGGTGTTGCCCGACCCCACTGACTAGTTCACGTGTACGCCTTCACGGACGGTTAGGCTGGCGCCAGCAGTACCACGTCACAAGGAGTTCTATGTCACGGCCCGCCGCGGCTGTTCATCGCGTCATCAAGGCCTATGACGTGCGTGGCCTGGTCGGATCCGAACTCGATGAGCGGTTCGTCGCCGACGTCGGCGGTGCCTTCGCCCGCCTCATGCGCGACGGCGCGTCGCAGGTGGTGATCGGTTACGATATGCGGGCGAGTTCGCCGGCGCTGGCAGCGGCCTTCGCCGACGGCGTGACTGGGCAGGGCCTCGACGTGGTGCGGATCGGACTCGCCTCGACCGACCAGCTGTACTTCGCCTCGGGTCTGCTGGACTGCCCCGGCGCGATGTTCACCGCCAGCCACAACCCGGCCGCCTACAACGGCATCAAGCTCTGCCGTGCCGGCGCGAAACCGGTGGGCAAGGACACCGGCTTGTCGAGCATCGCCGAAGAGGTCATCGCCGGTGTCCCCGGCTACGACGGTGCGCACGGCAGCATCAGCGACCGCGACGTATTGGGCGAATACGGCGAGTTTCTGCGCTCGCTGGTGAGCCTGGCGGAGTTGCGACCGCTGAAGGTCGCCGTCGACGCGGGCAACGGGATGGCCGGCCACACCGCCCCCGCGGTGCTGGGCCCGATCCCCGGGATCACGTTGTCGCCGCTGTACTTCGAGCTCGACGGCACCTTCCCGAACCACGAGGCCAACCCACTGGACCCCGCCAACCTGGCCGATCTGCAGGAGTACGTCGTCCAATCCGGCGCCGACATCGGGCTGGCCTTCGACGGCGACGCCGACCGGTGTTTCGTCGTCGACGAGAAGGGGCATCCGGTGTCGCCGTCGGCGGTGACCGCGCTGGTGGCCGCACGGGAACTCGGTAGGGAGATCGGCGCCACGGTGATTCACAATCTGATCACCTCGCGGGCAGTGCCCGAGCTGGTGACCGAGCGGGGCGGTACGCCCGTGCGCAGCCGTGTCGGGCACTCCTATATCAAGGCGCTGATGGCCGACACCGGTGCGATCTTCGGCGGCGAGCATTCGGCGCACTACTACTTCCGCGACTTCTGGGGCGCCGACTCCGGCATGCTGGCCGCGCTGCACGTGTTGGCCGCGCTGGGCGAGCAGGACCGCCCGTTATCGGATTTCATGGCCGACTACCAGCGCTACGAGGCATCCGGGGAAATCAACTTCACGGTCACCGATGCCGAGCGATGTGTGGACGACGTGCTCAAGGCGTTCGGCTCCCGGATCCACTCGATCGACCACCTCGACGGGGTCACGGTCGACCTGGGTGAGGGGATTTGGTTCAACCTGCGCATGTCGAATACAGAACCGCTGCTGCGGCTCAACGTCGAAGCCCGCAGCACCGAGGAGGTCGATGCGATCGTCGGCGAGATCTCCAGGACCGTTCGCGCGCAGGTTCCCTCCGAATCCGAGGCCGCGACGTGACTGCGGGTCCGCCGTCCTCGGCCGCGGTGGTGAACCTCGACGACGTCGACGGCCTGCTGCGCGCCGACCGCGACGGCCTGCTGCGCGCCGCTTCAACAGCCGGTGCCCAAGTGCGGGCCACCGCCGCCGCGCTGGACGAGGGAGAACTCGAATCGTTACGGGCGGACGGCCCGCCCCGCACCCTGATCTGGGTTGCCGGTCGCGGGAACTCCGAGACCGCGGGATCGGTGCTGGCCGCGGCGTTCGGCGCGTCGGTGGCGGCGCCGATCGTCGTCGCCGCGGAGGTGCCGCCGTGGATCGGTCCGTTGGACGTGCTGGTCGTCGCGGGCGACGATGCGGGGGATCCCGCGCTGGTGAACGCCGCCGCGACCGGGGTGCGACGCGGCGCCCGGGTGGTCGTCGCCGCGCCGTACGAAGGCCCGTTGCGCGACGTCGCGGCGGGCAGGGCCGTGGTGCTGGCGCCGCGGGTCTGGGTGCCCGACGAATTCGGTCTGGTGCGCTACCTCGCCGTCGGGCTGGCGACGCTGAGCGTCGTCGATCCGGCCATGCACGTCGACCTCGCGGCGCTGGCCGACGAACTCGATGCCGAGGCGCTTCGCAACAGCGCGGCGCGCGAACTGTTCACCAACCCGGCCAAGACGCTGGCCGAGCAGATGTCGGACCGCGATGTCGTGCTGTCCGGTGACAGCGCGGCGACGCTCGCGATGGCCCGGCACTGTGCCGCGATTCTGCTGCGCATCGCCCATCGAGTGGTCGCCGCGGTCGGCTTGGCCGACGCACTGGTGGCGATGCGCGGCGGCATGGGGGACACCTCGGCGGCCGACCGGGAACGGTCGATCTTCCACGACGAGCAGATCGACGGTCCGCTTCCACCGCGGGTGCGCACATTCGTGCTGACCACCGACGCGGAGCGGCCAACCGTCGTCGCCCGAGCCGTGGGCCTGGACGACGTCGACGTGATCAGCGCCCAGGACGTGCCCGAACTGCCGGAGGGAGCGGCCGTTCCGGATGCGTCGTCGGCGGCCGGACGTCTGGAACAACAGCTGGCGATGCTCGCCGTCCGGCTGGAGATGACCGCCGTGTACCTGAAACTAGTTCGAGGTTAGCCAAGTGCACCTGCTACGCGGAGCGGTGCGGACCTATGCCTGGGGTTCGCGCACCGATATTGCCGAGTTCACCGGAAGGGCTTGTCCCACAGCGCATCCTGAAGCGGAGTTGTGGTTCGGTGCGCACCCCGGCGATCCGGCCATGCTGGTGACCGAGGACGGGCAGCGCTCGCTGCTCGCCGCACTGCGCGACGATCCCGAGGGTCAGTTGGGTGCGGCGGTGTGTGCGCGGTTCGGCGACACGCTGCCCTTCCTGGTGAAGGTGCTGGCCGCAGACGAGCCGCTGTCGCTGCAGGCGCACCCCAGCGCCGAACAGGCGCTGGAGGGTTTCGAGCGGGAGAACAGACTGGGCATTCCCGTGTCGGCGCCGAACCGCAATTACCGCGATCCCAGCCACAAGCCGGAATTGATCGTCGCCCTGAGCCAGTTCGAGGCGCTGGCGGGTTTCCGGCCCGCCGCGGGGAGCATCGAGTTGATGCGGGCGCTCGCGGTCACCGATCTCGATCCGTACGTCAACCTGCTTTCCGGCCAACCCGACGCCGGCGGACTGCGCGCGTTGTTCACCACCTGGATCACCGCGCCGCAACCCGACCTCGACGTGCTGGTGCCCGCCGTGATCGACGGCGCCATTCACTATGTCCGGTCCGGCAGAAGAGAATTCGCGGCTGAAGCCAAGACGGTGCTGGAGCTCGGCGAACGTTATCCCGGCGACGCGGGTGTGCTGGCCTCGTTGCTGCTCAACCGCATCACGTTGAAGCCGGGCGAAGGAATCTACCTACCCGCGGGCAATCTGCACACTTACCTCAACGGCGTCGGCGTGGAGGTGATGGCCAACTCCGACAACGTGTTACGCGGTGGGCTCACCCCAAAGCACGTCGACGTGCCGGAGTTGTTGCGTGTTCTCGACTTCACGCCCGCCGCTGACGTGGTGGTCCGGCCCGAGGAGGTCGAGGACGGCATCGAGTCGGTCTACCGCACCCCGGCGCCGGAGTTCGCGGTGTCGGTGCTGCACATCGACGGGGACCGGACCGGCCACGAGATCGACGCGCCCACGCGACACGACGGTCCGCAGATCCTGTTGTGCACCGAGGGCTCGACCATCGTGCACGCCAAGGGCGGCACGGTCACGCTGAACAAGGGATCGGCGGCGTGGGTGTCGGCCGACGAGGGACCGATCCGGCTCGCCGCGACGCAGCCGACGAAGCTGTTCCGCGCGACCGTCGGAATCTAGCGCGCGCCGCTCAGTGCGGCGTGTCTTCCTTGGTGCGCCTGCCGAAGGGCAACACATGCATGATCGCCACGATCACGGCGCCGACGGCCAATCCGATGACGGCCGACGCCGCGGTGTTGGTCAGCCACGCCAACACGCCGCCGACGCCCTGCACGGCGTGATGGATGAAGTCCTCCGCGTGGTGCACCAGCCCGTACGGAGCGTGCCAACCCACGTCGTCGGTTCCGACGAGCAGGATGTGACCGCCCACCCACAGCATCGCGACCGTCCCGATGGTCGACAGCGCGGCGAGCAGTTTTGGCATCCCCACGACCAGTCCCCGGCCCACCTTCTGTGCGAACGATGACGAGCGCTGGGTGAGGCGCAGCCCGATGTCGTCCATCTTCACGATCAGCCCGACGACGCCGTAGACCGCAAGGGTGATGACGATCGCGACCACGATCAGGATGATCAACCTCGGCCAGAACCGTTCGCTGGCCACCTCGTTCAACGCGATCACCATGATCTCGGCGGACAGGATGAAGTCGGTGCGGATCGCGCCCGCGGCCATCTGTTTCTCGGCGTCCACGCCGATGGCGGCGGTGGGGACGGCGTGCTGGTCGTGCCCGCCGTGTTTACTCAAGCGGCCCCACACCTTTTCGGCGCCCTCGTAGCACAGGTAGGTTGCGCCGAGCATCAACAGCGGTGTCAGGAGCCACGGCGCGAACTGGCTGAGCAGCATGGCGGCCGGCAGGATGAACAGCAGCTTGTTGCGCAGCGATCCGATGGCGATCCGTTTGATGATCGGCAGCTCGCGGTCGGCGGTGAGGCCGTGCACGTACTGCGGCGTCACCGCGGTGTCGTCGACGACCACCCCGGCGGCCTTGGCTGTCGCCCGGCCCGCTGCCGCGCCGATGTCGTCGACCGATGCGGCCGCCATCCGCGCCAGCACCGCAACATCGTCGAGAAGCCCGAACAGACCCGCGCTCATCGCGTCCTCGTCATGGCTACCAAATTACCGGGGCAGGTACCGCGAACCGGGTCCTCATGCCGATTGCGGGACCCGAACCGGTTTCTCGGCCGCCCGTTTCTCGGCCCACCACAACCGCATGTTGTGGCGGATGGTGCGACCGACAAGGCGCGGCGACGGAACCATGTAGAGGCTGTCGAGCAGGCTGAACCGGCGCAGAAACCACTCGGCCAGAACGGGGTCGGTCTCTGCCGCACCGAGGAACTGATCGAACAGCCCGCCCACCGGCTTGTACCACCATTTCGACTTGCCGGTCGCGTTGTGCAGGGTGAGGTCGCCGATGGCGGTCATCATCCAGACCGGCCAAGTCGTCTTCGCCGTGGCTTTGGCCAGTCGGCCCGCGACATCGGCGTCCCCCGATTCCAGCACCGCGCGCAGATTGCCGGCCTGGATAGCCGTCATGGTCATGCCTTGGCCGAAGGTCGGGTTGAAGCTGACGACGGCGTCGCCGAACGGGAAGATGCCGGCCGGGAAGCGTTCGAGATCGTCGTAGCGACGCCAGCGACTCGTCGGGTACCGGTGAAACGCCATCTCGCCCAGCGGCGTCCCTTGACGCAGCGCGGCCGACACGTGCGCGGGCAGGATCTCGTCGGCCAGGTGGAGGATCTGCGCAACGTTCTGCGGCGGTGCCACCTTGCCGACGCCGAAGGTCGTGACGTTCCAGTTGCCGTCCTCGTAGAACAACATGCCGATGCCCAGCGGTTGCGCCCGCGAAGCCCCTGCGACCACCACCTTTTCGGCGAGCAGACCCTCGGGGACGTGGAACTGGTGGCTGGCGTAGCCGATGCCGACGTCGACGGTTTCCTCGGCCGGACGTTCATAACCCCATTTTTCGAGCCACCCGGGCAGCCGGGTACCGCGGCCGGTGGCATCGACGACGAGATCGGCGGCGACGGTCTGACCGGAATCGAGCAGCACGCCGGTCACCCGTTCGCGCGCGGCATCGTAGGTCGGCTCGGTGACGGCGGCGTGCACGATAGCGACGTTGTCGACGTTCTTCACCCGCTTGCGGATCTGCCATTCCAGTTGTGGGCGGCTCGGCACGTAGGCGGTGAACTCCTTCTGCAGCCGGTGCGCGGTGCCCAGGACATGGCCGGCGGCGCCGAAGTGGATGCAGTCCGGCCGGTTCTCCAGGATCGGCACACCGTCGGCCACCATGTCGGCGAGCAGCCCCGGGAAGAGCTTTTCGAACTCGTCGGCGCCGCGCGCCATCAACAGGTGGACATGGCGGCCCTGCGGTACCGCGGCGCGATTCGCCGGGCCGTCGGGCAGGTCGTCGCGCTCGTAAACCGTGACCCGCTCGCTGACGTCGGAGAGCACCCGCGCCGCACACATTCCCGCCAGACTTCCCCCGATGACGGTGACGTGTTTATAACTCCGCCCCATCGGGTGCACAGTACTAGCTACATTGCGGGCCACAGCCCAAACAGGAGGAAGCGTCATGGCTCGTCGGACCAAGTCGGTGGAGCAGTCGATCGCCGACACCGATGAACCGGACACCCGGTTGCGCAAAGACCTGAACTGGTGGGACCTCACCGTGTTCGGCGTCTCCGTGGTGATCGGCGCCGGCATCTTCACCATCACTGCGTCGACCGCGGGTAACCTCACCGGCCCGGCGATCTCGGTCTCGTTCGTGCTCGCCGCGATCGCCTGCGGTCTGGCGGCGCTGTGCTACGCCGAGTTCGCCTCGACGGTGCCGGTCGCGGGCAGCGCCTACACGTTCTCTTACGCGACGTTCGGCGAGTTCGTCGCCTGGATCATCGGGTGGGACCTGATCCTCGAGTTCGCCGTCGCGGCGGCGGTGGTGGCCAAGGGGTGGTCGAGTTACCTGGGCGCGGTGTTCGAGTTCGGCGGTGGCACAGCGGATCTCGGTGCACTGCGATTGGATTGGGGTGCGCTGCTGATCATCGCGTTCGTCACGGTGATTCTTGCCTTGGGCACCAAGCTCTCCGCGGGGGTCAGCCTGGCGATCACCGTGATCAAGGTGGCGGTCGTGCTGCTGGTGGTCGCCGTCGGCGCCTTCTACATCAAGGCGGCGAACTATTCCCCGTTCCTGCCGCCGGCCGAGCGCGGCGAAGGCGGTAGCGGCACCGATCAGTCGCTGCTGTCCCTGCTCACAGGTGCCGAGGGCAGCAGCTACGGCTGGTACGGCCTACTGGCGGGCGCCTCGATCGTCTTCTTCGCCTTCATCGGATTCGACATCGTCGCCACCACCGCGGAGGAGACCAAGAACCCGCAGCGCGACGTGTCCCGGGGCATTCTGGCCTCACTCGCGATCGTGACCGTGCTCTACGTCGCGGTGGCGGCCGTGTTGACCGGCATGGTGCACTACAGCGTCTTGCGCGAGGCGGGGGAGAAGGCCAATCTCGCGACGGCCTTCAGCGCCAACGGAATCGACTGGGCGGCCAGGGTCATCTCGATCGGTGCGCTCGCGGGGTTGACCACCGTGGTGATCGTGTTGGTGCTCGGGCAGACCCGCGTGTTGTTCGCGATGTCGCGCGATGGGCTGTTTCCGCGCGCTCTGGCGAAGACCGGGCGGCACGGCACGCCGGTGCGCATCACGCTGATCGTCGGCGCTCTCGTGGCGGTCACCGCATCGGTGTTCCCCATGGACAAGCTCGAGGAGATGGTCAACATCGGAACGCTGTTCGCGTTCGTTCTGGTGTCCGCCGGCGTGATCGTGCTGCGCCGCACCCGGCCGGACCTCGAGCGCGGCTTCCGGGCGCCGGGGGTACCGTGGCTGCCGATCGCCTCGATCGTGGCCTGCGTTTGGCTGATGCTGAACCTCACGGCGCTCACCTGGATTCGCTTCCTCGTCTGGATGGCGATCGGTGTGGTCCTCTACTTCGTCTACGGCCGCCGTCACTCGGTGCTGGGCAGGCGGGAGTCGGAAGCGATCCCGGTGCGCTGACAGGGCTCGGCGGTCGCGTGCCGAGCGCTCATCCTGCAATCCGCGGTGGGTGCCGAGCGCTCATCCTGCTACGCAATCCGCGCCGAGCGCTCATCCTGGTACGGATTCGGGGGCTGAAACCGTACGTGGCTGCGCGCTCGCGGTCGCGCACGCTCTACGCCGCTTTACAAAATATGCCTCTGCGTCTAGACAGCCGACAAATGTGGCTCTATAGTCAAGTGGAGAACGTGATGGTACTCACTTCAGGAGGCACGTAGTGACCACGCAATTGCCCGAGCAGGAAGTCGCTCAGTGGCGCGACAGGAAGCGCTATCTGTGGCTGATGGGACTGATCGCACCGACGGCGCTGTTCGTGATGCTTCCGCTGGTCTGGGCGTTCAACCAGTGGAACTGGCACGTGGCGGCTCAGGTGCCGTTTTGGATCGGACCGATCCTGCTCTACATCCTGTTGCCCGCCCTCGACTTGCGGTTCGGGCCGGACGGGCAGAATCCGCCCGACGAGGTGATGGAGCGGCTCGAGAACGACAAGTACTACCGCTACTGCACCTACATCTACATCCCGTTCCAGTACGCCAGCGTGATCATGGGCGCCTACCTGTTCACGGCGTCGGACCTGAGCTGGCTCGGGTTCGACGGCGGTCTGGGCTGGCCGGCCAAGATCGGGCTGGCGCTGTCGGTGGGGGTGCTCGGAGGGGTGGGCATCAACACCGCGCACGAGATGGGACACAAGAAGGACTCGCTGGAGCGGTGGCTGTCGAAGATCACGTTGGCGCAGACCTGCTACGGCCACTTCTACATCGAACACAACCGCGGCCACCACGTCCGGGTTGCCACGCCCGAGGATCCCGCGTCGGCCCGCTTCGGTGAAACGTTCTGGGAGTTCCTGCCGCGCAGCGTGTTCGGCAGCCTGCGCTCGGCGTGGGAGCTGGAGGCGCAGCGGTTGCGTCGTGCCGGTAAGAGTCCCTGGCACTGGTCCAACGACGTGCTCAACGCGTGGGCGATGTCGGTGGTGTTCTACGGCGCGCTGATCGCCGTGTTCGGTTGGGGACTGATCCCGTACGTCGCGATCTCGGCGGTGTTCGGCTTCACGCTGCTGGAGACGGTGAACTACCTCGAGCATTACGGCCTGCTGCGGCAGAAGCGCGAAAGCGGCCGCTACGAACGCTGCGCGCCGGTGCACAGTTGGAACTCCGACCACATCGTGACCAACCTGTTCCTGTATCACCTGCAGCGGCACAGCGACCATCACGCCAACCCGACTCGGCGTTATCAGACGCTGCGCAGCATGGCGGGTGCGCCCAATCTGCCGAGCGGTTACGCGTCGATGATCGCGCTGACGTACTTCCCGCCGCTGTGGCGTCGCGTGATGGACCACCGGGTGCTCGAGCACTACGACGGCGACATCACGCGGGTCAACGTGCACCCGCGGGTCCGCGACAAGGTGTTCGCGAAGTACGCGGCCACTGGAGTCTCCCAATGAGCACTTACCGCTGCCCGGGCTGTGGCTTCGTCTACGACGAGGCGAAAGGCGCTCCGCGGGAGGGCTTTCCGGCCGGCACGTCGTGGAGCGAGATTCCCGACGACTGGGCATGCCCGGACTGCGCGGTGCGCGAGAAGGTCGACTTCGAACCCGTTTGAACCACAGAGCCAAATCCACGAGGAAAGGAAGGGACATGGATTACAAGCTGTTCGTCTGCGTGCAGTGTGGATTCGAGTACGACGAAGCCAAGGGTTGGCCGGAAGACGGCATCGCCCCGGGCACCCGCTGGGACGACATTCCCGACGACTGGAGCTGCCCGGACTGCGGCGCGGCGAAGTCGGATTTCGAGATGGTGGAGGTCGCCCGGCCGTGACGGTGGTCTGGGCGAATGCCGGGGCTGGACCGACTAACGTCGCGCGTGTGAGTAGCCCGCGCCGAACCGCACAGCGGGTCCCGTACGCCGAGGCGTCGCGGGTGCTGCTGCGCGATTCGATTCTCGACGGCATGCGTGAATTGCTGCTCACCCGCGACTGGTCGGCGATCACGCTGTCGCACGTGGCCAAGGCCGCGGGCATCAGCCGCCAGACCATCTACAACGAGTTCGGCTCCCGCCAAGGCCTGGCGCAGGCGTATGCCTTGCGGCTCGCCGACCGGCTCGTCGACCAGATCGACGACGCCATCGAAGGCAACATCGGCGACGTCTACGCGGCGTTCTCGCAGGGGTTTCGCGACTTCTTCACCGAGTCCGCGGCCGACCCGCTGGTGATCTCGTTGCTGACCGGTGAGGCCAAACCCGATTTGCTGCAGCTCATCACCACAGACAGCGGGCCGATCATCACGCGCTGCAGCCAGCGGCTGACGTCCACCTTCATGGACAGCTGGGTGCAGGCCAGCGAGGAAGACGCCGGAGTGCTGGCCAGGGCCATCGTCCGGCTCGCCATGAGCTACGTGTCCATGCCACCCGAGGCCGACCACTTGACCACCGACGTGGTGGCGCGCGACCTGGCCAGATTGATGACGCCGTTCGCCGAACGCTACGGTGTTATCGATACCCCTTAGCTGTCAGAGCGCCCAGCGCCTGTCCCGCGAGCCCGCAGGCTAGGGGTTTCGCACGGCCGTCGCCGATGTGCCCGTCCGTGCGCCCATGAGCAATGACGAACGAAAAGGGGCTCTACATGACTGAGCTGAAGGCCGACTCCCGCAACGGGATCGACTACAAGGTGGCCGACCTGTCCCTGGCTGACTTCGGCCGCAAGGAGATCCGGCTCGCCGAGCACGAGATGCCCGGCTTGATGGCGCTGCGCCGCGAGTACCACGACGTGCAACCGCTCAAGGGCGCACGAATCTCGGGATCGCTGCACATGACCGTGCAGACGGCTGTGCTGATCGAGACCCTGACCGCGCTGGGCGCTGAGGTTCGATGGGCTTCCT
The DNA here is from genome assembly GCF_001499985.1 of Mycobacterium sp. IS-1556. Taxonomy (NCBI): domain Bacteria; kingdom Bacillati; phylum Actinomycetota; class Actinomycetes; order Mycobacteriales; family Mycobacteriaceae; genus Mycobacterium; species Mycobacterium sp. IS-1556. The sequence continues at coordinate 124,333 of NZ_LQIM01000041.1, forward strand.
GCAATATCTTCTCCACCCAGGACCACGCGGCCGCGGCCGTCGTCGTCGGCCCCAACGGCACCCCCGAGGACCCCAAGGGCACCCCGGTCTTCGCGTGGAAGGGCGAGACGCTCGAGGAGTACTGGTGGGCCGCCGAGCAGATGCTCACCTGGGAGGGCGAGCCGGCGAACATGATTCTCGACGACGGCGGCGACGCCACCATGATGGTGCTGCGCGGCGCGCAGTACGAGAAGCAGGGCGTCGTTCCGCCCGCCGAGGACGACGACCCGGCGGAGTGGAAGGTGTTCCTCGGCGTGCTGCGGGAGCGCTTCGAGACCGACAAGGACAAGTGGACCAAGATCGCCGAATCGGTCAAGGGCGTCACCGAGGAGACGACGACGGGCGTGCTGCGGCTGTACCAGTTCGAGGCCTCGGGCGAACTGCCGTTCCCGGCGATCAACGTCAACGACTCGGTGACGAAGTCGAAGTTCGACAACAAGTACGGCACCCGGCACTCGCTGATCGACGGCATCAACCGCGGCACCGACGTGCTGATCGGCGGCAAGAAGGTGCTGATCTGTGGTTACGGGGACGTGGGCAAGGGCTGCGCGGAATCGCTGGCCGGTCAGGGCGCACGCGTCGCGGTCACCGAGATCGACCCGATCAATGCGCTGCAGGCGCTGATGGACGGCTTCGATGTGGTGACCGTCGAGCAGGGCATCGCCCAGGCCGACATCGTGATCACCTCGACCGGCAACAAGGACATCATCACGCTCGAGCACATGCGTGCGATGAAGGACCAGGCGATCCTGGGCAACATCGGTCACTTCGACAACGAGATCGACATGGCTGCGTTGGAGCGGTCGGGCGCCAAGAAACTCAACATCAAGCCGCAGGTCGACCAGTGGATCTTCGATGACGGCAAGTCGATCATCGTGCTGTCCGAGGGCCGGCTGCTCAACCTGGGCAATGCGACGGGTCACCCGTCGTTCGTGATGAGCAACAGCTTCTCGAATCAGGTGATCGCGCAGATCGAGCTGTGGACGAAGAACGACGAGTACGACAACGCGGTCTACCGGTTGGCCAAGCACCTCGATGAGAAGGTCGCGCGCATCCACGTCGAGGCGCTCGGCGGCACGCTGACCAAGCTCACCAAGGAGCAGGCGGAGTACATCGGCGTCGACGTCGAGGGCCCGTACAAGCCGGAGCACTACCGCTACTGATTTGTTGCGCCGAGACTGCGGTCAGATCGCGTTCAGCACGAAAATCGCGATCTGGCCGCAGTTTCGGCTGTGCGCTATTGGAGCGACTCTAGGCAGTACAACCGCGCGGGACGAGGGTACGAGATCGGTTTCGTAGCGGTGGGGCATTGCGTCGCATCGGTAGTGTCATCGAACCGCTGGACAATCCTGATGGTCGCGCTTGACCCGGCGCAGTCTTCGCGGATGAAGGGTGCCTCAAACCTATTCTCCATATTGATCGCATAACATTCGCCCTCAACGAGATTGGCGAGAAAGCACATCGTCGCGTTGTCCCAGAACAGAGTGGTGTAGTCGGTGGCGTCGCGCCGCTTTCCGTCTGGGCACTCGGCATCCGGTCCGCCGAGAGAGGCCAGCTCCATGGTCGCTGTGGGATCACTGCAATCGGTCGATGCCGGTGCGCCGTCACCGAATTCGTCCTGGGCGACACATTGGCCGACCGCGAGTCTCTCCCCGGAATCGAGGTGGCCGATGCCGGTCGACTCGTCAGCCGCGGTGCCCGACCCCGCGGCTCTGAGGCCGCCGACCAACAAAGACAAAACAAGGATCACCGCGCCCGTGATGATCAGCCCCATACCGCGCCGCTTGGGGCGGGGCGGAGGCCAATAACCAGCGGGCGGCGGATAGGCCGGCGCGCCCGGTGGCTGTGCGTACGACGGATAACCCTGCGGTCCGAAACCGGGCGGGGGCGGAAATTGCGGCGGCCCGAACTGAGTCGGAGGTTGCGGATGTCCGCCATATGGCTGAGGCGGCGGGGGCGGCTGTTTCTGCGACCGGGTCAGCTGAACAAGACCGATTATCAGAAGGATCAGACCGATGAGCGGAATCATCAGCGAGCCCATGGCGTAGCCGAGATCGTAGGCGTCGAGCGCGTTAACAGTCATGAAGTGCCCCCGGTATGTATTCAGACGTGGACGAGTTTGTGGTTATACGTGGAACAACGGTTCGCCAGAAGGGCTTTCATAAGACCGCTTGATATCTTCAACCGACGATTCTTTACGCTCATACGGGCGTGCCGCGGTCGGACCCCGGCCGCATGAAAAGACGATCGTCCTGCTCCCGTCGACGGCAGGACTCGATGAATTCGAGCGCAAGATCGGGGTCTCTGAGAAAGGACTCGTACTCATCATCACTTATTCTGTATGACTCGATATAATCAACCATCTGATTGGCGACAGGGATAGCGGCAAAGTGATCGCCCGTCTCTGTTTCAACGCCCAGAGAATACCGGTGCTCCCTCGATACAAACGCATTCTCAAATCTCACCTTGTCCTCCTATTCGGGTATGTCGGTCACCAAGTAGTCGTCGTCCGGAATATCGCGCCCGTCGACGACCGCTTCTGGCATGCCTTGCGGAAGCAATCCGCCGGGAATCCATTGATCGTTAGCCCCAGCTTCGTTCCCAGACGGAATACGAAGTCCGTGATTTTCGGGGTCGGGAATGTCGATACGTACCACTTCATATGACTCAAAATAACCTTCAGGCAATCCCAACGCCCTTTCAAGGGCGCGCCGATCTCCCGCCGTCTCATTCATAAGGGCGTCGAGCTCACTGGTCGGAAACACGAAGGTGGTGCCGTCTCGTTGCCCAATGCCATAATCCCGAAGGTTGTCAGCGGTCATGAACCGGCTTGCGCCGTCTTCGAAGAACCGAAGATGTTCCTCAATGTACTCGGGCGTCAGATATTCCGATGGGTCAGGTCGGCTGCCCTTTTCTGCCGCCAATATTTCGTTGCGTTGCGCGTCGCTCAATCCATGGTCATGTCGCTGAGATACGTCGTTATCTGCAAAGGCTTCACCCGAATGGTCGGTACCCAACGGGGGTCCACCATTATTTTCCGTGGAGCGTACTCCGGCTGGCCCATCGTCGTACGGAGATGAGCCTGTAGCGTCGGATTCCGGTGCCGCGCTAGACGGTGGATCAGCCATACCAGCGCCACTTCGGTTGCCCGAAGCTGAGTAATCGGAAGAAGCTGAATCCGGTGCGGGCGAACCTTCTGTTGTCGCAGGCGACGGCCCGATGCCTGCCGAACCTCCCTCCAGGGAGTTGCTCGGGGCCTGAGCCCCAGCCCCAACCGAGCTTGGGCTAGCGGACGATGCTGTCTGAGATGGAGCGGATGGCGCATCGACCTCTCCCAGCGCGCCGGCGCCGGGAAGCTCACCTGCCGGCAAATGTGCCGGAGGGTTAGACGCCGCCGAGGAATGCGGCGCTAACGGTTGATCGCCAGGCGCGCCACCCGACGACTGCGGCGAAGTTCCTACGGGCGTCGAAATTTGAGGTTCCTGCGATCGGTCAACCGGCGCTGACGACTGCGGCGCTGGTGACCGATCGCCGGGCGCCGAGTCCGGTGTCAGTGGCGCCGCCGCGCCGGGCGCAGACCGTGAGTCCGGAATGCGTGGTGCCTCAGGAGTACTCGTCGGGTTGGCAAGCTCGTCTGGAATGCGCGGCCCGCTGCCCGGAGTGGACATGGGCGCTGTTCGAACGTCATTGCCCAGTTCGTCGAGCGACTGCGTGATGTCGTCGACGCGCTGGGTGGCCGACGTGAAATTGCTGGCCCCACCCGGGCCGTCAACCGTCCTCCCGGGCGACGGCGCGTCGATGCCCGCGTCCACGGCAGCCTTGGTGCCGCGCGCCGCAGCACCACCCGGGATCGCGGCGGCACCGACATCGAAAAGAATCTTCCCGAGGCCGAAGCCCGACCGCTCCGACGACCAGTCCTCGGCGTGCACCACATCCGCGGCTTGGTCTTTGTAATGGTTGAACGCTCCAACGGGATTCGACATGATTCCCGTCGGGGTCGCATACAGGAGGCTTTCGCCCAGGCTCTCAGCCATCCCCGCCCAGGCGTCTTTGGCCCCCTCGGGGTCGTACGCGAACCGCAACGGATCGAGCTGTCCGAAGCTGTCGATCGTGTCGACCGCTCCCGCCAAAATGCCTTGGCGCAAAGTCAATTGGAAGTCCAGCGACGTCGCCAAGGCATTGCCCACGTCGTCGCCGAGGTACTTGGGGAACTCGCGCCGCGCCCACTGCTCCACTGAAACGATCGCGTCATCAACGGCGCCCATCGCGATCTGCAGCACGTCGCGCCGCGCCTCTGCCTGGCGTCCGTACCCGCCGAGCACCGTCTTGACGTCGTCGGCGACTTCCTTGAGCTCTTCGAGGGCGTCGCCGGAGAACACCGCTTTCAGACCGTCGAGGAATCCCGACGGTGAGACCCGGTCCAGCAGGTCCCGGATGGCGTTCTGCGTGTTCTCGACGTCATCGGCGAATTCCAGCGTCTGCGTCGCCAAATTCCCCGCCTCGGTGGCGATGTTGTTGAGGCTTTCCGTCAGCTTGGTGATGGCCGTCGTCATCGCGCCGCCCTCGGGAATCTGTTGGCTGCCAACAACTCCCGACGGTCCAGTGAGGTGTCCAGCGATGCCGCCAATAGCGGTCGCGAAGGTCTGCCACGCATTGCCGGTGCTGCGCAGCGAGGCCGGATCCCCGTCCGGCCACACATCGGGGATGAACGACTGGATCACCGACCACAACAACGGTGGCGGAACCCCACCGCCTTGTGCGGACGGTGCGGCGGGCGCACTGAATTCTGCAGGCGTATCGGGCGGAGCCAATGCGGTTGCAGCACCGCCGATTGTCGACGCTGCATCGGCACGCGAATAGTTCGTTGCCGACATCTGCACACCGAAACCCACGCTGCGACCCGCGTTGACCGCCTCCGCGCCCGCATCCAGCAGCCCCTGGGCCAGTTGCTGATAGGAATGCCCGAACACCGCTCCAGCCGGATCGGTTCCAGACCGCGCGCCACCGGACAGGCTCGCTGTCAATGTGCTCACCGCTGTGGCGATTTCGTCGCCCACCGAGCTGATCGACTCGCCGGCACCCGAAAGTACCTCCGGATCAACAGTTATCGGTGCCACGCGAACCTACGACCACATCTGGGTATTCATCCTCGCGGCCTCTGAATAGTTGCCGTGCGCTTGTTCGGCGATGTCGCGCAGCTGCGCCAACGCTGCACGCAACTCCTCGGCCCCGCTGTTCCACTGGGCTTGCGCCGACTGCTGCGCGCTGGCCGCGTCCCCGTGCCACGACAGCCCGAGCGACTCTGCCGACGCCCGGACGCGCGACAGCGACTGCTCGAGCTGACCATGAAAGGCCGACATCTGGTCGACGGACGCCAGCAACGCCGGCAGGTCCACGCTGAAGCTCGCCATCACATACCCGCCGAATCGATCGCGTCCCCGCCGGAGGTATCGGTCTGGTGGTACGCCTCGGCGGCGTCGTCGAGCAACGCCGCCATCTTGTCCAGGCCGCCCAGCAACTGCGCCGCGCCCTCGTGCCAGCGCTGCCACACGTCACCGAACGCCGAGCCGGCCTGACCGGTCCAGCCGGAACCGAGCAGGCGCGACAACTGCCCGTCGAGGCCAGACAGGCCTGACCGCGTCTCCTCTGCAACCGCGCGCAAATCGCCAGCTACCGCAGCGACGGTCGCCTCATCAACTTGCAACTCGCTCAAAATCGCCCCTCAACAGCACAAATGCCGGATCGACCACAGGTAGGGGAGGCCCGGCACGGACACAGCCAGCTAAACGCCACCAGTATCTCACACGCGGGCAATGGCTCTTGACACCAACTTGGTCGCCCCGCCGTTGTGCTCGCCCAGGCTCCGTTTCGGTGCTCGTCTTCGCGCCCCCGGCCGTTGCCGAACTGTTAACGTTCGCGCCGTGGGTCGGGGATTCCGGGTTGTCGTCGCACTGTTGAGCTTCTTCCTCACTACGGGAATGGCGACGGCGGCAGCCGACGACCCGACCATCGACGACCATCATCCGTACTTCAACGAGGACGAGTACCAGGCGTTCTACACTCCGCCAGATCCGTTGCCGCCGGGCCAACCTGGCGACGTCGTCCGCTCGGAGCCGTCCCGGCTGGTGTTGGAGCCATCGGGTCAACTCGGCATGATCATGGCCGACGGGACACGAATCATGTACCGCAGCAACGACGCTCGCGGAAACCCGAACGTCGTCACCGGCACCTACTTCGAGCCGCACGTCCCCTGGCCGGGGCAGGGGACGCGCCCGCTGATCGTCTACGGTCCCGGAACGCAAGGGCAAGGCGACCAGTGCGCACCGTCTCGACAGTTCAATCAGGGCATCCATTGGTCGCCTTACCTCGATTTGGCTTTCAACTACGAAGAGCTGTTCGTCGCGACGATGGTCGCGCGCGGCTTCGCGATCGTCATGACCGATTACGAGGGCTTGGGCACCCCGGGGCTGCACACCTATGCGAATCGGGTGTCGCAGGGCCACGCGATGCTCGACGCGGCGCGCGCCGCCAAGCGTTTACCCGGCACGTCGCTGACTCAGCATGGGCCCGTTGCGTTCTGGGGCTACTCGCAGGGCGGGGGCGCGGCGGCATCTGCAGCCGAGATGGCGTCGTCATACGCGCCCGAACTCCACGTGGTCGGCTCCTACGCCGGCGCGCCGCCGGCCGACCTCAAGGCGCTGTTCCCGTTCATCGACGGCAGCATGTTGATCGGAGCCGTGGGTTATGCGCTGAATGGGGTGATGGCGGCCTACCCCGAACACGAGGAAGCGATCAGGGCGACGCTGACCCCGCGCGGCGCTGACATGCTCTTCAAGGTGCAAGACCAGTGCGTCGCCGAGACGCTCACGAAATTCATGTTTCGACACCTGCAGCCCTACTTCAACCAGGACATATTCGCGCTCGTCGAAAAGGAGCCGTTCAAGTCGCTGTTCGACGAACAGAGGCTGGGGCGCATGAAACCCAATGCCCCGGTGCTGATCAACGCGAACCGGTTCGATCCGCTGGTTCCTTGGGCGCCGGCGATGCAGCTCGGTCGCGACTGGTGCGCCCAGGGCGCCGACGTCGAGGCGCGTACCAACGAGCAACCGCCGTTTCTGAACAAAGCGATGGTCAATCACGCGCTGCCGATGCTCGTCGACGGGGAACCGGCGATGCAGTGGATCGCCGACCGGTTCAACGGCAAACCGACCGCTTCCAATTGCGGGCGCTTCTAGAGCGTCGTGTCCGCGGGACGCTAGCGCTGTAGTTCGTCGAGCAACCGGATGACGGGCGTGTTCGGGGGAAGAAGCCGCACCTCGTCGAAGCGGCGAGCAGCTTCGAGAAACTGGGGTGCAGCCGACGACAACCCGGCCAGCACACGGGCGGCGTCGTCCTCACGGCCGGCCAGTGCCAACACAAGTGCGGTCCACAACGCGATGTCGGGATCCCGCAAGGGATCCGGAGCAGGTGCCCCGTCGAGTCTGGCGAGCGCGTCTTGGGTGTTGCCGCCAAGTGCGAGATCGAATGCTTCCACGGCATTGTGGTAGCGAGTATTGAGCGCGAGAAGCTGATCCAGCATGCCGAGCGGATCCTCGTGGTCGTCGACACGCAGATCGACCAGGCGGTCGTGCCACGGCCGACCGGTCGTGGTCGGATCGACTACGACCATCGCCGCTGAGCGCTTGCCGCGAATGTCACCGCCTTCGTCTTCTGCCGCATGTAGTGCCCGGGCCAGCCGCGCCGGCACCGATGCCTCCGTGTGCTCCCAAGCGTCGACCATGGCCTCCCAGACGGCTTCTGACACAACCATGTTCGCGAGGGCCACGCAGCCATTGCCCTCGAGGTGACCGGCCGCGGGGACACACGCTTCGCCGGTGTAGACAGCGATGTTGCCGCAGGTGTCGATCATTGCCACCTGGCGGCGTTCAGGATTCGCGTCCACGCTGCGCAACGCGGTCAGCGCCTCGCCTGCGGTCAGCCCCGAGCGCAGGATGTCCAGACCTAGTTCGCCGTACATGGGTTCACCCATCGACTGGGTAGCGATCGCCCCGCTGCCGGACATCGCCCACGGAACGCTGCTGCCCACCGCGAACGCCTGAGATTGGCAGGCGACGCCCATCAGGCCGGTCCGGGCGTCACGAGCGACGATGGAGTAGGTCATTCGGCGACCATACGGCGCACTTCATGCAGGGCACCATCGCTGTCGGCCGGTCGGCGGAGTTTCTCTGTCCCATGGGTGAAGCGGGATGGCGCGTCAACCGCGATGGACCGCTCGGCAATCTGCCCGTCCCCATGACGAATACGCGTTCACGGCGGCGGGTACCCGTTCGCGGTATCCACACGTCTGGAGGGACAAGACAATGACCACCCCACACCGCCCGTCCGATCAACCCGCCGCCGCGTCGGCCAGGCGCGAGGTCATCGCGTCGTTCGACAACTACCCCGACGCGCAACACTTGGTGGACCGCATGTCCGACGGCGGCTTTCCGGTGGCCCACGTCAGCATCGTGGGCGACGGGGTACGAACGGTCGAACGCGTGACCGGCCGGATGACGAACGGGAAGGCCGCGCTGGCGGGCGCCGGCAGCGGTGCATGGTTCGGCCTGTTGATCGGCCTGCTCTTCGCGATCTTCGCGGTTGGTCCGTTATGGATATGGGTCGTCTTGATCGCGCTGGTCATCGGCGCGTTCTGGGGTGCTGTGTTCGGCTTCGTCGCCCATTGGTCCACTCGGGGCAGCCGGGACTTCTCGAGTATTCAGACCTTGGAAGCCCAACGCTACGACGTATACGTCGCTGCCGACCATGCTGCAGAGGCCGCACGTTACGTCACGCCGGCGTAACCCGCTGTGACCTAACTTTGCTCTACGCTCGGAGCACGGCGGCTCACGAATCTGCAACGGTTGCAACGACTTCGGACGCGACCGCCGCCGATCCGGCGGAACACGAGGTTTGACTGCGGGCGCAACGCCCGCGGAGCCGCTGCTACGCCGGATATTCGTCGCGCTTGCGCGGCCAGTCAGAGAAGTCCTCGCCACGCCCTTTCGGCGCCCGGTCCAAGAGTTGCCACGTCGCGTTAAGGGCCTCGGTGCCGCGGTCGTAGGTCGAGTACGTGTGGTAGACGACTCCATCCTCCAGCGCGAAGCAGCTCAGCGCCATCAACTCCATGACGTCGAGCATGCTCCCGCTACCCGACCCGTAGTCGCGGCGTGCCGTCGGAACATGCATGTACTCGAAGAAGTCGGCGTCGAAGTCGGTGCCGCCAGAGGACACCCACTCGATGTCCCAACCCATCCGCTGCTTGTACGCGGTGAGGACAGGCAGCGGCGACCGCGACGAGAGGATGAACGTCACGTCCCGGTGCGCCAGATGCGGCACCGCGCCGACCAGGTTGTCGGTTTCGAACGTGCACCCCGGGCAGCCCTCCGGAGTCTTCGGCCCATGCATGAAGTGCCGCACGATCAGCTGTGAACGACCGTCGAACAACTCGGCGAGCGTTCGCTGCCCGGCCGTGGTGTCGAACAGATACTGCTTGTCGACCCGCACCCAGGGCAGTGCCTGACGTTCCCGGGCGAGCTCAGTGGACCGTCGGGTCAGCTCCTTCTCCTTCGCCAGCTGCCGCTCGTAGGCGGCTCGCCACTGTTCGCGCGTGCTCACCGCGTGTGTCGCCGGACTGTCGCCGGCAATCCGGTTCCGTGTCATCTTTCTTCCTCCCGGATGTGTCGATGCTCATCTGAACAGACCATCGGTGCTGACGGAACTCATCGGCGGGTCCGGCTACGCTCGCCGCGTGCTCATCGTGATCGAGGGTGTCGACGGTGCCGGCAAGCGGACGCTGACCAACGGCCTGCGCACGGCATTCGAGGCCGCCGGCCGAACGGTGACCAGCCTGGCGTTTCCGCGCTACGGCCACTCCGTCGAGGCCGATATGGCCGCTGAGGCGCTGCACGGAGCCCACGGTGACCTGGCGGATTCGGTCTACGCGATGGCGGTGCTGTTCGCGCTCGACCGGGCGCGCGCCCGTGCCGAGATCGAGCGCCTGCAGGCCGCCTACGACGTGGTGCTCCTCGACCGCTACGTCGCGTCCAACGCCGCCTACAGCGCTGCGCGCCTGCACCAGGGTGCCGACGGGGAGGTCGTCGACTGGGTGCGGGTCCTCGAGTACGAGCGGCTCGCACTGCCGAGACCGGATGCCCAGGTGCTGCTGGCCGTCCCGACCGAACTGGCGGCAAGGCGGGCCGAACACCGCGCCAACACCGAGGCCGACCGGCCCAAAGACGCTTATGAACGCGACGGCGGGCTACAGCAGCGGACCTCCGACGTCTATACCGCGCTGGCCGCCGGTGGCTGGTGCGGCCGCTGGGAGACCGCCGGACCCGACGTCGATGCCGCTGCGCTCGCGGCGCAACTGGCCGGCCGATAGGCCGCACCGACCCTCTTCGCCGGTCAACTGCGAAACGCGCCGTGTGGTAGCCGGGGTTTATCGCAATTCGGTGACACCATGGACTCCATGAGGCAAAGGATTCTGGTTGTCGACGACGACCCTTCGCTGGCCGAGATGCTCACCATCGTGCTGCGGGGCGAAGGCTTCGACACCGCGGTCATCGGTGACGGCACCCAAGCGCTCACTGCAGTCCGCGAACTGCGGCCCGACCTGGTGCTGCTCGACTTGATGCTGCCCGGCATGAACGGGATCGACGTGTGCCGGGTGCTGCGTGCCGATTCCGGTGTGCCGATCGTCATGCTCACCGCCAAGACCGACACCGTGGACGTGGTGCTGGGGTTGGAGTCGGGCGCGGACGACTACGTGATGAAGCCGTTCAAGCCCAAAGAGCTCGTCGCCCGCGTCCGCGCCCGGCTGCGGCGCAACGAGGACGAGCCCGCCGAAATGCTGTCCATCGGTGACGTCGACATCGACGTGCCGGCGCACAAGGTCACCCGGCAGGGCGAACAGATCTCGCTGACGCCGCTCGAGTTCGACCTACTGGTGGCGCTGGCACGCAAACCGCGGCAGGTGTTTACTCGTGATGTGCTGCTCGAACAGGTGTGGGGATACCGGCACCCCGCCGACACCCGTTTGGTGAACGTGCATGTCCAACGCCTGCGCGCCAAGGTCGAGAAGGACCCGGAGAACCCGCAGGTGGTGCTGACTGTTCGAGGAGTGGGATACAAGGCCGGACCGCCGTGATCTCACACGGCTCGGCCGTGGCCGTGATCCCGCACGGCTCGGCCGTGGTCATGAGATTCACCGCCCGGCGGTGGCCGTGATCCTTCACCGCTCGGCGGTGACGATCTCCACCGCCAGGGTGGACCCCGTCATTTTGACCGCTCGGCGGTCGCCGTGATCTTCAGCTCGAGGCGACGCATCCATCGTCGATCGGCACCGCTGGTACGTGGCCTGGGCGCGCTGGGTCGGGCGCTGAGCCTCGCCTGGCGGCGCTCCCTGCAGCTGCGCGTGGTGTCGTTGACGCTCGGGCTGTCGCTGGCGGTCATCCTGGTGCTCGGCTTCGTGCTGACCAGCCAGATCACCGACCGCATTCTCGAGGTGAAGGTGCGCGCCGCCACCGAGGAGATCGACCGCGCCCGCTCCACGGTCAGCGGCATCGTGGGCGGCGAAGAGACCCGATCGCTGGACAGCAGCCTGCAGCTCGCGCGCAACACCTTGATCGACCGCACCGCCGACGCCGACCCTGGGCTGGCGGGCACCTTCGACGCCGTTCTGTTGGTGCCGGGGGACGGCCCGCGCGCGGCGACCGCGGCTGGGCCGGTCCAGCAGGTGCCCAACGCGCTGCGCGAATTCGTCAAGGCCGGCCAGGTCAGCTACCAGTACGCGACCGTGCACACCGACAGCTTCTCGGGACCTGCCCTGATCGTCGGCAGCCCGACGTCCTCGCCGGTGACGAACCTGGAGCTGTACCTGATCTTTCCGCTGAACAACGAGGAATCCACGATCGCGCTGGTGCGCGGCACGATGGCCACCGGCGCGGTGGTGCTGCTCGGCCTGCTCGCCGCGATCGCCTTGCTGGTCGCACGCCAGATCGTGCTGCCGGTGCGCTCGGCGTCGCGGATCGCCGAGCGGTTCGCCGAAGGCCATCTCACCGAGCGCATGCCGGTGCGCGGCGAGGACGACATGGCCCGCCTCGCCGTGTCCTTCAACGACATGGCCGAGAGCCTGCACCGCCAGATCACCCAACTGGAGGAGTTCGGCAATCTGCAGCGCCGGTTCACTTCCGACGTCAGCCACGAGCTGCGCACCCCGCTGACGACGGTGCGCATGGCCGCCGACCTGATCCACGACCACAGCGAGGACCTCGACCCCGCGCTGCGCCGGTCCATCGAGCTGATGGTCAGCGAGCTCGACCGATTCGAGACCCTGCTCAACGACCTGCTCGAGATCTCGCGCCACGACGCCGGCGTCGCCGAACTGTCCGTCGAGTCGGTGGACCTTCGGTCGACGGTGCAGAGCGCGCTGGACAACGTCGGGCACCTCGCTCAGGATGCCGACGTCGAGCTCATCGTCGACATGCCCGCGCGGGAAGTCATCGCCGAGGTCGATCCGCGGCGCGTCGAGCGCATCTTGCGAAACCTCATCGCCAACGCCATCGACCACGCCGAGCGCAAGCCGGTCCGGATTCGCATGGCCGCCGACGCGGACACCGTCGCGGTCACCGTCCGCGATTACGGCGTCGGACTGCGACCGGGCGAGGAGAAGCTGGTGTTCAGCCGGTTCTGGCGGTCGGATCCGTCGCGGGTACGGCGTTCCGGCGGCACCGGTCTCGGCTTGGCGATCAGCATCGAAGACGCCCGCTTGCACCAGGGCAGGCTGGAAGCCTGGGGCGAGCCGGGCAAGGGCGCGTGTTTCCGCCTCACGCTGCCGCTCGTCCGGGGGCACAAGGTCACGGCCAGTCCACTGCCGATGAAACCTGTTGCCCCCGAGGCGTCGTCGCGACGCACCCGCGATCGCGAACCCGCCCAGGAGTCCGTGTGAGGCGGCTGCTGGCCGTCGTGTGGCTGCTCGCGGTGGTGCTTGCCGGCTGCGCGGGCGTCCCGAGTTCGTCGTCGCCGCAAGCCATCGGCACGGTCGATCGCCCCGCCCCGCCCAGCCTGCCCAAACCGACGCCGGGCATGGACCCCGATGTGCTGCTGCGCGAATTCCTCAAAGCCACGGCCGACCCCTCGAACCGGCACCTGGCGGCACGCCAGTTCCTCACCGAATCCGCGTCTCGTACTTGGGATGACGCGGGCAGCGCGCTTTTGATCGACAACGTGGTGTTCGTCGAAACCCGTGGCCCCGAGCGGGTTTCGGTGACCATGCGTGCCGACATCCTGGGGTCACTGTCGGACATGGGAGTTTTCGAGACCGGGGAGGGTGCGCTGCCCGACCCTGGCCCGATCGAGCTGGTGAAGACGCCGGACGGCTGGCGCATCGACAAGTTGCCCAACGGCGTTTTCCTTGACTGGCAACAGTTTCAGGCCACTTACAAGCGCAACACCCTGTACTTCGTCGACCCGACGGGCAGCACCGTGGTGCCCGACCCCCGTTATGTCGCGGTGTCCGATCCCGACCAGTTGGCCACCGAACTGGTGAGCAAGCTGATCGCCGGGCCGCGTCCGGAGATGACCAAGACGGTTCGAAACCTGCTCGAGCCGCCGCTGAAACTTCGCGGTCCGGTGACCCGAGCCGACGGCGGCAAGACGGGCGTCGGCCGCGGATACGGCGGGGCTCGGATCGATCTGGACAATCTGTCCACCACCGACCCGCACAGTAGGCAACTGCTTGCCGCGCAGCTGATCTGGACACTGTCCCGCGCCGGTATCAACGGGCCGTACGTGATCAACGCCGACAGCGTGCCCCTCGACGAGCGGTTCGCCGACGGGTGGGAGACGTCCGACGTGGCGGCCACCGATCCGGGAGCGGCCTCCGGCGTCGCGGCGGGTCTGCACGCGCTGGTGGGCGGCTCGCTCGTCGCCCTCGACGGTCAGCGGGCGCCCCGAGTTCCCGGGCCGTTCGGGCAGATGCCGAACCAGACCGCGGCTGCGGTGTCCCGCACGGGGCAGGAGGTCGCGTCGATCGTCACGTTGCGCGCCGGCGCACCCGACATGGCGTCGTCGATGTGGGTGGGTGCGCTCGGCGGGAACGCCTCACAGGTGCTCGACGCCAGAGAGCTCTCGCGCCCGAGCTGGGCTCTCGACAACGCGGTGTGGGTGGTGATCGACGGCAACAACGTGGTGCGCGTCATCCAGGACGCCTCGGGCCAGCCGGCGCGCATCCCGGTCGACTCCACGCTGGTGTCGACCAAGTTTCCCGGCCCGATCACCGAATTGCAGCTCTCCCGCGACGGCACCCGCGCCGCGATGGTCATCGAGGGCCGGGTGATCCTGGCCGGCGTCGAGCAGACGCCGGGCGGTGGCTTCGCGCTGACCTACCCGCGGCGGCTCGGCTTCGGCCTACGCGACACGGTGGTTTCGCTGTCGTGGCGCACCGGCGACGACATCGTGGTCAGCCGGACCGATCCCCAGCATCCGGTGTCCTACGTCAACCTCGACGGCGTCAACTCCGACGGGCCGAGCCGCAACCTGCTGATGCCCGTCACCACCGTGGCGGCCAACCCGTCGACCGTGTACGTGGCCGATGCGCGCGGGATCATGCAACTGTCCGGCTCGGTGGCCGAGGACGACCCGGCGTGGGCCGAAGTGCGTCCGCTGATGGTGGCGGGTGCCGAACCCGTGTTGCCCGGCTGACCCATTCGAGACGCTCACGACCCTGGTGCAGAAATCGGCGAAGGTCGCGGGTTGACCAATCGCACGGTCGGCCACCAGAACCACCGGCCGAGCAGCGCCACCAGCGACGGCAGCACGAACGTACGCACGACGAGCGTGTCGAGCAGCAGACCCACGCCGATGGTGATGCCGATCTGCGCGATGCTCAGCACGCTGCTGCCGGCCAACGCGAACATCGTGATACCGAAGACGAGGCCCGCCGTCGTGACCACGCCGCCCGTGGCGCCGAATGCCCGCACAATCCCGGTGCCCGGCCCGGCATGCGCCTCCTCGCGAATCCGCATGGCCAGCAACAGGTTGTAGTCAGCACCGACCGCAACCAGCGCGATGAAAGAAATCGGCGCCACCGCCCAGTGCAGGTCGTGGTGCAACAGGTGTTGCCAGATGACGACGCTGGCGCCGAGCGCGGCCGCATACGACACCGCGACGGTGCCCACCACGACGATGCCGGCGACCGGACTGCGCAACAGCAGCGCAACGATTCCGAAGATGAGTGCCAACGTCACCGCCATCAGCATGGTCGTGTCGCCGTCGACCAGTCGCTGCAGATCGGCGGTCGCCGGACCTACGCCGGTGATGTGCACGGCAGTGGGTTTGAGCGTGCCTTCCTTGGTTGCCTCCCGGACGGCCGTCTCGATCTGCGTGGCCCGGTGGGCGCCGTCGCCGCTCCATTCGTGCCCGTCGCCGTAGACCAGAAGGTAGGTGGCGCGCCCGTCGTCGGACATCAGTTGGTCCAGCGCCGAACGCAGCGCCGGATCGGCGAGCGCGCGCTGCGGCATATAGAACCCGCCTGCTGCGCTACCCCGAAACGCGGTGGCGACCTCTTGCAGATAGTCGGTCAGCTCGCGCAACTGCGGACCCAACGACGTCGTCAGCGACGCGAGATCGGCAGTCGCGGCGCGGGCCTGTCGCAACTGGGCGCTCATCGCATCCACTGCCGGCGGCAGAGCCGTCAGCGCCTGAGTGGCATCGGCGGACCCATCGGTGAGTTTGGTTGCCCCGGTGGTCAATTGGGCCGAACTTCGGATGACGTCGTCGGCGGGTTGCACCACTCGGGCGACAACAGAACAGATCGGATTGGCCGGACAGTTCGGTGTCGATGACACGAAACCACGGAGCGGGTCGAGGTATCCCGACACCGTCGTGACGTTTGTCTGCAAACCCGACATTCCCGCCCGCATGTCGGCGGCTGCCGCCCCCATCCGGCGCAGCCCCGCGGCGCTGCCCTGCAGACCGTGTGACAGCTGATCGACCGCGGTGCTCATCGATGCCAGCGCATTGTCGAGCTCCGCTATGCCGCCCAGCCGTTCGGTGAGGCGATCGATCATGGCGGCGAATTGTTCACCGATGATGCCCGCCTGCCCGCTGAGCGTGGCCTCGTCGGGCACCGTGCCCGCCGGGCGACTCGCCGACTGCACCATCCGCACGCCCGGTATGGCCATGATCTGCCGGGTGATCCGCTCGACGGCGATCAGCCCAGCGGGGTTGCGGATGTCGTGTGGGGCGGCGACGTTGACAACCGT
This sequence comes from Mycobacterium sp. IS-1556, assembly GCF_001499985.1. NCBI lineage: Bacteria > Bacillati > Actinomycetota > Actinomycetes > Mycobacteriales > Mycobacteriaceae > Mycobacterium > Mycobacterium sp. IS-1556. The sequence goes on from NZ_LQIM01000041.1 coordinate 140,673, forward strand.
GGCCAGCAGGTGGTTGGCCCCGAAGTGGCGGTCGGCGGCGGCGTAGCCTTGGTTCGATTCGGTCTCCGCCGGAGTCGCCGCCGGCTCGTTCCACCCGATCCGCAGCCCCGCAACGGGAATGGCGGCGACGACGATCAGTGCGGCACTGGCGATCAGGATCGGAGCGGGCCAACGTGCCACGTGCACACCGATCCGCCGCCACCGCCGTGCGCTCGTTGAGGGGCGGGGTTCCAGCCGGGCACGGCGGCCGGCGAGCGCGATCAATGCCGGGGTCAGCGTCATCGACGCCAGCATGGCCACCAGAACGCCGACTGCACAAGGGAGTCCGGTGCTGCGAAACATCCCGATCTCCGCGAAACTCAGACTCGTCAGCGCCGCTGCGATGGTCAGCGCCGAACCCACGATGACGGGCGCGACCCCCCGGTAGGCGTTCACCAGTGCGGCCGTCGACGGATCACCACGCCGCCTGCCCTCGTGATAGCGCCCGATCAGAAAGATCGCGTAGTCGGTGCCCGCGCCCAGCATCATCGCGGCCAGCAACGCAACGGAGAACAACGACACCTCGGCGAGTCCGGCGTCGCCGAGTGCGGCCACGATCGGTCGCGCCACCGCGAGGGCGAGGCCCACCGATATCAGCGGAATCGCGGCGCCGACCGGTGATCGGTAGACGATCAGCAAGAGAAGCAGAATCAGCGCGACGGTCGCCGCGGTGATGCCCAGCATCTGCCGGTCGATCGCGCGGAACTCATCGGCGATGGTGGCACCGGGACCGGTGACGTAGACCCGCAAGCCGTCCGGCGGGTCGAGTCCCGTCACGATGCTGCGCAGTGCGTCTACGGCGTCGGCCGCTCGAGAGGTCCCGAGCATCCCCGATAGCCGCGTCATGACAGTGACTGCGCGACCGTCCGCGCTCTGGGCTCCGGCGGCCGTTGCGGGGTCGGACCACAGGTCGGTCACCGCATACACATGCTCGTCGTCGGCGCGCAGGCTTGTGACGAGCCGGTGGTAGAACTCGCGATCGTCGGCGCCGAGGGGTCGTTCAGCCTCTAGGACAACGTAATTGAGGTTGTTGCTGGGTCTCTCGCCGAGCAGCGTGGCGCCTTGCACCGCGGCGACCGAACTGGGCGCCTGGGCGGGCATGAAGGAACGGGAGTGAGTTTGCACCACCCGTTCCAGCTGCGGCACCGCGAGGTTTGCGGCGCCCGCGGCGACGACCCAGACGACGATGACCCAGATGGCGTAGCGGCTCGTGAGATGTGCCAGCCGCTCCGCCACCTCAGGCCACCGTCTGAGCACTGCCCGGAACGGTGTAGAGATCGACGATGCGCTGCTCACCGTGTTCGAGGGCACGCACCCGCACCGATCGGCGCGCCGCCGCATCGAGCAGCGCCCGCAATCCGGGATGGGCGGCGGCCAGGTCGGCACGTGCTTGTGCGGCCGAAATGTCGTCATGGGCGGCTTGATCCAGCTTCGCCGTCAGCATCGTGATCCACCGGTGGCGCAACGAGAGCAACAGGCCCTCTTCGCCGCCGAAGAGCCGATCCACCTCGGAAGCCCTGCCGTTCAACACAAGAGCACCCTCTGGATCGGTGCCGGCGTGGTCGATCATGTCGGCCATGAAGGCCATGCGTTCGTGCAATGTTGACCATGTCATGGCTTCGACGCTACGAAGGTGCGGTGTCTTCGCGCGTCGTGCCAGGGGCCGGTTCTCGTCTCCTACCAGGGTCGGAAGCCGGGTACCTACCGCGGGATGATGTACCAGGTAGGTGGGGTCTTCTACGATCGAACGATGCTGCGCGCGGCGACGGCCTACGTGCGAGAGTGGATTCGCCGAAGGGGTGAGCTGGTCCCGCTCGGTTTCAATTGGGCCTTCGTGATCTTCACCGATGTCAGCATCGTCGGCATCGTGTTGATCGCGGCGCTGCAACGGCCGGCCACGGATCTACCGGCGACGCTGCTCGCGATCGCGGTCGCCGTCGCACCGTTCGCCCTTTTCATTCTCCTCGGCGCCCAGACAACGTTCAAAGCTCCGGTGCTTTGTGCTTCCGGGACAGCGGCCACCGCGATCTTCCTGTTTGCCACCTCGACGCCGGTCCCCGCCGACTTCTCGCCGCTGCTGCTGGTGCTGACGGTCGGGGTGGTCGGGGCGCTCACGAACATGCTCGGTGGTCTCGTGGCGACCGCAGTCGCAGCCGCGGTGCTCGTCACCGCGTCGGCGTTGGACCGACTCGACGTCATCGCGCTGTATCTGAGCTTTGTCGGAATGGGTTGGCTGGTGGGCTTTCTCATGCACACCCAGCAGCAGCTGATCATCAAGCAACAGCAGGCACAGGATCAGCTCGCCGAGCACGCCGCGGCCGACGAGCGGCGGCGCATCGCGCGCGAGGTGCACGACGTCATCGCGCATTCCCTGTCGGTGACGCTGCTGCACACCACCGCGGCCCGTCGCGGACTGCAGCAAGACCGGGATGTCGATGACGCGATAGACGCTCTCGAGCAGGCCGAACAACTCGGCCGCCAAGCGATGGCCGACATCCGCCGCACCGTCGGCCTGCTCGACGGCGCACCGATGAAGCCCGCACCGGAGCCGGGTGCGATCGAGATCCCAAGCCTTGTCGAGGAGTTTCGACGCGCGGGACTTCAGGTGGACCTTGACGTCGATGGCAGGCTGGATCGGGCGTCGGCAGCGGTGGGTTTGGCGCTGTACCGGATCACCCAGGAATCGCTTGCCAACGTCGCCAAGCATGCCCCTGACGCAAAATCTACGGTCTCTCTGGCGATCTCGCGAACCTCGGCGGCGTTGACCGTCGTCAATCAACTGCCTGTCGCAGTCGCCACCCCGGCGGGCGAAGGGCGGGGGCTGCGGGGAATGCGCCAGCGCATCGAATTGCTGGGCGGGCGCATCGAAATCGGACCGTCGCAGGACGGGTGGACAGTGCACGCCGACATCCCGCTCGATGAAGTAAGTGGTTGGCGTCCACCCTGGTGTCCATCGTGACCGGGGACGTCGCACCGATCGCGGTCCTGCTGGTCGACGACCAGGACCTGGTGCGGTCGGGCCTGCGCCGCATTCTGCGCCGCAAGGACGGCTTCGTGATCGTCGCGGAATGCTCCGACGGCGACGAGGTGCCCGCCGCCGTCGCCCGCCACAGTCCCGACGTCGTCGTCATGGATCTGCGGATGCGGCGCGTCGGCGGAATCGAGGCCACCCGGATGCTCTGCGCCGGCGGCGGTCCACCGGTGCTCGCGTTGACCACCTTCAACGACGACGAACTGCTTTCGGGCGTGCTGCGCGCCGGCGCTTCAGGTTTCGTGCTCAAGGACTCGTCGGCCGAGGAGCTGATTCGCGCCGTCCGGGCCGTCGCCCGCGGGGACAGCTACCTCGACCCGGCGGTGACCGCCCGGGTATTGGCGACCTACCGCAGTGCCGCCCAGCCGCCGCGCGGCACCGCGCTCGCGGAGCTGACCGCACGCGAGGCCGATGTCCTGACCCTGATCGCCAAGGGCCGCTCCAACTCCGAAATTGCCGAGGAGCTGTTCATCTCGGGCGTCACCGTCAAGAGCCACATCGGCCGCATCTTCGTCAAACTCGGTCTGCGGGACCGCGCCGCGGCCATCGTCTACGCCTACGACAACGGGATCGTCGCCCCGCGTTAGGTCGACGACACCCCCGGGATGCGGCCTTCCCGGAACGCCTCGACGAAATGCCGGTGATCGTCGCGCACGGTGGCCGCGTACTCGAGCCCGAACCTCACCATGTCCGAGGCGAATTCGTCGACTCGGTCGCCGATGGCCGCATCGATGGCGTCCTCGGTCTGGAACTCGACCACCTTCTGATCGCTGTCGACGTCACCGACACAGTGCACCTTGGCCACCGCCCGGCCCAGCTGCTCGATCACTTCGGCCAGTTCGTCCGGCTCGGTCAGCTCGCTCCAGTCCAGATCGGCTTCGTAGGGCGATATCTCGCTGACGACGAAGCCGACGCCGTCGATGTCGGTGTAGCCGAGCAGCGGATCGGCGTGTGCCTGCAGCGCGCGTTGAGACACCGCGGTGCGGTGGCCGTGATGGTGGAAGTGCTTCCCCAGGCTGCTGGCGTCGACGACGCGACTGGGCGCAGCGACGTTGCCCTGCTTCATCGACAGCACCGCGTCATTGTCCAACGCCTGGTTGAATCCTTCTATCAGCAGCGTGTAGGTGGGCAGGCCGGCGCTGCCGATTCCGTGGCCGGTCTTGCCGATCACGTCCTTGATGTCGTAGGTGATGCCTTGAAAGCGCTTGGTTTTCGGGATGGTGTCGAGATACGTGGCGAAGGCGGCCTCCACTTTTTCGCGTTCGGCGTCGTCGAGCCGTCGCACGCCTGCGGCGTCCCGGAAGCGTCGGTCCCAATCGTCGACCGCGGTGAGACGGTCCAACATCTCGGCCCTGGTGGACAACCGGGCGCTCTGCAACGCCGACAGCACGGCACCGCGCGCGGTGTCGAGATTCAGCGAGAAGCTCGAGTCGTCGTCGGCGCCGAGGAACCACCGCACCTGGTCGACGTAGGAGCGCACGAACGTGTCGATGAGACTGCTGATCTGATGATCCGACAGCGCCTTCTGCCAACACATCAGCGCCACGCTGGCGGCGAAGCGCATCACGTCCCAGGTGAAGTGCCCGATGTAGGCCTCGTCGAAGTCGTTGACGTCGAAGATCAACTTGCCTGCGCCGTCCATGTAGGTGCCGAAGTTCTCGGTGTGCAGATCGCCTTGTATCCACACGCGGCTCGTGCGTTCGTCAGCCCACCGATCATCGCGGCGCGCCACGTCGGCGTAGAACACGCAGGCGCTGCCGCGGTAGAACGCGAACGGATCGGCCGCCATCTTGCGGAACTTCGTGCGGAACGCATCCGCGTCGGCCTCCATCAGATCGGCGAACGCCGTCGACAGGCAATCAACGATGAACGACTCCCGCTGGTCTTGCATGACCGACGGAGTACCCCATCTCGATGTCACCGATAACCGCCACACTGCCGACATGCTGGATCTGGTGCTACCGCTGCAGTGCGGTGGATGCGGCGCCCCGTCGACGCGGTGGTGCGACGCCTGCGCCGCGACGTTGACGGTCAGGCCCGAGGACCCGCACGTCATCGTGCCGCGAGTGGACCCTGGCGTACCGGTGTATTCGCTGGGGCGCTACGCGGGACCCCGGCGGTCGGCCGTCATCGCGCTCAAGGAGCACGGCCGCGTCGACTTGTTGCAACCGCTCGCAGCAGCGCTCCGGGCCGGTCTCGTTCACCTGCTCACGTGGGGACTGGTCGACACCCCGCTGACGGTGGTCCCCGCACCCACCCGAAGGTGGGCGGCCCGGCGGCGCGGCGGAGACCCGGTCACCCGGATGGCAAGGACGGCCACGGATGACCTGCCGGGCGTGGCCGTCGTCCCCGCGTTGCGGACCCGCGCGTTCGTCGCCGACTCGGTGGGCTTGTCCACGGCCGACCGCCAGCGAAACATCGCGGGACGGGTCAAGGCGGTCCGGCCGGTCACCGGCGAGGTGCTCGTCGTCGACGACATCGTCACCACCGGCGCGACCGCCACCGAATCGGTCCGCGTGCTGCATACCGGTGCGGCACACGTGACGGCAGTGTTGGTTGTGGCCCACGCCTGACCGGCCGCCTGCCCGCCCCATATCAGACCGATGTGAAGAACTGAAAACAGGTCGGCGGATTCACTGGCACTACCGGGTGAACGCGGCTACCGTCGGCTTCAACACCCGTGAATGACTCACGGCCGGCGCTCAGGATCGAGGCGCCACCATCGCCGACGCGGTAGGAGGTGAGTAGACGACACCTTGCACCGGCGAGCGGCAAGACATGCAAAGCGCCGTCGGTGCGGATTCCACGACAACCCGGGCACGCTGACGCGTGCGGACCGCGAAGAAACGAGTTGCCAAGCATGTCAAGCCAATCCCTGGACTCCCGCACGATGGTGATCGAGGACGAGACACCCGAACCCCGACCGCGCGCCGAGGTTGCAGTCACCGGCCGCAACGTCGAGATTCCCGACCACTTCCGCAACTACGTCGCAGAGAAACTGTCACGCCTGGAACGATTCGACCGCACGATCCATCTGTTCGACGTCGAGCTCGACCACGAGCGGAACCGACGTCAACGTAAAAACTGTCAGCACGTAGAGATCACCGCCCGCGGCCGCGGCCCGGTGGTCCGTGCCGAAGCCTGCGCGGACAGCTTCTACGGCGCGATGGAGTCGGCGGTGGACAAGCTCGCCGAACGGCTGCGCCGTGCGCGTGACCGCCGAAAGATCCATTACGGCGACAAGACCCCGGTGTCGGTCGCCAAGGCCACCGCGGTCACCCCGCCAACGGACTCACAGACCACGGCGACGTCCGAAAACGACGGCGCGGCGCTCGACGAGCATGCCCCCGGAGGGATCGTGCGAGAAAAGGAGCACCCGGCCACGCCCATGACCGTCGACGATGCGTTGTCGCAGATGGAGCTGGTCGGCCACGACTTCTTCCTGTTCCACGACAAGGAGTCCGACCGGCCGTGCGTGGTGTACCGCAGGCACGCCTATGACTACGGTCTGATTCGGCTCGCCTGAGCCGGGGCTTGATTCGGGTCGCCTGGGCCGGGGCTTGGCCTAGCTCGGCCGGGTCCGGCCGCATGTCACCTACCATGGGTTGAGCTCAAGACTTTCAACCCATAGGGGAACTAGCGTGCTGCAAAAGTTGCTGCGTCTCGGCGAGGGCCGCATGGTCAAGCGCCTCAATGGAGTGGCCGACTACGTCGACTCCCTGGAAGGCGATATCGAGAAGCTGACCGACGCCGAGCTGCGGGCCAAGACCGCCGAGTTCAAGAAGCGCGTCGACGACGGCACGAGCCTCGATGACCTGCTACCCGAGGCGTTCGCCGTCGCCCGCGAGGCGGCTTGGCGCGTGCTGAATCAGAAGCCGTTCAAGGTGCAGTTGATGGGCGGCGCGGCACTGCACTTCGGAAACGTCGCGGAGATGAAGACCGGTGAAGGCAAGACCCTCACCAGCGTGTTGCCCGCCTACCTCAACGCGCTGTCGGGCAAGGGCGTGCACATCGTCACCGTGAACGACTACCTGGCCCGGCGCGATGCCGAGTGGATGGGACGTGTGCACCGGTTCCTCGGCCTGGAGGTCGGCGTGATCCTGGCGCAGATGACCCCGGACCAGCGGCGGACCGCCTACGGCGCCGACATCACGTACGGCACGAACAACGAGTTCGGCTTCGACTATCTGCGCGACAACATGGCGCACTCCCTTGCCGACCTGGTCCAGCGCGGCCACAACTTCGCGATCGTCGACGAGGTCGACTCCATCCTGATCGACGAGGCCCGCACCCCGCTGATCATCTCCGGCCCGGCCGACGGCGCGTCGAACTGGTACACCGAGTTCGCGCGCCTGGCCCCGCTGATGGAGAAGGACGTCCACTACGAGGTCGACATCCGCAAACGCACCGTCGGCGTGCACGAACTGGGCGTCGAGTTCGTCGAAGACCAACTCGGCATCGACAACCTGTATGAGGCCGCCAACTCGCCGCTGGTCAGCTACCTCAACAATGCGCTGAAGGCCAAGGAACTGTTCCAGCGCGACAAGGACTACATCGTGCGCGACGGCGAGGTGCTCATCGTCGACGAGTTCACCGGCCGCGTACTGGTCGGCCGCCGCTACAACGAGGGCATGCACCAGGCCATCGAGGCCAAGGAGCACGTCGAGATCAAGGCCGAGAACCAGACGCTGGCCACGATCACGCTGCAGAACTACTTCCGGCTCTACGACAAGCTCGCAGGCATGACCGGCACCGCCCAGACCGAGGCGGCCGAACTGCACGAGATCTACAAGCTCGGCGTCGTACCGATTCCGACCAACAAGCCGATGATCCGCGCCGATCAGTCCGACCTGATCTACAAGACCGAAGAGGCCAAGTACATCGCGGTCGTCGACGACGTCGCCGAACGGTACGAGAAGGGCCAACCGGTGCTGATCGGCACCACCAGCGTGGAACGCTCGGAGTACCTGTCGCGCCAGTTCACCAAGCGTCGCATCCCGCACAACGTGCTCAACGCGAAGTACCACGAGCAGGAGGCGTCGATCATCGCCGAGGCCGGCCGGCTGGGCGCGATCACCGTCGCCACCAACATGGCGGGCCGCGGCACCGACATCGTGCTCGGCGGCAACCCGGACTTCCTGACCGACAAGCGGCTGCGCGAACGCGGCCTGGACCCCGTCGAAACGCCCGAGGAATACGAAAAGGGCTGGCACGAGATGCTGTCCCAGGTCAAGGGCGAATGTGCGCAGGAGGCCGAAGACGTCATCGCCGCGGGCGGCCTCTACGTGCTGGGCACCGAACGACACGAATCGCGGCGCATCGACAACCAGCTACGCGGCCGCTCGGGCCGCCAGGGCGATCCGGGCGAGTCGCGGTTCTACCTGTCGCTGGGCGACGAGCTCATGCGACGGTTCAACGGCGCGACGCTGGAGGCGCTGCTGACCCGGCTGAACCTGCCCGACGACGTGCCGATCGAGGCGAAGATGGTCACCCGCGCGATCAAGAGCGCGCAGACCCAGGTCGAGCAGCAGAACTTCGAGGTCCGCAAGAACGTCCTCAAGTACGACGAGGTGATGAACCAGCAGCGCATGGTCATCTACGACGAGCGGCGGCGCATCCTCGAGGGGGAGAACCTGGCCGAGCAGGCCCGCAAGATGCTCGTCGACGTGATCACCGCGTACGTCGACGGAGCGACCGCCGAGGGCTACGCCGAGGACTGGGACCTCGAGCAGCTCTGGACCGCGCTCAAACAGCTCTACCCGGTCGGCATCGACCACCACGACCTGATCGACTCCGATGCAATCGGTGAGCCCGGCGAGCTGACCCGCGAGGAACTGCTCGAAGCACTGATCGCCGACGCCGACCGTGCCTACGCCGAGCGGGAGAAGCAGATCGAGGCGATCGCCGGCGAGGGGGCGATGCGCCAGCTGGAGCGCAATGTGCTGCTCAACGTGCTGGACCGCAAGTGGCGCGAACACCTCTACGAGATGGACTACCTCAAGGAGGGCATCGGCCTGCGCGCGATGGCGCAGCGCGATCCGCTCGTCGAATACCAGCGCGAAGGCTACGACATGTTCATCGGCATGCTCGAGGGCCTCAAGGAGGAGTCGGTCGGCTTCCTGTTCAACGTCGCGGTCGAACCCGCGCCGCAGCCGACGGTCGCCCCGGTCGCCACACCGGCCGGACTGACTGAGTTCGCCGAGGCTGCCGCCGCTCAAGCGCAGGACGGCGGCCAGGGAAGCGTCGCGACCAAGGAGCGGCCGGTCCCTGCTGGAGCTGGATCGCCGGCTCAGCCGGCGGCCCTGCGCGCCAAGGGAATCGGCGACGAATCACGACCGCTGACCTACAGCGGGCCGTCGGAGGACGGTTCGGCACAGGTGCAGCGTTCGGACAACGGCGGCGGCGCACCGCGGCGTCCGGTCGGTGGCGGCAGCCGCAAGGAGCGCCGCCAAGCCGAACGCCAGCGGGCCCGCGAAGAGAAGGCGATGCGCAGGCGTTAAGTCTCGAAACTGAGCTTGTGCTCGAGAAACCGATGAAACCTCGTGCACAGGCTCAGACTCGGCGGCTGAGAACATGGCGCTCAACCGATCTGCAGCGCGACAATGCGCCAGCGGTCGCCCTCGAGCGCGATCCGCGCCGCGATCGCCCGAATGCGCTGCCCGCGGCTGTAGGTGCCGAACACTTCGGCGGCCGGGCCTCCGTCATCGACCATGCGCAACCGGATACGGCGCAGCGTGGCGGCCGCCGAATGCGGGCAACGGGTCATCGCGAGCACCGTTTCGATCAGCGCGGGCGCCAGCAGCGGTCGCAACTGGGCCACCGGGCGACGCCGGTCGATCACCTCGAGCACCCGGCGCAACGCCGCGTCGGCGAAGGCGACCGCGGCTCGCGACGGGGCGGGTTCCCGGACGGGCGCAATCGGTACCGGCCGCTGCGGATGCACCGCCCGCCCACCGGGCCCGCCAGACTGCCTGCGGCGCAGGGCTTTCGGCATCGGCGGCGGACAGGCGCCGATTCCCACGGGCGCGGGTTCGCAGTCGACGACGGGCTCGATGACCCCGATTCGGACCCCTGCCCGTCGGGCGGATGGAGCTTCCCCGGCGGGGGTACGCGATGGTGGCACCACAACTTCTCCAGCAAGTCGACGAGATGGGACGCGTCCACTGGAGAGTCGCAGACCCCATCATGATCGCACGGTTCGCAGGAGGTCCGGCGCACCCGTGATGCGCACCCCCGGGGTCGGGCTATAGCGTGGCGGGGTCTTTTCACGCGGACCACAGGGGAGGAGCGGCGTCGCGATGGTCACCCGGTTGTCGGCAGCAGACGCGTCGTTCTATCACCTGGAGAACACGTCGACGCCGATGTACGTGGGGTCACTGGCGATTCTGCGGAAACCTCGCGGCGGCTTGAGTTATGAAACATTGCTCGCCACGGTCGAACAACGGCTGCCGCAGATTCCGCGCTACCGCCAGAAGGTCCGCGAGGTCACGCTCGGCCTGGCGCGGCCGGTGTGGGTGGACGACCGTGATTTCGACATCACCTATCACATCCGCCGATCGGCGTTGCCGTCGCCGGGCAGCGACGCCCAGTTGCACGAGCTCATCGCCCGGCTGGGGTCGCGGCCGCTGGACAAGTCCCGGCCGCTGTGGGAGATGTACCTGATCGAGGGCCTGGCCAAGAACCGCATCGCGCTCTACACCAAGTCACATCAGGCGTTGGTGAACGGGATGACCGCGCTGGAGATCGGGCACGTCATCGCCGACCGCACCCAGAAGCCGCCGGAGTTCGGCGAGGACATCTGGATCCCGTTGCGCGAGCCCAGCGATCGGCAGTTGTTGCTCGGCGCCGTCGGCGAGTGGATCATGCGCCCGGCCGACCAGTTCGGTGCGCTGCGCTCCGCCGTCGTCGACGTCGCAACCAACGCGGGCCAGTTGGTCGATATGGGGCGCCGGTTCGTCGAGGTGGTCCGTACGGTCGCGCGCGGCACCGCGCCGAGCAGCCCGCTCAACACCACCGTCTCACGCAACCGCCGGCTCACGGTGGCCAGCGGACGACTCGAGGACTTTCGCACGGTGCGGGCCCGTTACGACTGCGATGTCAACGACGTTGTGCTGGCCGTGGTGGCCGGCGCATTGCGCAACTGGCTGATGAGCCGCGGTGAGCCGGTGACCGCCACGACGAGGGTGCGCGCGATGGCGCCGATGTCGGTGTATCCCGACGCCGAACTCGACGCGGCCGGTCCCGGCCAGGCCATCAGCGAGGTGTCGCCGTTCCTCGTGGACCTGCCCGTGGGCGAGGCCAACCCCGTGGTGCGGCTCTCTCAGATCGCGCACACCACCGAATCGGCGTCCACCGCCGCCAGCCTGGTCGACGCCAGGACCATCGTGACCCTGTCGGGATTCGCGCCGCCGACCCTGCACGCGATGGGCATCCGCGTCGCGACGACGTTCTCGGCCCGCCAGTTCAACCTCCTGATCACCAACGTGCCGGGCGCACAGCATCAGATGTACATCGCCGGCACCAAGCTGCTGGAGACTTACGCCGTGCCGCCTTTGCTGGCCAACCAGGTACTGGCGCTCGGGGTGACGTCCTACAACGGCATGGTCTACTTCGGAATCAATGCCGATCGCGACGCGATGAGCGACGTCGACGTTTTGCCGAGCCTGCTGCGAGAATCGCTGGAAGAACTGCTAGAGGCCGCTCAGTGACCCAGTTGTCGCCTTTGCGGGATTGACTCGCTCACCGCCACCGGGGTCGAATTGGCTCACCATGACCACCAGTGCCGAGAACGAGACGACCGGAAAAGTCAAAGCAGCGACGCGGCGGGCGTTCAAGTCGCCCACGGAGGATGTAGTCCCCCATCCCGTGCTCGATCAGCCGATCGAAGAGGAGGCCATCACCCGCTCGCGCGGAGTGGACTGGATCGTCTTCGGCGTCACCGCGGTCGTCGCGATCGCGTTTCTGGTGTGGGGCTTCCTCAGCACGCGAACCCTGGCCACCGCGTCGGACAGCGCCCTGACATGGGTGATGAACAACACGGGATGGTTGTTCGTGCTGACGGCCTCGGGGTTCGTGGTCTTCATCCTGTGGCTGGCGGTCGGCCGCTACGGCGCGATTCCGCTGGGCCGCGACGACGAGGAGCCCGAATTCAACGGGGTGTCGTGGGTCGCGATGATGTTCAGTGCCGGCATGGGTATCGGCTTGATGTTCTTCGGGGTGGCCGAACCGCTGTCGCACTTCGCGTCGCCGCCGCCCGGCACCGGCCGGCAGGGCGATCCCGAGGCCGTGCAGACCGCGATGGCCACCACGTTGTTCCACTGGACGCTGCACCCGTGGGCCATCTACGCGGTCGTCGGCCTGGCGATCAGCTACGGCGTCTACCGCAAAGGCCGGCGGCAGCTGATCAGCGCGGCCTTCGAGCCTCTGCTGGGCTCCCGCGCGAACGGGCGGTGGGGCAAGGTCATCGACATGCTTGCGATCTTCGCCACGCTGTTCGGTTCGGCCGCCTCGCTGGGCTTGGGCGCGTTGCAGATTCGCAGTGGTCTGCAGATCGTCGGCGGCATCGGGGAAGCCGGAAACGCCGTCCTCGTCATGATCATCGCGGTGCTCACGGTGGCCTTCGTGTTGTCGGCGGTATCGGGGGTCGCGCGCGGCATCCAGTGGCTGTCCAACATCAACATGGTCCTGGCGGTGCTGCTGGCCGTATTCGTATTCGTGGTGGGCCCAACGGTTTTCATCCTCAACCTGCTGCCGACATCGATGGGCAGCTATCTGGCCGACCTCGCGATGATGTCGGCGCGCACGGGTGCAGAGGGCGCCGAGGTCAACCAATGGCTGCAGTCCTGGACGATCTTCTACTGGGCCTGGTGGGTGTCGTGGACGCCGTTCGTCGGCATGTTCATCGCACGAATCTCGCGGGGCCGCACCATTCGTCAGTTCGTCACGGGTGTGCTGCTGGTGCCGAGCCTGGTGTCGCTGGTGTGGTTCGCGGTGTTCGGCGGCTCGGCGATCAGAGAACAGCAGGGCGGCGTCGACCTCGCGGGGGAGGGCAGCATCGAGGCGCAGCTGTTCGGCCTGCTCGAGCAGTACCCCGTCGCCACCGTCGCCAGCGTGGTGGTGATGGTGCTGGTGGCGATCTTCTTCGTCTCCGGTGCGGACGCCGCGTCGGTGGTGATGGGTTCGCTGTCCCAGCACGGCACGATCAAACCCAGCAGATCGACGGTGATCTTCTGGGGCGTCGCGAACGGCGCCGTCGCGGCGGTGATGTTGTTGGTCGGCGGGGAGGACGCCCTGACCGGCTTGCAGACCATCACGATCATCGTTGCGCTGCCGTTCGTGCTCGTGATGGTCGGTATGGCGGTGGCGTTGGTGAAGGATCTACGCCGTGACCCGCTGATGGTCCGCAGGGAGTACGCGGCGGAGGCCGTCGACACCGCCGTCATCCACGGTGTCATACAACACGGCGACGACTTCATCATCTCGGTGGAGAAGGATCCCGCGAGCGGCAAATCCCAGTAGTTCCCGACCGGCTAATCTCGCCTGGTGCGCGTGTACATCCCGGCGACCCTGGCCATGCTGCAGCAGCTCGTCGCCGACCGGACGCTGTACGCCCGCAGCGGCACCGCGTTCGCGGTGACGCCCGCGCTGCGCGAGTCCTACGCCGAGGGCGACGACGACGAACTCGCCGAGGTGGCGCGACGGGAAGCCGCGCTGGCCTCGCTGCGCTTGCTCGCCGGCGAAGGCACGTCCGGCCTGCCGCCGCGGCGCGCGGTGGTGGAGGCGGAGGTCGACGGGGCGATACCCCGGCCCGATCTCGACGACGCCGTGGTGCGGCTGCCCGGTCCGCTCGCATTCGACGACGTCATCGCCGCATATGTGGACAACGCCGAAGCCGAGTCCGCGGTCCTGCCCGCGATCGAGGCCGTCGACGAGGCGGACCTTGGCGATGAGGATGCGGACTTCGTCGTCGGTGACGCCCAGGACCACGACCTGGCCTGGTACGCGCCGCAGGAACTACCGTTCCTGCTCGAGCTGCTCTGAACGTTTCAGCTGTTCACGGGGGTAAAGTAGGTACGGAGGCGTAGGTTACGGTACCGTAGGTTCATGGCCAAGAACTACGTCAAGGTCTCGGCCAATGTCGCCGATACGGTGCGGCCGACCGTCGCCGGGGCCAAGCAGCATCCGGGACTGAACGCCTTGCGAACCATTGCCGGGCGTATCACGACGCCGCTGCTGCCCGACGATTACCTCAAGCTCGCCAACCCGCTCTGGTCGGCGCGCGAGCTGCGCGGGCGGGTGCTCGACGTCCGCCGGGAGACCGAGGACTCGGCGACGTTGGTCATCAAGCCCGGGTGGGGCTTCACGTTCGACTACCGCCCCGGCCAGTACATCGGGATCGGTGTGCAGATCGAAGGCCGCTGGCGGTGGCGGTCGTACTCGCTGACCTCGACGCCGTCGCGAACCACCCGCACGATCACGATCACGGTCAAGGCGATGCCGGAGGGGTTCCTGTCGACGCATCTCGTCGAGGGGCTCGCACCGGGCACGATCGTGCGGTTGGCCGCGCCCCAGGGCAACTTCGTGATGCCCGACCCGGCACCGGCGAAGGTGTTGTTCCTCACCGGCGGCTCCGGCATCACGCCGGTGATGTCGATGCTTCGCACCTTGGCTCGCCGCGACCAGATCACCGACATCGTCCATTTGCATTCGGCGCCAACGGAATCGGAGGTCATGTTCGCCGGTGAGCTGGGTGAGCTGGCCCGTGCGCATGACGGCTATGAGTTGCGGCTGCGCTCGACGCGCACACAAGGCCGGCTGGACGTCTCGCGGCTGGATGACCAGGTGCCCGACTGGCGGGAGCGCCAGACGTGGGCGTGTGGTCCGGCGGGCATGCTCGACGCCGCCCAGCGGGCGTGGTCGGCGGCCGGCCTCGAAGACCGGTTGCACCTCGAGCGCTTTGCGGTGTCCAAGGCCGCCGTGCACGGGCAGGGCGGCACGGTCGAGTTCGCGCGGAGCGGCAAGACGGTCACCGTGGACGCCGCGACGCCGTTGATGGATGCCGGCGAGCAGGTGGGCATCCGGATGCCGTTCGGCTGCCGGATGGGTATCTGCCAGTCGTGTGTGGTGGGCCTGGTCGAGGGGCATGTTCGCGACTTGCGCACGGGCGACGAGCGCGAGCCGGGGTCGCGGATACAGACGTGTATCTCCGCAGCATCGGGCGATTGCGTGCTCGATGTCTGAGGTTTACTGGCTGGTAACCTACGGGTACGTAGGTTACGTTAGCGTAGGCATGCGAGAGGAGGCTTGACGGTGGCAATCACTGACGTTCCCGAATTCGCGCATCTGACCGAGGCGGACATCGAGAGCCTGGCCGTGGAATTGGATGCGATCCGCCAGGACATCGAAGACTCCCGCGGTGAGCGCGACGCCCGCTACATCCGCCGCACCATCGCGGCCCAGCGTGCGCTGGAGGTGGCCGCGCGACTGATGCTGGCCGCAAGCAATCGTCGCTCGGCGTGGTGGGCCGGCACCGTCACGCTCGGCGTGGCCAAGATCATCGAGAACATGGAGATCGGCCACAACGTCATGCACGGCCAATGGGATTGGATGAACGATCCCGAGATCCATTCCTCGACGTGGGAGTGGGACATGAGCGGAGCGTCCAAGCACTGGCGCTTCACCCACAACTTCATGCACCACAAGTACACGAACATCCTGGGCATGGACGACGATGTGGGCTACGGCCTGATCCGCGTCACCCGGGACACCAAATGGAAGCCCATGAACCTGTTGAACCTGGTGTTCAACACGGTCTTGATGGCGCTGTTCGAATGGGGAGTCGGACTGCAGCACTTGGAGATCGGCAAGATCTTCAAGGGTCGCGACGACCGCAAGGCCACGTTCGTGCGGCTACGGGAGTTCGGCGTCAAGGCGGGCAACCAGGTGGCCAAGGACTACGTCGTCTACCCGGCGCTGACCTCGTTGTCGCCCGGTGCGTCGTTCAAGTCGACGATGAAGGCCAACGCGGTCGCCAACATCATCCGCAACGTGTGGGCGAACGCCGTGATCTTCTGCGGCCACTTTCCGGACGGTGCAGAGAAATTCACCAAGACCGACATGGTCGGTGAGACCAAGGGCCAGTGGTACCTGCGTCAGATGCTGGGCAGCGCCAACTTCGAGAACGGCCCGGTGCTGCGGTTCATGAGCGGCAACCTGTGCCATCAGATCGAACACCACCTGTTTCCCGATCTGCCGAGCAACCGGTATTACGAGATCTCGATCCGGGTGCGCCAGTTGTGCGACAAGTACGACCTGCCGTACACGACGGGTTCGTTCCTGCTGCAGTACGGCAAGGCCTGGCGGACCATCGCCAAGCTGTCGCTGCCGGACAAGTACCTGACCGACACCCGCGACGATGCGCCGGAGACCCGCAGCGAGCGGATGTTCGCCGAGTTGGAGCCGGGTCAGCGGCGTGGGCTGAAGTCGGCGATCGCTGCCGCGCGGGCCCGCCGTCGCGTGCGTCGTACCACAACGTCAGTCTGAGAGCGTCACCGCGCATATATAGCCACGACGACGCTCTCAGCGCGACATTGTGTCGGGACGACCTACGAGTGGAGCGCGGACAGCAGTCGCCGGGCCGCGCCGACACGGCCGACCGCCGGGCCGCTCAGCGCGTCGAGGGCGCATTCGGGATCGGCGGGCGGACCCATGTGCCCGCAGCCGCGCGGACAGTCCTTGATCGCCTCGGCCAGGTCGGAGAAGGCCAGCAGCACGTCGTCGGGTTCGATGTGGGCCAACCCGAACGACCGGATGCCCGGCGTATCGATCACCCAACCCCCCAAGCTCAGCGGCAGCGCCACCGACTGTGTCGAGGTATGCCTGCCCTTGCCGACGTCGGTGACCTCTCCGGTAGCCCGTTCGGCTTGCGGCACAAGGCGATTCACCAACGTCGACTTTCCGACCCCGGAGTGGCCGAGCAGCACGGTGACCCGGTCGACCAGTAGCGGGGCGACCACGTCGAGCGGGTCGTCGCGGCCCGCGGTGGTGACCGTCAGATCGAGGTCGGCGAACTGCGCCGCGAACGGTTCGGGCGAAGCGAGATCCGTCTTGGTCAGGCACAGGATCGGCTCGAGCCCGCCGGCGTAGGCGGCGATCAGCGCGCGCTCCACCAGGCCGGCACGCGGCGGCGGGTCGGCGAGCGCGACGACGATCAACAACTGGTCGGCGTTGGCGACGACGACCCGCTCGCTGGGATCGGTGTCATCGGCCGTGCGGCGCAACACTGTTCGTCGTGCACCGCGCCGCACGATGCGGGCCAGCGTGTCGGGCCGGCCCGACAGATCGCCGACGATCCCGACCTCGTCGCCGACGACGATCGGCGTGCGGCCCAACTCCCGCGCCCGCATCGCGATGACCCGGCGGTCCGGGTCGCCGCCGAGCGCGCAGCCCCACCGTCCCCGGTCGACGGTCACCACCATCGCCTCCTGCGCGTCGGCGTGGTCGGGCCGAATCTTGGTCCGCGGCCGAGAGCCCCGGCCGGGTCGCACCCGGACATCGGACTCGTCGTACTCGCGCCGACTCAAGCCGGGTCGACCTCCGTCGCCTGTCCGGCCAGCATGTCGGCCCAGAGCTGCGGGAAGCCGGGCAGTGTCTTGGCGGTGGTCTCGATGTCCTCCACCGCGACACCGGGAACCCGAAGTCCCACAATGGCTCCCGCGGTGGCCATCCGATGGTCGGCGTACGAGTGCCACAGGCCGCCGTGCAGCGGTCGGGCGGTGATCATCAGCCCGTCGGCCGTCTCCTCGCAATCTCCGCCGAGGGCGTTGATCTCGGTCGACAGCGCGGCCAACCGGTCGGTTTCGTGTCCGCGCAGATGCGCGACACCCGACAGTTTCGACACCGAGCCGGGGGAGGCCAGCGCGGCGAGCGCCGCAACCGCCGGTGTCAGTTCACCGACCTCGTGCAGGTCGACGTCGATGCCGTCGTAGACCTGGGCGCCGTGCACTTCGAGGTACGAGTCTGCGTGGTGGACAACCGTTCCCAGCTTCTTCAGGATCGCGATGATCACCTCGGCCGGTTGTGTGCTGACCCGCGGCCACCCGGTCAGCCGGACGGTACCGCCGCTGACCACGGCCGCGGCGAGGAACGGCACCGCGTTGGACAGGTCGGGCTCGATGACCCAGCGCCGGGCGGCGACCGGCCCCGGCGCCACCCGCCACCTGTTGGGCTCGCTGTCGTCGACGTGGACGCCGGCGTCGCGCAGCATCGCGACTGTCATCGCCACATGCGGCGCCGACGGCACCGACTCACCGGTGTGCACGATCGTCAGTCCGTCGCTGAACCCCGCACCGGAGAGCAGCAGGCCCGAGACGAACTGCGAGGACGCTGACGCGTCGATCTCGACGGTGCCTCCGGCGACCGCGCCGGCGCCGCGCACGGCGAACGGCAGGCCGTCGCCGTCGATGTCGACCCCGAGGCCGCGTAGCGCGTCGAGCAGCGGCGTGATCGGGCGGGCGCGGGCCTGCTCGTCGCCGTCAAACGTCACCGTCGCGCTGCTCAGGGCGGCGACGGGCGGAACGAACCGCAGCACCGTGCCCGCCAGCCCGCAGTCGATGCACGCTCCGTCGGGCGGCGCGAGTTCTCCGCCGACGCTCAGCTCGTCGCCCCCGCCGCCGACCGTCACGCCGAGCGCCTGCAGCGCGCCGACCATCAGGTCGGTGTCGCGGCTGCGCAGCGCGCCGCTGATCGTCGACTCACCGTTCGCGGTGGCCAGCGCGGCCAGCACCAACGCCCGGTTCGTCTGCGACTTGGAGCCCGGCACGGTGACCGTCGCATCCACCGGACTCGACGTCGACGGGGCCGGCCAGGCCGCCGGCTCTCGGTCTCCGCGCACGCTCACGGCTCCCATCTTCCCTTGTCGGCTTCGCGTGCCACCATGGGATTCATGTGTGGACGTTTCGCGGTGACCACCGACCCGGCGCTGCTGGCCGAGAAAATCAAGGCGATCGACGAAACGACCTCCGGTAAGGAGCCGACGCGACCCAACTACAACGTCGCCCCGACCACCACGATCAGCACCGTGGTCAAGCGGCACACCGAACCCGACGACGACGCCACCCGGCGGCTGCGGTCGATGCGCTGGGGGCTGGTGCCGCCGTGGGCCAAGTCCACCGAAGAGGGCGGCCCGGAGACCAAGGGGCCACTGTTGATCAACGCCCGCTCCGACAAGCTGACCACCTCGCCGGTGTTCCGCAGCTCGGCCAAGAGCAAGCGCTGCCTGGTTCCGATGGACGGCTGGTACGAGTGGCAGAAGAAAGGCGAAGGGAAGGGGGCGAAGATTCCCTTCTTCATGTACGCCGGCGACGGCGAGCCACTGTTCATGGCGGGGTTGTGGTCGACGTGGCGGCCCAAGGACGGCCCCAAGGATGCCCCGCCGTTGCTGAGCTGCACCATCATCACCACCGACGCCGCCGGTCCGCTCGCCGAGATCCACGACCGGATGCCGCTGACCGTCAGCGCACGCGACTGGGACCGCTGGCTGGACCCCGACGCGCCGATCGACGAAGGCCTGCTGCGCGGCCACGGCGACCTGGACCGCATCGAGGTCCGGGAGGTCTCCCGGCTGGTGAACAACGTTCGCAACAACGGTCCTGAGCTGATCGAGCCGGTGGAACCGCAGGCCGAGCAGGGCACCCTGCTCTGACGGTCCCGGGCGCCGCGCTCAGGCGCAGTCACACTTGACAGAGGATTCCTCGGTACAGATAGAGTAATCCTCGTGCCCTCGAGGAACCGGGCCGGACCCGATGCGCGGACCCGACTGCTCGACGTCGCGCGGCGCCGGTTCGCGGCTGACGGTGCGTTGTCGGCCACGCTGGACGAGGTGCGTCGCGAGGCGGGTGTCAGCGTCGGCGCGCTGTATCACCACTTCCCGGACAAGCTTTCGCTGGCGACCGCGGTGTTCGCCCAGACACTCGGCGAGTACCAGGAGGGTTTCGTCGCGATGTTGCGCCGGCATGACACCGCCGAAGGCGGCATTCGCGGCGGGGTCGCCCATCACCTGCGGTGGGTGGCCGCTCATCGCGGCGAGGCGGCCTTCCTCCTCGGCCCCCGGCTCGACAGTCTCGAACTTCGCGAGCGCAACGACGGGTTCTTCGCCGCGGTCCGCGACTGGTGGCGCCCGCATCACAGCTACGGGGCGCTACAGCCGATGCGGGACGGGGTGACGGCCGCCCTGTGGCTCGGCCCAGCCCAGGAGTACAGCCGGCACTGGGTCGCCGGACCGGCGAAGCGGATGCCTTCGGCAACGGTTGAGATCTTCGCGGATGCCGCATGGGCGGCGTTGCGCGCCAACAACATCGAGGAGGATGTGCCATGACCGACAGGGCCGATTCGCTGTACCGGACGATGGTCGCCGCCGGCGACGACGTCGACGCGCCGGTGCGGTTGCGCGTCGAGCGCAGTGACGACAGAGCGGTGGTCACGCTCGACGAACCGCAGCGGCTCAACGTGCTGTCGGCCCCACTGGTGCGGCAGTTGCGGTCCGCGCTCGTCGAACTGGACGCCGACCCCGACGTGCGCGCTGTCGTGCTCACCGGTGCGGACCCTGGTTTCAGCGCTGGAGGCGATCTGCAGATGATGGATGCGGCGATCGGCCAGCTCGACGCGCCCGAGGGCACAGCCGACGTCTGGCGCTGGATCCGCCGCGAATTCGGCGGCATCGCGAGGCTGATCGCCGGATCGGACACGATCTTCGTGGCGGCACTCAACGGAGCGGCGGCCGGCGTCGGGCTGGCCTGGGCGCTGACATGTGATCTCGTGATCGCCAGCGAGCGTGCCGTAATCGTGCCGGCATTCGGCCGGCTGGGGCTGATCCCGGAGGTCGGCACGAGTTGGGCGTTGACCCGGCGACTGGGTTATCAGGGGGCGCTCGCGTTCTACCTGCGCGGCGCGCACATCGACGCCCGCCAGGCCCAGCGCCTCGGTCTGGTCCAGGAGGTGGTCGAACACGATCGACTGCTGGCCGCCGCCGACGAATGGTGCTCGCGCATCTGCGCGATGCCGCCGCACACGGTCGCGATGGCCAAGCCGCTGCTCCGCGCGGCCGCCGACGCCGACTGGGCCGACGCGCTCACGCTCGAAGAGTTCGCCGAGCCGACGTGCTTCACCACCGCCGCCTTCGCCGAGAGCGTGCGTTCGATGCTGAAGTGAACCCGCGCCGCCTTCACATCGGCGAATCGACCTGCTCACGCCTGAATGGTCATTAACATAGTGACCGCATCGGGAAAGTGGAGGGAGTGAGCGTGCTCAGCGCAGTGAGGAAGGTCTTGACCTTCGAGATGACCGTCGCCGAGTGGATCGGCACCGCGCTCATGCTCGCCGCACCCTACCTCGTCGTCGGCGTGGGCTGGACGGCGCTGAACCTGGACCAGCTGGACGGTACGGGCCTTGCGTGGCTCGGCCAGCTCATCGCGGCGATCGCGTTCTGGCCGGCAATGGTCTTCTCGGCGGTGTGCCTCGCATGACCGACCCCTACCGCATCACCGTGCGCCGTCGCACCGCGCGATGGGACACCGAGCCGGTCACCGCCGCGGAGGCGATGGACTTCTGGGCCTTCGCCGCGGGCGCGGCCAACGTCGTCATGCAGTTGTCCTGGCCGGAGGTGGGTTACGGCGTCGCCGAGAGCAAGGTCGATTCCGGAAATCTGCTCAAGCATCCGTGGAAGCGGGCGAGGACGACGTTCCAGTACCTCGCCGTGGCGGTGCTCGGCACGCCCGACGACCGCGCCGCGTTCCGGGAGGCGGTCAACTCCTCACACCGGCACGTCAAGTCGACCGCCGAAAGCCCGGTCCGGTACAACGCGTTCGACCGTGATCTGCAGATGTGGGTCGCTGCTTGCCTTTTCGTCGGTCTGGAGGACACCTATCAGCTGCTGCGCGGTGAGCTGACGCCGGAGCAGGCCGATCAGTTCTACCGTTCCGCGTGGCCGCTGGGTACCACGTTGCAGGTGACCGAGGAGCAGTGGCCGCCGACCCGTGCCGAGTTCGACGACTATTGGCGGCGCGCATGTCAGCGGGTTTCGATCGACGATCGGGTGCGAGATTATCTGCTCCACATGGTGAACCTGCGCATGATCAACCCGCTGCTGGCGCTGCCGTTCCGGCCGCTGCTGAAGTTCCTCACCACCGGCTTCCTCGCGCCGGTGTTCCGGGAGCAAATGGGGTTACGGTGGAGCGGCTTCAGACAGTTCCTCTTCGAAATGCTCTTTCTGACAGTCGCTTTGGTCAACAGATTCCTGCCGGTGTTCGTCCGGCAAGGCGGCAGCTACGTGCTGCTCGCCGATGTGCGCCGCCGGGTCCGCACCCACCGGGCGCTGGTATGACGACGCTGCGCCGCTTGCTGAGCCGTCGGATCAGCGTCGAGGCGATGATCGAGATCGCGATGTGGCTGGCGATTCCCTACCTGCTGATCGGTTTGGCGTGGGCGTTCTTCGACGCCGAACAGGTGCAGCTGATCGACACCGCGCTGCGTACCCGGATACCGGCGGGCTCGGACATCGCCGCGTTCATGCTCACCGCGGCGTTCTGGCCGGCCAACCTGCTCGGCGTCGAACTCTGCATGGCGTGAGGTTGGCAGCAGTGCCACGATGAGGCGATGACGGGCCGTCCCGACGAAGATCGTGAGCCGGGGCTGGCCGGCTATCCCGTCGTCGCCCCGCCGGTGCGCCGCCCCGTCATCTCCGAGCAGCTCTGGTGTGACCTGACATTCGTGCACTGGCCGGTGCGGCCGGAGGGCGTCGCGCATCTTCTTCCACCTGGTACCCGCCCGGACGTCTTCGCCGACGGGCTCACCTACGTCGGGCTGGTGGCCTTCACGATGCGCAGCACCACGCTCGGCCCTGCGCTGCGCGTCCCGTACTTCGGTACATTCGCCGAGACCAACGTCCGGTTGTATTCCGTCGATGACGCCGGTCGTCACGGCGTCGTGTTCATGTCACTGGAAGCCGAGCGCCTGGCCGTCGTTGCGGCCCTTCGTATCTCGCTTGGAATTCGGTATACCTGGGCCAGGATGCGCGTCGAGCGGTCAGGGGAGCGGGTGCGCTATCGCAGCGTGCGCCGATGGCCTCGTCGCGGACTGCGCAGCACGCTCGCCGTGCGGATCGGAGCCGAAGTGACCCCGACGCCGCTGGAGGTCTGGCTGACTGCGCGGTGGGGTGCGCACACCCGCAAGGCCGGCAGGACCTGGTGGGTGCCCAACGAACACGACCCCTGGCCACTGTGCGCGGCCGAGATCGCCGAGTTCGACGACGATCTCGTCGCTGCCGCCGGTGTCATCCCCGCAGGCCCGAGACTGCGGGCGCTGTTCACGAACGGTGTGCGCGCGCGGTTCGGGCGCCCCTGCATCGTCGCCTGACCGGCGTTACGGACCCGTGTACCCCGGCGGGTTGGGCGTGTCGACCCAGAGGTCGACACCGAGTTCGGCGCCGGGCACGCAGTTGTATACCGACAGGTCGGTCACGCCCGACTCGAGCAGCACGTCCTCGCACAGCGCCGAGTTCCCGGTGTACTCGCGGGCGGCCTTGTTGAGGATCACGTACGCGGCGTCGGCGTAGACGTCGGGCTTCCGCGCACGCCCCATCGCCTCATCGCCGCCGAGCAGGTTCTGCACCGCGGCCGTGGCCACCAGTGTCCGTGGCCACAGGGTGTTGGAGGCGACGCCCTCGTCGCGCAGCTCCTCGGCGATCGCCAACGCGCACAACGACATCCCGTATTTGGCCATCATGTAAGCGGTCGGTTTGAGCCACTCCGGCTCGAGCCGCACCGGCGGGGACAGCGTCAGGATGTGCGGGTTCTCCCGGCCCACCATGTGCGGAATGCAGGCCTGCGAAACGGCATACGTACCTCGCACCTGGATGCCGTTCATCAGGTCGAACCGCTTCAGCGGCACCTCGGTGATCGAGCCCAGGTTGATCGCCGAGGCGTTGTTGACACAGATGTCGATGCCACCGAACTGCTCGACGGTCTGGGTCACCGCAGCGGCGACCGAATCGCCGTCGCGGATGTCGCCGACGATGGGCAGCGCCTGCCCGCCGGCGTCCTCCAGCTCCTTGGCCGCGGTGTAAACGGTGCCGGGCAGCTTCGGATGCGGTTCGGCGGTCTTGGCGATCAATGCGATGTTGGCGCCGTCGGCAGCCGCCCGCTTGGCGATCGCCAGGCCGATCCCGCGACTCGCGCCGGAGATGAACATGGTCTTTCCCGAAAGCGACATGGCCTCACCCTAACCGCCGGGCGGGCGCATCCGACGAGACCGAGTGTGACCTTTTGTCACGCGTTCAGCGCTCGACACGTGTCGATAACCCACGTCCGGCCCGGGAAACGTTCATGCGCAGATGTCGGCGGTGACCGCGTCGGTCAGCCGGACCAGGTCCTGCGGGGGGACGGCGACGTCGCACCCGCGCTTGCCCGCGCTGCACAACACCCGGGCCCAACCCAGAGCGGACACGTCGACGACGGTCGGTAGCGGCTTGCGCTGACCCAACGGCGAGATTCCGCCGACCACATAGCCGGTCGACCGTTCGGCCGCCGCCCGCTCGGCCATGGTGACCTTGGACACGCCGAACGCAGCGGCCGCCGCCTTCAACGAAAGCTTGGCCGGTACCGGTAGCACCGCGACGCCGAGGCCTTCGGGCAGCGCCAGCACCAGCGTCTTGAAGACCTGAGCGGCCTCGATACCCTGTGCCCCCGCCAGCGCGTCCACGGCCTCCTCGCCGAACGACTCGGTGCGGCGGTCGTGGTGGTACTGCAGAACCTCGTGTGGGACCTCCGCGGCGATCAGGGCTGCGATGGCAGGAGTAGCTGCGCGCGCCACCGCGCCAGACTAATGCGCGCGCCGACGCCGGTATTCCGGGAACAACCACGCCCCCGGCCGCTGTTATTGACGGCGACTGTGGCGTCGCGGACGCGGCGGCCGGAAAACATGTCGGTCTCAACCTCTAGGATTGGCTGAAGGGAGTCACTTGTGCCAACGCTGGCGATGGACTTCCCGATGCGCCCGGTGGATGTGCCGGGCTTGTTCGGTGGCACCGCGACAGAAGGGACGGTGTTCCCCACAGTGACCGATTCTGAGACCGACTCCGACGGGTCGACGCGCGATACGGCGCCGGAGACAGGGCCGGAAACCCCGCCGTCGCAGGAGACCGACGCCGAGCTGACCGCGCGCTTCGAACGCGATGCGATTCCGCTGCTCGACCAGTTGTACGGCGGCGCGCTGCGCATGACGCGCAACCCCGCCGACGCCGAGGACCTGCTGCAGGAAACCATGGTGAAGGCCTACGCCGGCTTCCGCTCGTTCCGCGAGGGCACCAACCTCAAGGCGTGGCTGTACCGCATCCTGACCAACACCTACATCAACAGCTACCGCAAGAAGCAGCGCCAGCCCTCGGAGTATCCGACCGAGGAGATCACCGACTGGCAGCTCGCCGCCAACGCCGAGCACTCGTCGACCGGGCTGCGCTCGGCCGAGGTCGAGGCGCTCGAGTTGCTGCCGGACAACGAGATCAAGGAAGCGCTGCAGGCGCTACCTGAGGATTTCCGGATGGCGGTCTACTACGCCGACGTCGAGGGCTTCCCCTACAAGGAGATCGCCGAGATCATGGACACGCCGATAGGCACGGTGATGTCCCGGTTGCACCGGGGCAGGCGCCAGCTGCGCGAACTGCTGGCCAATGTGGCCAGGGAGCGCGGTTTCATGCGGGGACAGCAGATGGACACACCCGAGGAGGTCTCGTCATGAGCTCGTTCTCGGACGACGAGCGCTGGCGGCCCCCGGTCGGCCCCGTCGATCCCGAGCACCCCGAATGCGCGGCGGTCATCGCCGAGGTATGGACGTTGCTCGACGGAGAATGCACGCCCGAGACGCGTGACAAACTGCGCCAGCACCTCGAAGACTGCCCCGCGTGTCTACGCCACTACGGCGTTGAGGAGCGGGTCAAGAAGCTGATTGCGAAAAAGTGCAGCGGCGACAAGGCGCCAGAAAGCCTGCGAGAGCGGCTGCGCATCGAGATCAGCCGCACGACGATCATTCGGCGCGGCTAGCGCGCTGCGGCCAACACCGGGCGCGGTCAGCGCACCGACTTCGAACCGGCGTTCGGCCGCTTACCGTGGTTGGCCTTGGTGTGCTTGCGGTCGCGCTTCTTACGGCCACGCTTGGCCATGGTCTACCTCCGAATGGTCTGGTGGATTTCTCGGCCCGCATCCGGCGGGCACGTCGGAGCCATTGTCTCATGGCCCTGCGACACCGCTGACGGGCCTGTCGTGTGGTTCGATGTAGGCCGATAGGCATTCACAGCAGCGGAGTGGAATGGGGTGAGGATGGCCGAGGACGTTCGCGCTGAGATCGTGGCCAGTGTGCTCGAGGTCGTGGTGAGCGAGGGCGATCAGATCGGCCAGGGCGACACCCTGGTGCTGCTGGAGTCGATGAAGATGGAGATCCCGGTGCTGGCCGAGGTGGCGGGCATCGTGAGCAAGGTCAGCGTCTCCGTCGGCGACGTCATCCAGGCCGGTGACCTCATCGCGGTGATCAGCTGATCACCGCGTCCGTGTGATCCGCCGCCGGAGGTAAACCCGCGATGTCCACGCTCGGTGACCTGCTCGCCGAGCACACCATGCTGCCCGGCAACGCGGTCGATCATCTGCATGCGGTGGTGGGCGAGTGGCAGCTGCTCGCCGACCTGTCCTTCGCCGACTACCTGATGTGGGTGCGCCGCGACGACGGCTCCCTGGTCTGCGTGGCGCAGGTGCGACCGAACACCGCCCCGACCGTGCTGCTGGCCGACGCGGTCAGCACGCTGGCCGCGGCGGACGCGCTGCCCGTCGTCGCCGCGGCGTTCACCTCAGGTGAGATCGCCGTGGGAGACGGTGCTGGACAACAGGTTTCACCCGGTCTCAATGTCGAGGCCGTGCCTGTGCGGTACAAGGACGAGGTCGTCGCGGTGTTGACCCATCAGACCGCTCTGGCCGCTCGCAAAGCCAGTCCGCTGGAAGTCGCGTATCTCGACTGTGCTCGCGATCTGCTGCACATGTTGGCCGAAGGCACCTTTCCCAACGTCGGAGACCTTGCGATGTCGCGGTCGAGCCCACGCGTCGGTGACGGGTTCATCCGGCTCGACGAGACGGGGGTGGTCACCTTCGCCAGCCCGAACGCGATCTCGGCCTACCACCGGATGGGGTTGGCCGCCGAACTCGGCGGCCACAACCTCGTCACTGTCACGCGCCCCTTGATCGGCGACCCGTTCGAGGCGCAGGAGCTGGCGAACCATGTGGGCGATTCGCTGGCCGGCGGGTCCAGCATGCGCATGGAGGTCGACGCCGGCGGTGCCGCCGTGCTGATGCGTACGCTGCCGCTGGTCGTGCACGGCAAGGCCGTTGGCGCCGCGGTGTTGATCCGTGACGTGACCGAGGTCAAGCGTCGCGACCGGGCATTGCTGTCGAAGGACGCCACGATCCGTGAGATTCACCATCGCGTGAAGAACAACCTGCAGACCGTCGCGGCACTGCTGCGCCTGCAGGCCCGGCGCACCAACAACGACGAAGGCCGCGAGGCGTTGATGGAGTCGGTGCGACGGGTGTCGTCGATCGCGCTGGTGCACGACGCGCTCTCGATGTCGGTGGACGAGGAGGTCAACCTCGACGAGGTCGTGGACCGAATCCTGCCGATGATGAACGACGTTGCGGCGGTGGACAGTCCGATCCGCATCAACCGGGTCGGTGATCTGGGTGTGCTCGATGCGGATCGCGCCACCGCGCTCATCATGGTCATCACCGAGCTTGTGCAGAACGCTATCGAGCACGCATTCGAGCCCGGGACTAGACAGGGCTGCGTGACGATCCGGGCCGAACGATCGGCCAGGTGGCTCGACGTGGTGGTCCACGACGATGGACGCGGCCTGCCCGACGAGTTCAGCCTGGAGGGATCCGACCGGCTCGGTCTTCAGATCGTGCGGACGCTGGTGTCGGCGGAACTGGATGGGTCGCTGGACATGCACGAGGTGGCCAACGGCGGGACCGACGTCGTGCTGCGTGTGCCGCTGGGCCGCCCGCGGCGCGCCGCCCAGTAGAAATTCGCTGATTGGCCATTAATGTCGCGAATTGGCCAAATTGAATTCGCACAAAGATACGGCCCCGACAAATGTCGGGGCCGTAAAGGTTGGTGCTGGACGCGGACTCAGACTCCGCTGCGAGCCTTGGTGCGAGCGTTGCGCCGCTTCAGCGCGCGACGCTCGTCCTCGCTCATGCCACCCCACACGCCGGCGTCCTGCCCGGACTCCAATGCCCAGGTGAGGCACTCGGTGGTCACCGGGCACCGGTTACAGACGAGCTTCGCGTCAGCGATCTGAGCGAGCGCCGGGCCGCTGTTTCCCACGGGGAAGAACAGCTCCGGATCTTCATCGCGACAGACCGCCTTGTGGCGCCAATCCATAAGATCAAACTCCTCGTCAAGATATGTCCAGTGTGCGCAGCGCAGCGCACGGCTTTTTCTTCGGCTGTTTAACACGTGCACATTGAATGTTTCTGCAACGTTGCTTCGATGCTTTCACAGGCTGGACAGATGTCAATACTCGTGAGTTAACAAGTGCGCAATGTCACTAGCCGGGTGGCCTCGCATATCACCCACTCGCCTGTACTAGACTCGATCCAACTCCGTCTCGAATCCTACGTCGCGAACCTATCGCCGCAGGTCAGAGGCTTTCTCCAGGGCAGGCGCGAGCACACCGAGCGCGTCCGGAACAGCGGTGAACCTCATCGAGTCCCGCAAGCCCACGTAATCACCGTCGATCTGGCAGGCCACCGGAGTCTCGCTGGTCACCTGCAACCAGGGCAGGTCATCGTCGCGGATGAGGTGTTTGGCCTCGATACGCGGTTTCTTCGCCAGCATCCGCCGCACCAACCCCAGGTTCGCCCACACGTTCATGCTGGTCGTGGCGAACACGCCCAGGCCGGTCTCGAACGTCGTGGTCGGATTCGTCCACACCGGTCTGGCGTTGGCGTAGGTCCATGGACTCGCGTTGGACACGAACGCGAAATGAACGGCGTCGACCGGTTCGCGGTCGGGGAGATGCAGCGTCAGCGACGGTTCCTTACGGGCGCTGGCCAGCATCTCCCGGATGGCGACGCGCACGTAGCGGTAGGCGGTGACCTTGCGGCCCTTCGCGCGCTGCGCCTCGACGGCAGCCACCACGTCGCCGTCGACCCCCATGCCCGCGGTGAACACCGCCCAGCGTTCACCGCAGTCCATCAACCCGATCCGCCGCCATTCCTTCCGGTGCCGGTAGCCCGACAACAGGTCGACCAGCTGATTGGTCGCCTCGATCGGGTCGGGGCTGATTCCCAGGGCGCGCGCGAACACGTTGGCGGAGCCACCGGGCACCACACCGACCGCGGGGGCGGCGGCGCCGGGGCCGCCAACTTCGAGAACGCCGTTGACCACTTCGTTCACCGTGCCGTCGCCCCCATGCACGATCAGCACGTCGACACCGGCGCGCGCCGAGTCGCGGGCGATCTCGATGGCATGCCCGCGGTGATCGGTATGCGCGACGGTCAGCTTCACGCGGCTCTCCAGCGCGTGGGCCAGCAGGTCGCGTCCGGCCGGAGTCGTCGACGTGGCATTGGGGTTCACGATCAGCACGGCGCGCACGGAGTCCGAGCCTACTGAACGGGCCCGCGTGACCCTCTACGCTCGACGACGTGATCGTTCCCTCACCGACGACCGTGCGGCAGGCCGCTGTTCTCGTGGCCGCCGAGGGCGTCGTCGCGCTGGCGGCAGCTTTGGTCTACGTCGTGAGCGGGTTCGGCGAGGCCGAGGAATCGGGGCTGAACAAGTACGGCACCGCGCTGTGGTTCGCGATCATGGGCTCGGCGGTGCTGGCCGCGTCCTGGGCGTTATGGACCGGCAGGCGGTGGGGCCGCGGCATCGCGGTGTTCGCGCAACTGCTGCTGCTGCCCGTGGTCTGGTACATGGGCGTGGGGTCGCACCAGTGGATCTACGCCGTTGCCCTCGGCGCGGTGGCGGTGCTGACGCTTGCTCTGCTGTTCAGCCCCTCGGCGCTGCAGTGGGTGAGCGCTCATGGCGACTCGGCGGCCAGCGCCGACAGGTCGGGCCCCGAGACCCGGTAGGTGATCCAGTCGGTCTGCGGCTTGCCGCCGACGGTGTCGTAGAGCGCGATCGCGTTGACGTTCCAGTCGAGCACCGCCCACGACAGCCGGCTGTATCCATGTTCGACGCATTCGCGGGCCAGGGTGGCCAGCAACTTGCGGGCCAGCCCGCGCCGTCGGAACTGCGGGCGCACGTACAGGTCTTCGAGGTAGATGCCCTCGACGCCGTCCCACGTGGAGAAGCTGCGGAACCACAGCGCGCTCGCGGCGGCCTGCCCGTCGACTTCGGCGATGTGGCCCTGCACCGTCGCCGGCTCGGTGAAAAGCGCTCGGCGCAACTGGTTTTCGGTGACGGTGCATTCGAGGGCCGCATGTTCGAAATCCGCGAGCTCGTGGATCATCGCGGTCAACTCGGGCTCGTCGCCCCGCCGCACCCGCCGGATCAGCTCGGTCACGGTTCGACGCCCAGAGCGGTGAGGATGGTATTGAATTTCGTTGTGGTTTCGTCGAGTTCGTCGTCGGGATCGGACTCGGCGACAATGCCGCCACCGGAATACGCTTCTGCGGTGCGGCGATCCGCCGACAGCTGCGCGCAGCGGATCGACACCACCCAGCGGCCGTCACCGCGCTGATCGCACCAGCCGACGGCGCCGGCGTAGAAGCCGCGGTCCCCCTCCAGCTCGCCGATCAAGTCGGCCGCATCGGCCGTGGGCACACCGCCGACCGCGGGGGTCGGGTGCAGAGCGATTGCCAAATCCAATGCGGTAGTGGACTTTTCGCGGAGCTTGCCGGTGATGCGGGTGGCCAGATGCCACACCGCGTCGGTCTTGCGCAGTGCCGGCTCGGCTGCGACGTCGAGATCGGCGCACAGCGGGTCGAGCACGTCGCGGATCGTGTCGACCACCAGCTGGTGTTCGTGGCGGTTCTTCGCCGATGCGGCCAGCGCCGCGCCGTTCGCCTCGTCGGTGTCCGGATCCGGGGAGCGGGGCGCCGATCCCGCGAACGGTGCGCAAACCACGTCATCGCCGCGGCGGGCCACCAGTAGTTCCGGGCTCACACCGACCAGCACCGCCCCCGAGTAACCGCCGCCCGCGGCGGTCAGATCGGCGAGGTAGCCGTTGGCGGCAGGGTCCGCGCTGACCAGGCGGTGCAGGACGGTGCGCGCATCCAGCGGGCCGCCGGCGGCCAACCGCAGCGCACGGGCCAGCACGACCTTGTGCAGCCCGCTCGACGGGTTGTTCAGCCGGTCCACCGCCGCCGCGACCCGCGAGCGATGTTCGTCCGGATCAGGCAGCGTCTCGGCGATGCGCACGTCGGGCAGCGGCCGAAGCGGCCACTCCGGCAACGCGTCGAGGAACTGAACATTCTGCGGCCGGATCAGGGCGGCCGGTTTGGTCATGTCGAAAGGCAACGCGCCCACGATGATCGGAGCACTGTGCGACGCAAGCGCCGCGCGCGCTTCGGCCACTTTCGGGAATGCGGTGTGCACCCCCTCCGCGACGACGGCGCCGCGGGAGGCCAGGACGAAGGACGGCTCGCGAGTCACCGCGGTTTACACGGATCCCGGTGGCCGGTCAGCCCCTGCGCGATGATCTGGCGGATCGCGTGCTCGAAGCCGAGCACCGCGACGGAGGCCGCCGCCATCGCGAACCGGATGCCCTCGGCGACCGGCATCTCCACCCACCGCGCGATCACCGAGCGGGAAAAGTGCCCATGCCCGACGAACACCACGTCGCGGGACTCCATGTGCGTCAGCGCCAACTCGACGGCGCGGTCCGCGCGCTGTGTGACCTCAGCGACGCTCTCGCCGCCGTCGGCGCCGTGCGTCCAGATCAGCCAGTCGGGAACGGTCTGACGGATCTGCGGCGTCGTCAGCCCCTCGTAGCGGCCGTAGTCCCATTCCTGCAGGAGCGGGGACACCTCGTCGACGGTCAGCCCGGCCAGTTCGGCGGTGTCCGCGGCACGCCGCATCGGGCTGCTGAGCACCAGCGGGTTGTCGAGTTCGAGTCCGGCCAGCGCTTCGGCCGCGAGTTTGGCGCGCACGCGGCCGGTTTCCGTGAGCTCCAGATCGGTGCGGCCGGTGTGTCGACCGCTCTTCGACCACTCCGTCTCGCCGTGACGAAGCAGTACCAGACGGTGCTGCAGGAGGCCCACGCTGACTGATTCTGCCGCACGGCCCGTCGCGGCGTACCTGCCGTGCAACGATGAGCATCGTGACTCGAGTACTTGCGGTCGCCAATCAAAAGGGTGGGGTAGCCAAGACGACGACGGTGGCGTCGTTGGGCGCGGCGATGGTGGAGAAGGGTCTGCGGGTGCTCATCGTCGACCTCGACCCGCAAGGCTGTTTGACGTTTTCGCTGGGGCAGGATCCCGACAAGCTGCCGGTGTCGATCCACGAGGTGCTGCTCGGCGAGGTCGAACCCGACGCCGCGCTGCTCGACACCCCCGAGGGGATGACGCTGCTGCCGGCCAACATCGACCTCGCGGGTGCCGAGGCGATGCTGCTGATGCGCGCTGGTCGCGAGTATGCGCTCAAGCGGGCGCTGGCCAAGCTCTCCGATGCCGGCTACGACGTGGTGATCGTCGACTGCCCGCCCTCCCTGGGCGTGCTCACCCTCAACGGCTTGACCGCCGCCGACGACGTGATTGTGCCGCTGCAGTGTGAGACGTTGGCGCACCGCGGCGTCGGCCAGTTCCTGCGCACCATCGCCGATGTCCAGGCGATCACGAACGCCGAGCTGAACCTGCTGGGGGCGTTGCCGACGCTGTACGACTCGCGCACGACGCACAGCCGCGACGTGCTGCTCGACGTCGCCGACCGATACGACCTGCCGGTGCTGGCGCCGCCGATTCCGCGCACCGTCCGGTTCGCCGAGGCCAGCGCCTCGGGCGCGTCGGTGCTGGCCAGTCGGAAGAACAAGGGCGCGCATGCCTATCGGGAATTGGCCGAGGCGCTGCTCAAGCATTGGCGGAAGGGCAAGCCGATGCCGACGTTCGCCCCGGAAATCTAGGAATTTCGGTGTCGTCCGTCGCGCTCACCGCAACCAACTACACCCAAATCACGTCTCAGCCGAGCGCCACCAGCTGATCGCCGCGCTGCTCGAGCAGCGTCGAGCCCGCCACCGCGGGCACCACCGGGGCCGAACCGGGCGGCCGGGCCACCGGAATGTGGCGTTCGCCGCGACCGGTCTCGGGATCGAACACGTCGTAGCCGCCCGTGACGGGCACCAGCAACCGGCCCGCCATGATCGTCGCCGGCCCCACCGGCACGTTTCCGCCCACCGGCGCGACGGTGTACTTGTAGCGAAGCCCGTTGGCGGAGAAGACCATTACGCTGTCGCCGGTCCACCAGGTGATCAGGTCGCCCGCACGCGACATCGTGGCCTGCGGCGACGGCGGGCGGGCCACCTCCGTGCTGGCGATCGTCGCGCCCGTCTCGTCGACGATGTTCACCGTGGGTTTGGGTGTGGGCACGTAGACGGCGGTGGTGGTGTCGGCGACCGCCACCACCCGCGCGCCGGAATCCTTCGGCACGCCGGGCTGCGGCACGTACTTCAACTCGGGGGTGTCCTCCTCTTCAGAGGGCCGCAGCAGCGTGAGGCGCAGATCGGGCTGCCGTGGGCACGCCTCGAGCACCGACACCGCGCTGGAACTGGCCTGCGCCGACACCAACCGGCACAGCGGAGCCGTCGGGGTGTCCGGTTTGATGCGGGCGTCGAGGGCGCCGTAACTGATCATCCGGACCATGTCGGAGCGCCACAGCTCGAGTCGGTTCTCGCCCGCCGAGAGCACGGTGGTGCCGTCCGACGTCAACGTCACCTCGTCATCGGCATACGAGGTCCGCGCCGGCCCCCGCGTGCCGGTCTTGGCGTCGATGGTGCTGACTTGGCCGCATCCGCGCACGTCGGGATATACGGCCACCGCGTACTGATAGACGTAGCTGACCCCGCACAGGTCGAGGTCACGCGAATAGCTCCACAGCGTGTCGCCCGTCGCGGGATCGCGGCCCTCGACGGTGCTGCCGTCGCCGGTCACCACGGCGCCGCCGACGACGAGCGGCCTCGTCGTGCGCCCGCTGGGTGCGGTCCACAACTGGCGCACGGTCTGCGGAACCGCCTTGGCCGGGGTCAGCGGCTGAACCGGGACCGCGGCGGGCCTGCTGATCGTTGCCCGTGCGTCACTGGTCCACCAGACCAAGCCGGCCGTCACCGCGACCACGACGCCAATCGCCAGAGCCACCAGCACGTCGGTTCGGGTGCGACGTTCGGGTTTGACCATCGCGCGGCCGGGGCCTCGCTAGCCGGCGCTGGCCGGGGCCTTGCGCGGCCGACGGCGGCGCCTGCGCTTGGCCGGGCCCGCGTCGCCGGAACCCTCAGCGGCGTCGCTGGACTCCTGCTCGGGCGACGTGGACGCCTCGGGATGGCCGCTGGCCGGCTTGCCTCCGCGCGTGCGGCGGCGGGTGCGGTTGCGGGTGCGCGCGGGGCGGTCGGCCGACTTCTCCGCCGGCGCGCGCCTGCTCTGCACCTTGACGGGTTCGCCGACGGTGCCGGTGGCCTCGGCGGGGATGCCCAGCTCGCTGTAGAGATGCGGCGAGCTGGAGTACGTCTCGGCGGGATCGGGGCAGCTGAGGTTCAGCGCCTTGTCGATCATCGTCCAGCGGGCCAGTTCGTCCCAGTCCACCAAGGTCACGGCGACGCCGGTCTTACCCGCGCGCCCGGTGCGGCCGATGCGGTGCACGTAAGCCTGCTCGTCCTCGGGGATCTGGTAGTTGATCACGTGGGTGACGTCGTCGATGTCGATGCCGCG
Organism: Mycobacterium sp. IS-1556; assembly: GCF_001499985.1. NCBI lineage: Bacteria > Bacillati > Actinomycetota > Actinomycetes > Mycobacteriales > Mycobacteriaceae > Mycobacterium > Mycobacterium sp. IS-1556. The sequence continues at coordinate 175,695 of NZ_LQIM01000041.1, forward strand.
GGCGGCGACGTCGGTGGCGACGAGCACGTCGATCTCGCCGGTGCGGAACGCCTTGAGCGCCTTCTCGCGCGCGCCCTGACCGAGGTCACCGTGCACGGCGCCGACCTTGAACCCACGCTCGGCGAGTTCGTCGGACACTTTCTGGGCGGTGCGCTTGGTGCGGGTGAAGATCATCGTGGCGCCGCGGCCCTCGGCCTGCAGGATGCGGGCGACCATCTCCACCTTGTCCAGCGCGTGCGCCCGGTAGGCGAACTGCTCGGTGGTGTCGTGGGTGGCCGCCGAATGCGGGGCCTCGGCCCTGATGTGCGTCGGCTGGTTCATGAAGGTGCGGGCCAGCGTGATGATCGGGTCCGGCATCGTGGCCGAGAACAGCATCGACTGCCTGTTGTCGGGAATCTGGCGCAGAATCCGCTCGATGTCGGGCAGGAAGCCGAGGTCGAGCATTTCGTCGGCCTCGTCGAGCACCAGCATGGACAGTCCGCCCAATTTCAGGTGCCCCTGCTGGGCCAGGTCGAGCAGGCGCCCGGGCGTGCCGACGACGACGTCGACTCCCTTTTGCAGCGCCTCGATCTGTCCCTCGTAAGGCCGTCCACCGTAAATCGAGGTGACCGACAGCTTGCGGTCGCCGACCGTGAGGTACTTGCCCGCGGCCGCCAGGTCGCCGTACACCTGCAGACACAGCTCGCGAGTCGGCACGACCACCAGCGCCCGCGGGACGCCGGTCAGCGGGCGGTCGGCGTCGGTGGTGATCCGCTGCAGCAGCGGCACACCGAAGGCCAGCGTCTTGCCCATGCCGGTGCGGGCCTGGCCGATCAGGTCGTCGCCGGCCAGCGCCATCGGCATGGTCAGCTCTTGAATGGCAAATGGATGTTGCTTGCCGTCCTCGGCGAGTGCACGCACGATTTCGTCGCGGACTCCGAGTTCAGCAAATGTGGGGTTGAGATGCGTCATACGCGAAAAGAGGCCTTTCGATTGTCATCCTCATGGGCTTCCACGCGCGCACGAGTTCGACAAAAGTTATGGCCAGTGAAGACCAGAGCCCTGCGCTGAGGTAGGCGGGCCCACTGCGTGCACGCACATTTCTTGGGTGGCGGCGAGTTTCGTCAGTGCCGCTGCCCGAAACCATCATACCTGGTGATGTTCGCTCGACTGGCCAGGCGCGGTGACGTTTAGAGTTGGGCCCATGAACTCGACGCCACCGGCACCCGGGCAAACCGACTCGGCGACGTCAGGTGTGTCGGCCGAGCATCCCGGCGTCAACGAACTTTTCGCGCTGCTGGCCTACGGCGAGGTGGCGGCGTTCTACCGGCTCACCGACGAGGCGCGCATGGCGCCGAACCTGCGCGGCCGCATCAACATGGCCAGCATGGCGGCTGCCGAGATGAACCACTACGAGGTGCTGCGCGACGCGCTCGAGCGCCGGGGGGTGGAGGTCGTGCCGGCGATGACGAAATATGCGTCGGCCCTTGAGAATTACCACCGGCTGACCACTCCGAGCACCTGGCTCGAGGCGTTGGTCAAGACCTATGTCGGCGATGCCCTCGCCGCGGACTTCTACCTCGAGATCGCCGACTCCATGCCCGACGAGGTCGCCGACGTGGTGCGCGCGGTGCTGTCGGAGACCGGCCACTCACAGTTCGTCGTCGCCGAGGTGCGGGCGGCGGTGACGGCCAGCGAGAAGCAGCGGCACCGGCTCGCGCTGTGGTCGCGTCGACTGCTCGGTGAGGCGATCACCCAGGCGCAGTTCGTGTTGGCCGATCACGACGAGCTGGTCGATCTGGTGATGGCCAGCGGCGAAGGGCTGACGCAGCTGACCGAGTTCTTCGACCGGCTGCAGCGCACACACACCTCCCGCATGCAGGAGCTGGGGCTGGCCTGAAACCCGCCTGAGCGCGCTACTGGGTGCAGCTGGCGATCATCGAGTTGTTGTTCTGCGCGGTGATCAGCGTGCCCGCAGCGTCGGTGATGCTGCAGTTCAGCTGGCCGGCGACGCTGGTCGCGGTGACCGACTTGAGCTCCACACCAGGTTCGAGGACGACCTGTTTGGCCCACGGCAGCGCGACGTTGACCTCGGTCTTCAGCGCGCCCTGGCCGTCGGTGTAGATCACCGTCACGAGGTCGATCAACTGGCGGTTGCCCGTCACCCGGTAGGTGATGGTGCGCGGTGACACCGGTGCAGGCGGCGGGACGGCCGCGGGCTGGGTGGCGGTGGGTGGTGCCGTCTGAGCGGTCGGGGTCTCGGCGGTCGGGCTGACGGTCGTGACGGTCTCCGGCGGCAGCGACGAGGGGACGGGCTGGGTCGCACCGGCGCGCGGGGCGGTCGTCGTGGCCGGCGCGCTCGACAGGGTGGGGGCGTCCGAGGTCGCGGTGGCCGACACCGAACCGCTGTCGCCGCCGCCGAGGATGATGCCGGTGGTTCCGATTGCGATGAACAGGATCACGCCGGCGATTCCGGCCACCCACATCCAGCGCCGATCGATGCGCTCCTCGTCGTACTGCTGTTCGTACTCGTCATAGTCCTCGTACTCGTCGGGGGCCGGCATCCCGTCGTACTCGTAGTCGAGGTCCGGGGCGGGTGGTTCGGCGTACCCGGCGTAGCTGGGGATCCGTTCGGTCGGGGTGAGCGAATACGGCGAATGCGCGGTGTAAGGCCTGTTCATATGGGTTTTCCCGGGTCGTGTAGGGCACGGAAACTGTTGCCGGGCCTGATGCTATCGATGCTGGAGTGACGGGTGAGGTTCAGTGGCTGGTGTGTTGGTTACGGTCCGGACTCGGTTCGGTCGCCGTTGGTCTCGGAGCTTCGCTGACCGCGAACTCACCGGCGCGCTGCGCGCGGCGCGCCGTCCATTAGCCTTGCGTCAAGTTCTTCGGTGCAACGGAAAGGGACCACGGCGTGGAGGTCAAGATCGGTGTCACGGACAGCCCGCGCGAGCTGAGCTTCAACAGCGCGCAGACACCAAGCGAGGTGGAGAAACTGTTCACCGACGCGCTGGCCAAGGACTCGGGCGTGCTGGCGCTGACCGACGAGAAGGGTCGCCGTTTCCTGGTGCAGACGTCCAAGATCGCGTACGTAGAGATCGGCGCCGCCGACGTTCGGCGCGTCGGCTTCGGGGTCGGGCTCGGGGCTAAGACCGGGTAAGCGGCACGTGTGACAGGCCGCCCCAGGCGAACTGCACGGTGCCCTCGACCGCGTCCTCCTTCGAGATCGGCCGGTCGTTGTTGAGCCAGTAGCGCGCGGAGTCCACGCTGATCGCCACCAGGCCGACCGCGATCATCCTCGCGCGGTGCGCTTCCAGTCCGGAATCGCGGCTGATCAGGTCGAACACCGCGTCGGTGCACGCCTCGGTCGCCACCTTGACCTGCGCGGCGACCTGGGGTTCGTTGACGTAGTCGTTCTCGAAGATCAGCCGGTAACCCTGGCCGTCGTGCTCGATGAAGTCGAAGAACGCCTGGACCGCGGCGCGCAACCGCTGGCGGTTGTCGGTCGTGGTGCGCAGCGCCTGACGCACCCCGGACACCAGGTTTTCGACGTGCTTGGCCAGCACCGCCAGATACAGCTCCAACTTCGACGAGAAGTGTTGGTAGAGAACCGGTTTGCTCACACCGGCCCGGTCGGCGATCTCGTCCATCCCTGCGGCGTGGTAGCCGCGATCGACGAAAACCTCGCTGGCAGCGACCAGTAGCTGACCGCGGCGCTCGTCGCGCGGCAGCCTGCCGCCCCGGCGGTTCAACACTTCGCCGCTGCCCGGCTGTGCGCCTCTCCGCGCGGCGGTGTTGGCGAGATCGCTCATCACTTCCTTCATTTGAAGTCGTCTGGCTCTATCTGGCTCGGTTTTTCGCAATGACACTACTACCGTTGGCAATGCGCGCACGTGAGGCACGGCTCACAGCGACTCCAACCGTCGGTGGCGCGCCGAGAGTTCGACTGCGCTGGCCTGTGTCATCCTGTTTCGGTGACCTACGACTCCCGCACGCGAGGAGGACAACTGGGTCCAGAGCATCGCAGCAGCGGCCGCGTGCCCGCGCTGCGCAACGAGTGGCGTGAGCCTTTGCGCGCCCAACGCGACCCGCTCGCCGAGAGCTCGGGACGGGTCAGGTCCAACCGCGCCGAGCACCGCGGAATTCGTAAGCAGACGTGGCTCGGCCGCTTCCTTTCCACCTACGGCTGGCGGGCCTACGCGCTGCCGGTGCTGATCGTGGTGACCGCGGTCGTGGTCTACCAGACGATCACCGGCACCAGCGCGCCCGCACCGATGCAGGCCGAGGGTCCGGTGCAGGGCCCGCCGACCATCGGGGTGGCCAGCACGGCGATCATCGGCGCGCCGCCGAAAGGCCTGACACAGTTCGACGCGAACCTGCCGACCGGAATCCTGCCGCAGGGCGGGCCGTTCACCCAAGCCGGCGCCAAGACGTGGCACATCGTGCCGGGCACCACCGCGCAGGTCGGGCAGGGCACCGCGAAGGTGTTCAGCTACACCGTCGAGGTCGAGAACGGCATCGACACTGCGACGTTCGGCGGCGACGAGGCGTTCGCCCGCATGGTCAGCGAGACCCTGGCCAACCCCAAGAGCTGGACGCACAATCCGCAGTTCGCCTTCGTCCGCCTCGACGCGGCGTCGAACGTCGAGCCCGACTTCCGGATCTCGCTGAGCACGCCGATGACCGTGCGTGAGGGCTGCGGATACGACATACAGCTGGAGGCGTCCTGCTACAACCCGGCTTACGCCGACGGGCAGCCGCGCGTGTTCATCAACGAGGCGCGCTGGGTGCGCGGGGCGGTGCCGTTTCAGGGCGACGTCGGCTCGTATCGGCAGTACCTGATCAACCACGAGGTCGGCCACGCGATCGGCTATCAGCGGCACGAGCCGTGCGGGGGCAACGATCAGCTGGCGCCGGTGATGATGCAGCAGACGTTCTCGACCAACAACAACGACGCCGCGCGGTTCGACCCGCAGTCGGTGCAGCCCGACAACCACACCTGCAAGCCCAACCCCTGGCCGTATCCGATCGCCTGAACGAGACCTGCGTCACCCCCTCGGGTGCGCGAGCTTGCGGGTTTGCACACGACACGCCACCTTTTCCAGTACTTCCCGCACGCTCACCGGCCGTGGAGCGGGCGGGAAGCGCTGACGTCTCATTGCTGTTGAAAGTCGTACCTGCTGAGATGGACTGCAGACGTCAATTAAGGAGATTTCTCGGTGTCTACACCGTTGCCGCCGCTGGTCGAACCGGCGGCTGAACTCACCCGCGAGGAAGTCGCGCGCTACAGCCGCCACCTCATCATCCCGGACCTCGGCCTGGACGGGCAGAAGCGGCTGAAGAACGCCCGGGTGCTCGTCATCGGCGCCGGTGGGTTGGGTTCGCCGACGCTGCTGTACCTCGCCGCGGCCGGCGTCGGCACGATCGGGATCGTCGAGTTCGACGTGGTCGACGAGTCGAATCTGCAACGCCAGATCATCCACGGCCAGGCCGACATCGGCCGATCCAAGGCCGAGAGCGCCCGTGACTCGATCCTCGACATCAACCCGCTCGTGAACGTCCGGCTGCACCAGTTCCGCCTCGAGCCCGACAACGCCGTCGAGCTGTTCGCGCAGTACGACCTGATCCTGGACGGCACCGACAACTTCGCCACCCGCTATCTGGTCAACGATGCCGCGGTGCTGGCGCACAAGCCCTATGTGTGGGGCTCGATCTACCGGTTCGAGGGTCAGATCTCGGTGTTCTGGGAGGACGCCCCCGACGGTCTGGGCCTGAACTACCGCGACCTGTACCCGGAGCCGCCCCCTCCCGGGATGGTGCCGTCCTGCGCGGAGGGCGGGGTGCTGGGCATCCTGTGCTCCTCGGTCGCGTCGGTGATGGGCACCGAGGCGATCAAGCTGATCACCGGCATCGGGGAGACGCTGCTGGGTCGCCTGATGGTCTACGACGCGCTGGACATGACGTACCGCACCATCAAGATCCGCAAGGATCCCTCCACCCCGAAGATCACCGAGCTGATCGACTACGAGGAGTTCTGCGGCGTCGTCTCCGATGCCGCCGCCGAAGCCGCTGCCGACTCCACGATCACCCCACGTGAGCTCAAGGAGCTGCTGGATTCCGGCAAACCGCTGGCGCTGATCGACGTGCGCGAGCAGGTCGAGTGGGACATCAACCGCATCGAGGGTGCCGAGCTGATCCCGAAGGGCTCCTTCGAGTCGGGCGAGGCGCTGGCTCGGCTGCCGGTCGACCGGACGCCGGTGTTCTACTGCAAGACCGGTGTGCGCTCCGCCGAAGTGTTGGCGATCGCGAAGAAGGCGGGTTTCTCCGACGCGATGCATGTTCAGGGCGGAATCGTGGCCTGGGGCAACCAACTCGAACCCGACATGGTCATGTACTAACGGCTGGTTAGCCGGAATCCGGCTTACGCTGAGGTGGTGACTGTCGAACGGCCACCGGATCATGTGCTGGCCGCGTTCGGCCTGACCGGCGTTGCGCCGGCTCCCCTCGGATCGAGCTGGGAAGGCGGCTGGCGCTGCGGCGAAGTCGTGCTGTCGATGGTCGCCGACCATGCCCGCGCCGCGTGGTCGGCCAAGGTGCGGGAAACGTTGTTCGTCGACGGAGTGCGGTTGGCGCGTCCCGTGCGCTCCACCGACGGACGGTATGTGGTCGCCGGCTGGCGCGCGGACACTTTCGTCGCGGGCACCCCGGAGCCGCGCCATGATGAGGTGGTCTCGGCCGCGGTGCGGCTGCACGAGGCGACGGCCAAGCTGGAGCGTCCGAGGTTTCTGACACAGCCGCCGGTGGCGCCGTGGGCCGACGTCGACGTGTTCATCGCCGCCGACCGCGCCGCGTGGGAGGAGCGCCCGCTGCACTCGCTGCCGCCGGGCGCACGGGTGGCGCCCGGTTCGGCCGACGGGCAGCGCTCGGTCGAACTGCTCAACCAGCTCGCCGGGTTGCGCAGGCCGACGAAGAGCCCTAGTCAACTGGTGCACGGGGACCTCTACGGCACAGTGCTTTTCGCGGGCACCGCCGCACCGGGGATCACCGACATCATCCCGTACTGGCGGCCGGCATCGTGGGCGGCCGGTGTCGTCGTGGTCGACGCGCTGTCCTGGGGAGAAGCCGACGACGGGCTCATCGAACGTTGGGGCCCGCTGCCCGAATGGCCGCAGATGTTGTTGCGCGCATTGATGTTCCGCATCGCGGTGCATGCGCTTCACCCGAGGTCGACGGCTGCCGCGTTTCCCGGACTGGCCCGCACGGCGGCCCTGGTACGACTGGTGCTCTAGAGCATGTCGAACCTGAGTTACCGGCACGCTTGCCGGCCCGCGAAACGTGTGACGGGCCCACATTCGGCACTTCAGAAGGTGTGCCGGACCTCGCTGAGCCTTATCCGGCCATCGTTCGCGAGCACGCCTTCGGCCCGCAGCCGCTCCAGCTGACGCGTCGCCAGATGCGGCGCGGGCTTTCCCGACGCGGTGATCACCCGATGCCACGGCAGGTCCGATGAGTCGGTGCGCATGATCCAGCCGACAATCCGCGGGCTGGAAAGCCCTGCGGCCTCGGCGATATCGCCGTACGTCGACACGCGACCGGCAGGGATGGACGCCACGAGAGCGCGCACTGCCTCGACCTGTTCGTCGGTGATCGCGGCCATCGCTAGGTCAGTCGTTCCCGGATCAAGGCCGCCGTCTCGGCGGGCCGCGCTTGAGCCACCATGTGGTCGCAATCCCAGTGCAGCAGCGTGAAATCCGCGCCGAGGCCATCGGTGAGCGCCGCTATCAGCTCATCGGTCGCGTACGGTGGATCGGTGCGGGCAGCGCGGACCAAAGTCGTCGGTGTGCCCTTGGCGGGCAACGCGGCCGGTCTGGCCAGCTCGCTCCAGTAGGACATCATCGCGGGAATGCTGATCCGCCAACCGACCCGGCCGGTCGGCAGGTCGACCAGGTGCTCGTCGAGTTCGCGCTCCAGCTCGTCGTCGTCCACCTCGCCCCAGGACCCGTTCACCTTCTCCGCGCGCGCCTCGGCGCGGTCGGGATAGTCGGGCGAGGCGAACATGTCGTCGGCGATGTCGCGCATCCAGCTGCCGTCCAACCCCACTGCGGGGTCGAGCAATACGAGCGCCGACACCAAATCTGGTCGCGCAGCCGCGAGATCCAACGCGATCGCACCGCCGAACGAATGCCCAACGACCACGACTGGCTCGTCGAGCAGCCCGGCCAACGCCGTCACATTGGCGTCGATCGTCCACGGCGCCGCCCATGACGAACGACCGTGGCCGAGTAGGTCCGGCGCGGCGACCGCGAACTCGGCCAGATGCCGCGTCGACAGTGTCTGCCACCGCTGCCCGTGCCCGGTCAGCCCATGGATGGCCAGTATCTGCGCTGGACCTGCCGGGCCGTAGCGGTGAACATGCAGGAGTTCGGTCACGGGTGTTGATGCTGCCAGCATCCGGCGCCGCCCACTTGTCGGACCCCCGTGGTGTCATGCGTTCATGTTCGCGCCACAGACCGACCTCGGCCCAACCGCGCTCACCGAGCCCGGCATGCGCGGCGTGGTGCGCGTGATCGGGGGTGCAGGCACCGGCAAGAGCACGCTGCTGGTTCGGACCGCGGCGGCGCACATCGCCGCGGGCATGGACCCGGAAGCCGTTCTGCTGCTGACCGGTTCGGCTCGCCTCGGGGTGCGGGCCCGCGCGGCCATCACCGCCGAGCTGCTGCAGGCGAGCTCGCACACCGCCGTGCGTGAACCGCTGGTGCGCACAGTGCACTCGTACGCGTTCGCGGTCCTGCGGATCGCGGCGCAGCGTAACGGCGACCCGCCGCCGCGGTTGATCACCGGAGCCGAACAGGACGGCATCATGCGGGAACTTCTGGCCGGCGACGTGGAGGACGGTGACCGGTCGGCGACCGCCTGGCCGCACCATCTGCGGCCGGCTTTGAGCACCGTCGGCTTCGCCAACGAGCTGCGCGATCTGCTCGCACGCTGCACCGAACGCGGTGTGGATCCCCTTGACCTGCAACGCATCGGGCGGCGCTCGAGCAGGCCCGAGTGGCTGGCGGCCGGTCAGTTCGCGCAGGCCTACGAGCAGATCATGCTGTTGCGATCGGCAGTCGGAATGGCCGCCCCCCAAGCCACCATCCCCGCACTCGGCGCGGCAGAACTGGTGGGGGCGGCGCTGGAAGCGTTCGCCACCGACGCCGACCTGCTGGCCGGCGAGCGTTCCCGCGTCAAACTGCTCCTCGTCGACGATGCGCAGCAACTCGACCCGCAGGCCGCGCGGCTGGTGCGCGTGCTGGCCCAGGGCGCCGAGCTCACCGTGCTCGCGGGTGATCCCAACCAGGCGGTGTTCGGCTACCGCGGGGCCGATCCTGCGCTGCTGCGGGGCGACGAGCCCGCGATCGTGCTGACCGAGTCCCGCCGCTGCGCACCGGCGATCGCCGATGCCATCACCGAAGTCGCGCGGCGATTGCCGGGCGCTGACCCGGGTCGTCTGCTGACCGGGACACCCGGTCCGGCGGGAACGCTCGCGGTACGTATCGCCGCCTCGCCGCATGCCGAGGCGGCGCTGATCGCCGACGCGTTGCGGCGCGCGCATCTGGTCGACGGGGTGCCCTGGTCGCAGATGGCGGTCATCGTGCGGTCCGTTCCCCGGCTCGGCGCCGCAGTGGCGCGCACGCTGGCGGCCGCGGGCGTTCCGGTCGACACGCCGTCGTCGACGCCGCTGGGTCAGCAACCCGCGGTGCGGTCGCTGCTGACCGTGCTCGCCGCGACGGCGGAGGGCTTGGACGCCGAGAAGGTCTCGGCGCTGATCACCGGACCGATCGGTCGGGTCGATCCGGTGTCGTTGCGCCAGTTGCGCCGGGCGTTGCGGCGCGCCGACGGTTCCCGGCCGCCAAGGAATTTCGTCGATCTGCTCGTCGAGGCGTTGCAGCATGGCGTCGACGGGTTGCCGGACAGCCTGTCCCGCCCGTTGAGTCGCGTGCGCAACGTGCTGGCCGCGGCGCGCCGCAGCGCCGACGACGGGGACGATCCGCGCTACACGCTGTGGCAGGCCTGGCACCGCTCGGGTCTGCAACGGCGCTGGCTGGCCGCAAGTGAACGCGGCGGCCCATCGGGTGCGCAGGCCGACCGCGATCTCGACGCCGTCACCGCGCTGTTCGACGTCGCCGAGGCATACGTCAACCGCACCCCGGCGGCATCCCTACGCGGGCTCATCGACCATGTCGCGGCTCTCGGGTTGCCCGCCCGCGACGACGGCAGCGAAGCCGAGGCGGTCGCGGTGCTCAGCGCCCACGCCGCGCTGGGCCGCGAGTGGGAGTTCGTCGTCATCGCCGGTGTACAGGAAGGGCTGTGGCCCAACACGATTCCCCGCGGTGGGGTGCTGGCCACCCAGGAGCTCGTCGACGTGCTCGACGGTGTCACCGCGGAAGGTGACCGGGGCGTGTCGACCAGGGCGCCGTTGCTGGCCGAGGAACGCCGGTTGCTCATCGCCGCGATGGGCCGCGCCCGGAGCCGCCTGCTGGTGACGGCGGTCGACAGCGACAGCGGTGACGAGTCGATGCTCCCGTCGGCGTTCTGCTACGAACTCGCCGCGCAGGCCGGTGACGATGTACCCGATACCACCACACCGGTCACCGCGCCGCGGGTGTTGGCGCCCGCCGCGCTGGTCGGGCGGTTGCGGGCGGTGGTGTGCGCAGCCGACGGCGCGGTCGACGATGATGTGCGTGCGTGTGCGGCAACGCAATTGGCGCGCCTAGCGGCGGCCGGCGTGCCGGGCGCCGACCCTGCGCACTGGCAGTCCATGACACCGCTTTCCAGCGAGGAACCGCTGTGGAGTGGCGAGGACCATACCGTGACGCTCTCGCCGTCGACGTTGCAGATGCTCACCGACTGCCCGCTGCGCTGGCTGCTCGAGCGCCACGGCGGCGCCGACGGCCGCGATGTGCGCTCCGCGGTCGGCTCGCTGGTGCACGCCCTGGTCGCCGACCCCGGTCGCACCGAAAGCCAGATGGTCAACGAGCTCGAAAAGCTCTGGCCCCACTTGCCGTTCGACTCGCGCTGGTATGCCGACAACGAACTCGGCCGCCACCGCGCGATGTTGGCGACGTTTGCGCAGTGGCGCGCGCAGACACGTGGCGAGCTCACCGAGGTGGGCACCGAGATCGACGTCGACGGGCTGGTCGTCGACGGCGAGGACGGCGGGCCCGACGTGCGGGTTCGAGGTCGGGTCGACCGCCTCGAGCGCGACAGCGAAGGCCGGCTTGTGGTGGTCGACCTCAAGACCGGCAAGAGCCCGGTGACCAAGGACGACGCGCAGAGCCACGCCCAGCTGGCGATGTATCAGCTCGCGATCGCGGAAGGCCTGCTCGGCCATGGCGATTCACCCGGCGGTGGGCGCCTGGTCTACCTCGGCAAGCCCGGCGCCGCCGGTGCCACGCAGCGCGAACAGGACGCTCTGACACCCGAGAAGCACGCCGAGTGGCGCGGCACCGTGCGCCGGGCCGCGACGGCCACTCAGGGGCCGCAATTCGTCGCGCGGATCAACGATGGATGCAGTCACTGCCCCGTGCGGTCGATGTGCCCCGCCCAAACCGCCACCGGAGGTGGGTCATGACCCCGAAATACAGTCCGGCCGAACTCGCCGCCGCGCTGGGCATGTTCGCGCCGACCGACGAGCAGGCCGCGGTGATCGCCGCACCACCTGGGCCTCTCGTGGTCATCGCGGGCGCCGGCGCGGGCAAGACCGAGACGATGGCCGCGCGGGTGGTGTGGCTGGTCGCCAACGGCTACGCCCGCCCCGGTGAGGTGCTGGGGTTGACCTTCACCCGCAAGGCCGCCGGGCAACTGCTGCGCCGCGTCCGCACGCGGCTGGCCCGCCTGTCGGGAACGGGAATCTTCGCCGCAAGCGAGAGTTACCCCCACCGCCGAGCGGCCGACGCCGACGAACCGCCCACCATCAGCACCTACCACGCCTTCGCAGGCAACCTGCTGGGCGAGCACGGGCTGCTGCTGCCCGTCGAGCCGGAGACCCGGTTGCTCAGCGAAACCGAACTGTGGCAGTTGGCTTTCCGTGTCGTCTGTGAGCACCCCGAGCTGGACACCGAGAAGACACCGGCGGCGGTCACCTCAATGGTGCTGCGGCTGGCGGGCCAGCTCGCCGAGCACCTCGTCGACACCGACCAGTTGCGCGATACCCACGTCGAACTTGAGCGGCTGGTGCACACGCTGCCCGCCGGGCCGTACCAACGCGACCGCGGCCCGAGCCAGTGGCTGCTGCGGCTGCTGGCCACCCAGACGGAGCGCACCGAACTGGTGCCGCTGATCGACGAGCTGCATCGCCGGATGCGGGCCGAGAAGGTGATGGACTTCGGCATGCAGATGGCCTCGGCGGCCCGGCTCGCCGAGCAGTTCCCGCGCGTCGGGGAGCAACTGCGCACCCGCTATCGGGTGGTGCTGCTCGACGAGTACCAGGACACCGGCCATGCGCAGCGGGTCGCGTTGTCGTCGTTGTTCGGTGGCGGCGTGGACGACGATCTCGCGCTGACCGCCGTCGGCGACCCCATCCAGTCGATCTACGGCTGGCGCGGCGCATCGGCCACCAATCTGCCGCGCTTCACCACCGACTTCCCCCGCTCGGACGGCACGCCGGCGCCCACGCTGGAACTGCGCACCAGCTGGCGCAATCCGCCACGCGCTCTTTACCTGGCCAACGCGGTGTCCGCGCAGGCGCGGAGCCGTTCGGTGGCGGTGCGTTCACTGCGGCCGCGGCCCGACGCCGCACCGGGAATCATCCGGTGTGCCCTGTTGAACAACGTTGTGGCCGAACGTGAGTGGGTTGCCGACCACATCGCCGACCTTTATCACGGGGCACGCGGCCGCGGCCCGGCACCCACGACCGCCGTGTTGGTGCGGCGTAACGCCGACGCCGCGCCGATGGCCGACGCACTCACTGCGCGCGGCGTGCCGGTCGAAGTCGTCGGGCTGGCGGGTCTGCTCGGTGTGCCGGAGGTGGCCGACGTGGTGGCAATGCTGCGGCTGATCGCCGACCCCACGGCGGGCAGCGCGGCCATGCGGGTGCTCACCGGGCCGCGGTGGCGGCTGGGCGGCCGCGACATCACGGCCCTGTGGCGGCGCGCGGTGCGACTCGACGACACCGGCAGCGTGGAGTCCGCGGGCGCCGCCGAGCGGATCGCCACGCAGGCCGGCCCCGACGCCGATGCCGCATGCCTGGCCGAAGCCGTCATCGATCCCGGTGCGCCCGAGGCATATTCGTCGACGGGTTATGCCCGGATCGTGGCGTTGGGCCGTGAGCTGACCGCGCTGCGCGCGCACCTTTCGCACCCGCTGCCCGAACTCGTCGCCGAAGTGCGCCGGGTTCTCGGCGTCGACACCGAGGTGCGCGCGCGCCGTCCGGTCTCCGCGGGCTGGACCGGTACCGAACATCTCGACGCGTTCGCCGACGTGGTGGCGGACTTCGCCAGCCGTCCCGGCGCCGCGGTCGCGGGGTTTCTGGCTTACCTCGATGCCGCCGAACAGGTGGAGAACGGCCTCGCACCCGCTGAGGCATCCGTCGCGACCGACCGGGTGCAGATCCTGACCATCCACGCGGCGAAGGGACTCGAATGGCAGGTGGTGGCCGTTCCGCACCTGAGCGGCCGGGTGTTCCCGTCCACCGGCGCGGCCCGCACCTGGCTCACCGACGCCGGCGATCTGCCGCCGCTGCTGCGTGGCGATCGGGCCACCACATCCGAGCACGGCGTCCCGGTACTCGACACCGCCGATGTGAACGACCGCAAGCGGCTGTCCGATGCCATTGCCGAGCACAAGAAGAGCCTCGAGCAGCGCCGCATCGACGAGGAGCGCCGGTTACTTTATGTGGCGCTCACCCGCGCCGAAGACACGCTGCTGCTGTCGGGTCACCACTGGGGGGCGGCCGAGGGCAAGGCGCGCGGGCCGTCGGAATTCCTGTGTGAGCTCAAGGATGTCATAGACGGGTCCGCCGCCGCGGGCGAACCGTGCGGCATCGTCGAACATTGGGCGCCCGCGCCCACCGACGGTGAACCGAATCCGTTGCGCGACGAGGTGATCGAAGCCGTGTGGCCCGCCGACCCGGCCGGTTCGCACCGTGTCGACGTCGAGCGGGGCGCCGCGCGGGTGGCCGAGGCGATGGCGGGTGGAGCCGGCGAGGAACCCGTCGACTCCGATGAAGGCTGGGCGGCCGACGTCGACGCGCTCATCGCCGAACGCGACCGGGTCACCGAAACACCGCCGCCGCCGCTGCCCCTTCAGGTGTCGGTCAGCACGCTGGTGGAACTCGGCAGGGATTCCGAGGCGGTCAGGCAGCGCTTGCGCCGTAGGCTGCCACTGCGCCCCGACCCGCATGCGTTGCTGGGCACGGCGTTTCACGACTGGGTGCAGCGCTTCTACCACGCCGAGCGGCTGTTCGACCTCGACGAACTGCCGGGCGCGGTCGACCACGACGCCGCCGTCGCCGATGAACTGGCCGAACTGCAGGCGGCGTTCGCGGTGTCGCCATGGGCCGCCCGCACCCCGATCGATGTGGAGGTCCCGTTCGACATGGTCATCGGGGGAAGGGTGGTGCGGGGCCGTATCGACGCGGTTTTCGCCGACGACGACGGCGGTGTCACCGTGGTGGACTGGAAGACCGGAGAGCCGCCGAGCACGCCGGAAGCCAAGCAACACAACGCAGTTCAGTTGGCGGTGTACCGGCTGGCGTGGGCGGCGCTGCACGGCTGCGCGGTCGAATCGGTGCGGGCCGCGTTCCACTATGTCCGCAGCGGCACGACGGTCACCCCCGATTCACTGCCCGGCGTCGAGGAACTCGCCGGACTGCTGGAGGCGGCCTAGGACTCGCGGTATACCTTCACAGCCTCGAGGATCATCGGAACCTGCAGCGGCAGACGGGCAATCGCGCCTAGCCGCATCGGCAGCGGCTTGGCCGGCTCTTTGGACCACAGCCGGACCATGTTGACGTTGGCCGGGAACACCGCGAGGAACAACGCCACCGCGGCGAGTGCGCCGACGCGTCGTGTCCGCGGCGCGAGCAGCAGGCCGGCCACTCCGAGTTCGGCGACACCCGACGCATACGTGTAGAACCGCGGGCTGCCCGGCAGCTCGGCGGGAACGATGGTGTCGAACGGCTTGGGCGCGACGAAGTGCAACGTTCCGATTCCGAGCAGGCCGGCCGCCATCCGGTAGGCGCGCGACGAGGTGGGCGGTTGGCCCAGTTCGGGCGTGGGAGAGGTCATGATTACATTGTGGCGTGCACACCCCTGCGGGACCGGTAACGGGTCCTCGTGGCAAAAGGTAGGCTGCGGCGCCGGCTCGCCGCAATCGAGCAGGACCTGACCTCGCAGCCGGACTCCCGGCTCGTCGACATCCTGCGAATCCCCGAGCCGTTCGTCAGCCCCACCCAGCGGATCATCCGGCGGGTCATCTATGCGACGGCGGCGCTGTTCGCGGCGGTTCTCATCGTCTATCTGGACCGCGACGGTTACCGCGACGTGCAGGACAACACGCTGTCACTGCTGGACTGCCTGTACTACGCGACAGTGTCACTGTCGACGACCGGCTACGGCGACATCACGCCGTTCACGCCCGAAGCCCGGTTGATCAACGTGCTGGTGATCACGCCGCTGCGGGTGGCGTTCCTGATCGTGCTGATCGGTACCACAGTGGAGACGCTGACCAGCCAGTCGCGCGCGGCATTGAAGATCCAGCGATGGAGGAGCAGAGTGCGCAACCACACCGTCGTCATCGGCTACGGCACCAAGGGCAGGACGGCAGTCGCCGCGATGGTCGGAGACGAGGTCGCCCCCGCCGACATCGTCGTCGTCGACCTGAACGCCGGGGCGCTCGAGCGCGCCCGCAGTGCCGGGCTGGTCACCGTCCACGGCGACGCCACCAAAGCCGACATCCTGCGCCTGGCCAGTGCCCAGCACGCGAAATCGATCATCGTGGCTACCGACGACGACGCCAGCGCCGTGCTGGTCACGTTGACGGCGCGAGAACTGGCGCCGAACGCCAAGATCATCGCCGCCGCCCGCGAATCGGACAATCAGCATCTGCTGCGGCAGTCGGGCGCCGATTCCACCGTGGTGTCCTCGGAGACCGCCGGCCGGCTGCTCGGCATCGCCACCCAGACGCCCAGCGTCGTCCAGGTCATGGAAGATCTGCTCACACCGGATGCCGGCTTTGCAATCGCCGAACGGGAAGTGACGCCCAAAGAGGTGGGTGGATCGCCGCGCCATCTGCACGACATCGTGCTCGGCGTGGTGCGCGACGGCCAGTTGCTTCGGGTCGACTCACCGGAGGTGGACACGGTCGAGTCCGGCGACCGGCTGCTCTACATCCGCAGCGCGGACTCCGAGTGATGGCGCCGTTCCGGCTACGTAACGTCCCCCTGCTGTCCCGCGTCGGTGCCGACCGCGCCGACGCCCTGCGCACCGACGTCGACGCGGCACTGGCCGGTTGGCCCGACGCGCTGGTGCTGCGTGTCGACCGCCGCAACCAGGTGTTGATCGCCGACGGCCGGGTCGTGCTCGGCGATGCCGCCAAACTGGGCGATCGGCCACCCGAAAGCGCGGTGTTCCTGGGCCGGCTCAACGACGGTCGTCATGTGTGGGCGATCCGGGGTGCGCTCGAAGGGCCGCAGGATCCGCACACCGAGACCGAGGTGCTCGACCTGCGCCGGGCCGGCCAGGTGTTCGACGATGTCAGCGCGCAACTCGTCGCGACCGCGACCGCGTTGCTCAACTGGCATGACAGTGCGCGCTTCAGCGCGGTGGACGGGTCACCGACCAAGGCCGTCAAGGGCGGATGGGCGCGGATCAACCCGGTCAACGGCCACGAGGAGTTTCCCCGCATCGACCCCGCCGTCATCTGCCTGGTGCACGACGGCCACGACCGCGCTGTACTGGCCCGTCAGACGGTGTGGCCGGAGCGGCTGTTCTCGATACTCGCGGGCTTCGTCGAGGCGGGTGAGTCGTTCGAAAGCTGCGTCGTCCGCGAGATCGCCGAGGAGATCGGCCTGACCGTGACCGACGTGACCTACCTCGGCAGCCAGCCGTGGCCGTTCCCACGGTCGCTGATGGTCGGCTTCCACGCGATCGGCGACCCCGAGCAGGAGTTCTCGTTCAACGACGGCGAGATCGCCGAGGCGGCCTGGTTCACCCGCGCCGAGATCCGCGACGCCCTCGAACATGGCGACTGGAGCAGCGACTCCACGTCGCGGCTGCTGCTCCCGGGATCGATCTCGATCGCCCGCGAGATCATCGAATCCTGGGCCGCGCAGGATTGAACGTTTCCCGGCGAGCAGACGCGAATTGCCCTTGAAACAGGGCATTTCGGGGCACTTTACGTCTGCTCGCGGTAGAAAATCAGCCAGCCAGCTTGGCCTTGACTTCGCGCGCGGTCGGGTTCGTCAACGTCGAACCGTCGGGAAGCTTCAGCGTCGGCACGGTCTGGTTGCCGCCGTTGGCCGAGGCCACGAACTCGGCCGCCGCGGGATCGTTCTCGATGTCGACCTCGGTGAACGCGATGCCTTCCGCTTGCAGCGCCTTCTTCAGGCGCACGCAATAGCCACACCAGGTGGTGGTGTACATGATCACGGGGGTCTGTGCTGCGCTCATAACGCGTTCAACGTAACCGATGGAGTAAACATGCCCGACGGCGTACCGGCCATTTGTCACCGGCCCCTGCCAAGATGGACCGCATGTCGGTAGAGGCCGCTTCGGTGCGCAGTGGCTCGCACCCGATCGACGACCTCGATGAGGAGCAGCGCGAGGCCGTGCTCGCTGCCCGCGGACCGGTGTGCGTGCTCGCCGGCGCCGGCACCGGCAAGACGCGCACCATCACGCGCCGCATCGCCCACCTCGTGGCGGGCGGACACGTCGCGCCCGGCCAGGTGCTCGCGGTGACGTTCACCTCGCGCGCGGCGGGGGAGATGCGCGGTCGCCTGAGGGCGCTCGACGCCGCTGCCGGAGGGGTGGGCACCGGTTCGGTGCAGGCGATGACGTTTCACGCCGCCGCCCGCCGCCAACTCTCGTACTTCTGGCCCCGCGTCGTCGGCAACACCAGCTGGGAACTGCTCGACACCAAGTTCGCGGTGGTGGCGCAGGCTGCGAACCGGGCCGGCCTGTCGACGGCCACCGACGACGTGCGTGACCTCGCAAGCGAGATCGAGTGGGCGAAGGCATCGTTGATCAGCCCCGAGGCGTATCCCGGCGCGGTCGCGCAGGCCGGCCGCGACATCCCGTTCGACGCGGCCAAAGTGGCGGCGGTCTACACCGGCTACGAGGCGCTCAAGGCCCGTCGCGACGGCACGACCCTGCTGGACTTCGACGACCTCCTTCTGCACACGGCCGCGGCGATCGAGACCGACGCCGCGGTGGCGCAGGAGTTCCGCGACCGCTACCGCTGTTTCGTCGTCGACGAGTACCAGGACGTCACGCCCTTGCAGCAGCGGGTGCTCGACGCCTGGCTCGGCGAGCGCGACGACCTGACCGTCGTCGGCGACGCCAACCAGACCATCTACTCGTTCACCGGCGCCACCCCCCGCTACCTTCTGGACTTCTCCCGGCGCTTCCCCGACGCGGCCGTCGTCCGCCTCGAACGCGACTACCGGTCCACTCCGCAGGTGGTGTCGCTGGCCAATCGGGTCATCGCCGCCGCGCGCGGCCGGATGGCGGGCAGCAGGCTGCACCTGGTCGGGCAGCGTGACCCCGGCCCGGCACCGACGTTCGCCGAGTACCCCGACGAGGTCGCCGAGGCCAACGCGGTGGCCAAACACGTCAAACGGCTGCTCGAATCCGGCACCGAACCGGCCGAGATCGCGGTGCTGTACCGGATCAATGCGCAATCGGAGGTCTACGAGGAAGCGCTCACCGAAGCCGGTGTGCCGTACCAGGTCCGCGGCGGCGAAGGGTTCTTCAGCCGCCAGGAGATCCGGCAGGCGCTGGTGGCGCTGCAGCGGGCAGCCGATCGTGACGTCGACGGCACACTGCCCGAGGTGGTGCGCGCCGTGTTGGAGCCGCTGGGGTTGACCGCCGAACCCCCCGCCGGCACCAGGGCGCGCGAGCGGTGGGAGGCGCTGACCGCCCTCGCGGAACTCGTCGACGAAGAGGTCGCGCTGCGCCCGTCACTCGACTTGCAGGCTCTGCTCGTCGAACTGCGGCAGCGCGCCGACGCCCGGCATCCTCCGACAGTGCAGGGCGTCACGCTCGCGTCGCTGCATGCGGCCAAAGGCCTCGAGTGGGACGCCGTGTTCCTGGTCGGCCTCGCCGATGGCACGCTACCGATCTCCCACGCCCTCGCGCACGGCCCCGACAGCGAAGCGGTGGAAGAGGAGCGGCGGCTCCTCTACGTCGGGATCACCAGGGCCCGAGTGCATTTGGCGCTGAGCTGGGCGCTGGCCCGGACGCCCGGTGGACGCCAGGGCCGCAAGCCGTCCCGCTTCCTCAACGGCATCGCGCCGCAGTCGTCGCGCGTCGGGGACACCCCGGCGAAGCCTCGGCGTGCGCGAGGCGCCACCCCGCGCTGCCGCGTGTGCAACAGCGTCTTGACCGCACCGCCCGCGATCATGCTGCGCCGCTGCGAAAGTTGCCCGTCCGACATCGACGAGCAACTGCTCACCGAACTCAAGGACTGGCGGCTGCGCACCTCCAAGGAGATGAGCGTGCCGGCCTACGTGGTGTTCACCGACAACACGCTGATCGCGATCGCCGAGACGCTGCCCACTGACGACGCCGCGCTGGTCGCGATTCCGGGCATCGGCGCCCGCAAGCTCGAGCAGTACGGCGCCGATGTGCTCGCAATGGTCAAGGGCCGCCAATCGTCGTAAAAATGGTGCCAAACGCGCAGGTCAGAAAATCGGTTGTGTGCTGCGGCTGTTACCCTTAGCCTCGACATCGCACCGCTTGGGTGTCTTTTGTGCGAGAGGAGGGGCCGACATCGTGGGTAGCAATAGCGCGTTCAACGGCGTAGGCGCGGCCATTCCGGCTGCCGGTATGCCGCGGGTCCTCCATGTCGCCGCCGCCGCTGGGGCCCATCCCGCGCATGCCGCCGGTGCCGCCGCTGCCATCACCCCGCAGCGCAAGCGCCGCGCCGCCGCCGCGACTGCATTGTCCGTCGATCGGGGCACCACTTAGGTAAAGCCACGATCTCCGCCACAGAGGCCACGGACCCGCAGTCAATCGGATCCGTGGCCTTCGTGTTTCGAAAGCCGTTCGAAGCCTCGAAGACTCGGTCCCGGATCTAGCCAGAACTGACCCGAAGAGATACGAAACCAAGGAAGCCGAGGTACGAGCCATGTCATCTGCGGTGTGGGGGCACTCCCCACGCGAGCGGGGGGCCCACCCGCCCGAAGGGCAGGGGGACGCTCGCGCGAAGAGCGTCCCATCGGGGACATGCCGGGAGAAGACGAAGCTGGCGGTGCCGTGTCACAGAGCCGATCCGGATCTGTGGTTCGCCGAGGACCCCGTCGAACTCGAGCGGGCCAAGGCGTTGTGCGCGGATTGCCCGATCCGCCGCGAATGCCTGGCCGCGGCGCTGGAACGTCAAGAGCCGTGGGGCGTTTGGGGTGGCGAGATCCTGGAGCGGGGTACCGTCATCGCCCGCAAGCGGCCGCGGGGCCGGCCCCGCAAGGACGCGAAAAACCCTGTCGCCGCATGACTTTCGGTGTCAGGTGCCGCTAGACCTCGTCGGGGTTGGCGAAGCCCGGGACGTACTCATCGGCGATGCGCCGAGTGTCGACGTGGGCGTCGAGCTGGCAGGAGATCGCGACGATCGACGCGATCACCCGCATGGGAATCGCCAACTTCGGCGGGATGTCCATCTGCCGAGCGGTCTTGATCTGCCCGCCGAACCGGTCGAATTCCAACAACGTCATGCGCTGCAGCCACGAACGGCGGTAGTGGAAAATCGGAACCTGCAGCGGCTCGACGTACTGCTTGAGCATGTCGTCGATCTCGCGAATGGAGACCTGCTGGCCTTTCTGGATGAAGCCGGCTTTCTCCATCGTGGGCAGCAGCTTGTCGTAGTTCTTGTCGACGGCGTAGCGGAGAATCTGGCCGAGTTCGATCGGCCAGCCGCCCGGCATCGGCGCCACCGCGCCGAAGTCGATGACACCCATCTTGTCGCCGGGCAGCAGCATGAAGTTTCCGGGATGGGCGTCGCCGTGCACCATTTCGAGCCGGCGCGGCGCATCATCGCAGAACTCGAACAGCCGGGTGGCCATCAGGTCACGCTGTTCCTGAGTGCCCTCGCGGATGATCTGTGACAGTGGGATGCCCTCGATCCACTCCTGAATGACGACCTTGGGGGCGCTGGCAACCACCTTGGGCACCAAGAACTTCGGGTCCCCGTCGTATGCCTTGGCGAACGCGCGCTGGTTGTCGGCCTCCAGTCGGTAATCCAACTCCATTTCGGTGCGCTCGATGAGTTCGTCGACAATGCCTTGAACGTCGGCGCCCGGGGCCAACTGCTTGAGCACACCGACCATGCGCTGCATGGTCTTTAGGTCGGCTCGCAGCGCCTCGTCGGCGCCGGGGTACTGGATCTTGACCGCCACCTCACGCCCGTCGGACCACACCGCCTTGTGGACCTGACCGATGCTGGCCGAAGCGATCGCCTTGTCGTCGAACGACTGGAACCGCTCGCGCCACTTGGTGCCCAGTTGCTGATCCAGCACCCGGTGCACCTTGGCCGCCGGCAGCGGCGGCGCCTCGCGTTGCAGCTTGGTCAGCGCCTCGCGGTACGGCTTGCCGTAGCGCTCGGGAATCGCGGCCTCCACCACCGACAGCGCCTGGCCGACCTTCATCGCGCCGCCCTTGAGCTCACCGAGCACGGTGAACAGTTGCTGGGCCGCCTTGTCCATCAGCTCGGCGTTGACCTCGTCTTTCGACTTACCGGTCAGCCGTTTACCGAAGCCCAACGCGGCCCGGCCCGCCATGCCGACCGGCAGGCTGGCCAGCTTGGCGTTTCGCGCGGCCCGACCCCGCTTGATGTCACTCACCAGACCATCATCCACGACGGTGCTGAACACCCCGCAACGACTTGCCAACAATGGATGTCAACATCCACAGCGCGGATGACGCGACCACCGCCTCGCCACCACGGAACCCACGTTGATGTCGAACTCCAGCGTCGTGTCGAGCGTCGGCGGCGGCTCGGCGAAGCGGCTCATGTCGGCGCCGCCGCGGACGGCGCGGATGACCCGGTCGACCTGGTTCAGCGCGAGCGCGGCCGTGCCCAACACGGTCGCCCGATCGGCGCTTCCGACGGTGTGGCGCAACTGCGCGGCGACCGCCGGCCACGCCGCGTCCCGGTCGCTCCGATGCAGGTCCGCACACCCGAGGCAGCTCGTCACGCCGGGGATGACCAACGGCCCGACCAGGCCGACGCCGTCGCGCACGCGCACCGGCAGGTGTGGCACCTCGGCGGCGTGCAACTCGCGCACCACGCGCGGGTCGGCCACCAGGTAGTCGGTGAACACCACCAGATCGGTCGGCTCGGTCGGCGCACCGGTGTCGGTCCGGTTGCTGTGGGTGAGGCGCGCACCCGAACACCGCAGCGCGGTGTCGAGCAGATCGGACAGCGGGCCGCGGCCATGGATGCGCACCGCCGCGGCGCGGCCTCGTCGAACCCGGGTGGTGGTCACCAGACCGGCGTCAACCAACAATCCGATGAAGTCTTCGACGATTGCCCCGTCAACCGCCGGTGCGTGGGCCTGCAGGTCGGCCAGGCTCGCACCCGATTGCAGATGGCGCAGCATGCTCGCCGCTGTTGCCGCGGGCAGCCACGCCGGAGGACGGATCATGACCGCGCGCCGCGGGTCCCAGCCCACCTGCACGGCGCCGTCCGGGCGCAGCAGCACCGGTGTCGCCGCGCTCAGCGCGTATCGCGTCATCGATCGAGCGTGCCACGCCGCGCGACGGCCGCCGGTAGTTATCCACAGGCGTCAGCGCAGCGGGATTTCGGTGTGGCCGGTTGCGCTGAGCGCGACCAACTACACCCGAATCACTATTGGTCGTCGCCTTTACCGCGATCGGGGTTCTGGATGTCCTTCTCGAGGTCGGCGATCGCCTCCTCGATGGCGCTGTCCATCCCGCTGGTGTCGCCGCCGATCATCCGGTCGATGAATCCGGCCGGCTCGTCGAGGTCCTTGGCGGTGGGCAGCAAGTCCGGATGCTGCCATACCGCGTCGCGGCCATCGGAGCCGACGGCCTCGGTCAACCGCTCCCAGAGCACCGCGGCCTCCCGCATCTTGCGCGGCCGCAGTTCCAGCCCCACCAGGGTCGCGAAGGTCTGCTCTGCCGGCCCGCCGGTGGCCCGGCGCCTGCGCAGCACCTCCGCCAGCGCCGCCGTGCCGGGAATGCGGTCGCCGAGCGCATTGGTGACGACCGTCTGCACCCACCCCTCGATCAGCGCCAGCAGCGTCTCCAGCCGCTCCAGCGCCGCGGTCTGCTCCGGCGTCGCCTTCGGCTCGAAGATGCCCTGATTGAGCAGTTGTTCCATCTGCGCCGGGTCGGTCAGCGCCGCCGGATTGATGCCCGAGGCCAGTTCTTCGATGCCGCTCATGTCGATCTTCATGCCGCGGGCGAACGCCTCGACCGCATTCAGCAGCTGGCTGGCCAGCCACGGCACGTGGCTGAACAGGCGGTGGTGGGCTGCCTCGCGGGCGGCGAGGAAGGTGAGGATCTCGCTGCGCGGCTGCTCGAGACCCTCGGACAGCGACTCGACCGCCTCCGGCATCAGTGCGGCCACCCCTTTGGGGCCGAGCGGCAGCCCGATGTCGGTGGAGGTCAACACTTCTCGCGACAGCTTGCCCAGCGCCTGACCCAGTTGTGAGCCGAACGCCATTCCGCCCATCTGCGTCATCATCGACAGCAGGGGACCGGCCATGGTCCTGGCCTCGTCGGGCAGCGTGGACGCCCACACCGTCGAGATCTGTTCGGCGACCGGGTCGCACAACCGCTTCCACGTTTCGAGCGTGTTGTCGATCCAGTCCGTCGGCGTCCACGCGACGGCCTTGCTGGTGCCCGCCGGCAGCGCCGTCACGCCGTCCAGCCAGGTTTCGGCGAGGTGCACGGCGTCGGCGATTGCCGCACTCGTCTTTTCCGGTACCGGCGCGACGAAGCCGATCTGGCTCGACGCCAGCTGCCGGGCCAGGTCGTAGTTCACCGGTCCGGACTGCTTGCCGGCGGCCATCGCGCCGCCCGCCCCGCTGAACATCTCGCCGAGCTTGCTGAAAATCTGGCCCAGCTGCGACATGTCGAACTCGGACCCGCCTTGAGAACCCATGCCGAACGGGTCGGCGCCGGACCCCTGATCGGGATCCTTCTTGCGCTTGTCGCGCTCGGGGTCGTCCCCGGCGGAGAAGCCGAAAGGCGGGTCAGCCATGCCTCAACCGTACTCACCGACCGCCGGAGATGTGGCTGGGCAGGTCACGCTGACAGCGAACCCCGGTCCGAGCGCCGATTTCTGCGCGACGGTCGTGCTCCGGCCGGATTTCACAGCCCCGGGGGTGGAAGTCGCGAACGGTCCGGACCCGGCGTGACCAAGGGCACCGACGCCGCAACCTTTACATTGGGCGGCGTGAACAGGCGGACTTTGACGTTGCTCGTCGCGCTCGTCCCGATCCTGGCCTTCGGCGTGCTCGCGTCGGTGGCGGTGGTGCCTTACGTGTCACTGGGCCCGGGGCCGACGTTCAACACGCTCGGCGAGGTCGAGGGTAAGCAGGTCGTCGACATCGAGGGCGCCGACGTCTATCCCACGTCTGGGCATCTGAACATGACCACGGTGTCCCAGCGCGACCAGCTCACGCTGGGCCAGGCGATGGCGTTGTGGCTCTCGGGCCGCGAGCAGCTGGTGCCGCGTGATCTGGTCTACCCGCCAGACATGACGCGCGAAGAGGTCAACGAGGCCAACACCACCGACTTCCGCAACTCCGAACGCAGCGCCGAATACGCCGCGCTGCACTACCTGGATTTTCCGATGGCGGTGACGGTGGAGAACGTCAACGACGACGGACCGTCGGCGGGCAAGCTGAAGGACGGCGACGCGATCGACGGCGTCAACGGCAAGCCGGTGGCCACCCTCGAGGAGTTCCAGGCCTTGCTCGAGCACACCAAACCGGGTGACACCGTGGTGCTCGACTACCGCCGTAAGGACGGCCCGCCCGGCGTCGCCACCATCACGCTGGGCAAGCATCCCGAAGGCGACCAGGGCTACCTCGGTATCGGCGTGCTTGACGCGCCCTGGGCGCCGTTCTCGATCGACTTCAACCTCGCCAACATCGGCGGTCCGTCCGCGGGGTTGATGTTCTCCCTGGCAGTGGTCGACAAACTGACCACCGGTGACCTCACCGACGGCGAGTTCGTCGCGGGCAGCGGAACGATCTCCGGGGACGGCGAGGTCGGCTCGATCGGCGGCATCACCCACAAGACGCAGTCCGCGCGGGAGGCGGGCGCGACCGTTTTCCTGGTGCCCGCGGACAACTGCGAGGAAGCCAAGACGGCCCCGCAGGACGGTCTCGAACTGGTCAAAGTCGATACCTTGGCGCAGGCCGTCGACGCTTTGAAGACGTTGTCCGCCGGTGGCGAACGCCCCCATTGCTAGGTGATTGGCCGGCCACCGCCCGCCGGTGGTTGCGTAGAGTTGGGGCCAAGCTTGGGGTGGCGTCGATCGCGACGTATGGGAATGGAACTGGAGTCGACGAGTGGGTATGCGGCCCGCGGCACGAATGCCGAAGCTGACACGACGTAGCCGGATTCTCATCGGGGTGGGCGCCGTCGCCGTCCTGCTGTTGTTGATCGGACCACGGTTGATCGACACCTACGTCAACTGGCTGTGGTTCGGCGAACTCGGCTATCGCTCGGTCTTCACCACCGTGCTGTTCACCCAGATCCTGCTGTTCCTCGTGGTGGCGCTATTGATCGGCGCGATCCTGTTCGCCGGGCTGGCGCTGGCCTACCGCACCCGACCGGTGTTCGTGCCGACCAACGGCCCCAACGACCCGGTCGCCAGTTACCGCACCGCGGTGATGGCGCGGCTGCGACTGGTCGGCTTCGGCGTGCCCGCGCTCATCGGCTTGTTCGTCGGGCTGTTCGCGCTGGGGCAGTGGCAGACGGTCCAGCTGTTCTTACACGGCGACAGCTTCGGGATCACCGACCCGCAGTTCGGTATGGATCTCGGCTTCTATGCCTTCGACCTGCCGTTCTACCGGCTCGTGCTGAACTACCTGTTCGTCGCGACCTTCCTGGCGTTCCTCGGAAACCTGTTGGGTCACTATCTGTTCGGCGGCATCCGACTGTCCGGGCGCGCCGGCGCGTTGAGCCGTGCGGCGCGCATCCAGTTGATCACCCTGGTGGGCATCCTGATGCTGCTCAAGGCGGTCGCCTATTGGTTGGATCGTTACGAGCTGCTGAGCCACACCCGCGGCGGCAAGCCGTTCACCGGTGCCGGCTACACCGACATCAACGCGGTGCTGCCGGCCAAGCTCATCCTGATGGCGATCGCGGTGATCTGCGCGGCCGCGGTGTTCTCGGCGATCGTGCTGCGCGATTTGCGTATCCCCGCGATCGGTGTGGTGCTGTTGCTGTTGTCGTCGCTGGTGGTCGGCGCGGGCTGGCCGCTGGTGGTCGAGCAGTTCAGCGTCAAACCCAATGCGGCGCAGAAGGAAAGCGAATACATCAGCCGAAGCATCACGGCGACCAGACAGGCTTACGGGCTGACCGACGACGTGGTCACCTACCGCAATTACAGCGGCGACTCGGCGGCCACCGCGCAGCAGGTCGCCGCGGACCGGGCGACGACGTCGAACATCCGGCTGCTGGATCCGACCATCGTCAGCCCGGCGTTCACCCAGTTCCAGCAGGGCAAGAACTTCTACTACTTCCCCGAGCAGCTGTCGATGGACCGCTACATCGGCCCCGACGGCAACCTGCGCGACTACGTGGTCGCCGCCCGCGAGCTCAACCCCGACCGGCTGATCGACAACCAGCGCGACTGGATCAACCGCCACACCGTCTACACCCACGGCAACGGTTTCATCGCCTCACCGGCCAACACCGTGCGTGGCGTCGCCAACGACCCCAACCAGAACGGCGGTTATCCGGAGTTCCTGGCCAGCGTGGTCGGCGCCAACGGCAGCGTCATCTCGCCCGGACCGGCGCCGCTGGATCAGCCACGCATCTATTTCGGACCGGTGATCTCCAACACCCCGGCCGACTACGCGATCGTCGGCAAGAACGGCGACGTCGACCGCGAGTACGACTACGAGACGAACACCGAGACCAAGAACTACACCTACACCGGCCGCGGCGGCGTTCCAGTGGGCAACTGGCTGGCGCGGTCGGTTTTCGCCGCCAAGTTCGCCGAACGAAACTTCTTGTTCTCCAACGTGATCGGCCCGAACAGCAAGATCCTGTTCAACCGCGATCCGGCGGACCGCGTCGAGGCGGTGGCGCCGTGGCTTACCACCGACACCAGCATGTATCCCGCGATCGTGAACAAGCGGATGGTGTGGATCATCGACGGCTACACCACGTTGGACAACTACCCGTACTCAGAGTTGACGACGTTGTCGAGCGCCACCGCCGACTCCAACGAGGTGGCGATCAACCGGCTCGCACCCGACAAGCAGGTGTCCTACATCCGCAACTCGGTGAAGGCCACCGTCGACGCCTACGACGGCACGGTGACCCTCTACGCCCAGGACGAGCAGGATCCGGTTCTCAAAGCGTGGATGAAGGTGTTCCCCGGCACGGTGAAGCCCAAGAGCGAGATCTCGCCGGAACTGCAGCAGCACCTGCGCTATCCCGAGGACCTGTTCAAGGTGCAGCGTGCGCTGCTGGCCAAGTACCACGTCGACGACCCGGTGACGTTCTTCTCCACGTCGGACTTCTGGGACGT
Source organism: Mycobacterium sp. IS-1556 (assembly GCF_001499985.1). Lineage (NCBI taxonomy): Bacteria > Bacillati > Actinomycetota > Actinomycetes > Mycobacteriales > Mycobacteriaceae > Mycobacterium > Mycobacterium sp. IS-1556. The sequence goes on from NZ_LQIM01000041.1 coordinate 203,610, forward strand.
GCCGCTCGACCCGAACCCGACCGCGAGCAGCTACCAGCCGCCGTACTACATCGTCGCCAAAGACCTTGTCACCAGAGACCGTTCGGCGTCGTTCCAACTGACCAGCGCGATGAACCGGTTCCGCCGCGACTTCCTCGCCGCCTACATCAGCGCCAGTTCTGATCCCGACACCTACGGCAAGCTCACGGTGCTGACGATCCCCGGGCAGGTCAACGGTCCGAAGCTGGCGTTCAACGCGATCAGCACCGACACCGCGGTCAGCCAGGACCTCGGCGTGATCGGCCGCGACAACCAGAACCGCATCCGGTGGGGCAACCTGCTGACGCTGCCGGTGGCTGATGGTGGGCTGCTCTACGTCGCGCCGGTGTACGCCTCGCCGGGGGCCAGCGACGCCGCGTCGTCGTACCCGCGCCTCATCCGGGTGGCGATGATGTACAACGACAAGGTCGGCTACGGCCCCACGGTCCGCGATGCGCTGACCGAGTTGTTCGGGCCTGGCGCCGACGCGACCGCCACCGGGCCTGCGCCGATCGCGGGTCCGGGTGGACAGCAGCCGGCCGCGCAGCCCCCGGCCGACGGTGAAGCGCCGACCGGTCGCACGCCGGCCAACCAGCAGGGCCAGGCACCGGAGGCGCCCGCTCCCGCCGCGGTGCCGCCGGGCGGCCCGGTGGAGTTGTCCGGCGCGAAAGCCGCTGCGCTGCAAGAAGTCAACACGGCGCTCGACGCGCTGCGTAAGGCTCAGCAGAGCGGTGACTTCGGCGAGTTCGGCGAGGCGCTGCAACGCCTCGACGATGCGATGAGCAAGTACCAGTCCGCCGGCTAGCCCTTCTCCGCGTTCTGCGCGAGCGACCGTGTCTGTACGGCAACACACGGTGTCCGGCCGTACATTTGCGGTCGCTGACGCGTAGCGAAAGGCCCGTGACCGCGCGATTTGGAAGTGCACGAGCGCCTTCGGTAACGTTGCGTTCACCCGACGCGGGGTGGAGCAGCTCGGTAGCTCGCTGGGCTCATAACCCAGAGGTCGCAGGTTCGAATCCTGTCCCCGCTACTAGGTGAAACGGCCCCCGGAGGATTTCCGGGGGCCGTTTCGTATCTCGCCGACGGCATCGAGGTGATTTCCCACGGCGAACTTCGATCGGTTAGCTTTGGACGCAATTGACCAGATCGACAATCGCTTATTCAAGCGCGTAAACACTGCGAGGTGGTCCATGGACTCGTTGGCGAAGGCCTTTGCCGAGCGGCTGACCAGCTCTGACAACAGCCTGCACGTCTTCGACGACGGCACCTGGATCCGCCACCCCTGGCCGGAGGTGCACGGCCGGTCGGAGAACGTCGCGGAGTGGCTGCTCAACGAGGAAGTCTCCACGCTGGGGCTGGCGGGCGAACCCACCGTCGAGCTGATCGCGGCGATCCTGGGCGCCTTCCAGGCCGGCGTCGCGGTGACCATCGCGCCCAGCCCGGTTCGAGGCGCGGACGCAGACAAGTGGGCGCAGACGACGGTGGCCCGGTTCGCGGGTATGGGCGTCAGCCACGTGCTCACCGGGCGAAGTCATCTCGAGCAGCTCGCCCGCGTCGACGGCGGGCCGGTGGTGAAAGAACTGAATTCCGTTGCGCCGCTTGCCAGATCAACGACCTTCCGGCGACCCGACGAACCCGCCGCCATCGCCCTGCTTCAGGGCACGGCCGGCTCGACGGGTGTTCCTCGCGCGGTGCAGCTGTCCCCGGATGCGGTGCTGGCCAACCTCCGCGGCCTCAACACCCGCATCGGGGTGTCTCCGGCCGACTCCGGTTGTTCCTGGCTGCCGCTGTATCACGACATGGGCCTGAGCTTTGTGCTGGCCGGAGCCCTGGGCGGTATCGACCTGTGGCAGGCGCCGACCGCCGCATTCCAGGCCTCACCGTTTCGCTGGTTGGACTGGCTCACCGAGAGTCGCGCCACTATCACCGCTGCGCCGAACATGGCATACGGATTGATCGGAAAGTACTCGCGCCGGGTCACCGACGTCGACCTCGGCAGCATGCGGTTCGCGCTCAACGGCGGCGAACCCGTCGACTGTGAACTGACCGCGCTGTTCGCCACCGAGATGGCCCGCTTCGGGTTCTCCGCCGGTGCGCTTGCGCCCTCCTACGGCTTGGCCGAATCCACCTGTGCCGTAACGGTTCCCGAGCCTGGCCGCGGCATGATCGTCGACGGCGCCGGCCATGCGGTGCTCGGCGAGCCGATCCCCGGCATGTCGGTGCGTGTCGAGCAGCGCGACGACGCTGAGGACGATGGGGTGGGCGAGATCCTGATCCGCGGAACCTCGATGATGTCGGGCTACCGCGACGACGCCCCGCTGGACCCCGACGAATGGTTCGCCACAGGCGATCTCGGCTATTTCGTCGACGGCGGTCTGGTGGTTTGTGGCCGCGCCAAGGAACTGATCACGGTGGCAGGCCGCAACATCTTCCCCGCCGAGGTCGAACGGGTGGCGGCCGGCGCACCCGGCGTGCGGGACGGCGCCGTGGTGGCGGTCGGCGTTGGGGAGCGCTCGATCAGGCCCGGCGTCGCGATCGTCGCGGAGTTCCGCGGTCCCGACGAGGCACAGTCGCGCGCCGACCTCATCGAGCGCGTCGCATCCGAGTGCGGCGTGATACCCGCCGACGTCGTCTTCGTCCGGCCCGGCGCACTACCGCGGACTTCATCGGGCAAGTTGCGGCGGCTCGAGGTCAAACGCGACCTGCTGCAGCGGTCCTGATCGCCGTCAGCCGCCCGGAGCGGGTGGCGCCGGTGGTGGGGTCTCGGTCGTTGTTGTCGTCGTCGGCGCGGTCGTCGTAGTGGTCACAGTGGTCGTGTCCGCCGTCGTGGTCTCAATCGCCGGCGGCGGCGGCACCACCGTCTCGGTGGTCGGGCTGATCACGGTCGTCTCCGTCACCGTCGTCGGTGTCGTCGTCGTGGTTGTCGTGGTCGTCGTCGTGGTGGTGGTTCCCGACGCCGACTGGATGACACCGCACGCCACCCGCGCGCCGGCATCACCCGTGGCCAGCGTGTCCTGATCCGGACCCGGCGTGCCATTGGGCTGGGTGTAGCGGTCGGGGATGTGCGCGAAGTTGTCCTCGTCCTGGTGGATCATCAGCGCGGTGCCCTCACCGGCCAACAGATCCTGAGCCGTGAACGCATCGGTGGTCGTGACGAGCTCTGCGGACCCGTCGGAGCGGACCTCCAGCGCGGTGAGGTCGCCGCTCGCCGGGTGGCCGGTGTGCCCCGGCGCCTGGAAGTGGCCGCCCGCCGACAGGAAATCACCTGGCTCCCCGCCCGTGGGCGGGACCGAATTGGCTTCGCACTTGCCCACCGAATGGATGTGCAAGCCGTGGAAACCCGGGCTCAAGATGCCGCTCTCGATCGTCTCGACCGTGACCCTGGCGAAGCCGTTCGCGAAGTCCAGGGTGGCGTTGGCGACAGGTGTGCCGTCGGCCGTCTTCAGCTGTGCGTTGAGTCGCTCGGTGGCCGCGGGCGCCGCCGTGGTGCCGGGCGTCGTGGTCTCTTCGCCGGCGTCCTCGGTGCTGCAGCCGGTCAGCGCGACGATCGGTGTCGCCACGGCGAGCGCCGCGATGATGATTCGGTTTGCCATGGCACCCTGGTACCCGAAGAAGTGATCGACGACACATGGTCGCCGGATGACAGGATGACCCGCGTGGCTGAGCGTGTCAGTTTCCCGAGCTGCAGCGGACCCACGCTCGCGGGTGAGCTCGACATGCCCGACGGCGACGTCCGCGGGTGGGGCGTGTTCGCGCACGGCTTCACGCTCGGCAAGAACAGTCCTGCGGCCAGCCGCATCTGCAAGCAACTCGCCAGCGAGGGCATCGGCATGCTGCGCTTCGACAACCTCGGCCTCGGTGACTCCGAAGGCGACTGGAGCGACGGGTCGTTCTCGCACAAGGTGGCCGACACCGCGCGGGCCGTCGAGTTCATGAACTCCGAAGGCCGCGAGGTGCGCCTGCTGGTCGGTCACTCCTTCGGCGGGTCGGCCGCCATCGCCGCGGCCCACGAGTGCCCGAGCGTCGCGGCGGTGGCCAGCATCGCGGCGCCGTCCGAGCCCGCGCACGTCGAGCGCACGTACGACGCGCTCGTGGAGCGGATCGAGGCCGAGGGGGAGGCGCCGTTCCTCATCGGCGGCAAGGCGCTCACGTTGAAGCGGCACTTCATCGACGACGTCCGCAACGTCGATCTGCAGGAGCGCATCCGAACGCTGCGCCGCGCGCTGCTCGTCATGCATTCGCCGACCGACAACACCGTCGGCATCGAAAACGCCAGCGAGATCTTTCGCGCGGCCCGGCACCCCCGCAGCTTCGTCTCGCTCGAGGGCGCCGATCATCTGCTCACCGAGAAGAACCAGGCGGCCCGCGCCGCGCGCATCATCAGCGCCTGGGCCGACCCTTACCTGTGATTTGTGCACGTTTCGGAGCGTTCACCGCTCTGTTCTGTTTCGGGACATCGCTGACAGGTTGATGTCTCGGGACATCGCTGACACCTGAGTGGGGCTGCGGCC
>NZ_LQIM01000042.1:0-201056 GCF_001499985.1 Mycobacterium sp. IS-1556
GCAGGCCTAAACCACTAACACCGAGTGTCAAGGATCAACCGAAACAGATTCGTCAAGGATCAACCGACGTCAGACAGTGGCTCCAGCTCTTTCGCGCCGAGCGCACGCTTGGTGTCCCGTCGCTCCGAATTTGCGTACCTCAACCGTGCGCTCGGTGAAGGAACTCGCGGACCAGTGGCACCACTTCGTCGAGGTGTGTTTCCAGCAGCCAGTGTCCGCCGCCCAGCAGGTGAAGCGGCGCATCAGGTAGGTCGCGGTGATAGGCCCGCGCCGATTCCTCGGGCATGTACCCGTCGTGCGGACCCCACACGATCAGCGTCGGAGGTCGGTGCTCGCGGAGATAGGCCTGCTCCTGGGCGAACCAGTCGAGCGTCGACGGTTGGTCTTCGAGCAGCCGGATGAGGTTGGCCAACCGGTCGGGGGTGTTCATCAGCGACCAGTGCAGCGTCCACAGGTCGGGGCTGATGCGGTCGGCGACCTCAGCGCGAAGTTCGCCGCGAAATTCGCTTTCGAAACCTGCGAGGGTGACATGCCGGGCGATCCGGCGACGCGACGCGGGCCCCGGGTTGTCCCAAAGCTTCTTGAGGAAGCCGTACTTGGGTCCGAAGGCGTCGGCGTAGATGTCGCCGTTCTGAATGATGAGTCCGGCGACGCGGCCGGGCTCGGCGAGGGCGAGACGGAAGCCGAACTGAGAGCCGTAGTCGTGCAGCCAGATGACGTAACGCTGGAGACCGAGGCTGTTGACGAAGGACTGCAGAAACGCCGCGTAGGCGTCGAAGGTGTAGCCGAAGTCATCCGGTGAAGGTGTTGCACTGTAACCGAATCCGGGCATGTCGGGTGCGACGAGGCGCCACTGGTCGCCGAGGGCGGCCATGAGATTGCGATACACGTAGGAAGACGCCGGGTAGCCGTGTGGCAGCACGACGACAGGCGCCCCTGACGGGCCCGCTTGTCGATAGAAGGTGTCGATACCGTCGACGGTGACGCGGTGGTGGGTGACCGGTGCGATACTCACCTTTCCAGCGTGGCACGGAACGCTTCCATTACCCGCTCGGCGATCGCGGAAGTGCGGTCACTCGTGGTTTCCGCCGAGCGCGCGATACTCCTGCTCCAGCATCCTGATGCGTGCGCCGATCGCGTGGGACTCGGCGTTGGTGCGGTGCATGATCTCCTGCAGTTGCGCAAGGCCCTTCTGCGCGATGACCACGCGCATCGGGTCGCCGTTCTTGCCCGCCGGGATGCTGTTGGCGGCGTCGACGACCCACCTGCGCAAGTCGTCGAGATCGCGGCGGCCGGCGCCCACCGACTGCGCGGAATTGTCGACTTCGGCTGCCAGTCGCCGGTCCAGATCGGCTAGCCCACCGATGACGCGCCGGTGCCCGGTGTTGGCCTCGTCGTAGTCGGTGGCGGCGCGGCCGTTCCACCGGAAACCCGGTGCGGCCGACTCGAGGTCGGACTGCAGCGCGCGCAGCGCGCTGCTGTTGTCGTACTGCGCACCGGTCTGCGGGGCGCCCTCACGATAGGTCCGGCGCGCGTTCGACCAAGTCGTCAGGAACGCGTCGATCACGCTCATCGGTCAAGTATCTCAGCCCGCCGGCTACCTCGGCGCCACGAATCCGACCGGCCCAGAGGCGATGCACACCGACAACGCCGCGGTGTTCGCGCGCACTTCGATCGCGTCTCCGGCACCAGGGAGTCGGACGAACACCCTGTTGAGGCCCGGCCGGACCGGCACCTTGACCTCCTGGCCCTCCGACAGCGACATCATCATCGAGCCGTCGCTGTTGGCCAGGTAATTGATCTCTGCCGTCCAGTCGGCCGGCAGCAGCGGGCCGTCCAACGGCATCCGGACCGGGGCATCGGGTTGCACCAGGTATCCGCAACCCGGCGCGGGGCCCGATGCGATGCTGCGCACCCACGTGACCTTGCCGTCGACCACGCGACCCGCATTGTCCAGCATGCGCAATTCCGGTGTGGCCGCGGCGAATTCAGGACGATGCGGGAGCAGCGCGAACATGTGGCTGGCGCGGTTCTCCGGGCCCACCACCCGTTGCAACACCATGGGGTCGACCTCCTGGTCGAGCATCGGCGCATCGGACGTCCGGGCGGCCTCGGCCAACCCCGCCACCGCATTCTGCAGATACGGTTGCGCCGGGTTGTCGCGCCAACTCGTCAGAAACGTCGCGGTCGAGTACAGGCTGCTCGCCACGAATGCTGCGGTCAGCGAACAGATCACGGCCGTGCGGGTGCGCGACGCGTCCAGCCATTCCGACCCCTCCCGGTTCGGCGCGCACAGTCCGACCGCCGCTAGCAGCGCCAGCACCACGACGAGATCCGGCAGATACCGCAGCGTCTGCGCCAGCTCCAAAGCGGTGAACTGCGACGAGCGCATCAGGTAGATCGGGATCTGGCAGGCCACCGCGTAGCCCGCCGCCACCAGCCACACCGCGCCGATGCGCCGCTTGCGCAGCACCGTCACCGCAACCACCGCGGCCAGCGCCACCCAACCCAGCACCATCACAGTCAGCGGCGGGGTTCCCCACGGCGATGCCGGGGCCCAGCGCTGCCAGTCCCACGGGCCGCCGACCAGGCCCGGCACGATTCCGTGCGTCACCGACCGCGCGAGCAGGTCCCGCGTCATCGCCAGGTCCAGACTCCAGCGCTTCTGGTCGACCACGACGAGGTAGACGGCGATCCATCCGGCCGTAATCAGCAGAGACGGCACCCACAGGCGGACACCTCTGCGCCACACCGCCTTCACCGATGCGGTATCGGTCACATGCGCCAACAGCGCAGCGACCGCGAACGCGACGAACGGGATCACTGCCGCCTTCTCGAAGAACAGCAATCCGCCGACGTACACCAACAAACCCGTCGCCGCGTAACGCCTTCTACCGGTGCGCACCAACAGGATCGCGTCGCCGCACACCCATGCCATCGCGGCCAGCATCGGCAGCGAGTTCAGCGCCGCGGCCCACCACGCGAATCCGGGCACCGCCAGCGGCGTGAACAGCGCGAAGGTCAACGGCAGCAACAACACCGGCCGCCAACCGAGGATCACGTGCAGGGCCCGCAGCAACGCCAACGAAGCCAGCAACTGCAGGACCAGCAGGCTGATCGCCGGGCCGACCCAGTTCAGCGGCGCCAACCGGGTGATGCCGCCCGCGACGAGGAACGCCGCGGGCATGACGTGGCCGTCGTGGTCGTCGAACAGATATGCCGGCGACAGCAGTGGTTGCGTGCCGGCGCGACCGATCAGGATCAGATCGTCCCAGTAGAAGTAGCCGCCGAACGCAAGTACCGCCCGGATCGCCAACTGCACGACGATCAGGACGACGGCGGTGCGAGCGACCCAGGTGCCCAGCCAAGCGTTACCGGGGATACGCATCCCCTGCTTGCCGGCGAGCGGTCCAGGCAGACCGCACCATTTCCTCCAGCGAGTGCCGCATCCGCCAGTCCAGGTCGCGCGCCGCCAGATCACCCGACGCGACGATGCGCGCTGGGTCACCGGGTCGGCGCGCGGCGATGATCGGCTCGAAATCGAAGCCGGTGACATCGCGGATCGTCGTCATGATCTCGCGAACCGAGGTGCCGCTGCCGCTGCCGAGGTTGTAGACGGCTTCGATCGGCTCGCCGGCGGCCAATCGCCTCGCCGCGGCGACATGCGCGAGCGCCAGATCCGACACGTGGATGTAGTCACGCACGCAGGTGCCGTCCGGCGTCGGGTAGTCCGCACCGTTGATCCGCGGAGTCTCTCCGCGACAGAGCATGTCGAACACCAGAGGAAACAGATTGTGCGGGCTGACGTCGAACAGATCCTCCGACCCGGAGCCGACCACGTTGAAGTAACGCAGGCTCGTGTGCCGCAGCCCGCACGCACGGGCAGTGTCGCGAATGATCCACTCCCCCACGAGCTTACTGACGCCGTAGGGCGATTCGGGTGCCGTCGGCGTCTGCTCGGTGACGATGTCGACATCCGGTGTTCCGTAGGTGGCTGCGCTGGACGAGAACACAATTTTGTCGGTGCCGGCGGCTTCCATCGCCTGGAGCAGCGTGACCGTCGCCGAGACGTTCTGCTCGTAGGTGCGTAGCGGTTGTTGCACCGAGACACCTGCGTACTTGAAGCCCGCGATGTGTACGACGCCGGCCACGCGATGCTCGTCGAGCGTACGGGCGACAAGTTGACCATCGAGCAGGCTGCCGCGCACCAGAGGGACGTTCGACGGAACGAATCGCTCGAGGCCGGTTGAGAGGTCGTCGATCACCACCACAGGCATGTCGGCGGCCGAGAAAGCGCGCACCACATGCGAACCGATATACCCGGCTCCACCGGTCACCAGCCAAGTCATTCGATCATCCTCACCCTCGGAACGGGGGCCAGCATACGGACGATCTCGATCCGCACCCTCGATCACCCTGTGCGCTTGCGTGACAGCGCGCGCAGGTGCACCGCGATACCGACCAGCGGCCCGCACATCAGCGCGAACACCGTGCGGGTCTGCAGGTCGAGGGGTAGCAGCAGCAACAGCGTCGAGGCAACCGTGGCCGACACCCAGCCCAGCGAGTACGCGCGGTGCAGCGACGCCGCCACCGCCGCCGCACCGGTCAGTGTGAGCAACGCAATCGCGGTCGCCCCGGCCGTCAGCCAGGCCAGCAGCGCGCCGTCGGCCCGGTACTCTGCGCCGAACCCGCTGCGCAGCAACCACGGCCCGACCGTCCACGCGGCGAGCATGCCCAGCGAACCGACGCCGACGACGAGGACCGTGGGGGCCGCCAGCGCACGCAACCGGTGCGCGCGCTGGTCGACGAAGTGGGCGATCAGGTTTCCCTGCATCGCCGTGAGCGGAACGAGCAGCGGCGCCCGGGTCAGCGTCACGGCGAGGATCACCACACCTCCGGCCGCGCCGAGCTCGCCCGAGGTCGCCTTGAGCAGCACGGGAAATCCCATCACGAGGATCGCGCTGGCGCCCGCCGCGGCGATCGAGTGCATCGCGCCGCGCAGGAACGTCGCGGTGCGAACCGGGGTCAGCAGGCCGGCGGCGTGCCGGGTGGTGGGTGAGGCGATCAACATGAGCAGCCATGCCACCGCACCCGCCACGGTGGCCCACAGGTAGCCGACCAGCCCCCAGCCGATCAGAAACGTCGCGGTGGCCACCAGCACCCGCAGCCCGGCGTCGGTCACCATCAGCGAGCCGTAGGCCGTCCATCGGTTCAACCCCGCCAGCATCCCGAGCAGCGTTGCGTGCAAACAGAACCCGGCCAGCCCGACGGCCAGCAACGCGATCGAGAGCCACCGTGATTCGACGAACACATGCTCCGACCACAGCGGTGAGCTCACCGCGATCGCCGCTGCCGACACGACGCCGACGACGGCGGCCACCCGCACCGGACGGGTGTGTGGCCCGTCGGCTGCCTCGAGATCGCCGGCGGTGCGCACCTCCCGGGTGGCCTCCTGCAGCAGGCCGAACGCCGCGCCCGTGACGAGTCCGAACGCTCCCCAGAACACCCCGAACACCGAGAAGCCCGCTGGTTCGAGGTCGCGGGCTGCCAGATACAGCACCGCGTAACCGCACAGCGCGGACACGGCAGTCGCCGCACCGACCCGAGCGACGCTGCTGCGCGCGACCGGACCGGTCGGCGATGTGCCGCTTGCGCTGAGCGCATCGAACGGCGCGCCCGCATCGGTCACGACGGATCCAGCGCGGGAAGGTCCGTCGAATACAACCAGCGGTCCCACAGCGGTCGCAGTGACGTGTTTGTGTAATGCGATGCCAGGCCGGTGAAATCGTCGGTCACCACGGTGCTGTGCCGATAGCGCGCAGTCCAATCCTGCAGTAGGGCAAAGAAGTTGGCATCACCGAGATGGCGCCGCAGTACGTGCAGCGTGAGCGCGCCGCGTTTGTACACCCGGTCGTCGAACATGTCCCGCGGACCTGGATCGGCGAGGACGAGGTCCTGCCGCGAGCTTGCGAGCCGCTGATGGTAGTGCCGCGCCCAGTCCTCGGCGCTGCGGCCGCCGGAGTTCTCCGACCACAGCCACTCGGCGTAGCAGGCGAAGCCCTCGTGCAGCCAGATGTGCCGCCACCGTTTCGCGGTCACCGAGTTGCCGAACCACTGATGGGCGAGTTCATGCGCGATGAGGCGCTCGGCGCCGCGGCTACCGTCGCAGTGGTTGGCGCCGAAGATCGAAATACCTTGCGCTTCCACGGGAATCTCGAGTTCGTCGTCGGTGACCACGACGGTGTAGCCCCCGCTCAGCGGGTAGGCGCCGAACAGCTTGACGAACAGCTTTATCATCTGCGGCTGTCGGGCGAAGTCGTGTTCGAAGTTGCCGAGCAACCGGTCCGGCAGCACTGCGTCGATCGGAATGCCGTTCTTGGCCATGCGATGCCGGTCGTACATCCCGATCTGCACCGTGACCAAGTAGGTCGACGTCGGCTCCGGCAGCTCGTAGGTCCACGTCGTCATCCCGGCCCGCGCACGCCGCGACACCAACTCGCCGTTGGCGATCGCGCGATACGGGCTCTCGGTGGTGATCTGGATGCGAAAGCTCGCCTTGGCACTCGGGTGGTCGTCGCAGGGAAACCATGACTGTGCACCGTTCGGCTGGCCGGCGACCAGGGCGCCGTCGGTCAGTTCCTCGAACCCGACGTCACCCCACAGCGAACGGATTGGCCGCGGAGCCCCGCCGTAGCGCACGACGATCGTCATCGCCGCGCCGGCCGGCAGCGTGTCACGCAATGCGATGTGCAGTTTGCCCGCCGAGGTGTGAAACCGTTGCGAGCGAGCGTCATTGACGGTCACCTTCGTCGCCGACAGCGTGTCGCTGAGGTCGAGGGTGAAGGTGCGCAACGCCGCAAGCGTCACCGCGGTGATCGTCGCCGTGCCCGCGAGCCGGTTGATCGCCACCTTGTACTCGAGATCGAGTTCATAGCGCGACACCCGGTAACCGAAGTTGCCGCTGGCCGGTACGTACGGGTCGATGACCGGCGCTCCGGCACCTCCGCTCCTCGCGTCCGCGGCCTTCTTCTTGCTGCTCGTCACGCGGCCGTTGTTCTGGTCGAAGGTGCCGACGCGCCACGGCGCTTCTTGTGCGGCGCAAGCCACGGCGCGATGGGATTGCCCTGCCAGCGCGTCGACGGCGGCACCTCATCGCCACGCATCACGAGCGAAGCGGGGCCGACGGTCGCTCCCGCGCCGATGCGCGCCGCGGGCAGTGCGACACAATGCGTGCCGAGTGTCGAACCGCGTTCCAGCACAACGGTGTCCATTCGCATGATCCTGTCGTGGAACAGGTGGGTCTGCACGACGCAGCCGCGGTTGACCGTTGCGCCCGTCTCGAGGGTGACCAGGTCGGCCTCCGGCAGCCAGTACGTCTCACACCAGACGCCGCGGCCGATCCGGGCGCCCAGTGCGCGCAGCCACAGGTTCATCACCGGCGTGCCGCTGGCTGCGCGCGCGAACCACGGCGCGGCGACCGTTTCGACGAAGGTGTCGGAGACCTCGTTACGCCAGACGAACGGCGACCACAGCGGATGCTCGTCGGCCTCGATACGCCCGACCACAAGCCATTTCGCGATGACGGCGGTGATCCCGGCGACCGCGCCGGCCCCCAGCAGCACCGCACCGCCGGCCAGCGCAGACCACCCCCAACCGGCGTGCACCGCCAGCCACTGTAAGGCGAGCAACACCGCGACACCGATGGCGAACGTCACGATCAGCGGGACTATGCGGCACGTCTCGACCAGCCCGCGCAGCAGCTTCAGCCGCGCCGACGGCGCGAAGGTGCGCAGCGCGTCGGCCGCAGTCGGTTTGCGGCGCAACCTGACCGGCGGACTGCCTAGCCAGGACGACCCCGCCTTGGCCTTGCGCGGGGCCGCCGACAGCACGGCGACAAGCCCGTCGTCGGGCACTCTGCGGCCCGGTTGGGTGATGCCCGAGTTTCCGAGGAAAGCCCGCTTGCCGATTGTCGCCTTCGCGACGTGGATCCAGCCGCCGCCCAGTTCATAGGACGCCACCATGGTGTCGTCGGCCAGGAACGCACCGTCCTCCACAACGGTGAATTTCGGGGTGAGCAGCGCCGTCGAAATCTCTGTTCCCCGACCCACTTTGGCGCCGAGAAGTCGCAGCCACCACGGCGTGAGCAGGCTTGCATAAATCGGGAAGAGATAGGTGCGTGCGGCGTCCATCAGGCGCTCGGTGGCCCAGATCTGCCATCCGATGCGGCTGCGCACCGGGTGATAGCCCTCCCGTAATCCCAGCGACAGCAGTCGCACTCCGGCCACCGTGAGCACCGCGTAGGCCGCCACCGCGGCCAGCGTCGCCACCGGCGTCCACAGGACAGCGGGCGCGATCGCGTCGGTCACCGACGCGGTATCGCGGACGCCGTAACCCAGCATGGCCAACCCGACGGCGATCGCGAGGAGCGGCAGCCCGCCGAGCAAAAGGGACGTGACGCCATAGACCGCTACCCACAGCGGGGCCCGGCGCGGGCGGTGGTCCGGCCACGGGTGCCGCGCCTTGCCCGACTTCACCGCGGGCGAACCTTTCCAGTACTGACCGTTTTTCACCTTGCCGACGACACCCGAGCCGGGGGCGACATCGGCGTTCTTTCCGACGACTGCGCCCGGCAGCAGCGTCGTGCGCGCACCGACGGTCGCGTCGTTTCCGACGGTGATCGGCCCGACGTGGAATCGGTCGCCGTCGATCCAGTGGCCGGACAAATCGACCTCCGGCTCGATCGAGCTGCGGTGCCCGAGCTTGAGCATCCCGGTCACCGGCGGAGTCGAGTGCAGGTCCACGCCCTTGCCGACCTTGTTGCCCAGTGCGCGCGCGTAGAACACCAACCACGGTGCGCCCGCGAGGTTTTCGGCGCCGCTGGCTTCGGCGATCCGCTCGGCGAGCCACACCCGCAGGTGGACGGGGCCGCCGCGCCGGTAGGTGCCCGGCGCCAACCCGCTGAGCAGGAGTCGGGCGCACAGCGCCGCGATGCCCATCCGGCCGATCGGCGTGACGAACAAGACGAAGCCCACCCCGACCCACCACCAATTCAGCGGCGCGGTCCACGGCACGACTCCGGCCAGAACGTTGTTGGCCAACGCCAGCCACACCACCCACTGCAATCCGGTCAGCGTCGCCAGCGGGAGCGACAACGCCACCTGAGCCCCCTGCGCGAGACGCGACGTCGGCTTCACCTCGCGCGGACCCACCTGCGGTGGTGGTTCAAGTTCATCGAGAAAGCTCGCCAGCGATCCCAGCCGGGGATGGTCGTAGAGGTCGCCGACGGTCACCTGAGGATGGCGCCGGCGCAGCGCGGCGACCAGTTGTGCCGCCGACAGTGAGCCGCCGCCGAGCGCGAAGAAGTCCGCTTCGGGGCCGTCGACCGGGGCGCCCAGCACATCGCGCCAGAGGCCGGCGAGCCAGCCCATCGTGCCTGTCAGGTCGGCGCCGTGGTCCTCGGCGTCGATTCTGGCAGGGTCGAGCGGCCACGGCAGGGCGTCGCGATCGACCTTGCCCGAGGTGCGGGTCGGCAGCTCGTCGACGAGCACGAGGCGCGGGACCAGCGCTGCCGGCAGTGTCTCGGCCAGCGCGATGCGCGCCTTGGTGAGGTCGAACGACGAGGCGTCGCTGGCAGGCGAAAGGGTGACGTAGCCGACCAGCAGCGGGGTGCCACTGGTCGTTCGGCGCACCGCCGCTGCACCGCCGCTGACGCCGGGCAGATTGACCAGCGCGGCGTCCACTTCGCCCAGTTCGATGCGCCGACCGCCGACCTTGGCCTGGTCGTCGGCGCGACCCACGAAGTAGAGGCCGTCGCGTTCCAGCCGCACCAGGTCACCACTGCGGTAGGCCCGCGACCAACCCAGCAGTGGCATCGGCGCGTATTTCGCCGCGTCCTTCTCAGGGTCCAGGTAGCGCGCCAACCCCACCCCCGCGATGACGAGTTCGCCCACCTCGCCGTACGGCACCGGCTCACCGTTTCGGTCGACCACGGCCAGGTCCCAGCCGGCCAGCGGCAGCCCGATGCTCACCGGGCCGTCACCGGTCAGGCGGGCGGCGCATGCCACGACGGTCGCCTCGGTCGGTCCGTAGGTGTTCCACACCTCGCGGCCCTCGACGGCGAGCCGGTGCGCCAGGTCGGGCGGGCAGGCTTCGCCGCCGAAGATCAGCAGGCGCACCGCCTCGAGCGCCTCCGCGGGCCACAGGGCGGCCAGGGTCGGCACCGTGGACACCACCGTGATGTCCCGCGCGACGAGCCACGGCCCCAGATCCATCCCGCTGCGCACCAGCGACCGCGGCGCGGGCACCAGGCAGGCTCCGTGGCGCCAGGCCAGCCACATCTCCTCGCACGACGCGTCGAACGCCACCGACAACCCGGCCAGCACGCGGTCGCCGGGTCCGATCGGATTGTCCTGCACAAACATTCGTGCCTCGGCGTCGACGAACGCGGCGGCGCTGCGATGGGTGACCGCGACGCCTTTCGGGGTGCCGGTCGAGCCGGACGTGAAGATGATCCACGCGTCGTCGCGACCGAGTGGCGACACCGCGCGCCAGCCCCGGGAAGAACCGGGCCCGCGGGAAAGCCCCGCTTCGGTGATGATGGCCACCACGTTGGCCTCGGTGAACACCAGTTCGGCCCGCTCCTGCGGATCGTCGGCGTCGACGGGCACATAGGCGGCGCCGGTGGCCAGGGTCGCCAGGATCGCGACGTACAGCGCGTAACTGCCCGATGGCATGCGGACGCCGATCCGGTCGCCGCGGCCGATGCCCCGCGCGGCCAGCCACCGCACGCTGTCCTCGATGTCGGTGATGAGTTCGGCGTAGGTGAGCTGCACCTCGCCGTCGTCGATCGCGGGCGCTTCGGGATAGCGGCCCGCGGTTTCGTAGAGGATGTCGATGAGCGTGCGGGGCGCCGGCGCCACCGGGGACAACAAATATTGAGGCGGTACTTCCGGCGCCGACTCCCCAGTCACGGCTACAAAGCTACTCAGCGACGGGGTGGTGTTGCCCGCGCCGCACGCGGGGCGTGATCACGATTACGACAACGCCGGGACGTGGCCCGTCGGCGACGTCGTCGACAGCAGGTTTGATTTCCCCCGGTTTCGGTCATTCGCAGGTACCTGGCAGAATCGGCTGCGGAGGGGAGTATTCCTTCGCCGCGGTGTCGTCATCACGTCGGCCGTCATCGGACGACCGGTGCTGCGGGCCGACACGAGCCGTCGTGGCGGTGGAAGAGACCTCCGGCGCTATGACGACCGGAGGATCAGTGAACGTTTCCCAACTCGAATGGATCATCACGCTCAGCGTGACGATCGGAATCCTGCTGTTCGACGTCATCGTGATCGGCAGGCGGCCGCATGAACCGTCGAGACGGGAGACCGGGATCGCGCTGACGTTCTACGTGGGGCTGGCGATCGCGTTCGGCTTGTGGACCTGGTTCTTCCACGGCGGGCAGTACGGGCTCGAGTTCTTCGCCGGCTGGCTCACCGAGTACAGCCTGTCGGTGGACAACCTGTTCGTGTTCCTGATCATCATGGCGAGCTTCAATGTGCCCAGGAAGTATCAACAGCAGGCGCTTCTGGTGGGCATCATTCTGGCGTTGATCTTCCGCGGCATCTTCATCGCGCTCGGCGCCGTCGCGATCAACCAGTTCTCGTGGGTGTTCTACATCTTCGCCGCGTTCCTGATTTACACCGCGATCAACCTCGCCCGCAACACCGATCACGAGGACGACGGCGACAACATCGTGGTGAGGTTCGCACGCAACCACCTCAGCATGACCGACAAGTGGGACGGCCTGAAGCTGTGGGTGAAGGACAACGGCAAGCGGCTGATGACGCCGATGTTCCTCGTCATCGTCGCGCTCGGCACCACTGACCTGATCTTCGCGCTCGACTCCATTCCGGCGATCTACGGCCTGACTCAGGAGCCGTACCTGGTCTTCACGGCGAACGTGTTCGCGCTGATGGGGTTGCGCCAGCTGTACTTCCTGCTGGGCGACCTGCTCAAGCGACTCGTCTTCTTGTCTCAGGGCCTCGCGTTCATCCTCGGGTTCATCGGGGTGAAGCTGCTGCTGCATGCGCTGCACGAGAACGAGGTGCCGTTCATCAACGGCGGCGAGCATGTTCCGGTGCCCGAGATCCCGACGCTGCTGTCACTGGGCGTGATCGTCGTGACGCTGCTCATCACCACCGCGGCGAGCCTCTACAAGACACGGGTGCACGACGTGAAGAACGGCGCGAGCGAGACCACGAAATCGATCGATTCACGCTGAGCGGTCAGGCGAGCGCTTCGTAGATGAGCTTTGCGTAGCGGTTCGTGCGATCGGTTCCCGTGGTGCCGGGACCCATCCGGTTCATTACGTAAGTCAATGTCGTTCGGCGGTCGACGTCCATCACCGCCATCGAACCGCCCCAGCCGCCCCAGAAGCAGATGTTCCCTTCTGGGATTGCGGGAACGCTTGCCGGACAAGGCAGTCCGAAGCCGATGCCGAAACGCAGCGGGATCATCAACACCTGGTCCGGGCCGTTGGACTGTTCGTCGAAGATCAGGCCGATGGTCGCCGGTGCCAGCAGCTGCACACCGTTGGCCTTGCCGCCCAACGAGATCGGTGACAGCGCCCGCGCCAGTCCCCGGGCGTTCCCGTGGCCGTTCGCGCCGCCGATATCCGCCCGCCGCCACGCGACCGTCTCGGCGATGGAGGCGACGTCCTGGTCGGGCCGGATCGTGCCGAACGTCTTGATCATCGGATGATCCTGCGGCAGAACGTCGTACGGCAGGTCCAGAGGCGGCGGTGGGATCAGCTCGGCGATCCGGTGGTCGTCCTCCGGCGCCGTGCCGATCTGCACATCGGCGTCCAACGGCGTGGCGATCTCGTCGCGGACGAACTCCTTGAGCGTCTTGCCCGTGACGCGCCGGATCACCTCGCCGATGAGATGGCCGTAGTTGAGTGCGTGATAGCCCGACGCCGTCCCGGGCGGCCACCACGGAGCTTGACCCGCCAGGCGGCTGGTCGAACTGTCCCAGTCGTACATGTCCTCGAGCCCGAATGGCGCCTCCCAGCCCGACACCCCGGAGGTATGCGCCAAGAGATGTCGGACTTCGATGTCCTGCTTGCCGTTCGCCGCGAACTCGGGCCAGTAGTCGGCGACCCGGGCGTAGGGGTCGAGCCGGCCCCGGTCGATGACCATCAACGCCGCGAGCGCGGTGAGCGTCTTGCTGCAGGACCAGAAGTTGACGATCGTGTCGCGGACCCATGGGGTCGTCTTCCCGCGGTCGGCGTGGCCGCCCCAGATGTCGACGACGGACTCGCCGTCGATATCGACCGCGATGGACGCACCGAGTTCCTCGCCTTTGGTGATCTCGTCGGCGAGGGCCTCGGCCACCTTGTCGAATCGGCTGTCCCAGTGGCCGTCGATGACGGTGTGCATCGGCTCATCATGCCCGCGGCGCGGGCGTCGAGTGGCCAGTTGGCGCACGGCCGACCAGGCTCACCACCAGTTGTCGTAGCCGCCCTCGGGACCCAGCATGCGCTCGAAGCGGGTGCGGTTGATGCGGGCCAACTCGTTGCGGACGATCTTGCGCTCGGTGTCGACGTCGTTGTGCATCCGGTCGGTCACCGTCGCGAGCACCTGTTCGGCGCCGTAGCCGTTGACGAACATCACGAAGCCGAAGCCGAAATGTTCGACATAGCGCCTCGAGGCCCGGGCCAGCCGCTCCATCATCTCGGGTTGGTCGCACCAGATCGCGCATTGTTCGGCGGCCGACTTTTCGCTGCCCGGTCGCCGCCCGACGTCCGGATACGCCTGCAGGATCGTGTCGACGGAGTGCTCCGACAGCCCGAACAACAATGCGTCCGCCTCGCGGAACATCGCGGCGTGATCGGGATAGGGACGAGCGCGCGCCAGATCGGCGGCCAGCGGCACGCTGTAGCAACATTCGTACACGGCGTGCACCGCCCTGCGCATCGGCATTGCGTTGAACACGTCGAGGCCGATCCCCTGATGCATCAACACAGAATCATGATCGAAGCCGTGGAGAACAGGCAGGTTACCTCGGGTTACAGCGAGGAAAATTCAGTAGATTTCAGTGGGTTTCAGTGGACTTGAGCGGGTTTCAGGGGCCCGGGGTCAGGCTCAGTGACCCGATTCCTTGAACCGCTGCACCGACGCCTGCACTTCCGCCTCGGCCTTCTCACGCCCCACCCAATCGGCGGCCTTGACGTACTTACCTGGCTCGAGGTCCTTGTAGTGCACGAAGAAGTGCTTGATGGCCTCGAGTTCGTAGGAGGGGACGTCACCGAGATCCTGGATGTGCTCCCACCGCGGGTCGTCGGCCGGCACGCACAGGACCTTGTCGTCGCCGCCGGCCTCGTCGGTCATCTGGAACATCGCGACCGGACGAACCTCGACGACGCAGCCGGGAAACACCGATTCGGGCAGCAGCACCAGCGCGTCGAGCGGGTCGCCGTCCTCGCCGAGGGTGTCTTCGAAGAATCCGTAGTCGGTCGGATAGGCCATCGACGTATACAGGTAGCGGTCCAACTTCACCCGGCCGGTGTCGTGGTCCACTTCATACTTGTTGCGCGAACCCTTGGGAATCTCGATGACTACCTCATATTGGCTGTCGATCTGCACGTGCCCTGGCTCCTTGCCCTGTGCTCTGGTCTGGGTCGTCCTGTGAGAACGCGGGTCAACCTTAATGGAGCGATACGCTGCTGTACGGGGGCGGTCTAGTTGAGCAGGAGTGTCATGCGGCCCATTCGGTGGCGGCGATCCACGCACATGGCGGTCGGGGCGGCGGTGTTGGTGCTGATCGCCGTGGTCGTGGTGGTTGCCGCGCTGCTCACCGCGGGTCCGTCCACCGAAGCTGCCGCCGTCAAGCCGGCGCCCGCTGCCGCAACGGCGAACCCCGCCGTCGTGCCGGTTGCCGACTCGGCGCCGAAGCCGGTACCGCACCGGTTGGCCGCCGTGCTCGCGCCCGCGCTGGCCGACCCGAACCTGGGCCACCTGACCGGCCGTGTCACCGACGCCATCAGCGGGACCACGCTGTGGGCGCAGGAAGCCGAGGTACCGATGCAGCCGGCGTCGACCAACAAGATGCTGACCGCCGCCGCAGCGCTGCTGACGCTGGACCGCGACGCCCGGCTGACCACCCGCGTGTACAGCGGCGACGCGCCCGGGGTGGTGGTGCTCAAGGGCGGTGGTGACCCGACCTTGTCGGCCGCGCCCGCCGGACAGGAGACCTGGTACCGCGACGCGGCGCGCATCAGCGACCTGGCCGAGCAGGTCTTGGGCAGCGGCATCGAGGTGACCGCCGTGCAGGTCGACACCAGCACCTACAGCGGCCCGACGATGGCGCCGGGGTGGGATCCGCTGGACATCGACGGCGGGGACATCGCGCCGATGGAGTCGGTGATGCTCGACTGCGGGCGCACCCAGCCGGT
Organism: Mycobacterium sp. IS-1556; assembly: GCF_001499985.1. Lineage (NCBI taxonomy): Bacteria > Bacillati > Actinomycetota > Actinomycetes > Mycobacteriales > Mycobacteriaceae > Mycobacterium > Mycobacterium sp. IS-1556. Next base: position 15,443 of record NZ_LQIM01000042.1, read on the forward strand.
GAGCGTGGACTCCGCGCGGTCGCGCACACCTGCGCTGGACGCCGGCCGGGCGCTGGCGGCCGCGCTGGAGATCGACCCGGCGAAGGTGAGCGTGCGGCCCGGAAGCGCAAGCGGCGGCAAGGAGATCGCCGCGGTGCAGTCGCCGCCGCTGATGCCAAGGCTGCGCGAAATGATGAACGCCTCGGACAACGTGATGGCCGAGGCGATCGGCCGGGAGGTCGCCGCGGAGAGGAACCTGCCGCAGAGCTTCGACGGCGCCGTCCGTGCGACGCTCGGCGCTCTCGACGAAGCCGGAATCGACACCACCGGCGCGAGGTTGTTCGACTCCAGCGGACTGTCTGTCGATGACCGCCTCACCGCGGAGACGCTGGACGAGGTGGTCCAGGCGGCGGCCGGAAGCGACCATCCGTCGCTACGGCCGCTGGTCGACCTGCTGCCGATCGCCGGGGGCAGCGGAACACTGTCCAACCGTTATCTGGACACCGACATCGTCAAGCCCGCCGCCGGTTTCCTGCGCGCCAAGACGGGGTCGCTGACCGGCACCAACTCACTGGCCGGCATCGTCACCGACGCGAGCGGACGCGTCCTGACGTTTGCGCTGATCTCCAACAACGCCGGCCCGACCGGGCGCATCGCGCTCGACAACCTGGCCGCCACGCTGCGAACGTGCGGATGCAACGTATGACATCGACGACCAAGTCCTCACTCTCCGTCGGTCGCGCCGTCGACTGGAAGTTCGCGGCGACGGTCGGGGAGAAGCTGGCCCGCCCGGGTCCGGCGTCGAGCGAGTACACGCGGCGTCAGGTGATCGAGCAGTTGTCCGAGGCGGCGCGCTCCGCCGAACTGCCGGTGCGCGAGGTGACCGGTTTGAACGAGGGTGGCGAGATCCCCGAGGCCCGGATCGTGGACCGGCCGCAGTGGATCCGCGCCGCCACGCGGTCCATGCGGGTGATGACCGGCGGAACCGAGAATCCCAAGGGTTTCATCAGCGGCCGGATCACCGGCGCCCAGACCGGCGCGGTGCTCGCATTCATCTCGTCGGGCATCCTCGGCCAGTACGACCCTTTCGGCCCCGACGGTGGTGAACTACTGCTGGTCTACCCCAACGTGATCGCGGTGGAGCGGCAACTTCGCGTGCAGCCTTACGACTTCCGGCTGTGGGTGTGCCTGCATGAGGTCACCCACCGGGTGCAGTTCCGCGCCAACCCGTGGCTGGCGGATCACATGTCTCGGGCGCTGGCCGTACTCACCGAGGAAAACAGCGACGACATCGCCGAAATGGTCTCGCGGCTCGCGGAATTCGTGCGCAGTCGCCGCGGGAACGCCAACGGGGCTGCGCAGGATGCCAATTCGAACGGTGTGATCGGGCTGCTGCGTGCGGTGCAATCCGAGCCGCAGCGCGAGGCGCTCGACCAGCTTCTGGTGTTGGGCACGCTGCTCGAAGGTCACGCGGACCATGTGATGGATGCGGTCGGCCCCGCGGTGGTGCCGTCGGTGGCCACCATCCGCAGCCGGTTCGACGAGCGGCGGCAACGCAAACAGCCGCCACTGCAGCGGGTGGTGCGCGCATTGCTCGGATTCGACGCCAAGCTCAGCCAGTACACCCGCGGCAAGGCATTCGTCGACCACGTGGTGTCCGCTGTCGGGATGGCCCGGTTCAACTCCGTGTGGTCCGGTCCCGAAACACTGCCTCTGCCAAAAGAAATCGACGAGCCACAACGATGGATCGACAGGGTGCTGTAACCGCGGTACGGGCGGCCGTCACCGCGTTCACCCGTGACCACTGCGCCGGCGACGACCGCTGGTGCGTCGCACTGTCCGGCGGCGCGGATTCTCTCGCGTTGACCGCGGCCGCGGCCGGTGTGAAACCGACCACCGCGTTGATCGTGGATCACCAGCTGCAGCCGAACTCAGCGGCCGTGGCGCAAACCGCACAGCAGCAGGCTCAGTCACTCGGATGCGTTGCGACACAGGTGATCCGCGTCGACGTCGGCACTACAGGCGGACCGGAAGCGGCCGCGCGCACCGCCCGCTACCGGGTGCTCGACGCGGCGCGGGACGGGGCGCCGGTGCTGCTCGGGCACACGCTGGACGACCAGGCCGAGACGGTTCTGCTGGGGTTGGGCCGCGGCTCGGGGGCGCGGTCCATCGCCGGTATGCGACCGTGCGACCCGCCGTGGTACCGGCCGCTGCTCGGCGTTCGGCGGGCGGTGACCCGGGCCGCGTGCGCCGAACTCGGACTGGATCCGTGGCAGGATCCGCACAACTCCGACCGTCGCTTCACCCGGGTCCGGCTGCGCGAGGAGGTGTTGCCACTGCTCGAAGACGTGCTCGGCGGCGGTGTCGCCGAGGCGCTCGCCCGCACCGCGAGCGCGTTGCGCGCCGATACCGACACGCTTGACGAACTCGCCGACCGCGCGCTGCTCGACATTCGCGGCGACGGTGCACTCGACACCGAAAAACTGACCGTACTGCCGGAAGCCCTGCGGCTGCGGGTGATTCGACGCTGGCTGCTCGACGGTGGCGCCAGCGATCTGACCGTCAAGCAGATTCGCGGGGTGGACGCGCTGGTGACGGCGTGGCGAGGCCAAGGTGGCGTGGCGGTCGGATCCCCCCTTCGTGAGCGACGACTGATCGCCGCTCGCCGTGACGGCATGTTGACCCTGCACACCGAGCCGGTACGAAACGTGGAAAACTGTGCCCGTGCCTGACCAACCCGCCGAGCTGTACTCCGGCGACATCAAGTCGGTGCTGCTGTCGTCCGACGAGATTCAGGCAAAGATCGCCGAACTCGGTGCGCGCATCGGCGAGGAGTACCGCGACGCCGTCGAAGCAGGCGGCCAGGACCTGCTGCTGGTGACCGTGCTCAAGGGCGCGGTCTTCTTCGTCACCGACCTCGCGCGGGCGATTCCGCTGCCGACGCAGTTGGAGTTCATGGCGGTCAGCTCGTATGGCTCGTCCACGTCGTCGTCCGGCGTGGTGCGCATCCTCAAAGACCTCGACCGCGACATCAACGGCCGCGACGTGCTCATCGTCGAGGACATCGTGGATTCCGGCCTGACCCTGTCCTGGTTGTTGCGCAACCTCGCGACCCGCCACCCCCGCTCCCTGCGGGTGTGCGCGCTGCTGCGCAAACCCGACGCGGTGCGCGCCGACGTCGACATCGCACACGTCGGATTCGACATCCCCAACGAGTTCGTCGTCGGCTACGGCCTGGACTACGCCGAGCGCTACCGCGACCTCAACTACATCGGGACGTTGGACCCGAAGGTCTATGACCAGGATTGAGGCGACGATCCTCGCGCGTCACACCACTCAACGTTTTGCCGACAACGGGCGAGTAGCGGGCCGCAAAACGTTGATCGGTGTGCAAGCTGAGGTGATTACCGATCACGTAGCGGCGCAACCGGCAGGTCGCGGCGCAAGACGCGCCAACTATGCCTCAAGTAATGGCGCGAATCACCTGCTCGGCGCAGGATGAGGACCATGAGCGAAACAGCCCTTCGCATCTGCCCAATTTGTGAGGCGACCTGCGGCCTGACCCTGACCATCGACGACGGTCGCATCACGGGTGCCCGTGGCGACAAAGACGACGTGTTCAGCAAGGGCTTCATCTGCCCGAAAGGCGCCAGCTTCGCCGAACTCGACAACGACCCCGACCGGTTGGCCCGCCCGCTGATCCGGCGGGACGGCGTGCTGACCGAGGCGACGTGGGAGGAGGCGTACGCGGCGGTTGCCGAGGGGCTCGGCGGTGTCATCGCCGAACACGGCGGCGCGGCGGTCGGCGCGTACCTCGGCAACCCGAACGCCCACACCATCGCCGGCGGGCTGTACACGCCGCTCGTCGTGAAAGCGTTGGGCACCCGGCAGGTGTACTCGGCGAGCACACTCGACCAGATGCCCAAGCACGTCGCGCTGGGCTACATGTTCGGCAGCCCGGTCGCGTTCACCGTGCCCGACCTCGACCGCACCGACTACCTCGTGGTCATCGGCGCGAATCCCCTTGTCTCCAACGGCAGTCTGGCGACCGCTGCGGACTTCCCTGGCAAGCTGCGCGCGCTGCGGAAGCGCGGCGGACGCCTCGTCGTCATCGACCCCGCCCGCACCCGCACCGCCGAACTCGCCGACCGCCACCTCGCGCCCCGGCCGGGCACCGACGCGGCGCTGCTCGCCGGTGTCGTCAACGTGCTGTTCGACGAAGACCTCGTCGACCTGAAGGAACTCGCCGGGCATGTCGACGGCATCGATGAGGTCCGCGCGCTGACCGCTGACTTCTCCCCGGACACCGTGGCCGCCTACTGCGAAGTGCCCGCCGACGACATCCGCACCCTGGCCCGCGAGATCGCGGCCGCGCCGTCGGCGGCCGTCTACGGTCGAATCGGCACGTCCACAGTGGAATTCGGCACGCTGGGCAGTTGGCTGGTCGACGTCGTCAACATTCTCACCGGCAATCTGGACCGCCCCGGCGGTGCGATGTTCCCGCTCTCGCCGATCGCGCCCGCGCCACGCCCGCCGAAGCCGGGCCGCGGCTTCCTCACCGGCCGCTGGCACAGCCGGGTATCCGGCTATCCCGAAGCGCTGTCGGAGCTACCGGCCGCGGCGTTCGCCGAGGAGATCGACACCCCCGGCGACGGCCAGATCAAGGCCGTCATCACGATCGCGGGCAACCCGGTGCTGTCGGCGCCCGACGGGGACCGCCTCGCCAAGGCGCTCGACAGCGTCGAGTTCATGCTCAGCGTCGACCCGTATCTCAACGAGACCACTCGGCACGCCGACGTCATCCTGCCTCCGCCTCCGCCGTCGCGCAGCGCACATTTCGACATCGCGCTCAACAGCGCCGCGGTGCGGAACAACGCCCGCTATTCACCGCCTGCCCTTCCGCTGGCCGGCCGGCCGGACGAAGTCGAGATACTGTCGCGCATCGCCCTGATCCTGTACGGCCTCGGGCACGATGCGGATCCGATGCTGGTCGACGACCAGGTGATCGCCACGACGTTGGCCAAGGAGGTCGGCGACCCCCATTCGCCGGTCGCCGGGCGGTCCGTCGACGAACTGACGGCGATGCTGCCGCCCGCGCCGGGCTACGAACGGCGCCTCGACATGATGCTGCGACTCGGTGCTTACGGGGACGCGTTCGGCGCCAGACCCGACGGCCTCACGCTCGCCAAGCTCAAGGCGGCGCCGCACGGCATCGACCTCGGCCCGCTGCGGCCGCGGCTCGCCGAGGTGCTGCGGACACCAAGTGGCCGAATCGAACTCGCACCGCACCAGTTGACCGCTGATGTCCCGCGGCTGCGGAATGCGCTGGGACGGCGCGCCGACGGGTTCGTACTGATCGGGCGACGGCACCTGCGATCGAACAACAGCTGGATGCACAACCTGCACGCGTTGTCGGGCGGGTCGAACCGGTGCACGCTGCGCATCAATCCCGACGACGCGGCCGATCTCGGCCTGACCGACACGGCCGTCGTCAAGGGGCCCGGCGGCGAGCTCCTGGCCCCGGTGGAGATCACCCCCGAAATGCGCCGCGGCGTGGTGTCGCTGCCGCACGGATGGGGCCACGACCGCGGCGGCACCGGACAACGCGTCGCCGCGGACGAGCCCGGGGTGAATGTCAACCAGCTCAACGACGGCAACCATCTGGATCCGCTGTCGGGCACGACTGTGCTCAACGGCATACCGGTCGACATCGCGCCCGCGGGTTAGGTGAGCTCGTAGACCACCGTCACGTTGAAGCCGACGGCCTGCTGGCCGGGCTCGACCGGCACGGCGGCCATCTCCGCCGCCGGACCGCGCGGACCCGGATACGGCGTCGGAGGCGTCGACGACGGCGCCTCCGAGATCGAGATGACCTTGCCCAGATCCAGGTCGGCCAACAGCGCGTACTGTTCGGCCCGGCTCTTGGCGTCGTTGAACGCCCGGGCGCGCGCCTCGCGGACGAGCTGCGAATCGTCCTCGATTGCGAGGGTGACGTCGTTGATCCGCATCGCGTTGCCGCCCCTGCTTGCGATGATCCCGAACGCCTGCGACGCCGTGTTCAGCTCGCGGATCTTGATGTCGATGGTGTTCGACGCCCGATACCCGGTGATGTTGGTGGAGTCGCCGCCGGCGTACTGCGGCTGCACACTGACCTGAGAGGTGTTGATGTCCTTGCGGTCGATGCCCGAGTCGACCAATGCGTCGATGACGCCACGCTGCAGCTGGCTGGTCTGGTTCAAGGCGCCGGCAGCGTCGGGGGCGACGACCTCCATCGCCGCGTTGATCGTCAGCGTGTCGGGCGTGCCGAGCACCTCGCCGGTTCCGACGACCGTGACCTGACGCGGCGCGCTGTCGTCGTTGGTGAGGACCGGGCTGGACTTCGCGTCACAGCCCGCAAGGACGGCGATCAATCCCACCGCGGCGACGGCGAGGACTCGGATGGGCGTCTTCGCCCGCGCAGCGATTGGCATGACCGGCACCCTACCGTCAGGGCGTCACCATGATCTTGCAGTGCGTGTCGGGATGGGCCAACTCCTCGAACGCGGCGCCCACCCCGTCGAGACCGACCTCGCCGGTGATCAGCGGCGAGACATCGATGTGGCCGTCGGCGATGGCGCGCAACGCTTCCGCGAATTCGTTGTGGTCGTAGGCGTTGACGAACTGCACGTTGATCTCCTTCGCGATGCCGAACAGCGGCAGCACGGTGTCGGGCTGCATGCAGACACCGGCCACCACCAAGCGGCTGCCCAGCGGTGCGCGTCGCATCACGTCGTTGATGATGCCGGGCACGCCGACAGCCTCGAAGATCACCGCGGGCTTCGCGGTGTCGAACGGTGACCCGTCCGCCGGGTCCAGCGTCACGTGCGCGCCCATCGTCGCGGCGAGTTCCCGGCGTGTCGCCGAAAAGTCGGCGGCCGCAATGTGTTCGACGCCTTTGAGCCGTAACGCGGCGATGATCGCGATGCCGATCGGGCCGCAGCCGATGACGAGGGCGGCCTCATCGGGTGCGATGGCGGACTTGTTGACCGCGTGCAGCCCGACGGCCATCGGTTCGGTGAGGGCGCCGTGCCGCGGGTCGACACCGTCGGGCACGCGCAGCAGCAGCGGCGCCGACAGCAGCATCCGCTCGGCGTACCCGCCGAGCACCGTGTTGCTCGACAGGATCGGCTCGAAACCGTTCGGCGACAGCAACACCGGCAGCGATGTCACGACCGTTCCAGGTGCCGGCGCGTCGGTGCGCGGGCCGGCCTCGAGGATCTCGGCGCTGAACTCGTGGCCCATGTACACGTCGTCGTCGACGTCGACGGGCAGACCGCCTTGCACTGGCATTCCCGTGATCTCGCGGGTGAGCCGAACCATCTGGTCGCCGTGCTTCGCGAAGTGCAGATCCGAGCCACAGATCCCGCAGGCTTTGACCGCGACGAGGACCTGACCCTCCAGGGGAACCGGTTCGGGCACGTCGTCGCGGACCACCATCCGTCCGCCGCGCAGTACGGCAGCGCGCATTCACCACTCCAATCCGGCGAGGAAATCGAGCAGCACCGCGTTGACCGCGGCGGGCCGTTCTTGCGGCAGCCAGTGCCCGGCGCCGTCGATCATCACTTCGCGGTAGTCGCCGGTGACGATTTCGCGGGCGCGGTGTCGCGGCGTGTAGGCCAGGGTCGGATCGTCGGCGCCGCCGAGAAACAGCGAGGGAACCGCGATCGTGGCGGCGGGGGTGGCCGCGGTCAGTTCCCAGTTGAGATCGAAACAGCGGTACCAGTTCAACGGTGCGGTGAACCCGGTGCGGGTGAACTCCTCGACGTAGTAGTCGAATTCGTCCTGGCTGATCCAGTCGGGTAGGTCGCCGGGTTCCGGAATGCGCGCGAGAAAGCCGTGCGGACCCGGCTCGAGCATCCGCTGGTCGACGAGCCCGTCCTTGGCCGCGGTGGCCGAGCCGAACAACTTGCGCATGGTCATGGCGGGGTCGCGGTTCAACTCCGCGTCGGCCGGGCCGGGCTCCTGGTAGTAGAGGATGTAGAAGAACTTTTCGCCGAAAATGCGGCGGAACGCCTGCGTGGTGGGCACCCGCGAGCGCGGCACCGGCGGTGCGCAGATGCCGACCGCGCCGGCGAACCGGTCCGGGTGCAGCAGCGGTGCCGCCCACGCCACGACGCCGCCGAAGTCGTGGCCGACGATGACGGCCCGCTCCGCGCCGGCGTCGTCGAGCAGGCCGACCACGTCGGCGCACAGCTCGACGACGTTGTAGGCGTCGATGGCGCCGGGCCGCGACGACGCCCCGTAGCCGCGCTGATCGGGCGCCAGCACGTGATAACCGGCCTCGGCGAGCGCCGGCAGTTGATGGCGCCAGGAGTAGGCAAGTTCGGGGAAGCCGTGGGCCAGGACCACCAGCGGCGCGCCCGGCTCACCCGCTTCGAGCACCCGCAGCCGGACGCCATTGGTATCGACAAACCGCTCGGCCGGTGTGAGCACGCTCATATCTTCGACGCCGAAAGTACGGTTGTGAACACAAAACGCGGGTGAACTCGCGAACAAGCGTTCGCTCGGCGGAGAACCGTCGGGAACCTCGGATCGTTGGTCTAGCGGTAGCCTGAACTATTCCAGCTGCGCACATTGGACAGAACTAGCGGCCCTTGCGGCCGAACGACGACGGATAGTTGATGAACCGGAAAAATGTCATCCGCACGCTGACCGTGATCGCGGTCGTGCTGTTGCTGGGTTGGTCCTTCTACTACTTCAGCGACGACACCCGCGGCTACAAGCCCATCGACACGTCGGTGGCGGTCGCCCAGATCAATGGCGACAACGTCGAGTCGGCCCAGATCGACGACCGCGAACAACAGCTCCGGCTCGAGCTGAAGAACGAGGTCGAAGGCAGCGACAAGGTCATCACCAAGTACCCGACCGGCTACGGCGCGACGCTGTTCGAGGCGCTGCAGGACAAGAACGTCAAGACCAACACCGTGGTCAACCAGGGCAGCATGCTCGGTTCGCTGCTGATCTACCTGCTGCCGCTGTTGTTGCTGGTCGCGTTGTTTGTGATGTTCTCCCGGATGCAGACCGGCGGCCGGATGGGCTTCGGTTTCGGCAAGTCGCGGGCCAAGCAGTTGACCAAGGACATGCCCAAGACCACGTTCGCCGACGTGGCCGGTGTCGACGAGGCCGTCGAAGAGCTCTACGAGATCAAGGACTTCCTGCAGAATCCGTCGCGGTATCAGGCGCTGGGCGCCAAGATCCCGAAGGGCGTGCTGCTGTTCGGTCCGCCCGGCACCGGTAAGACGCTGCTGGCGCGGGCCGTCGCGGGCGAGGCCGGCGTGCCGTTCTTCACGATCTCCGGCTCCGACTTCGTCGAGATGTTCGTCGGCGTCGGTGCCTCGCGGGTGCGGGACTTGTTCGAGCAGGCCAAGCAGAACAGCCCGTGCATCATCTTCGTCGACGAGATCGACGCGGTCGGTCGCCAGCGCGGCGCCGGCCTGGGCGGCGGCCACGACGAACGCGAGCAGACGCTCAACCAGCTGCTCGTCGAGATGGACGGTTTCGGCGACCGCCAAGGCGTCATCCTGATCGCCGCCACCAACCGGCCCGACATCCTCGACCCGGCGCTGTTGCGCCCCGGCCGCTTCGACCGCCAGATCCCGGTCTCCAACCCCGATCTGGCCGGCCGCCGGGCGGTGCTGCGGGTGCACTCGCAGGGCAAACCGATCGCCGACGACGCCGACCTCGACGGGCTGGCCAAGCGCACGGTCGGCATGTCGGGCGCCGACCTGGCCAACGTCATCAACGAGGCTGCGCTGCTGACCGCCCGCGAGAACGGCACCGTCATCACCGGTCCCGCGCTCGAAGAGGCCGTCGACCGCGTCGTCGGCGGGCCGCGCCGCAAGAGCCGCATCATCAGCGAGCACGAGAAGAAGATCACCGCCTACCACGAGGGTGGTCACACCCTGGCGGCGTGGGCGATGCCCGACATCGACCCGATCTACAAGGTGACGATCCTCGCCCGCGGCCGCACCGGCGGACACGCCATGGCGGTGCCCGAGGACGACAAGGGTCTGATGACCCGCTCCGAGATGATCGCCCGGCTGGTGTTCGCGATGGGCGGACGAGCGGCCGAGGAACTGGTGTTCCGTGAGCCGACCACCGGCGCGGTTTCCGACATCGAGCAAGCCACCAAGATCGCCCGCGCGATGGTCACCGAGTACGGCATGAGCTCCAAGCTCGGCGCGGTGCGGTACGGCACCGAGCACGGCGACCCGTTCCTGGGCCGCACTATGGGCACCCAACCCGACTACAGCCACGAGGTCGCGCAGATCATCGACGACGAGATCCGCAAGCTCATCGAGGCCGCGCACACCGAGGCGTGGGAGATTCTCACCGAGTATCGCGACGTGCTCGACACCCTCGCCGGCGAACTGCTGGAGAAGGAGACGCTGCACCGGCGCGAGCTCGAAGCGATCTTCGGCGACGTGAAGAAGCGTCCGCGGTTGACCATGTTCGACGACTTCGGTGGCCGCGTGCCGTCCGACAAACCGCCGATCAAGACGCCCGGCGAGCTCGCCATCGAGCGCGGTGAGGAATGGCCGAAACCGGTGCCCGAGCCGGCGTTCAAGGCCGCGATCGCCGCGGCCACCAAGGCCGCCGAAGCCACCAAGCTCGCCGAGGGCGGCCAGAACGGAACCAACGGCAGCGGCAACGGATCCTCCGGTAATGCGCCGACGCAGCCGGACTACGGCGCTCCCGCCGGCTGGCACGCCCCGGGTTGGCCCCCGCAGCAGCAACAGCCGCAACAGCCGCCGGTCCAGCAGCCCCACGGTTACTGGTATCCGCCGCCGCAGGCGGGTTGGCACCACCCCAATGCCGCCGGCGCGCCGCCCTATCCGCAGTATCAGCCCTATCCGCAGCCCGGCCCGCCCGGCGCCCAACCGAACGCGCCCCAGCCCAACGAGGATCAGGGTCAGGACAACAGCCGGCGAAACGGCTGACAAGCAGGCAGGCTCACAGGAGGCTCCATTGGCGCAGTCGCAGCACAACTCTGTCACCTTCAGCCCCGCGAAGTTCGATCAGCCGCGTGCGGAGGCTGCGGTGCGCGAGCTTCTGCTCGCCGTCGGAGAGGACCCCGACCGGCATGGGCTGGAGTCGACGCCGACGCGGGTGGCGCGGGCGTACAAGGAGCTGTTCGCCGGGCTCTACATCGACCCGGACTCGGTGCTGGACACCACCTTTGACGAGCAGCACGACGAACTGGTGCTCGTCAAGCAGATCCCGATGTACTCGACTTGCGAACATCATCTGGTGTCATTCCACGGCGTCGCGCACGTGGGCTACATCCCGGGTGACGACGGCCGCGTCACCGGGTTGTCCAAGATCGCCCGGCTCGTCGATCTCTACGCCAAACGACCGCAGGTGCAGGAACGGCTCACCGGGCAGATCGCCGACGCGATGATGCGCAAACTGGATCCGCGCGGGGTGATCGTCGTGGTGGAGGCCGAGCACCTGTGCATGTCCATACGCGGCGTACGCAAGCCGGGCGCGGTGACGACCACGTCGGCGGTGCGTGGCCAGTTCAAGGTCGATGCGGCATCGAGGGCCGAGGCGCTGGACCTGATCCTGCGCAGATGAACCAGACCAAGGTGCGCGTCATGGGGGTCGTGAACGTCACCGACGACTCCTTCTCCGACGGAGGCTTGTTCCTCGACCGTGACCGCGCCGTCGAGCACGGCCTCGAGTTGGTCGCCCAGGGCGCGGCGATCGTCGATGTCGGCGGTGAGTCCACCCGTCCCGGCGCCGTCCGCATCGAGCCCGATGTCGAGAAGTCGCGGGTGACACCGGTCATCAGCGAACTCGCCGCACAAGGCGTCACCGTCAGCATCGACACCATGCACGCCGACGTCGCGCGGGCGGCGCTGGAGAACGGCGCGCAGATCGTCAACGACGTGTCCGGCGGCCGCGCCGACCCGAACATGGCTGCATTGCTCGCCGACGCGAAAGTGCCCTGGGTGCTGATGCATTGGCGCTCGGTCGGCGCGGACCGGCCTCACGAGGTTCCCGTCTACCGGGACGTGGTCGAAGAGGTTCGCACCGAACTGCTCGCCAGCGTGGACGCCGCGGTGGCCGCGGGCGTCGACCCGGCCAGGATCGTCATCGATCCGGGTCTGGGCTTCGCCAAGACCGGCGAACACAACTGGGCGCTGCTGCGCGCGCTGCCCGAGTTCGTCGCGACCGGCATCCCGGTGCTGGTCGGCGCGTCGCGCAAACGCTTTCTCGGCACGCTGCTGGCGGATCCCGATGGCCGACCGCGGTCGCCGGACGGCCGCGAGACCGCGACCGCGGTGATTTCGGCGCTCGCCGGTCTGCACGGCGCCTGGGGCGTGCGAGTACACGACGTGCGCGCCTCGGTGGATGCCATCAAGGTGCTGGAGGCGTGGCTGCATGGCTGACCGAATCGAGTTGCGCGGCTTACGGGTTCGCGGCCACCACGGCGTCTACGCGCACGAGCGCCGCGACGGCCAGGAGTTCGTCGTCGACATCACGGTCTGGCTGGATCTCGCCGCTGCAGCGGCCAGCGACGACCTGGCCGACACCCTGGACTACGGCGCGCTGGCGCAACGGGCGGCCGACATCGTGGGCGGCCCGCCGCGCGACCTGATCGAGGCGGTGGCCGGCGAGATCGCCGACGGCGTCATGACCGACGACCGCGTGCACGCCGTCGAGGTCGTCCTGCACAAGCCGGCGGCGCCGATCCCGCTGACGTTCGCCGACGTCGCGGTGGTGGCCCGTCGATCACGCCGCGGCCAGGGCGGTGTCCGTTGACCCGCGCAGTTCTCTCGATCGGGTCGAACCTCGGCGACCGGCTGGCCATGTTGCGCTCGGTCGTGGACGGGCTCGGCGACGCGGTGCGCGCAGCGTCGCCGGTGTACGAGACCGCCCCGTGGGGTGGTGTCGACCAGGACCCGTTCCTCAACGCGGTGGTGATCGCTGACGCCCCCGGACTCGACGGCCGCGGATGGTTACAGCGCGCGCACGAGCTCGAGCGGTCCGCCGACCGGGTGCGCACGCAACGTTGGGGGCCGCGCACCCTCGACGTCGACATCGTCACCTGCCACGCCGACGGCGCCGAGCTGGTCTCATGCGATGCGGAGCTGACGCTGCCGCACCCGCGGGCCCATCAGCGTGCCTTCGTGCTCGTGCCCTGGCTCGCGATCGAACCGGACGCCGTGTTGACCGTGGCGGGGCGGGCGCACCGGGTGGACGAGCTGCTCGCGGCGCTCGACGCGACCGAACGCGACGGCGTTCGCCGTACCGACCTGGTGCTGAGCTGATGGGGCCGACCCGCTGGCGGGACCTCGTCGTGGCGGCGGTGTGCACCGCCGTTGTGGGCTATTTGCTCGTACTCGCGTTGTACCGGTGGTTTCCGCCGATCACGCTGTGGACCGGCATATCGCTGCTGGTGGTCGCGATCGCCGAAGCGGGCTGGGCGTTCCATGTCCGCGCCAAGGTCCGCGACGGCGAGATCGGCGTCGGGTCCGGCCGGTTGGACCCCCTCGCGGTGGCGAGGTCGGTGGTGATCGCCAAGGCCTCGGCTTGGGTCGGGGCGCTGGTGCTGGGGTGGTGGTCGGCCGTGCTCATCTACCTGCTTCCGCGCCGCTCGACTTTGCGCGTTGCGGCCGACGACACCGCGGGCACCGCAGTGGCGGCGGGGTGCGCGCTGGCGCTGGTCGTTGCTGCGCTGTGGTTGCAGCATTGCTGCAAGTCTCCCGGGGAGCCGCCGGAGAAGCCCGACGGGGCAACGGAATAGCCGACTTCCGCGGGCGCGCGGTCGAATCGCCGCGAAGGTCGACACGCGGAGTGACCTGTGGCGGGTACAGTCGCCCCCATGACCGATCCGACCCGCAGCGCCCGGTCTCGGCGCGGCGGCCGCAGGCCGGGTTGGATGCTGTTGACCGCGTTGCTGGTGCTGGCGATCGCGGCGAGTTCCGCCTTGGTGTTCACCAACCGGGCGGAGCTGCTCAAGCTGGCCGTCATACTCGCGCTGTGGGCTGCGGTTGTCGCGGCGTTCGTATCGGTCATCTACCGACGGCAGAGCGATATCGACCAGGCCAAGGTGCGCGACCTCAAGCTGGTCTACGACCTGCAGTTGGACCGTGAGATCTCGGCGCGCCGCGAATACGAGCTGTCGCTGGAGTCGCAACTGCGCCGCGAACTCGCCTCCGAAGTGCGCGCCCAGGCCGCCGACGAGGTGGCGGGGCTGCGGGCGGAGCTGGCCGCGCTGCGGGCCAACCTGGAGATCCTGTTCGACGCCGATCTGTCCCACCGTCCCGCGATCGAGACCGAACGCACCACCGTCCGCGCCTACAGCGACTGGGCACGCGACTCGGAAACCACCGGGCGGGTGACGGCCGGCCCGTTCGAGCCGTACCGGCCGCACGTCGACGAGCGCACCGAGGAAAGCCCGATCATCGACGTGCCCGCCGAACCGCAACACGACTTCGGTTGGGCGTCGTCGTCGGAAACCGCTGGGGCGCACCGCAGATCATTCGACGACGAGCGGGTCCGCCGCCCGGCGGAGGAATCCTTCCCGTGGGTTGCTCCGACGCCACAGCCGCCGCAGCCGCCGCCGCAGCCCGAGCCCGTCCCGCAACCGCCGCCGCGACCGGAACCCGTCGCGCCGGCTGCGTCCGCGCCCCCTCCTCCGCCACCGGCACCGACCCCTACACCTGCACCGGAGCCGGCGCCGACACCGGAACCGCAGCCGGCGGCGGCGGCCGAGTGGCAGCCCGCGCCCGCCGACGGCCTGTGGCTTCCGCCGGGAAGCCCGGGCAGCAACTGGGTGTCGTCGAGCATCAACGGAGAGGCGGACGAATACGTCGGCAGGCGGCGCGCCCCCGAACCCGCGCAGGACGCGGCCGAGGGGACGGGCGTGCAGCCCGCCATGTCGACGCCGACGCCAGGACCGCGGCGCGGCAGGCATTCCGCCCCGCCGGACGCCGGAGATCCCGGCCGCCCAGCCGCCCCCACGCTGGCCGCCGAACCGGCGCAGCAGGCTTCCGAGCCCCCGTCGGCGCGGGCCGCCGAACGGTCGCGACACCGCGGCGCTGACGACACCGACACCGCCGGTCAGTCAGTCGCCGAACTGCTGGCCCGGCTGCAAGCGAGCCCGACGCCGGGTGGGCGTCGGCGCCGCCGCGAGGAGTGAGCTAACCTCGTATCGACCGTCCGGTACCCGCACCGCAGGACCGGAACGAACACACATCAACTCTCAGCGAGGTCGGCTTCGTGGTTCTCATGGGGACCCCACCTGGCGGATTCCGTCCGGCGCGGCTCACTGTCGGCATCATTTCCGCAGGTCGCGTCGGTTCGGCGCTGGGCGTAGCCCTCGAGCGCGCCGAGCATGTCGTGGTGGCGTGCAGCGCGATCTCGCGCGCGTCACGCGACCGCGCGCATCGCAGGTTGCCCGATACGGCGGTGCTCCCGGTCGACGAGGTCGCAAGGCGCGCCGAACTCCTGCTGATTGCGGTGCCCGACGCCGTGCTCGCGGACCTGGTGTCCGGTTTGGCCGCGACCGGGTCGGTACGGGCGGGCACGATCGTCGCGCACACCTCCGGCGCCAACGGCATAGGCGTGCTGGCACCGCTGGCCGAGCAGGGTTGCATCCCGCTGGCGATCCACCCGGCGATGACGTTCACCGGGACCGACGAGGACATCGAACGGCTGCCCGACACCTGCTTCGGCGTGACCGCCGCCGACGAAGTCGCCTATGCGATCGCCCAGTCGCTGGTGCTCGAGATCGGCGGCGAGCCGTTCCGGGTCCGTGAGGACGCGCGCGCGCTGTATCACGCCGCCCTCGCGCACGGCGGCAACCACGTGGTCACCGTGCTGCTCGACGCGGTCGAAGCGCTGCGGTCCGCGCTGCGGGGTCAGGAACTGTTGGGTCAGGAACTGGTCGGCGACGCGCCGGGTGGCATCGCGGAGCGGGTGATCGGTCCGCTGGCGCGCGCCTCTCTGGAGAACGCGCTGCACCGCGGGCAGGCGGCGCTGACCGGACCCGTGGCGCGCGGCGACGCGGCCGCGGTCGCGACACATCTGGAGGCGTTGACAGAGGTGGATCCCGAAATGGCGCAGGCTTATCGGGCGAATTCTCTGCGCACCGCCCAGCGTGCGCACGCCCCCGACGAGGTATTCGCTGTGCTCGCAGCGGAACCCAGCGTCGGCCGGGGCGCGTCCACGCGTCAGCTGGGGACGGGCCGATGATCGGAAGCAAACCTCAGTTCACCGCGGGCGAATTGAACGTCTATTCGAACCCGCGCGACGTCTCGGCCGTCACGAGGGCGTTGCGCAACACCGGTCGCCGGGTGGTGCTGGTGCCGACGATGGGCGCCCTGCACGAGGGTCATCTCACGCTGATCCGCGCCGCCAAGCGGGTTCAGGGCGCCGTCGTGGTGGTGTCGATCTTCGTCAACCCGCTGCAGTTCGGCGAGGGCGAAGACCTCGACGCGTATCCGCGAAGCCTCGACGACGACCTGGCCGCGCTGCGCGACGAGGGTGTCGAGATCGCGTTCACACCGACCGTCGCAGACATGTACCCGAACGGCACCCGCACCGCCGTCCATCCCGGCCCGCTCGGATCGGACCTCGAAGGGTCCTCTCGGCCCGAGCATTTCGCGGGAGTGCTGACAGTCGTGCTCAAACTCCTCAACATCGTCCATCCCGACCGCGCCTACTTCGGGGAGAAGGACTACCAGCAGTTGGCGCTGATCAGGCAGATGGTCGTCGACCTCGACGTCGACACGCAGATCGTCGGCGTGCCGATCGTGCGGGAGGCCGACGGCCTGGCGATGTCGTCGCGCAATCGCTATCTCAACGAGGAGGAGCGGGAACACGCCGGCGCGCTGTCCGCGGCGCTGTTGGCGGGGATGTACGCGGCGGGCGAAGGTGCCGCGGCCGCGTTGGACGCGGCACGCGCGGTACTCGATGAGGTGCCCACCATCGAGGTCGACTACCTGCAGGTGCGAGACCCGATGCTGGGCCCCGCGCCCGTCGTGGGGGCGGCCCGCATGCTGGTGGCCGGTCGGCTCGGCCGCACCAGGCTGCTGGACAACATCGCCATCGACATCGGCGTCCCGTCGGGATCGGGCCCGGATGTCGCCTTTGACGAACACGAACTCCCTTGGAGGAATTGATGTTACGAACAATGCTCAAATCGAAGATCCACCGTGCCACGGTCACGCAAGCCGACCTGCACTACGTCGGATCGGTGACCATCGACGCGGACCTGATGGACGCCGCCGACCTGCTCGAAGGTGAGCAGGTGACCATCGTCGACATCGACAACGGTGCGCGGCTGGTGACGTACGCGATCACCGGCGAACGCGGCAGCGGGGTGATCGGGATCAACGGCGCGGCAGCGCATCTCGTGCATCCCGGCGACCTGGTGATCCTGATCGCCTACGGCACCATGGAGGACGCGGAGGCCCGTGCTTACCAACCTCGGATCGTGTTCGTCGACGCCGACAACAAGCAGATCGACCTGGGACACGACCCTGCGTTCGTACCGGCCGACGCGGCCGAACTGATGTCGCCACGGTAGTCGCGTGTTACTTGCGATCGACGTCCGCAACACCCACACCGTCGTGGGGTTGGTATCGGGCTCGGGAGATCATGCGAAAGTCGTTCAGCAGTGGCGGATCCGCACCGAATCCGAGGTGACCGCCGACGAACTCGCGCTGACCATCGACGGCCTAATCGGTGACGACTCCGAACATCTGACCGGGGCCGCCGGCCTGTCGACCGTCCCCTCGGTGATGCACGAGCTGCGCGAGATGTTGGGGCAGTACTGGCCGACGGTGCCACACGTGCTGATCGAGCCCGGGGTGCGCACCGGCATTCCGCTACTTGTGGACAACCCCAAAGAGGTCGGCGCCGACCGCATCGTGAATTGCCTTGCCGCATACCACAAGTACGGCACAGCTGCGATCGTGGTCGACTTCGGCTCGTCGATCTGCGTCGACGTCGTGTCGGCGAAAGGCGAATTCCTCGGCGGTGCGATAGCTCCTGGTGTCGAGGTGTCCTCCGACGCGGCGGCGGCCCGGTCGGCGGCACTGCGGCGCATCGAGCTGACCCGGCCACGATCGGTCATCGGCAAGAACACCGTCGAATGCATGCAGGCCGGTGCGGTGTTCGGGTTCGCGGGGCTGGTCGACGGGCTGGTGCAACGCATCCGCGACGACGTCGACGGCTTCTCGGGCACCGACGTTGCCGTGGTCGCGACCGGACACACCGCGCCGCTGGTGCTGCCGGACATGCGGACCGTTCAGCATTACGACGAGCACCTCACCCTCGACGGCCTGCGATTGGTATTCGAGCGCAACCGCGACAACCAACGCGGCCGCCTCAAACAAGCCCGCTAGAAGAACGTGCGGATCAGGTCGACGACGCGGTCCGCCTCGTCGAGCATCGGGATCATCGGCCACTTGTCGAACACCGTGCAGGGATGGGAGATCCCGAACTCCACCCAATCGCCGACATCGACGGAGTCGCCGCCCTCCAGACGAAGGTACGCGTGCTGATCGTTGAGCTTGGTGACGCTGCTGGCCGGCAACCGTCGCGGCACCGGCAGATCCTGGTCGAACGACACGTCTCGGCGGCCCATCGTCAACAGCGCCAAATCGGGTTGCGGGCGCGACATCACCTGCGCCCAGACGCTGAGCGCGGGCCGCAGCGCGTCGCGCAGCGGCGACGTCCGCCGGTACAGGCCGTCGTCGTGGGTGAGGTAGCAGCCGCTGCGCAGGATCACGCGCACCGACAGCCCGGCGGGCCAGCCGGTCAGGGCCTCGGCCACCGCATCGAAGTATGTGCTGCCGCCGGCGGTGGCGAGCACGACGTCGGTCTCGAAGAGCGGCGCCAACCGCAGCACCGCGGCGCGCACATCCGTCAGGTGCGACGTGACCGCGCCTATCGTCTCCAGCCCGTGGCCGAGGGCGGCCTCGTATCCGGCCACTCCGACGAGCCGCAACCGATCCGAGGCGGCGACCGCGTGGGCCACCGCGTCGACGGTGTCGCGGTCACGGCAACCGGTGCGCCCGCCCGGCATGCCGACCTCGACGCACACATCCACCGGGCGGACCGTGCCGGCGGCGGCCAACGCCGACGCCATCGACTCCACCCCTCGGACCGAGTCCACCCAGCACGTCACGTTGAAGGCCGGATCGGCATCGAGCTCGCCGCCGAGCCAGCGCAACCCGGCCTCGTCGACGAGCTCGTTGGCCAGGATCACGTCACGCACCCCGAACGCCCGGAACACCCGCACCTGGCTGACGGTGGCGGCGGTGACCGCGCAGGCTCCGGCCTCGAGCTGACGGGCCAGCAGCTGCGGCGCCATGTGCGTCTTGCCGTGCGGAGCCAACTGCACTCCGTGCGCGGCACACCACCGCGCCATGGTCGTGATGTTGTGTGCCACCGCCTCGGCCCGCAGGACGCAGACCGGGCCGATGGCGCCGTCGGCGAACAGATCGGGCCTGCGCCCACAGATTTCCTCGACCGTGCGGCCCCACCAGGCGGCGGGCAGCCCCTTGAACCGCCAGTCCAGCGGTTCGTCGGCCAGCGCGGCCACGGCCGCTGCGCTGATCGGGGCCGTCATGGGTTCATTTAAGCTGGCACGACGTGACCGAACCTGACTCGCCCCGCACCGCACCGGCAGCGGCATCCGAGGCCGACATTCCGGAGCAGTACCGGATCCGTCAGGCCAAGCGTGAGCGACTGCTCGTCGAGGGGCGGGACCCGTACCCGGTCGAGGTTGCGCGCACCCACACCCTGGCCGAGATCCGCCAGGCCTATCCCGACCTGGCCGCCGACACCGAGACCGGCCAGATCGTCGGGGTCGCCGGCCGCGTGATGTTCGCCCGGAACTCCGGCAAGCTCTGTTTTGCCACCCTTCAGGAGGGCGACGGCACCCAGCTGCAGGCGATGGTCAGCTTCAACAAGGTCGGACAGGAATCGCTGGACGCGTGGAAAGCCGACGTCGACCTCGGCGACATCGTGTTCGTCCACGGCGAAGTGATCAGCTCCCGGCGCGGCGAACTCTCCGTGCTGGCCGATTCCTGGCGAATTGTTTCGAAAGCCTTGCGGCCACTGCCGGTCGCGCACAAGGAGATGAGCGAAGAGTCGCGGGTGCGGCAACGCTACATCGACCTGATCGTGCGGCCCGAGGCCCGTGCCATTGCCCGTCAGCGAGTCGCAGTGGTGCGGGCGCTGCGGTCGGCGCTGGAACGGCGCGGTTTCCTCGAAGTCGAAACACCGATGCTGCAGACGCTCGCCGGCGGCGCAGCGGCCCGGCCTTTCGTGACGCACTCCAACGCGCTGGACGCGGACCTGTACCTTCGCATCGCGCCCGAACTGTTTCTCAAGCGGGCGATGGTCGGCGGATTCGAGCGCGTCTTCGAGCTGAATCGGGTGTTCCGAAACGAAGGCGCAGATTCCACACATTCACCGGAATTCGCGATGCTCGAGACATATCAGGCATACGGAACCTACGACGATTCCGCAGTCATGATCCGAGAGCTTATTCAAGAGGTTGCCGATGAGGCGATCGGAACGCGAAACGTGCCATTGCCTGATGGCACAGTCTACGATCTGGACGGCGAATGGCAGTCCATCGAAATGTATCCGTCGCTATCCGAAGCACTGGGCGAAGACATCACTCCCGAAACGGCGGCCGAACGGTTATGGAAGATCGCGGATCGGCTCGGTGTCGAGATTCCGCGTGATCGCGGTTACGGGCACGGGAAATTGGTCGAGGAGCTTTGGGAGCACACCGTCGGCAACACGCTGTGGGCACCGACCTTCGTCCGCGACTTTCCCGTCGAGACGACCCCCCTGACGCGCGAACACCGCAGCATTCCGGGCGTCACCGAGAAATGGGATCTCTACATCCGGCGCTTCGAGTTGGCCACCGGGTATTCCGAGCTGGTCGACCCGGTAATCCAACGGGAAAGGTTCGAAGCCCAGGCCAAGGCGGCGGCCGCCGGCGACGACGAGGCAATGGCTCTCGACGAAGATTTTCTCGCCGCCATGGAGTATGCAATGCCGCCATCCACGGGCACCGGAATGGGCATCGATAGGTTGTTGATGGCATTGACGGGACTGTCGATTCGGGAGACAGTTTTGTTTCCGATTGTTCGGCGTCACGGGAACTGAACACCGTCTATTCTGATTATGTTGAAGGGGGCACACACATATGGCACATTGGTGCCGGGGTTCGAGGACTTAACCGCGATCCGGTGATCGCGCAGAAGGGCGTGTGGGAAAAATGGCGAAGAAAGTTACCGTTACGTTGGTCGATGATTTCGACGGCGAAGGTGCGGCTGACGAGACGGTTGAATTCGGCCTCGACGGGGTGAGCTACGAGATCGACCTTTCTTCGAAGAATGCCGCGAAGTTGCGGAATGACCTGAAGCAGTGGGTCGAGGCCGGCCGGCGGGTGGGCGGCCGTCGACGCGGCCGTTCCGCAGGGTCGGGACGCGGGCGCGCGGCCATCGACCGTGAGCAGAGTGCGGCCATCCGGGAGTGGGCGCGGCGCAACGGCCACAATGTCTCGACCCGCGGCCGCATACCCGCCGACGTGATCGACGCCTTCCACGCGGCGACGTAGCCGGGGAGTCCGGGGAGTTCTCCAGCCCGTTCGCTAGCCGCGAACCTGCTGCGGCTCGATCGGGAAACGAATCCCCCCGTCGACGCGTTGCTACTCGGTAGCGTCGGGTATTCGACCCGATACGCATTGATGCCGTTGTCCGCGCAGAGCTGACCGGCGGGCGGGGCATCGGGGCGAGCCGCCCATTAGAGTGGACGGCAGGTGCGGTGCGTCGCTCGGAGCCTTCGAGGCGCATGGCACCGACCTATTGATGGAGAGCAGGTAACCACCGATGTTCGAGAGATTCACCGACCGTGCCCGCAGGGTCGTCGTCCTGGCTCAAGAAGAGGCCCGGATGCTCAACCACAACTACATCGGAACCGAGCACATCCTGTTGGGACTCATTCACGAGGGCGAAGGTGTAGCGGCCAAGTCACTGGAGTCGCTGGGCATCTCGCTCGAGGGCGTGCGCAGCCAGGTCGAGGAGATCATCGGCCAGGGCCAGCAGGCGCCGTCCGGCCACATTCCGTTCACCCCGCGCGCCAAGAAGGTGCTGGAGCTGAGCCTGCGCGAGGCGCTGCAGCTCGGCCACAACTACATCGGCACCGAGCACATCCTGCTCGGCCTGATCCGTGAGGGAGAGGGCGTCGCCGCCCAGGTGCTGGTCAAGCTCGGCGCCGAGCTGACGCGCGTGCGCCAGCAGGTCATCCAGCTGCTGAGCGGCTATCAGGGCAAGGAGACCGCGGAGGCCGGCACCGGCGGCCGCGGCGGTGAGGCCGGCAACCCGTCGACCTCGCTGGTGCTCGACCAGTTCGGGCGCAACCTGACCGCCGCCGCGATGGAGGGCAAGCTCGACCCGGTCATCGGCCGCGAGAAGGAAATCGAGCGGGTCATGCAGGTGCTGAGCCGCCGCACCAAGAACAACCCCGTGCTGATCGGCGAGCCCGGCGTCGGCAAGACCGCCGTCGTCGAAGGCCTGGCCCAGGCCATCGTGCACGGCGAGGTCCCCGAGACGCTGAAGGACAAGCAGCTCTACACGCTCGACCTCGGCTCGCTGGTCGCGGGCTCGAGGTATCGCGGTGATTTCGAGGAACGCCTGAAGAAGGTCC
The DNA here is from genome assembly GCF_001499985.1 of Mycobacterium sp. IS-1556. Lineage (NCBI taxonomy): Bacteria > Bacillati > Actinomycetota > Actinomycetes > Mycobacteriales > Mycobacteriaceae > Mycobacterium > Mycobacterium sp. IS-1556. Next base: position 38,150 of record NZ_LQIM01000042.1, read on the forward strand.
TCAAGGAGATCAACACCCGCGGCGACATCATCCTGTTCATCGACGAGCTGCACACGCTCGTGGGTGCGGGCGCCGCCGAGGGTGCGATCGACGCGGCCAGCATCCTCAAGCCGAAGCTGGCCCGCGGGGAGCTGCAGACCATCGGCGCCACCACGCTCGACGAGTACCGCAAGTACATCGAGAAGGACGCCGCCCTCGAGCGCCGGTTCCAGCCGGTTCAGGTCGGTGAGCCGACGGTCGAGCACACCATCGAGATCCTCAAAGGTCTGCGCGACCGGTACGAGGCGCACCACCGCGTCTCGATCACCGATTCGGCGATGGTCGCGGCCGCCACGCTGGCCGACCGCTACATCAACGACCGGTTCCTGCCGGACAAGGCGATCGACCTGATCGACGAGGCCGGCGCCCGGATGCGCATCCGCCGGATGACCGCGCCGCCAGACCTGCGCGAGTTCGACGAGAAGATCGCCGATGCGCGCCGGGAGAAGGAGTCCGCGATCGACGCGCAGGACTTCGAGAAGGCGGCGAGCCTGCGCGACAAGGAGAAGCAGCTGGTCGCCCAGCGCGCCGAGCGGGAGAAGCAGTGGCGCTCAGGTGATCTCGACGTCGTCGCCGAGGTCGACGACGAGCAGATCGCCGAGGTGTTGGGCAACTGGACCGGCATCCCCGTGTTCAAGCTGACCGAGGAGGAGACCACTCGGCTGCTGCGCATGGAGGAGGAGCTGCACAAGCGGATCATCGGCCAGGAGGACGCCGTCAAGGCGGTCTCGAAGGCGATCCGCCGCACCCGCGCCGGGCTGAAGGACCCCAAGCGCCCGTCCGGTTCGTTCATCTTCGCCGGCCCATCTGGTGTCGGTAAGACCGAGCTGTCCAAGGCGCTGGCCAACTTCCTGTTCGGCGACGACGACGCGCTCATCCAGATCGACATGGGCGAGTTCCACGACCGCTTCACCGCCTCGCGGCTGTTCGGTGCCCCTCCGGGCTACGTCGGCTACGAGGAGGGCGGCCAGCTCACCGAGAAGGTGCGCCGCAAGCCGTTCAGCGTCGTGCTGTTCGACGAGATCGAGAAGGCGCACCAGGAGATCTACAACAGCCTGTTGCAGGTCCTCGAGGACGGCCGCCTCACCGACGGCCAGGGCCGCACGGTCGACTTCAAGAACACCGTGCTGATCTTCACCTCGAACCTCGGCACGTCCGACATCAGCAAGGCGGTCGGACTGGGCTTCAGCCCGGGTGGCGGCGAGAACAACTACGAGCGCATGAAGCAGAAGGTCAACGACGAGCTGAAGAAGCATTTCCGCCCAGAGTTCCTGAACCGCATCGACGACATCATCGTCTTCCACCAGCTGACTCGCGACGAGATCATCCGCATGGTCGACCTGATGATCGGCCGGGTGTCCAACCAGCTCAAGGCCAAGGACATGACGCTGGAGCTGACGGACATGGCCAAGGCACTGCTCGCCAAGCGCGGCTTCGATCCGGTGCTCGGCGCGCGGCCGCTGCGGCGCACCATCCAGCGCGAGATCGAGGACCAGCTGTCGGAGAAGATCCTGTTCGACGAGATCGGCCCGGGCCAGCTCGTCACTGTCGATGTCGAGAACTGGGACGGCGAAGGCGCCGGCGAGGATGCGGTGTTCACGTTCAAGGGAACCAAGAAACCGGCTCCGGTGGCCGAGCCCGACCTTGCTCAGGCCGGTGCGGCCGGAGCGGCCAGCGCGGCCGAGTAATTCACGCTGGAAGCGGGCGGTCACCCTACCCGGGTGGCCGCCCGTTCTCATGGACCGCCGAAAGTACGGTCGGTGTACGCGAAACCCGTAAAACCGTACGCACAGCGTGCACTCGGCGAAGAAGCCTTTTCTGGTCCGGCGCTCACGGCCGGCGCAATCCGTTTAGGATGTGCGATGTAATCGGCGGGCGAAGGAATCTGGTGAGAATCCAGAACGGTCGCGCCACTGTGTCAAGTCAGACCCGACGTTCGCCGTCAGCTCGACCCGATGCACGGCTCGTCGTGCGGGAACTGGGACGCGAAATCCCGGAAAGGACACCGACATGACCTCTCCCGAGGCCCGTAAGAGCGTTGCGCCCGCGCTGGACTTCTCGGCGACCAAGGCGGTGATGTGGTTGACGTTCACCGCGTTCTTCGCGCTCTTGGTGCTCTACTTCGTCGGCATGGATCAGGGTGCGACGTCGGTGTTCGGCAACAGCACCGTCATCCACGAGTTCGTGCATGACGCCCGCCACCTGCTCGGCTTCCCCTGCCACTGAGCGCACGGCACACCGAAGACAATGGAAAAGCAGATCATCGGGCGCGGCCTGCTCGCCGGCGCCCTGGCCGGACTGTTCGCGTTCGTCTTCGCCCGCATCTTCGTCGAACCAGTCATCGAGCGGGCGATCGGTTACGAGGAGGGCGTCGGCGCCGCGCACGAAGCGATGGCAGGCCACGCGCACGGCGGCCACAGCCACGGTGACGGGGGCGGGTTCGACCGTGTCGTGCAGGCCAACATCGGCATGGGCTTGGGTGTGCTGGCCTTCAGTGTCGCGATCGCCGCGTTGTTCGCGGTGGTCTTCGCGGTGGCCTACGGGCGCGTCGGCGACGTCTCGGCGCGGCTGCTGTCGGTGTACGTGGCCGGCGGAATGTTGTTGAGCCTCTACATCGTCCCTTCGCTGAAGTATCCGGCGAGCCCACCGGCGCTCAGCCTGGACGAGACGATCCGCCAGCGCACGCTGCTGTACCTGCTGATGGTGGTGTTGTCCGCGGCGCTGCTGGTCGGCGCGGTGTATCTGGGTAGGCGGTTGGCTGACCGGCTGGGCGCATGGAACGCGACGTTGGCCGCTGCGGGGTCCTACGTCGTTGCGGTCGCGGTGCTGATGCTGGTGCTGCCGGCCATCCACGAAACGCCCGGGCCGCTGCGCGACGATGCGGGCACCATCGTCTACGAGGGCTTCCCGGCCGACGTGCTCTACGAGTTCCGGCTGTTTTCTCTCGGCACACAGGTCGTCATCTACACGACGATCGCCCTGGCGTTCGGCGCGATGGCCGCGCGGCTGCTCGGCGAGAAGCGGCGGGAGAGCGTTCGTTTGTGAGCGAGGTCGTTCGGCTGACGCTCGTGTCGCATGCGTTGACGGACGCGATGTCGGCCGGACGATTCCCGACCGACGAGCCGTTGAGCCCGATCGGCCACCGGCAGGTCGACGCGTCCATCGACCTGGGTGTCGCAGATGCCGCGTTCTGCGGACCTGAGAAGCGCACCAGGCAGACCGCCGAACTGCTCGGTCTGCAGGCCGAGGTCGACAGTCGGCTGGCCGATCTCGACTGCGGGCGATGGCGCGGTGACGTCCTCGGTGGGGTGCGACCGGCCGATCTGGCGGTCTGGTTGACCGACCCGACGCGGGCACCGCACGGCGGCGAATCGGTCGTCGACCTGGTCGAGCGGGTGCGCGACTGGATGGAGTCGCTGACGACGGTCCGCAGCAGGATCGTCGTGGTGACGCACCCGGCGGTGATCCGGGCGGCCATTCTGGTGGCGCTCGATGCGCCCGCAAAGTCGTTCTGGCGCATCGACGTTGCGCCGGTCAGCCGCACGGTGATGCACTTTCGCGGGCACGCGTGGACGCTCCGGTCGAACCGCTAACCGCTCAGCGGCTCCAGGCGAAAGGCCTGGCGCACGATCGACAACAGCCAACCCGCGGCCGTCGGGCTGCGGTACCTGGGCCAGTTCAACTGGAAGCTGACGACCCACGGCTGGCCGGTGTGGTCGACGGCATACCAGCTGAACGTCAGGTCGCCCGGCAGGTTTCCGCCCTTGGCGCCGATGTAGTCCCACTTGGACCGGTCCAGATCGATGCCGGGAATCGCGGCGAGGATGTCCTTGACGGGTGCGGCCTCGCCGACAGCGGCCGCCTGCAGGGCGATGTGCACGCGGCAGATGTCGGCGGCGCTGCCGTACCACTCCGCGCCGAAGTTCGACGCCGGGGTGTGCGTGCGTTGTGGATCCGGTTCGTAGGGGCGCGAATTCGTCTGCTTCAGCAGTTGCGCACGAGCCTGCGGCTTGCCTTGTTCGACCGCCTGCTGCCACTGTTCGCGCAGGTCCGGTCGACCCCAACCGACCGAGAACATCTCGTGCATGGTCGGGAACGGCGTCATGCTGCCCGGGTCGTGATGGCCCGCCGCGACCAGCGCCCGCTCCACCGCACCGGGACCGAGGCGCGCGATCAGCAGATCGGTGGCCATATTGTCGCTCGCCGAAATCATCTGCTGCGCAGCAGTTCTCACCGACACTCGGGCGCCGGGCGGCAGTTCTTCGAGACCGGCCGATCCGACCGCCTTGGCTCGCTTCGTGATGGTCAACGTGTCGGTCCACGCGAGCGTGCCGGCCTTCACTGCGTCGGCAACCGCAAGCAGCACATAGAGTTTGAATATCGACGCCAACGGCAGCGACAGTTCGGTGTTGGTCCCGGCCACCACCTCGCACCGGTTCGCTTCCACCTTCGACACCTGATACGAATATCGCGCGCCCGACTTGGTCAGCTCGGCATCGACATCAGCCCATTCGTCGATGACCGGCGGCCGTAGCGACACGTCCAACCCGTCGACCATGCCGGCGCCGTTGGTGCTCAGGTCGATTTCCTGTGCGACGCCATAAGACGTCAGCACACCCACCTTGGCTTGGCCGGCGCCGATCTCCACGTCGGTGACGGTGAACGGCCGGTCCCACCAGATCCGGTCGAGCTTGAACGCGATGTCGTCGACCTTCTCGGGAACCGCCAGCGTGCGCACCCCCACCGGGCCGATCGGCCAGTCGGAGTTGAGCATGTCCAGGGTCTGCTTGGCCCGCAGACCCTGCGGCGTGTTGATCTCGATCGGCGTGCCGTATGCGGCGTCGGCCGGTGGGGTGTGGACCTTCGAGCAACCGGCGAGCGCGACGACGACGGAGACTGCGACCGTCAGCCCGAGCGCGCGGCGCGCGGTACGCCTGCCCCTAGTGAGTGGCACCCGCAACGTCGAGGACGACCTCGAACTCGAGCAGCGACGCACCGGTGGCGACCGGGTTGGCCTGCTGGCCTTTGTGCGCTTCGATGGCCGGGCCCGTGGCCCAGGCTTGGAAAGCTTCCTCGGACTCCCACTGCGTCACCACGAAGTAGCGGTTCTCGCCCTTGACGGGGCGCAGAAGCTGAAAGCCGAGGAAGCCGGGCTGGTTGTCGACGGCATGGGCGCGGTGTGCGAACCGCTTCTCCAGTTCGGGACCGGCGTCGGGCGGGACCTCGATTGCGTTGATCTTCACCACGGGGTTCTGGCTGGGCATGCGCTAAAGGCTACCGAATGCACTGCGCGCATCCCGAGGCACGATGATGTCTCCCATGCCGTCCCCAGCACGCGAGTGGGCCCACCTGACCCGTCGCGGTGGTAGGGGCCGCCCGCTGGTCCTCGTGCACGGCCTGATGGGGCGGGGCAGCACGTGGACTCGCCAGCTCCCGTGGCTGACTCAGCTGGGCGATGTCTATACCTACGACGCGCCGTGGCACCGGGGCCGTGACGTCGACGAGGCCGGCCCGATCAGCACCGAAAGGTTCGTCGAAGAACTCGGCGACGCGGTGGCGACAATCGGCAGGCCCAGCGTCCTGATCGGGCATTCGATGGGCGGCCTGCACTCCTGGTGCCTGGCCGCGACGCGACCCGACTTGGTGGAGGCGTTGGTCGTCGAGGACATGGCACCGGACTTCCGCGGCCGCACCACCGGGCCGTGGGAGCCGTGGCTGCACGCGCTGCCGATCGAATTCGACTCCGCGCAACGGGTTTACGACGAGTTCGGACCGGTGGCCGGCCAGTACTTTCTGGAGGCATTCGACCGCACAGCGACCGGCTGGCGGTTACACGGTGAGCCCAAGGTGTGGATCGAAATCGCCGCCGAGTGGGGCACCCGCGACTACTGGCGCGAGTGGGAAGCGGTGCGCGTACCGGCGCTGCTTCTCGAGGCGGGCAACTCCGTCACACCTGAAGGCCAGATGGCTCAGATGGCTGAGATGGCGCAGACCGGCCACCGGACGACGTATCTGCGTGTGCCCGGCGCAGGTCACCTCGTGCACGACGACGCACCGCAGGCCTACCGGCAGGCGGTCGAGTCGTTCCTATCGGCGCTTCCCGAGGGCGGCTGAGGAGGACCAGCCCGACGCGCGCTCGAACCGGGTGCGGATCGCGTCGAGATCATGCTCGATGCGCAGCAGGTCGCGGTCGTCCTCGAAGAGCCGGCCCGCCATCGGCGCCGCGACGCGGAACTGGTCAGGGTGCAGCCGCAGGACGCCCGAGCGGTGGGCGACCCAACCGAACGCCGCGGCCACCGCGAACGGGGATGCCAGAAGCAGGAGTGTCAGTGCAGTGGTCATGGCAGTAATCTTTCGCCGAGACATATCCAGCCACCAGTGGCAGGAATGACATATTGAGATAAAATGCTGCCATGGCGATAAAGAGCGTATCGACGCTGGTGCTCGACGGTCTAGCGATTTTCGAGTTCGGCGTGATCTGCGAGGTCTTCGGAATCGACCGCTCCGCCGACGGCGTGCCCAATTTCGACTTCAAGATCTGCGGACCCCAACCCGGCAGACCGGTCAGCACCTCCGTCGGGGCGACGATCACACCCGAACACGGCCTCGACGACCTCGTCGGCGCCGACCTCGTCGCGATCCCGGCGATCGGCGGATCGGAGTACCTGCCCGAGGCGCTGGCCGCCGTGCGCGCCGCCGCCGACGCCGGGTCGATCATCCTCACCGTGTGCTCGGGTGCGTTCGTCGCGGGTGCCGCGGGGCTGCTCGACGGCAGGCCCTGCACCACGCACTGGATGCACGCCGACGAACTCGCCCAGAAGTACCCCACCGCCAAAGTCGACCGCAACGTGTTGTTCGTCGACGACGGCAATCTGATCACCAGTGCGGGCACCGCGGCGGGAATCGACGCGTGCCTGCATCTGGTCCGACGCGAACTCGGCAGCGAGGTGACCAACAAGATCGCCCGCCGAATGGTGGTTCCGCCGCAACGCGACGGCGGTCAACGCCAGTACATCGACCAGCCGATCCCGGTGCGATGTTCGGAACGCTTTGCACCGCACCTCGATTGGATCCTGGGCAATCTGGACAAACCGCACACGGTCGCCACGTTGGCCGCCCGTGCGCACATGTCGGCGCGCACGTTCGCACGCCGATTCGTAGAAGAGACCGGTCGGACGCCGATGCAATGGGTCACCGATCAACGTGTCCTGTACGCGCGCACCCTGTTGGAGGAGACGGATCTCGATGTCGACCGGATCGCCGAACGCAGCGGCTTCGGCACCGCGACGCTGCTGCGCCACCACTTCCGCAGGATCATCGGAGTGACACCGTCGGACTACCGCCGCAGGTTCGCTTGTAACACAGAGGAATCCAACGGGGAATCGGCGGCCACCGCCTGAGCGCCTTCGCCGGCCAGCGCGAACCGGCCGTCGGCTGTCTGTTCGATGAGGCCGTCGACCAACAGCGAATCCAGTGCCCGGTCGCGTTGGGCGGTATCGGACAACCAAACCGCATCGAGCTGCCTGCGGGTGACCGGAGAGTCGTTGCCGCGCAATACATCCAACAGACGGCCGCGCACCTGCCGGTCGGTGCCCGCATAGCGCTGCGCGCGGCGCGCCGGCGCCGTCGACGGAGGGAAGCCGCGCGAACGCCACGCGCACACGTCCAGCGGGCACACCCCGCACCGCGGCGCCCGCGCGGTACACACCGTCGCGCCCAGCTCCATCAGTGCGATCGAAAACTTCGGCGCCAGTTCGTCGTCGGGAAGCAGAGCCTCCACGTCGGCGAGGTCACGCGGCGACGACGATGCCGGTGCGTCGGCCCGACCGTGCACCACCCTGGCGACGACGCGACGAACGTTGGTGTCGACGACCGGCACCCGTTGGTGGTAGGCGAAGCAGGCGATCGCGCGCGCCGTGTACGCGCCGACACCCGGCAGCGTCAACAGCGTCTCGACGTCGGACGGCACCACGTCGTCGTACTCGGCTGCGATCACCGTCGCGCACTCATGCAACCGCTTGGCGCGGCGCGGGTAGCCCAGCTTGCCCCACGCCCGCAACACGTCGGCGGCACCGGCCGCCGCGGTCGCCGACGGTGTGGGCCAACGCCGCACCCACGCAAGCCATATCGGCTCGACCCGGGCGACCGGCGTCTGTTGCAGCATGAACTCGCTGACCAGGATCTGCCACGGCGTGACCTCAGGTCTGCGCCAAGGTAGGTCGCGCTGCCCGCGGTCAAACCAATCGAGCAGCTGAGGCACAATGTCGGTCATGCCGAACACCAGCCCAGTGACCGCATGGAAAGCACTCAAAGAGGGTAACGAGCGCTTCGTCGCCGGTAAGCCCGTACATCCGAGCCAGAGCGTCGAACACCGCGCGAGCCTCGCCGCGGCGCAACACCCCACGGCGGTTGTGTTCGGGTGCGGGGACAGCCGGGTGGCGGCCGAACTCATCTTCGACCAGGGTCTGGGCGACATGTTCGTGGTCCGCACCGCCGGCCACGTCATCGACACCGCCGTGCTCGGTTCCATCGAGTTCGCGGTCTCGGTGCTCAACGTGCCGCTCATCGCTGTACTCGGTCACGACAGCTGCGGCGCCGTGAAAGCAACGATTTCCGCGCTCGACGACGGCGTGGTGCCCGGCGGCTATGTTCGTGACATCGTCGAGCGGGTCACGCCGTCGATCCTCGCGGGCCGGCGTGAGGGATTGACCAGGGTCGACGAGTTCGAGGCGCGACACGTGACGGAGACCGGAACGCAGTTGATGGCCCGTTCCACGGCCATCGCCGAACGGGTCGCGGCGGGTGACCTGGCGATCGTCGGGCTGACCTATCACCTGGCCGACGGTCGGGTGGCGCTGCGGAACCACTTGGGCGACATCGGCGAAGCCTAAGCGGCGACACGCCGGGTCACCTCGGGCGATAAGACGTGACCTGGCCTTACCTTGAACTTGTGCTGGATCTGGAACCGCATGGCCCGCTACCGACGCAGATTTACTGGCGTCGCAGGGCACTCGCGCTGGGCATAGCGGTACTCGTGATCGGCGTGATCGCGGCCATCGTGGTCGTGGTCGTGAAGAGCGCCGGGGGCACCGACAGCGAGAACGCGGAGAAGTCTGCGTCCACCGCGGCGGCCGCGCCAACCCCGCTGCCGGGGGAGAATCCCGAAGTCAAGACGCCGGTGATGCCGCCGGCGCAGGACGCGCCGCCCCCGACGGCGACGCCGACCGCGGCCGTGGTGCCGCCGCCGCTCCTCAACGAGGGCGACGATTGCCCTGATTCGACGCTCGCCGTCAAGGGCATCACCAACCAACCGCAGTACGTCGTGGGTGATCAGCCGAAGTTCACGATGGTCGTCACCAACATCGGGCTGGTCGGCTGCAAACGCGACGTCGGCGCCGCGGTGCTGGCGGCCTACGTGTACTCGCTGGACAACACCCGGCTCTGGTCCAACCTCGACTGTGCGCCGTCGAACGAAACGCTGGTCAAGGCATTTCAGCCCGGCGAGCAGGTGACGACGGAGGTCACCTGGACGGGCATGGGCTCCGCGCCGGGCTGCCCGCTGCCGCGGCAACCCATCGGACCAGGCACGTACAACCTGGTCGTGCAGTTGGGCAATCTGCGGTCGGCGACGGTGCCGTTCATCCTCGCCGCGCCCCAGTCGCCGGTGCACGGCAACGGTGCCGCGCCGCCGCCGGGACCCGCACCCGCACCCGCGGGCTGAGCCGCAGTAGACCTCTAGGCCAGCCGGTCGGCGATCGTCGACTCGGCCAACTGCGACAGGCCTTCCCGGATGTGGCGCGCCCACATCGAGCCGATGCCCTCGACCGACTGCAGATCGCCTGCGCTGGCCGCCAGCAGGCCCTGCAGCGAGCCGAACGACCGCACCAGCAGGTCGACGTGCGCGAACTGCAGGCGCGGAATCCCGGCCATCGCGCGGTAGCCGCGTGAGCTCATCGCCGAATCCTGCGCCTCGATCGTCGACGGATAGCCGAAAACCCTTGCCAGCGTGGTGAAGTCGAGCAGCTCGTTGTCGGAGAGGCCGTCGAGTTCCTCGAGCGTGGCGCTCACCTGCGCCGCCGACGGCGGGTCGGGATTCGCGTGGTAGTCGCGCACGATCAGCTCGCGGGCGGTGTCGTTGTCGCCCACCAGCTCCTCGAGTTGCAGCTTGAGCTGACGGCCGTCAGTGCCGAGTTCGACTACATACGAGTCGATTTCGAGGCTGATGCGACGAACCATCTCGAGCCGCTGCACCACGGTCATCACGTCGCGCAACGTCACGAAGTCTTCGATCTCGGCCGTCGAGAGCTGCCTGCTGACCTCGTCGAGGCGCGTCTTGTAACGCTCGAGGGTGTCGATGGTCTGGTTGGCGCGCGACAGGATGGTCGCCGAGTCGGGGATCACGTGACGTTCGCCGGCCACGTACACGGTCACGATGCTCATCGAATGGCTCACCGAGATCACCGGATAGCCGGTCTGGATCGCGGCGCGCTCGGCGGAGCGGTGCCGGGTCCCCGATTCCTCGGTGGGGATCGACGGATCGGGGACGAGTTGCACGTTGGCCCGCAGAATGCGGCTGCCGTCGCTGGAGAGCACCACGGCGCCGTCCATCTTGGACAGCTCGCGAAGCCGCGTCGGCGCATAGCGGACGTCGAGGGAGAACCCACCGTCGCAGATCGCCTCGACGCTGTCGTCGTAGCCGACCAGGATCAGCGCGCCGGTGCGCCCGCGCAGGATGCGCTCGAGACCGTCGCGCAGCGCGGTTCCGGGCGCCAGCCGGGCAATGGTCTCGCGCAGCGTCGGCCGGGCCAACGGCACTACGGTGCGGCCCGATCTGCCGCCCGCCTTCACGGCCATCGCCCCTCCCTAGGTTCGGCCGCCATTGCACTATCTTCGCTGATCTTTGCTGATTTCGCGTAAAACCCGCAACGCCGAACCGATGTCGTCGGCGGTGATCGCGCGCAGGCCCGCAGGAACGGACGTGACGCCCGGCGGTATCACCGCCGAGGTGAAGCCGAGCCGCGCCGCCTCGGCCAGTCGACGGTCCATGCACGTGACCCGGCGCAGGTCACCCGCCAGGCCGACCTCGCCGATCGCGACCGCCTCGGCCGGCATGGGCAGGTTCATCGTCGACGACGCGATGGCCACCGCGACCGCGAGATCCGTCGATGGATCGGTCAACCGCATCCCGCCCACAGTGGACAGGTAGATGTCGCGCGTGCCCACTGCCAGGCCCGCGTGCCTGTCGAGCACCGCGGTGATCATCGCAGCGCGTGACGCGTCGATACCGCTGACCGCCCGCCGCGGAGTCCCGTTCGCGGGTGGCCCGATCAGCGCCTGCACCTCACCGATCAAGGGACGCTTACCGTCGAGAGCGACCGTGATCGCGGTGCCCGCAACGGGTTTGGGGCGTTGGTCGCGGAACAGGGCCGAAGGGTCGGCGACCCCCTCTATTCCGTTGTCGTGCAACAGGAAGCAGCCCACCTCGTCGGCGGCGCCGAACCGGTTCTTGATACCGCGGACCATCCGCAGCGACGACGCGCGATCACCTTCGAAGTGCAGGACGACATCGACCAGGTGCTCCAGTGAGCGGGGCCCCGCGATCGCGCCGTCCTTGGTGACGTGACCGACGAGGATCATCGCGACGCCCCGGGATCGGGCGGCCTTGGCGTAGGACGTCAGCGCGGTGGTGACCGCCCGCACCTGGGTGACGCCGCCGGTGACACCGTCGGCCTCGGTGCTGGACATCGTCTGCACCGAGTCGACCACCACCAGGCTGGGCTGCACTTCGTCGATGTGCCCGAGCGCCGTCGCGAGGTCCGATTCGGCGGCCAGGTAGACCTCGTCGTGGGTGCATCCGGTGCGTTCGGCCCGCATCCGGATCTGGCCTGCGGACTCCTCACCCGAGAGGTACAGCGCGCGCCTACCGGCCGCGGCCCATCGGTGCGCGACCTCCAGCAGCAGCGTCGACTTGCCGACGCCGGGGTCGCCGGCCAGCAGCGTCACCGAGCCGGGAACCAGGCCGCCGCCGAGCACCCGGTCGAATTCGGTGACACCGGTGTGGAAGTGGCGGGTGCGGCCGGGATCGATGGAGGTGATCGGCACGGCCGGGGAGGAGGGTGCGACCGAACGTCGCGCGCCCGCTCCGGCCACGGCGGAGAGGACGGCTACCTCGTCGACCGTGCCCCAGGTGCCGCACTCCGGGCAGCGACCGACCCACTTGAGGGTGATGTGGTGGCATTCGGAGCAGCGGTACTGCGAACGAGCATTGACGCCACCTTTGGCCACGCTGTGACGGTAACCGGCGCCGCCGACAGAAACCGACAGAAACTCAGTGCTGAGCCGCCGTGTCGCCGACTTCGCTCAGTGCCCGCCGCCGTGACCGCCGGCCGTGTCGCCCGCTTCGGAAGCGTCCACACGCCGCGGCGCCTCGCCCGCCGAGATCGGCACCGGCACGGTGGTTTCGCCGGCCTTCTGGAACTTGAACGTGAAGTCGTACGTCAGCCCGTTGGTGATCGGCTTGGACAACGTCACCTTCGCCTCGGCGGCTTCGGCCGCCTCGACGCTCTCCAATGGGGTGATCTGTCCGTCGGGCGCGCCGACGGTGAGCGCGCCGCCGGCCGGCAGCGTGGTGTCACCGGTCAGTGTCACCTTGCCGATGTCGGAGGTGACCGAAACCAGCTTGTCCGCCGTGTCGGGCGAGGCGTTGGACGCCTGGAAGATCAGCTCCACCTCTTTGCCCGGCTGGACGTAATCGCTCACTTGCTCGGCCCGCAGGTGCACGTTGCGCAACGCGATCGCGCCGAGGTCGGCGCTGGTGCCGTTGACGGCCGGTTCCTGCAACGTCATCTGCGAAACCTGACCGGAACTGCAGCCAACGAGTGCGACGGCGGCAGCCAGCCCACAGGCGGCCAGTTTGAAGCGGTCCACTCTTGCCTCCTGCTCGACCGTCGGGCGACCGATGCGTCCGGCCGCGGGGATTCGACTATGCACAGTAGTAGGTGCTCGCAGCGGGCGGTAGCTGAGGGCCGAGTGGGCGGGGAAAACTCTCGCCACAGCCACCCGTCAAGATCGGTAACTGCGTGTTCAGGGCTCTGCGGCGGCTACCGCCGGGGCGCCGACGAGACACCGATCAGAGCCCGGAGCCATGCATGGATTCGCCGTCGTGTCAACCCCTGGCGTTCTCCTGAGGTGCCCCTGACCTGCACCGTTGGTGCACCCCCGACTCGGCCCCGTGCTAGCATTGATGTGTGAAAGGGGCTCGAAACTGATGATTTTCAAGGTCGGAGACACCGTTGTTTATCCCCACCACGGTGCTGCGTTGATCGAAGCGATCGAAACCCGGACCATAAAAGGTGAGCAGAAGGAATACCTCGTCTTGAAGGTCGCCCAAGGCGACCTCACGGTTCGAGTGCCCGCCGAGAACGCAGAGTATGTCGGGGTGCGCGACGTCGTCGGACAGGAGGGCCTGGACAAGGTTTTCCAGGTGCTCCGCGCCCCCCATACCGAGGAGCCGACCAACTGGTCGCGGCGGTACAAGGCCAATCTCGAGAAGTTGGCTTCAGGTGACGTGAACAAGGTCGCCGAAGTCGTCCGCGACTTGTGGCGACGCGATCAGGAGCGTGGCCTGTCTGCGGGGGAGAAGCGGATGCTGGCCAAGGCGCGGCAGATCCTGGTGGGCGAGCTCGCGCTTGCCGAGAACACCGACGACGAGAAGGCCGCGACCATTCTCGACGAGGCACTCGCCGCCGCCTCCTGAAGGCTGCGTACTCGCTGATGTCGGCGGCGGGCCTGCCCCGAGTCGGGCTCGGCACCGACGTGCACCCCATCCAGGTCGGGCGGCCGTGCTGGTTGTTGTGCCTGCTGTTCGATGACGCCGACGGCTGCGCCGGCCATTCCGATGGCGATGTGGCGGCGCACGCCCTGTGCGATGCGCTTCTGTCGGCAGCCGGCCTCGGCGATCTCGGCGAAGTCTTCGGCACCGGCCGTGCCGAGTGGCGGGACGCCAGCGGCGCGGACATGTTGCGTCACGTCCGTCAGCTGGTCGCCGGGCAGGGTTTTCACATAGTCAACGCGGCCGTACAGGTCATCGGCAATCGGCCCAAGGTCGGCCCGCGGCGTGGCGAGGCGCAGGAACTTCTGTCCGGATTGCTCGACGCCCCGGTGTCGGTGAGCGCGACCACCACCGACGGGCTTGGCCTGACCGGCCGCGGCGAGGGTCTCGCCGCGATCGCGACCGCGTTGGTGGTGAAGCCCGAATAGGCCGGTAAGCTGGCCGGTCGTGAGTGGAGCGAACGGTCGGGAAGGGTGACCGAACTGCGGCTGTACGACACCATGACCGGTGCTGTACGCGATTTCGTCCCGGTCCGCCCCGGCCACGCTTCCGTTTACCTGTGTGGGGCCACCGTGCAGGGGCTGCCACACATCGGACACGTTCGCAGCGGCGTCGCATTCGACGTGCTGCGGCGCTGGCTACTGGCCAGGGGCTACGACGTCGCGTTCATTCGCAACGTCACCGACATCGACGACAAGATCCTCAACAAGGCAGCCGATGCGGGCAGGCCGTGGTGGGAGTGGGCCGCCACCTATGAGCGCGCGTTCTCGGCCGCGTACGACGCGCTCGGCGTGCTGCCACCGTCCGCCGAACCGCGCGCCACCGGTCACATCACCCAGATGGTCGAGTTGATCGAGCGGTTGATCGAACGCGGGCACGCATACGCCAGCGGCGGTGACGTGTACTTCGACGTGCTCGGCATGCCGGGCTACGGGAAGCTGTCCGGCCACCGGATCGATGACGTGCATCAGGGTGAGGGCGTCGCGACCGGCAAGCGCGACGACCGCGACTTCACGTTGTGGAAGGGCGCCAAACCCGGTGAACCGTCCTGGCCGACGCCGTGGGGCCGCGGCAGGCCGGGCTGGCACACCGAATGCGTCGCGATGTGCGAGGCGTACCTCGGCGCCGAGTTCGACATTCACGCCGGCGGGATGGATCTGGTGTTCCCGCACCACGAGAACGAGATAGCCCAGGCCGAAGCCGCCGGCGACCCGTTCGCGCGGTACTGGTTGCACAACGGCTGGGTCACCATGGGCGGCGAGAAGATGAGCAAGTCGCTGGGCAACGTGCTCGCGATTCCCGCTGTGCTGCAACGGGTCCGGGCCTCGGAACTGCGGTACTACCTGGGTAGCGCGCACTACCGGTCGATGCTCGAGTTCTCCGAGACGGCGCTGCAGGACGCGGCGAAGGCATACACGGGGATCGAGGACTTTCTGCACCGTGTGCGCAACCGCGTGGGTGCGGTGGTGCCCGGCGAATGGACGCCGAAATTCGCCGCGGCGCTCGACGACGACCTGGCGGTGCCGATCGCGCTGGCCGAGGTACACGCCGCCCGCGCCGAGGGCAATCGCGCCCTCGACGTCGGCGACCACGAGACCGCGTTGGGCCACGCGATGTCGATCCGCGCGATGATGGGCATTCTCGGCGCCGACCCACTCGACGAGCGCTGGGAATCCAAGGACGAGACGTCGGCCGCGTTGGCCGCGGTCGACGTGCTGGTGCAGGCGGAAGTGAAGCGCCGCGAGGACGCCCGGGCCCGGCGGGACTGGGCCGAGGCCGACGCGATCCGAGACCGCCTCAAGGAAGCGGGCATCGAGGTCACCGACACCGCCGACGGCCCGCAGTGGACGCTGCTCGACGGGTACACCAAGTAGATGGCGGGCAATTCTCGGCGCAGGGGGGCGGTCCGCAAGCCGGGCACCAAGAAGGGGCCGACGGTCGGGTCGGGCGGTGTGCGGCGACGGGGGCTCGAGGGTCGCGGCGCCACCCCGCCCGCGCATATGCGCCCGAATCATCCGGCCGCAAAGCGCGCGGCCAAGGCGGCAAAGTCGCAGGGGCGGCGGCAGGGCAAGAAGACCGACGACACCGAAATCGTGCTGGGCCGCAATCCGGTGCTGGAGTGCCTGCGGGCCGATGTGCCGGCCACGGCGCTGTATGTCGCGCTGGGCGCGGACGCCGACGAACGGCTCACCGAGGCCGTGCAGATCGCGGCCGATGCGGGCATCTCGATTCTCGAGGTGCCGCGCCACGATCTCGACCGGATCGCCACCAACGGCTTGCATCAGGGTGTGGCGCTTCAGGTTCCGCCCTACTCGTACGCGCACCCCGACGACTTGCTCGCGTCGGCGAGAACGGCCGGTTCGCCGGCCCTGCTGGTGGCTCTGGACAACATCTCGGATCCCCGCAACCTCGGCGCGATCGTGCGATCGGTGGCAGCATTCGGCGGCCACGGTGTATTGATCCCGCAACGCCGGTCGGCGTCGGTGACCGCGGTGGCGTGGCGCACCAGCGCAGGTGCCGCGGCGCGATTGCCGGTTGCCCGCGCGACGAATCTCACTCGCACACTGAAGAGTTGGGCCGACGCCGGCTTACAGGTTGTCGGGTTGGACGCCGGCGGGGACACCACCGTCGACGAACTCGACGGGTCGGGGCCGATCGTCGTGGTGGTCGGTTCCGAGGGCAAGGGGCTGTCGCGGCTGGTGCGGGAGACCTGTGACGCCGTGGTGTCCATCCCGATGGCGGGACCCACCGAGTCGTTGAACGCGTCGGTGGCCGCGGGCGTGGTACTCGCCGAGATCGCCCGTCAACGCCGTCCGGTCTGAGCGCGAGCAGTCGCAAAGTGCCCTATTCCGAGGGCATTTCGGAGCACTTGGCGTCTGCTCGCGGAAAACGGATCAGATCCACGGATCGGCGGGCTGCCAGAGCGTGGGCAGGTGCAGCGCGACGCCGTCCTCGTCGGCCAACCGCGACAACACCCGCATCGAAACATCAAGGTCGTCGGCGGCGTAGGGCAGTGCGCGCAGCGGTTCGTGCAGCGGACGGAAGAAGTCGTCCCAGTGGATGAGCACCACGCGGCGCGCGTGCACCGTCCGCACGGTCTCCTGCCAGTAGTCGACGAGATATCGCTCGTGTTGTAACCCGAGCTGACCGACACCGAGATACACCACGTCGGCGCGCAGCCCTGCCAGCGCGCCGGGGACGAACCCCGCGCTGCCGATCACCAGCAGGCGTCGGTCCGACGGACGGTGGTGAACCAGCGTGGACCACGCCTCGCCACATCGGTATGCCGACGCCTTGACCGGTGGGATGACCGGTCGGGCGATGACACCGGGGAACCGGTCGGGTGGACAGTGATCACCCTCGATGAGCGTGACGTCGTAGGCGCCGAGCCGGACGGCCTCCCCGGCGGTGACGACGACCAGGCGGTCCTCCGGCAGCCCGTGGCCGCGGCCCACCTGGGCAGCCGACTTTCCGCCCACGATGCTCGCACCGGTCCGTTCGGCGACCACCGCGCTGTCCATCGCGTGGTCGTAGTGAGTGTGAACCGGTAGGACGGCTTGCAACCGGTCGATGCGTAGGCGGGTCAGGCAGCCGTCGATGCGCGGTTCTGACGGCGCGAGCCGCCGCAGCGCAACTTCGCCGAGTCCGGGCCGCGAGAAGAACCCGTCGGTCAGCACGGCCGAATCGCCGTCGTCGATCAGCAGCGTCGTGACACCTGCCCAGGTCACTGTCAGCGGGGCGTCCGGCGCTGCGATTGGGACGTCGAAGTAGTTCGCATAGTCCGTCAGGTCCGGCCTGCCCAGCTTGAGGCGCATAGCGCCAACTCTAGGTGCGGTCCTCGCCGTCGAAGGACGTCGCGCCCATGTCACTCGCCAGTTCCGCGCCGGTATCGCAGGGATCCTCGTGCCAATCCCCGAACGGGTCTGGGTAGCTGGGCCATTCGCCGGGGCGCGACCATTCCTCGTCGGTCAGCAGCGCGGTGCGCAACGCATCGACGATCTCCTCCGGTTCCGCACCACACACCAGCACGGTGATCGACACGTGCCGGTCACCGAGGCGGTCGTCCCAGTCGGCCGCGGCTAGCGCCACGCGGTGCGGGTCGGCGTAGACCTGTTCCCCGGCACTCATCGCCGCCAGCCACCGACCCGCGTATTCGAACCGCATTCCGCCGCCGGCCGATTCCAGCCACATGACGTCGTCGAAGCGGTTGGCCAACCACAGCCTGCCCCGGGTGCGCACCACGCCGTCCAGCAGCACGTCGAGCGCGGCGTGCAGGCGCTCCGGATGAAACGGGCGCCGCGCAGAGAAGAGCAACAAGCCGACGTCGCCGTCGGCATCCAGGGACGGTTGGCCCGCGAGCAGTGGACCGTGAGGACTGTCGCTGCGCCCGCGCCTGCTCTCGGGCTCGAGATTGGCCAGCGCGACTTCAACCCGTCCAGCCCCGACGGTCAGGCGCGCTCGAGGGGCCAACCGCCGCAACACCTTCAGCGTCTGGGCGTGCGGTTCGCTGAGTACCAACGCGTCGGCGAACTCGGCCTGCGCCACCACCACCTGTGCCACTGTCCGGCCGTCGTCGAGGTAGTCCTCACCGACAGCCTGCTCCAGCCAGCCGCGGGCATCGACACACGTCACCACGGCGTGGATGCACACATCGCGCGCCGCCGGCCCGTCGACGTAGCCGGGGCCAACCCGCACACGGACATTCTCGATCGCCCAGCAGACCGGCTCCGGTTCCAGCCACGGCATCAGGTGCACCGCAATGCGATTCACGTCCGCACGCCGATGGAGCCGGCGCAGGAGGACGAGGAGGTCGTTGCGCACCGTGCATGCGACACAACCGCGGACCAACTCCAGCGGCCACTCTGACGTTTGCCCGCCGGTGGTCACGCTGCGCACCACCACCTGACCGTCGTAGGTGTGACGGACCACCACCGCGCCGGACGCGCCGGCCAACACCTCGGCGACACCGTCGGCATCGCCTTGACCGCAGATCAGCACCACTGGAGTGCGCACTCGACCTCCCCTGAGTTGAAAATGATTGTCATTAACGTTAGCGTACCCAGCCGAGGAGGAACATGTCCGCGCACTGTCAGGTCACCGGCCGAGCACCCGGCTTCGGCAATTCCGTATCGCATTCGCACCGGCGGAACCCGCGTCGCTGGAACCCGAACATCCAGACCAAGCGGTACTACCTCCGGTCCGAGGGCCGCCGAATCACACTGCGAGTCAGTGCCAAGGGAATCAAGGTCATCGACCGCGACGGCATCGAGGCCGTGGTCGTCCGGTTACGCAAGCAAGGGCAGAGAATCTGATGGCGCGCAACGATATCCGGCCCATCGTCAAACTGCGGTCGACGGCCGGTACCGGCTATACGTATGTCACGCGCAAGAATCGGCGCAACGACCCCGATCGCTTGGTGTTGCGCAAGTACGACCCGGTGGTCCGGCGCCACGTCGACTTTCGCGAGGAGCGCTGATGGCCACGGGAGCCGCCAACCGACTCTGGCAGTTGCGTGCGCGGTGCCGGGGATTGCCGACCGAGATCTTCTTCGCGTCAGATGCCGAGCGCGGTCAACGCCGGGTAATTCGCGAGGAACGAGCCAAGAAAGTCTGTCGCGGGTGTCCCGTGCAACGCGACTGCCTGCGGTACGCCCTGACCAATGTGGAGACCTGGGGCATCTGGGGCGCGACGACGCCGCGGGAGCGGCAGCGGCTCGCCGTATCTCGCCAGGTTGATCGGAAGAGCGCCGGCTGACCACTGTGTGGCAGGATCGATGCCGACAGGCGACCGTGACCCCGAGGAAGCCGGTGTGAATCCGGCGCGGTCCCGCCACTGTGATCGGCGCGGTCTTTCCGACGCGCCGGGAGCCAGATACTCCTCGCGGTCGCCTCCTCACCACAACTGGGGCGGATTTCCCCGGCGAGGACGGCCTCGGCATACCGAGCGCGCTTCCCGTCGCGTCCGCCCATGACGGGAGGTACGGAGAATGGCGGCGCGTCGATACCTTGCCACGGCGGCGATCTCGGCACTACTTGCCGCGGGATGCGGTACACCGGCACCACCATCGGACAACGCGGCCGGTGAAGCCTTGGCGGGATTTCCCGTCACCGTGACCAACTGCGGCATCACCACGACATATGAGCGTCCGCCGCGGCGGGCTGTCGCCCTGAATCAGCACGCGATCGAGACGATGTTGGCGCTGGGGCTGAAGGAATCCATGGTCGGGACCGCGTTCCTGGACGACCAGATCCTGCCGGAGTACAAGGATGCCTATGACTCGATTCCGGTGATCGCCGACGAGTACCCGTCGTTCGAGACGCTGCTTGCCGCCGAGCCCGACTTCGTCTACGGAGGGTGGGCAAGCGCATTCGACGACAAGGAAGGGCGCGGACGAGAGCGACTGATCGAGGTGGGCATCGACACCCATCTCAACACCGAGAACTGCACCTCCGGGCCGATGACGGCGTCCGCGGTGGACGATGAGATCCGAACGCTGGGAGAGATATTCGGTGTCAGAGAGCGAGCCGAACAGGAGATCGAACGTCAACGCCGCACCCTGCAGGACAGTCGTGATCAAATCCACGGTGTCGCGCCGATTGATGTCGCGGTCTATGACAGCGGCGAGACGACGGTGTTCACTTCCGGCGGGAAAGGTATCGGCAACCAGATTATCGAGTCGGCGGGCGGGCGGAACCTGTTCGCCGACGTGCCGAAGGTGTGGGCCGACGTGTCGTTCGAACAGTTCGCCGAGCGGGCGCCTGACGTCATCCTGATCTACGACTATGGCGACCAGTCGGTCGAGCAGAAGAAGAGGTTTCTGCTGGAGAACCCGGTGCTACAGCGAGTGCCGGCGATTCGTGACCAGCGCTTCGCGGTGCTGCCGCTGTCGTCGATCACCGCCGGTGTCCGTGTCGGGCGCGCGGTGAAATCACTTGCCGAACAGCTACACCCGGGCCGAATCGGATGACGGCGGCCATCCTGGACCGACCGGCCTCGGCGGCACCGCCGGTTCGCGGACGGCTTCCATACAGTGTCGCGCTCACGCTGCTCGTGGTGTTGCTGTTGGTGTGCATGACCGCAGGGGTCACCATCGGGTCGGTGGCGATTCCTCCGGGGCAGGTGTGGCAAATCCTGCTGCACGAACTCAATCCGGTGTTCTTGGACGCGACATGGCCGCCGACACGTGCCTCGATCGTGCTCGATGCGCGGTTGCCCAGGGTCGTGCTGGCGGCGGTGGTTGGCGCCGGCTTGGCGACATGCGGGATGGCGTTGCAGGCGGTGGTGCGCAATCCACTGGCCGACCCGATGCTGCTGGGTGTCTCGTCGGGCGCGTCGGTGGGTGCGGTCTCGGTGCTGGTGGCCGGCGTCGGAGTCGGCCTGTTGGCGCTGCCGCTGGCCGCGTTCGCGGGAGCGCTGGCCGCGCTGGTCGCCGTCTACTTCCTGGCCCGGACGGGCGGTCGGATGACGACGATGCGGTTGATACTCGCCGGGGTCGCGGTAGCCGAGGTGCTCTCGGCCGCTTCGAGTTTGCTGATCGTCACGTCCGATGACCCGCACAAGGCCCAGTCCGCGGTGCGTTGGATGCTCGGCGGTCTGGGTGGGGCGACCTGGGCGATGGTGTGGATACCGGCGATTGTTGTGGCAATCGGTGTGACGGCGCTGTTGGCGGTGACCCGGTCGCTGAACCTGTTGTACGGCGGTGAAGAGGCCGCGACAGCGCTGGGTTTGGACGTACACCGGTTCCGCGCAGCGATGTTCGTCGTGGTCGCGTTGATGGTGGGCGCGATGGTCGCTGTCAGCGGTGCGATCGGCTTCGTCGGTTTGATCATGCCGCACATCGTGCGCATGCTTGTCGGCGCCGACCACCGTCGCGCGTTGCCCGCGGCCGCGCTGCTCGGCGCCTCGTTTCTCATCGTGTGCGACATCACCGCGCGCACGGTCGCCGCGCCGGAGGAGTTGCCGGTCGGAATTCTCACCGCGCTCGTCGGTGGCCCGTACTTCCTCTGGTTGATGCGACGCAAGGCACCGGCATGACCGGCCGGATTCACATCGATGACGTCACTGTGACGGTCGGACGTAAAGCGTTGATCAGCAACGTTTCCCTGCATGTCGGCGCCGGCGAGATGGTGGGCGTCGTCGGGCCGAACGGTGCAGGCAAGACCACGCTGCTGCGCACGCTGTACCGTGCCCAGCGACCGAGGTCGGGCCGCGTGTTGATCGACGGCGAAGACGTCTGGCGGATGCCTGCCAAGCGAGCGGCACGACGGTTGGCGGCGGTACTTCAGGACACGGCTGGCGATTTCGAGCTCACCGTGTTCGACGTCGTCGCCATGGGGCGGACGCCGTACAAGCGCGCGTTCGAAGGCGACAACTTCGACGACCGTCGGATCATCGCTGAGGCGCTTGACGCCGTCGACGTATCGGCGTTGGCCCACGAGCCGTTCGACCGACTCTCGGGCGGACAGAAGCAACGTGTGTTGATCGCGCGGGCGCTCGCACAACGCACCGACACGATCGTGCTGGACGAGCCGACCAACCATCTCGATCTGCGTCACCAGCATGATGCGCTGCACCTGCTCCGGACGACGGGCGCCACCGTCATTGCCGCGCTGCACGACCTGAATCTCGCTGCGGCATACTGCGACCGGATCTGCGCCCTGGATCATGGCAGTGTCGTTGCGACCGGTACCCCGGCCGAGGTCCTGACGGTCGAAATGCTGGCGGATGTCTACGGCGTCGATACCCGGGTCGACATCGATGAGGACACCAACCTGTTGCGGGTCAACGTGACTCCGAAGGTGCAGGCCCGGTGAGGATCAGCACGGAACTCTCCGAGGTCGCACGATACGGCGGATTCTTCGCGATCGCCGTTGGGGGCGATGATCGAGGCTGGCGTCCAGTCGAAGAGTGTTATGCCGACGGCTACGCGGACCTGATCGATGCGACGTGCCGGAGGTACCGCACGACCGACCGTCGTGTCAGCGCGTCGCTTGTCCAGATGAGTCACGCGTCGAGGTTGTGGTCGCCCGTCCTCGCGTGCGCCGTCGCGCACGGCGTGGTGCCGGACCTCATCGGCTTACAGCGCGCCAATGACAGCGCGGCGCTGAGAATTTCTGTGCCCGAAGGCTCGCGGGCTGACGCGCAGTTGGCGAACGCGCTCTACCGCATCGTCGTCGAAGGGCACTTGGAGCGGCTCGCCGACGGACTGCGTGTCAAGGTCGCGCCCCCGCTGCTCTACGGCAACATCGCGTCCGCGTTGGTCGCCGCGACCCGCGCGTTGTATTCCCTCCGGCCGCAGCTCCGCGGCGACGCCACCCGCCTGGCTCGGTCGTTGTTGGAGACGGGACGCCTCGCGGGATCCGGAACGGTCAAACACAACTTGGCTTTTCGCCGCCGCAGCTGCTGCCTTTACTACCGCATCGGTGACGGGTCGAAATGTTCGGACTGTGCGCTACGACGACTCAGTTGAAGGGGCCGATCTCGACGCCCTCGGCCAGCAGCCGTTCCCGCACTGCCGTCGCGATCTGCACGGCACCCGGCGAATCACCGTGCACACAAATCGATTTGACCGCGATCGGAATCGTCGACCCGTCGACCGCGGCGACCCTGCCCGCGCTCACCATCGAGGCGACCCGGTCGGCGATCTCCGCAGTGTCATGCAGGACCGCGTTACGCTCGCGCCGCGACACCAGTTGACCGTCCGGGCGATAGGACCGGTCGGCGAAGGCCTCGGGCACTGTCTGCAGCCCGAGTTGTTCGGCTTCGCGGAAGAACGCCGAACCCGCGAGCCCGAGAACCGGCAGGGTCGCGTCGACGGCATGCACCGCCGCGGCGACCGCGTGCGCCTGGTCCCGGTTGGAGACGATCGCGTTGTACAGCGCCCCATGGGGTTTGACGTAGCTGACGGTCGACCCGGCGACTTCGGCAAGCGCTCGCAGCGCTCCGATCTGGTAGATCACCTCGGCCGTCAACTCGTCGGGCGGCACGTCGATGAAGCGACGGCCGAACCCGGCGAGATCCCGATAGCTCACCTGCGCGCCGATGCGCACGCCGCGTTCGGCCGCGGCGCGGCACGTCCGCAGCAGCAGGGCGGGATCACCGGCATGGAAGCCGCACGCCACGTTGGCACTGGTGACGGTGTCGAGCATGGCCTCGTCATCGCCGAGGTGCCACACTCCGAAGCCCTCGCCGAGGTCGGCATTGAGGTCGATCCTCATTCAACAGAGCTTAGGCGTACGCCGTGGATCAGGTGAGTTCTGTACGGCGACGCGAATCGTGCCAGGAGTTCTCCGAAACGAATTCGGCGAGGGGCCGTGCAAGCGTCCACCTCTCGATCTCGAGGGTGGGGCGCTCAGGGAACTCCGGTACTGGCCCAAGGCAGATGACGGCGACGGGTTCGGCGTCATCGGGCATATTCAGCAGCGCGCCGAGATCGCGTGGTTCGAAAATCGAGACCCAGCCCATGCCAAGGCCTTCGGCTCGGGCGGCAAGCCACATGTTCTGCAACGCACACGACACCGACGCGAGATCCATTTGGGGAAGCGTGCGACGGCCGAACACGTGTGACGCCCTACCTTCGGCGAGCGCCACCACAAACAACTCGGCGCATTCGAGAATCCCCTCCACCTTGAGTGCCAGGAACTCGTCGCCGCGGTTCCCCAGCGCCTCCGCCGTGCGCAACCGCTCCTGGTCGACCAAGCGGTGAATCTCGCGCCGCAAGTCGGTGTCCGTGATCCGGACGAACCGCCACGGCTGCATGAGTCCGACGCTCGGCGCGGTGTGAGCGGCCTCTAGGAGCCTGGCAAGCATGTCCTCGGGCACCGTTGCACCCGTGACGAAGCGGCGCATATCGCGTCGCTCGGTGATCGCCCGGTAGACGG
Source organism: Mycobacterium sp. IS-1556 (assembly GCF_001499985.1). NCBI lineage: Bacteria > Bacillati > Actinomycetota > Actinomycetes > Mycobacteriales > Mycobacteriaceae > Mycobacterium > Mycobacterium sp. IS-1556. The sequence goes on from NZ_LQIM01000042.1 coordinate 62,900, forward strand.
CCCGCCGCTCGGCGGGGGTGAAGGCATGCTCTGTCACGCGGTCAGCCTAGGCGGAGTCACCGCTACACCAGATAAGGGACGCAAGATGTTTCGACTCAGAGCGTTGCCGCCGCTTGGCCGGTGATCAGCATCCGGTCCGGCTGAGCAGCGCCCAGGAATCGGACTTCTCGCGGCCTCCTGCGGCCGAGACAAGTTGGAAACGCAGCCAGCTATTGAAAACGATGTTCATTATCGTTAACGTGACCGCCTATCTATTGGGGAACCAAGAAAGTTCGAGGTCGACACGTGCAGGCAAACATGCGGTGGGTATGGGTGGTTCCGTCGGTGGCGGTGTTGATTGCTGCCTACACAGACAGCGTCTCGCGTGCACGTACCACCGATCCATCCATCGCGGTTTGCTCTTTGCGAGCAGAATCCGCTGAGCAGCCGGCGGTAGACCTGGTCGGTCATGAGCGTCCCTTGAGCCCGTCGGATGTCAGCGACCACTCCGGCGTCTCGGGTTCCGACGACCGTGGGTCGAACGACCCGAAGGTGAGCATCGGCTCCGGTCGAAGCAGTGATTCGACGCCAGCCGCCCCTGCGCGCGGCGACCACGAGAAGCCCAAAGTGACTGTCGGCTCCGGTCGTGATGATGGCCAATCCTCAGGCGCCACTGCCCATGTTCGCGGCGACAGCACCAAACCCAAGGTGACTGTCGGCTCCGGGAGGGACGGTGACGCGGGGACCGATGTTGCCGCCGACCGAAACGGTGCACCGCGCAGAACCGAGAGCAACGACCCGCCGCTCGGTCATGATCACGATCACGAACATGATCACGGTGGCGGCGACGACGGTCACGACCACGACCATGGCGGTGGCGACGACGACGGCCACGACCATGGTGGTGGCGACGACGACGGCCACGATCATGATCACGATGGCGTCGATGACGGTCACGATCACAGCCATGGTGGTGGCGTCGATGACGGCCACGACCACAGCCACGGCGGTGGCGGCGGCGACGACGGTCACGGCCACAGCCACGGCGGCGGCGACAGAGACGGTCACGGCCACAGCCACGGCGGTGCCGGACAAGAGCACGAACACACTCACAGCGCAGGGCACGCGCATAGCCACATCGACGAAGAACACGATCACGCTCACGAGGCAGATGACCACGGCCACAGCCATTCCGGCGACGACGCCCATGGGCTGATTCACGACCACACTCACGAGCCCGGCCAGGACCACGACCACAATCACGAGCTCGGCCAGGACCACGACCACAATCACGAGCTCGGCCAGGACCACGTCCACGATCACGAAGGCCACGACCACGACCACGAGGGCCACGATCACGATCACGTCGGCCATCAGGGCAACCCCGAAGCGGCGGACGCCGATGCCGGTGCGCAGCCTTCGGTTGAGCCCGCCGCCTGGACATCACCCATCATGTGGACGGGGCTTGCGGCGCTCGTTGCCGCTTTGGCCCTGGCCGGCCGCTGGCTCCTCGGCACCCCGCGCGCCGTTGCGGACAGCTGGAATTTCCTACGCAGACGGCGGCGGTGACCGCATGGACGGAAAACCGGCTATCTCATCGCTGTTTCGCTATATCGAAGAGTTGCACGGCGATCGGGCTTGGGGCAGTTTTCTCGACGCTGGGACCGGAGTGAACTCACTCGAGTGGATCCTGACATTGCCCACCGAGCGCTGGACGGCCGTCACTGCCGCCCGCGGCATGGCAGACAAGACCCGTGACACCTTGGGATCGTCGGTACGTCCGCAGGATCGGTTGCTCGTGGGCAATTGGATCGATGACAGTCTGCTCACCGGAGAAACCTTCGACACCGTGCTGGTCGACTACCTCGTCGGCGCAATCGAGGGTTTCGCGCCCTACTGGCAGGACCGAGTGTTCGCACGGCTGCGGCCGCTAGTTGCCGATGGTGGCCGCGTCTACATCATCGGCTTGGAACCCTACGTCCAATTCGAACCCACCACCGAAAGCGGCAGAGTCATCTGGGAAATCGGTCGTGTGCGGGATGCCTGTCTATTGCTTGCCGGCGAGCGACCATACCGGGAGTTTCCGCTGGACTGGATGCAGCGGCGGCTCGGCACGGCCGGCTTTCGCATGCTCGAAGCGCGGCGGTTTCCTATCCGATATCGCGCCCGCTACATCCACAGTCAGCTCAACATGTGTCTCACGCGGCTCGAACGTTTTCCGTCGAAGGACCTCGCCTCGACTATGCGCGACTACGTCGAAGAACTCCGCGCCCGGGCGCTGGAACTCGACGAACGCGAAGACGGTTTGAGGCACGGCAACGATTACGTGATCGCCGCCGAACCCATGTAGGCGACGCACTATGAAAATGGTTATCATTGTCGCCATGATCACCGCCAAGACTGTCGCTGTTCGCGCACTTCTTGCGAGCCTCGTGCTGACTGCCCCGTTCGGGTTGGCGGCATGCGGCGGAGCTGGCGACTCCCGCCCTAACGCGGCGGACACCACCGGCGCCTGCCCGGGCACGCCAGTCGACGTCGTGGTCAGCGTCGACCAATGGGGCGACATAGTCTCCGAACTCGGCGGCGACTGCGCTCGCGTCACCACGGTGCTCGCCAGTTCGGCGGTCGACCCGCACGATTACGAACCCGCACCCTCCGATGCGGCGAAGTTCGAGGGTGCCCAACTCGTGGTTCTCAACGGCGGCCACTACGACGAGTGGGCGGCCAAGCTCGCCGCCAGCGCGGCGCCGGAAGCGCCGGTCGTCGACGCGCTGGCCGTCGGCGGCGCGGCCCACGAGCACGAGGGCGAGAGCCACGACCATGACCACGACGTGAACCCGCACGCCTGGTACAACCCGGCGACGGTGACTGCGGTCGCCGACGCGGTCAGCGCGCGGCTGCGCGAGCTGTCGGCCGGCGCCGCGGGCTACTTCGACGAGCGTCGCACCGCGTTCCGCGAGGCCCTCAAGCCGTACGATGAGCTCATCGACTCAATCAGGGCCGGTGCCTCCGGCAAGTCCTATGCGGCAACCGAGACCGTGTTCGACGACATGGGCGCGGCGCTCGGCTTGGTCAACCGCACCCCACGGGGTTATCAGGTCGCCTCGGCCAACGACTCCGAACCGTCGCCCGCGGATCTCGATGCCTTCCTGCAACTGCTGGCCGATCGCGGCGTCGACGTGCTGATCTACAACGTGCAAACGGAAGGCGCTGTCCCGCAACAGCTTCGAGCCGCCGCAGAACAGGCCGGCGTCCCGGTGGTCGACATCACCGAGACCGTGCCGCCGGATACCGACTCGTTCCAGAGCTGGCAGGTGAACCAGTTGACCGAACTCGGCGAGGCGCTCGGTGTCAGAACCTGATACCGGGGTGGCGTTGGCCTTCGACGACGTCAGCGCCGCGCGCGGCGGGCGACTGATCTGGTCGGAAGCGACGTTCGAGGTGCCTGCGGGCGGCATCGTCGCCGTCATCGGATCCAACGGGGCGGGCAAGACCACGCTGCTGCAGATCGTGCTCGGCCTGCTTCCGCCGGCGTCGGGACATGTCCGTGTCTTCGGCGAACCGGCCGGCGTGCTGAACAACGCCATCGGCTACGTCCCCCAGAACTACGCGTCGGCCTCCGGTGAGGCGATCCGGGCTCGCGACGCCGTGATGCTCGGCCTGACGGGGCACCGGTGGGGATTCGGCCGCCCGAGCCGCGACGACAACCATCGTGTCGACGAAGTGCTCGCCGCCGTCGACGCCACGGCGGTTGCGCACAAGCGGCTGTCCCAACTGTCGGGCGGGCAACGCCAGCGGGTCGCGTTGGCCGAGGCGCTCGTCTCGAAACCCCGGATGCTCATCCTCGACGAGCCGCTGGCCTCGCTGGACCTGCGCAGCCAACGCGAGATCGTCGCCGTCCTCTCGCGGGTCAACACGAAGTTCGGCGTCACCATCCTGGTCGTCGCGCACGATCTCAACCCGCTGCTGGGCGTGCTCACCAGTGCCATCTACCTGCTCGACGGGCATGCCCACTTCGACACTCTCGACGGTGTCGTCGACGAGACCCTGCTGAGCCACCTCTACGGCACCCGGGTTCAGGTGGTACACACCCCGCAGGGCGAGCTGTACACGCGGAAGACGTGATGAACACGACCATCGTCGCACTGGGCTATCAGGAGAACTGGTGGCACATCATCACGTCGGCGTTCATGCGCAATGCGCTGATCGGCGGCACGATCGTCGCACTGGCCGCCGGGCTCATCGGTTACTTCGTCGTCGTGCGCAACACCGCGTTCGCCGCCCACGCACTCGCCCACATCGGGCTGCCCGGCGCGACGGGCGCGGTCCTGGTCGGCGTCCCCGTCGCGGTGGGACTGGGCGTCTTCTGTATCGGCGGTGCCCTGGTCATCGGTGCGCTGGGACGACGGGCCGCCGACCGCGAGGTGGCGACCGGCACCGTGTTGGCCATGGCGACGGGCCTCGGGCTGTTCTTCAACTCGCTGGCGACCAGGAGTTCGAGCACCATGACCAACGTCCTGTTCGGCAACCTGCTGGCGATTTCCGACCAACAGATCGTGATGTTCGCGGCGCTGTTGGTGGTGCTGGCGCTGTGCGTCGCGATGATCTACCGGCCGCTGCTGTTCACCTCGGTAAACGCCCAGGTGGCCGACGCGAAAGGAGTGCCGGTGCGCGCCTTGTCGGTGGCGTTCATGGCGCTTCTCGGTCTGGCGGTGACGATGGCGGTGCAGGCGGTCGGCACGCTACTGCTGTTCGCGCTCGTGGTCACTCCCGCTGCCGCGGCGATCATGCTGACACCACGGCCGGGCAGGGCGATCGCGCTGTCCACCGGGTTCAGTCTCGCCTCGGTGTGGGCCGGGCTGGGACTGTCGGCGATGTTCAACGCGCCACCCAGCTTTGTGATCGTCACGGTTGCGTGCAGCGTCTGGGCAGTGGTGTGGGCCGCGCAGCGTGGCCTTCGACAAACTGCCGATCGCGTGCTGGTCACCTGAGCGGGAAGCTGCTTCGGCTACTCTCCGAGAGCATGCCCAGGAGTCCCACGCCCAGACGGCGGGCCACCCTGGCATCTCTGGCGGCGGAACTGAAGGTTTCGCGCACCACGATCTCCAACGCCTACAACCGGCCTGATCAACTGTCGGCGGATCTTCGTGAGCGGGTACTCGCCACGGCGAAGCGATTGGGCTACCCCGGTCCGGATCCGGTGGCGCGGTCCTTGCGCACCCGCAAGGCTGGTGCGGTCGGGCTGATGATCACCGAACCACTCAACTACTCGTTCAGCGACCCGGCCGCGCTCGACTTCGTCGCCGGCCTGGCCGAGTCCTGTGAAGCGGCCGGGCAGGGACTGCTGCTCGTGGCGATCGGCCCCAACCGCAGTGTCGGCGACGGCACGGCTGCGGTGCTGGCCGCCGGGGTGGACGGTTTCGTGGTGTACTCCGCGTCCGACGACGACCCGTATCTCGCCGTGGTCCAGCAGCGCCATCTTCCGATGGTGGTCGTCGACCAACCCAAGGACGTACCGGGCGCCACGCATGTGTGCATCGATGACCGTGCCGGGATGCGCCAGCTCGCCGAACACGTTCTGCAGCTTGGACATCGGGAGATCGGCCTGTTGACCATGCGGCTGGGCCGCGACCGGCCGCGCAGCGGGCCAGGTCCGACGGTTGCCGACCCGGACCGATTGCAGACACCGCACTTCCACGTACAGCGGGAGCGAATCGCAGGTGTGCGGGATGCGATGGCCGCGGCCAGACTCGACCCGGAATCGCTGACCGTGGTGGAAAGCTATGAGCACCTTCGGACTTCGGGCGGTGCGGCGGCGGAGGTCGCGCTCAACGCCAACCCGCGGCTGACCGCGCTGATGTGCACCGCCGATGTGCTGGCGCTCTCGGCGATGGACCATCTGCGGGCCCGGGGAATATATGTGCCGGGCCAGATGACTGTCACCGGCTTCGACGGAGTCCCCGAGGCGCTGCGGCGCGGCCTCGCGACCGTCGCGCAGCCGAGCCTCGAAAAGGGCCGTCGCGCAGGGCGTTTGCTGCACCACCCGCCTCGGAGCGGGCTACCCGTGGTCGAGGTGCTCGACACCGAGGTCATCCGCGGCCGCACCGCGGGTCCGCCCGCCTAGATTTCGGTCAGCGGCGCGGTGGCGCGCCATTGGTCGATCATCGGCGCGATGCCCTCGACAAGCATCGGCAGGGCCGGTGCCATCGCCAGCGCCGCGATCATCGCGAGCCGGCCGGCCGCCTCGGTGATTCGCAACACGCGGTCGTCGGTGCGGCGCAACCCCAGCGCGGCGGCGGCCGCGTCATACGCGGCAACGGCCTCCGGGCCGGTCAACGCCAGATCGGATTCGATCGCGCCCAACGTCACGAGTTCGAAGTCCGACCACAGTTCGCCGGCGGAAGTGGTGATCATGTTGTGGTACGGCGCATCACCGTGGATGGTCTGCACGTCGACACCGGGAAACGCCGCCTCGAAGGCCGCTCGTGACGTCAGTACCGGGGCGATGACGGCCCATTCCCGTTGGGCGCGTTCGAGATCAGCCGCAGAAACCAGCTCGGGCAGGAGTCGCACCTGCGCAAGCCCTTCGGGGATGTAGGAGTTGAACGGCGCCCAGAATTCCAGTTCTCCGTCGTAGTCGCGAAGCGCGGCGTGCAATCGCGCGGTCTGCTCCATCCGCCGGCCCATGTCCGGCTCTGCGTCTGGAATCTGCTCGACGAAGTGCCAGGACGTCATCGAAAAGCCGTTGCGCCGAACGGGTTCGCGCGGCACCAGCGGGCTGGGCGGCACGACGGGATGACCACGGTCGGCGAGCCATCCGGTCACCGCCAGTTCCGCGCGCTGTTGCCTGGTCTGCACGTGCGGGTCCTTGGTGTACGACGGCGGCAGCACCGTGGGCACCCGGACCACGACCGGAGCGGGCGACAAATGGACGATCACCGAGAACGCCTCGTAGAGCACCCGGGGTTCGTCCACACGCAGGCCGAGGTCGACACCGGCCGCGGCGGCTGCGGCAACCGCCCGTGCGGTCCGGGCGGCGATCTCGGCGTCGGTCAGCACGTCAACCCGACTGCGAACGACGCGCGTCGAGAAGGAACTTCAGCGCAGCGGCAACGTCTTCGGGCGAGTCCACCCGATAGGTCGCCAACGTCTCACCCGGCCCCACCTTCACGCCGACATCGTCACCGCCCAGTCGCCGGAACGCCTTCTCGTCGGTCACGTCATCGCCGAAAAACACCACAGTGGTGGCCTTTTCCTGCGATCGCAAGATGTCGACCGCCTGCCCCTTGTCGGTCTGGATCACCGCGAACTCCAGCACCGCCTTGCCCTCGGTCAGTTGCGCATCCCATGCCGTCGACGCCGCACGGGCCGCCGCTAGCGCCGCCTCGCCGTCGTCCGCGGAGGCGTTGCGGACGTGCAACGCAACGCTGGCGGGCTTGGTCTCGACGGTCACTCCCGGTCGGTCCGCCGCGATGGCGTCGAGTTCGGCGGTGATCCGGTCCAGCAGCCCGCGGTCGATGTCGTGTGTGAACCCGGACGCGAACTCGGCGCCGTGGCTGCCGACGAGATGCACCGCCGGCGGCAGCGCGGACAGCTCGCGCAGCACTTCGAGCGCGCGCCCGGAGATCAACGCGCTTGCCGTCTGCGGAATATCGGCCAGGGACGCCAGGGCATCGGCGGCGTCGGCGAGCGGTCGGGCGTCCGCCGGGTGGCTGACGATCGGTGCGAGGGTGCCGTCGAAATCAGAGCTGACGAGCAGCCGCGGTGTCGCTGCGGCCGCCGTGAGCGCACGCTGCAGATCCGCCGGGAGCACGCCTAGATCTTAGGGTGCTCCCCGTCGCCGATCAGCAGCCGCACAGCGAGATCCAGCCGCTTGCTGACGTCGGTCGCCGAGGCCCGCCGGGTCAGCCAGGCGAGCAGATTCGACAGCCAGACGTCGGAGATCACGCGGGCGATGTGGTACTGGTCCTCGGTCGGCTCACCGTCGCTCATGGCGCGGGCGAACATCGAGTCCATCAACTTGCCGACGTGGTCGACCTCACCGGCCGCCGAGGCATCGGCGAACACGAATGCGCGCGTCATCGCCTCGGTCAGCAGCGGATTGCGCTGCATCGCCCGGTTGAGCTTGCCCACCATGATGTTGAGCCGCTGATAGGGCGTGCCGCCGGTCAGCGCCGCGCGGTCGGTCTTGGCGTCGATCCGCTCGAACTCGCGCCCCAGCGCCGAAACCAGCAGATGGACCTTCGACGGGAAATACCGATAGAGGGTGCCGACCGCGACATCGGCGCGTTCGGCCACGGCACGCATCTGAACGGCTTCGTAGCCGCCTTTGGACGCGATGGCCAGCGTGGCGTCCAGGATGCGCTTGCGACGCTCACGCTGTGCTTCGGAGCCGAGCTCGGACTCGGACAGCACCGCCACGTTCATCACCTGGCGCGGTCGGGAATCCGACGCCGAACCCGAGCTGGCGGGCGCTGACTGCGAGGGGCCGGACATGCGGCGGGCAACTCCTTCGTCGTGCGTTCTCGTTTCGAAACGATACGCATGCCGATCCTCATTTTCTCACCTCGACACCCGCATTGGCACCGACGTGTCCTGCTGTAATGACGGTCGACTTGACGTTCGATCGCTGGCACTATTAGAACACGTTCTAGTGAGGAGCACCGCCTTCTCACCCAATCGCTAGGAGTGGACGGTGTCGCTCGCATCCCCGGGGACCATCGCCGACGAGCAGTCGGCCGTACGGGAGCTGGTCCGTGACTGGGCAGCAGCCTCCGGCGCCATCTCGGCTGCACGCGACGTCGAGCAGGGCCAGTCGGACGCCTGGCGGCAACCCTATGCGGGGATGGCCCAACTCGGCATCTTCGGTGTCGCGTTGCCCGAGGAGCACGGTGGCGCCGACGGCACGGTCGAGGACCTCTGCGCGATGGTCGACGAGGCGGCCGCCGCGTTGGTTCCCGGCCCCATCGCCACGACGGCGCTGGCCACGCTGGTGCTCCAGCAGTCAGACGTGTTGCAGGCACTCGCCGCCGGTGACCGGGTCGCCGGGGTGGCGCTCAGCGGGGATGTGCAGGTCACCGACGGTCGCGCCTCGGGCACCGCGGAGTACGTGCTCGGCGCCGACGCCGCGGGGGTGTTGCTGCTGCCCGCCGGTGACGGGTTCGTCCTGGTCGACGCCGGCGCCGACGGCGTCTCGGTCGAACCGCTGAAGGCGACCGACTTCTCGCGGCCGCTGGCGCGCGTCGTGCTCGACGCCGCGCCCGCCGAGGCGGTCAACGCACCGGCGCAACGGGTGATCGACATCGCGGCGACGGTGATGGCGGCGGAGGCCGCGGGCCTGGCCCGCTGGGCGTTGCAGACCGCGACGGACTACGCGAAGGTGCGCGAGCAGTTCGGCAAGCCGATCGGCAGTTTCCAGGCCATCAAGCACATGTGTGCCGAAATGCTGCTGCGCTCCGAGCAGGCCTCCGTGGCGGCCGCCGATGCGGCGCGGGCGGTGGCCGACGGCGACGAGCAGCAGTTGTCGATCGCTGCGGCGGTGGCAGCAGCCGTCGGCATCGACGCGGCCAAGGCCAACGCCAAGGACTGCATCCAGGTGCTGGGCGGCATCGGGATCACCTGGGAGCACGACGCGCACCTGTATCTGCGCCGCGCCTACGGCATCGGGCACTTCCTCGGCGGAGCGCAGCGTTGGCTGCGTCGGATCGCCGCGTTGACGCAGCAGGGGGTGCGTCGTGAACTACACATCGACCTGGCGTCGGTCGCGGACAGGCGGCCCGAAATCGTTTCGGCCGTAGCCGAAATCGCCGCGTTGCCCGTCGAGAAGCAGCAGGCCGCGCTGGCCGACGCGGGGTTGCAGGCACCGCACTGGCCCAAGCCGTACGGGCGCGGCGCCGGCCCCGCCGAGCAGCTGCTGATCGATCAGGAGTTGGCCAAGGCCGGGGTGTCGCGGCCGGACCTTGTGATCGGATGGTGGGCGGCTCCAACGATTCTCGAGCACGGCACCCAGGAGCAGATCGAGCGGTTCGTGCCGGCCACGCTGCGGGGCGAGCTGCAGTGGTGTCAGTTGTTCTCCGAGCCCGGCGCGGGATCCGATCTGGCGGCGTTGCGCACCAAGGCCGTCCGCGCCGACGGCGGTTGGAAGCTGACCGGACAGAAGGTGTGGACCTCGGCGGCGCACAAGGCGGCGTGGGGGGTATGCCTCGCGCGCACGGACCCGGATGCGCCCAAACACAAAGGCATCACGTACTTCCTGGTCGACATGAAGTCGGCGGGCATCGACATCCGCCCGCTGCGCGAGATCACCGGCGACAACCTGTTCAACGAGGTGTTCTTCGACGACGTGTTCGTCCCGGACGAGATGGTCGTCGGCCAGGTGAACGACGGGTGGCGGTTGGCCCGCACCACGCTCGCCAACGAGCGGGTCGCGATGGCCGCGGGCACCGCGCTCGGCAATCCCATGGAGGAACTGCTCGAGCAGATCGCCACGCTCGACTTCGACGTGGCCGGCCAGGATCAACTCGGCTCGTTGATCGTGGCGGCCCAGGTCGGCTCGCTGCTGGATCACAAGATCGCCGAACTCGCTGTCGGAGGCCAGGATCCGGGCCCGCAAGCCAGCGCGCGCAAGCTCATCGGGGTGCGTTACCGACAGGCGCTGGCCGAACTGCGGATGGAGTTGTCCGAAGGTGGCGGCGTGGTCGAGAACCCCACGGTGTTCGACTTCCTCAACACCCGCTGCCTGACCATCGCGGGCGGCACGGAGCAGATCCTGCTCACCCTCGCCGGCGAGCGGCTGCTGGGGCTACCCCGCTAGAAGTCATGTTGGCCGATCAGCAGTCTCCTAGCTGAACGCGGCCTGTGCGCAGGCGTCGGGCGAGGTGACGTTCACCCCGGCGTAGACCACCTGGATGTGTGAGCACACGATCAGTGGGACGTCGGTCCTCGGTTGGCCGGTGCGCCAGTCGACCGGCCAGACGTCTTCACCGAACCGATACTTCTCCGGCGGTCCGCCGCCGAAGTAGATCGTGGTGAACTCCACGTCGGTCAACGACTTGAACGAGCGCGTGTTCGGCGTCTTGAAGCTGAAGTTGATGTAGACGCTGCGGTCCATGGTGCGCAGCGTGGTGGTCTGACGGGCCCACAGATCGCCGGGGAATCCGATAACCCCTTCGGGCGCGCGCAGATTCGCCTGGGTGTTGACCAGGCACTTCGCCTCGGCCTTGATGCAGTTGGCCGTTGCCGCCATTTCGAGTGTCTGCGCTGCGTTGACGGGGATCGTGGCGACTTTTGTGTCGACCGCCGCGGATGCGGTCGGGGCGACGAGCGCAACCGCCAACCACATCGCCGATACCACGGCCAGAACGCCGGCGCACCGCTTCACTGGTTTCTGCCTTTCTGGAGCCGCTTGCCGGCGACTTCCATGTCGGTCGTGCGGCGAATGCTAGCCCGCGCGCTATTCGTCGTAGGTGACTTCGACCGAATCCGAGCGGGGCAGCGCCTGGCAGCCGAGTATCAGGCCCTCGTCGAGGTCGGACTGCTCGAGCACGTCGTTGACGTCCATCTCGACCTCGCCGCTTTTCTTCAGTACCGCGCAGGCGCCGCAGTGGCCCTCCCGGCAGGAGAACGGCGCATCGAGACCCTTGTCCAGCAGCACGTCGAGCAGCTTGGCGTTGCGCGGCCACCGCACCTCGTGCTTCTCGCCGTCGAGCGTGACGATCGCCGTGGCCGGGCCCTCGTCGCTGTCGTCCTCCTCGATGACCACGGCGGCGAACGGGTCGGAGTCCAGCGACTTGAACACCTCGATGTGCACGCGATCGGCCGGAATTCCGGCGCCCTTGACCGCCTCCTCCGCCGCGGCCATGAACGGGCCCGGCCCGCAGATGTACGCGTCGTGACCGGTGTACGGAGCGGTCAGGGCGGCCAGCGCGGCCGCGCTCGGCAGCCCCTGCACCGTTTCCAACCAGTGCACGACGACGAGCCGTTCGGGGTACTTCTCGCTCAGTTCACGCAACGCCGCGCCGAAGATCACCGAGTTCTCGTCGCGGTTGGCGTAGACCAGAACGACCTTGCCGGTGCCCTCGGCGAGCGCCGACTTGCAGATCGACATCATCGGCGTGATCCCCGACCCGGCGGCCAACAGCAGGAAGTCGGTGTCCAAAGTCTTGGGTACGAACGTGCCCGATGGCGCGAGCACGTGCACCTTCATGCCGGTGTGCGCGTGATCGCACAGCCAGTTCGACGCGTAGCCGTCGGCGGTGCGCTTGACGGTGACGGTCAGCCGGTCGTCGGTGAACGGCGAGCTGCACAGCGAGTAGCAGCGCGCCACCGATCCGGTGCGCTCGCTGGGCACGCGCAGCGTCAGGAACTGTCCGGGCGCGTACCGCAGCCGTTCAGCCGGAATCTCGGCACCGGCGGGCACGGTGAACACCAGCGAGCGCGCGTCGTCGGTCTCCTCGACGACGTCGGCAAGCTCCAGCTCGAGCACATGGCTGCCGAGCGGCTCGTCGGTCACTTTCGCGTCCACCTTTCACGTCCGGCGATCCCGCCGATTCAGCGCAATAACTAGAACAGGTTACAGAAATGCATGTGTGCAGGTCCAGCAGCCACAGGTATGCGCTACTCGACACGAATCGTAACGTGTTCTAATCTGACGGCTAAGCGATTCGCGCTTGCCGTGAGTGCTCATCGCAGTCCGTCCTATCCGGGAGGCACATCAGTGACGTCCATTGAACAGCGTGACGCGCAGTCGGTCCTAGCCGGGATCGACGATCTTCTGCCGCTGATCGCCAAACGCGCGCAAGCCACCGAGGACCTGCGCCGCCTTCCGGACGAGACGATCAACGAACTCACCGAGGTCGGCTTCTTCAAGCTGCTGCAGCCCGAGCAGTGGGGCGGCTTCCAGTGCGATCCGACGCTGTTCTACGAGGCGGTGCGCCGGCTCGCCAGCGCCTGTGGGTCCACCGGCTGGGTCGGTTCGATCATCGGTGTGCACAACTGGCACCTCGCGCTGTTCGACCAGCAGGCCCAGGAAGAGGTCTGGGGCGACGACCCGGCCGTGCGGATCTCGTCGTCGTATGCGCCGATGGGGGCGGGCACCGTCGTCGACGGCGGCTACATCGTCAACGGGTCCTGGAACTGGTCCTCGGGATGCGATCACGCCACGTGGACGTTCGTCGGCGGGCCGGTGATCAAGGACGGAAAGCCGGTCGACTTCGGCAGCTTTCTGATCCCGCGCACCGAGTACGAGATCGACGACGTGTGGCACGTGGTCGGGCTCAAGGGCACCGGCAGCAACACGCTCAAGGTCAAGGATGTGTTCGTGCCGCGGCACCGCTTCCTGTCCTACAAGGCGATGAACGACCGCACCGCGGGCGGGCTGCAGACCAACACCGCGCCGGTCTACAAGATGCCTTGGGGCACAGTGCATCCCACCACCATCTCGGCGCCCATCGTCGGCATGGCCTATGGCGCTTACGACGCCCACGTCGAGCACCAGGGCAAGCGGGTGCGCGCCGCGTTCGCCGGGGAGAAGGCCAAGGACGATCCGTTCGCCAAGATCCGGATCGCCGAGGCCGCCAGCGACATCGACGCCGCCTGGCGTCAGCTGATCGGCAACGTCGGCGACGAATACGCACTGCTGACGGCGGGTCAGGAGATACCGTTCGACCTGCGCGCCCGCGCCCGCCGCGACCAGGTCCGGGCGACCGGCCGCGCGATCGCCTCGATCGACCGGCTCTTCGAGGCGTCCGGTGCCACCGCGCTCAACAACGACGCTCCGGTGCAACGGTTCTGGCGCGACGCGCACGCGGGGCGGGTGCACGCGGCCAACGACCCCGAACGCGCCTACCTGATCTTCGGCAACAACGAGTTCGGGCTGCCGCCGCAGGACACGATGGTTTAACCGGGAAGGCCTGATGACCTCATACATCCAGGAGACCGAGCAGCAGGTCGAGGTCACCTTCGAATCGACGTCGCGGTACGCGCAGGTCCGAGACGACATGCGGCTGCACTACCACGAAGCAGGCGTCGGCCACTCGCAGACCGTGGTGCTGTTGCACGGCGGCGGGCCCGGTGCGTCGAGCTGGTCGAACTTCTCCAAGAACATCGCGGTGCTCGCCCGGCACTTCCACGTCATCGCCGTCGATCAGCCCGGCTACGGACACTCCGACAAGCACACCGAGCACGAGCAGTACAACCGCTACAGCGCCACCGCGTTGCTGAACCTGTTCGACCATCTCGGCATCGAACGTGCTGCGCTGGTGGGCAATTCGCTGGGCGGCGGGACCGCGGTGCGGTTCGCGCTGGACAACCCGAAGCGGGCCGGCCGACTGGTGCTGATGGGTCCCGGCGGGCTGTCGGTCAACCTGTTCTCCCCGGATCCCACCGAGGGCGTCAAACTGCTGGGCAGGTTCACCGGCGAGCCGACGCGCGAGAACCTGGAGAAGTTCCTGCGCATCATGGTCTTCGACCAGAGCCTGATCACGCCCGAGTTGATCGACGAGCGTTTCGCGATCGCCAGCCAGCCCGACTCGCTGGCCGCGGCGAAGGCGATGGGTAAGTCGTTCGCGGGCGCGGATTTCGAGCTGGGCATGATGTGGCGCGAGGTGTACAAGCTGCGTCAGCCGGTGCTGCTGATCTGGGGCCGCGAGGACCGCGTCAACCCTCTCGATGGCGCATTGGTCGCGCTCAAACAGATTCCCCGTGTGCAGCTGCACGTCTTCGGACAGTGCGGCCACTGGGCGCAGCTGGAGAAATTCGACGAGTTCAACAAGCTCACTGTTGATTTCTTGACCGACGCTTCTGCGAAAGGCTCGCGATGACCATCAAATCGCTTGGCTACCTTCGGATCGAGGCCACCGATGTCGCCGCGTGGCGGGAATACGGCCTCAAGGTGCTCGGCATGGTCGAGGGCTCCGGGCTGACAGAGGGTGCGCTCTATCTGCGGATGGACGAGTTCCCGGCCCGCTTGGTGATCGTCCCCGGCGAGCACGATCGGCTGCTTCAATCCGGTTGGGAGACCGCCAACGCCGCCCAGCTGCAGGACATCCGCAACCGGCTCGACGTCGAAGGCGTTCCCTACAAGGAGGCCTCGGCCGCCGAGCTCGCCGAACGTCGGGTCGACGAGATGATCCGATTCGACGACCCTTCGGGCAACACGCTCGAGGTGTTCCACGGTGTCGCGCTCGAGCACCGCCGCGTCGTCAGCCCCTACGGCCACAAGTTCGTCACCGAGGAGCAGGGTCTGGGGCACGTGGTGCTGACCACCCGCGACGACGCCGAGTCACTGCATTTCTACCGCGACGTGCTGGGCTTCTATCTGCGTGACTCGATGCGGTTGCCTCCGCAGCTCGTCGGCAGGCCGGCCGACGGTGCGCCCGCGTGGCTGCGCTTCTTCGGGGTCAACCCGCGGCACCACAGCTTGGCGTTCATGCCGGGTGAGACGCCGAGCGGCATCGTGCATCTGATGGTCGAGGTCGGCGAGGCCGACGACGTCGGGCTCTGCCTGGACCGCGCGCTGCGCCGCAAGGTGCCCATGTCGGCGACCCTGGGCCGCCACGTCAACGACAAGATGCTCTCGTTCTACATGAAGACGCCGGGCGGTTTCGACGTCGAATTCGGTTGCGAGGGACTGCAGGTCGATGACAGCGAGGACTGGGTCGCGCGGGAGAGCACCGCGGTGAGTCTCTGGGGCCACGACTTCAGCGTTGGTTTCAAGTGACGGTGATGAGCGCTCGCGCGAAGAACAATCGATAATGGCGGCCGAACCGATCGACCCTCGCGCGTTCCGCAATGTGCTGGGCCAGTTCTGCACCGGCATCACGGTGATCACCACAATGCACGACGGCGCGCCGGTCGGGTTCGCCTGCCAGTCATTCGCCGCGCTGTCGCTGGAACCGCCGCTGGTGCTGTTCTGTCCGACGAAGATGTCGCGGTCGTGGCAGGCGATCGAAGCCAGCGGGCACTTCTGCGTGAACGTGCTGCACGAGAACCAGAAGGACGTCTCGGCGCGCTTCGGCTCGAAGGAGCCCGACAAGTTCGCCGAAATCGATTGGCAGCCGTCGAGACTGGGCTCACCGGTCATCGAAGGCACGCTCGCGCACATCGACTGCTCGGTGCACTCGGTGCACGACGGCGGCGACCACTACGTCGTGTTCGGCGCCGTGCATTCGCTCTCGGACGTGCCGCACAAGAAGCCGCGGCCGCTGTTGTTCTACCGCGGGCAGTACACCGGTATCGAGCCGGACAAGAACACGCCCGCACACTGGCGCGACGACCTCGAAGCGTTCCTCACCGCCACGACCGACGACACCTGGCTGTAGTAGATCCGCATTACAACCGCTCGTCGATGAAGTCCACGACGGCTGCGGCGACCTCCCGGTGCACCGTCTCGTTGAGAATGTCGTGGCGTGCGCCCGCGAACTCCGCGAAATGCAGCGCGTCGATCTGCTCCGCGTACGCCCGCACCGCGCCGACCGGAGCGACGACGTCGTTCGAGCCGTGCACGGCCAGCGTCGGGACGGTGAGTTCCGGCAGGTCGGCGCCGAATCGGTCCCAGGCCCTGTCGAGTTCCCGGGTCAGTGCCGCACCGTCGGCGTCGGCGAACGTCAGCGGGTCGTTCTCCAGCAGGTCGAGGTAGAACGGATCGTCGGACAGCCACCCTGGGTTGAGGACGAGCGAGGTGTCGCTGTCGAGCATCGCGGGCGTCGGCACCAACGGAGCACCGGAGACGATGCCGGCTCGATAGCGGTCCGGCTGTTCGAGCAGCCGGAACAGCGTGACGATGGAGCCGAACGAATGCCCCTGCGCGAGCAACGGCAGCCCGGGCCGTGCGGTCTCGGCGACATCGGTCAGGGCATCGGCGAGACCTGAGCTGTCTTCGATGGACCCGAAGTCTCCGCGGGTGCCCGGGCTCAGACCATGGCCGAACTGGTCGACCGCCCACAGATCGATACCCGCGGCGTTGAGCGCGAAGCCGTAGCGGTGGTAGAGACCGGAGTGCTCGCCGAAGCCGTGCAGGAAGATCACCGCGGCGCGCGGATCGGCCGACGGCCAGTGGCGGTAGTAAGCGCGGCCCTTCGGATGGTCGATGAACGGCATGCTGACGACGTTAGCCTTTGCCGAGCAGCACATCGCGCTGCTCGTGCACGCGGTCGCGGATCGCCTCCACGACAGCGGCCACCTCGGGTCGGCGCAGCGCCTCTGCCCGGGTGACGAGCCAGTACGTCAGCCGGACGGCCACCTGGCCGGGCAGCACGCGGAGGAGATCGTCGTGCCGGTCGGCCATGAAACAGGGCAGCAACCCAATGCCGGCGGCCGCGCGGGTGGCTTCCACATGCACGAAAACGTTTGTGGAGGTGACTGATTCGCGCATGGCGGGCGCGAAGCTCGCCGCCACGTCGAGGTCGTCGACCTGCAGCATCGAGTCGATGAAGTAGACCAGCGGGAAACGCTCGAGGTCGGCGATGCTGGTCGGGGTTCCGTGCTCGGCCAGGTAGCCCCGGGCACCGTAGAGGCCCAGGCAGTAGTCGCCAAGCCTGATCGCCCTGGCCCGATGGACCTTGGGTTCGCCGACGACCACCTCCACGTCGAGACCGGACCTCTGCTGGGTGGCGGGTCGCGTTGTGGCGACGAGCTCGACGGCCACCTTTGGGTGCTGACGCTGGACGTGAGCGGCGGCCGGTGCCGCGATGTAGGCCGAGAAGCCGTCGGTTGCCGAGATCCGCACGACGCCTTCGAGTGCGCGGTCGCCGGCTGCGTCGACGGCCAGTGACCGCACGGCCGACTCGATGGCTTCGGCGGCGGCCAGCGCGTCGCGGCCCAGGTCGGTGAGTTCCCACCCACCCGCTCCGCGCGCCAACACCCGCCCGCCGACCGACTCCTCGAGTGCGGCGATGCGCCGAGAGATGGTGGTGTGGTTGAGGCCGAGCTCCTCCGCTGCGGCCTTGTAGCGGCCGGACCGGCCGACCGCCAGCAACACGAGCAGGTCGTCGGCGCTCGGCCGTCGACCCGACGGCTGGGTCATCGGAGGCGGCACAACTGCATTTTCGCAGATACCTCCTGCATTTTTCGCCATTGCTAGCCGCGGGTATCTGCGTGAATACTCACAGGCGTCTGTGCCTGCCATCACAGCCGAAGGAGTGCGCGATGGATGTCACCAATGTCGCGAACAGCGACGCGCCGGTCCCGAGGGGCCTCAAACGCGTCGTGGTCGCCTCGATGGCCGGCACGGTCGTCGAATGGTACGAGTTCTTCCTCTACGCGACTGCCGCCACATTGGTCTTCAACAAGGTGTTCTTCGCCGAAGGCACGAGCGAGGCCAGTGGACTCATCGCCGCCCTGCTGACCTACGCCGTCGGATTCGTCGCGCGCCCGCTGGGCGGGGTGGTCTTCGGACACTTCGGCGACAAGTACGGCCGCAAGAAGCTGCTCCAGTTCGCGATCCTTCTCGTCGGTGGCGTCACGTTTCTCATGGGCTGCCTGCCCACCTACGCACAGATCGGGGTATGGGCGCCGATCTTGCTCGTGGTGCTGCGGTTCCTTCAGGGCTTCGCGGTCGGCGGCGAATGGGGCGGAGCAGTTCTGCTTGTCGCCGAGCACAGTCCGAACGACAAGCGAGCGTTCTGGGCCAGTTGGCCGCAGGCGGCGGTGCCCGTCGGCAACATGCTCGCCACCGTCGTGCTGTTAGTGCTGACCGGTCTGCTGCCGGAGACGGCGTTCCTGTCCTGGGGATGGCGGGTGGCGTTCTGGTTGTCGGCGGTGGTGGTGCTGATCGGCTACTACATCCGCACCAAGGTCAGCGACGCGCCGATCTTCGTGGCCGCCCAGGAGGAGGTCGAACGCGTCAAGGCTGTGTCCTACGGCGTGTTCGAGGTGCTGAGGCGTTATCCCCGTGGCGTTTTCACCGCGATGGGGCTGCGGTTCGCGGAGAACATCATGTACTACCTGGTGGTCACGTTCTCGATCGTCTACCTCAAGACGCACGTCGGCGCCGACACCAGTGACATCCTGTGGTGGCTGCTCGTCGCGCACGCTGTGCACTTCGTGGTGATTCCCCAGGTGGGTCGGCTGTCCGACCGGTTTGGCAGGCGGCCGGTGTACATCGTCGGTGCAATCGCCGGGGGAACGTGGGGCTTCTTCGCGTTCCCGATGATGAACAGCGGCTCCTACCTGTTGATCATGGCCGCGGTCATCCTCGGACTGGTGATCCACGCGTTGATGTACTCGCCGCAGCCGGCGATCATGGCCGAGATGTTTCCGACCCGGATGCGGTATTCCGGTGTCTCCCTTGGCTATCAGGTAACCTCGATCGTCGCCGGGTCGCTGGCGCCGGCCATCGCCACGTGGCTGCTCGACAGGTACGATTCGGCGGTCCCGATCGCGCTCTACCTGGCCGCCGCCTCGGTGATCACCTTGATGGCCGCGCTGTTCACCCGCGAAACCAAGGGCCTCGATCTCGCGACGCTCGATGCGGCCGACCGTGAGCAACTCGCCAAGGCGGGCGTCGTATGAGCGAACTCGACGGCCGCACCGCGCTGGTGACCGGCGGTGCGAGTGGCATCGGGGCCGCATGTGCGCGAGCCTTGGCCGCGCAGGGGACGACGGTCACCGTCGCGGATCGCGACGATGTCGGCGCCAAGGCGATCGCCGAAGAGATCGGTGGAAAGCCATGGGTGGTCGATCTTTCCGACGTCTCCGCGCTCGCGGATCTTCGGCTGAAGACAGACATTCTGGTGAACAACGCCGGCGTGCAGCACGTCAGCCCGATCGCCGAGTTCCCGCCCGAGCGCTTCCGCTTCATTCTCCAACTCATGCTCGAGGCGCCGTTCCTTTTGATTCGTGCGGCGCTGCCGCACATGTACGAGCAGAACTTCGGGCGCATCATCAACATTTCGTCGATACATGGCCTGCGCGCCTCCGAGTTCAAGAGCGGGTACGTGACCGCGAAGCACGGGCTGGAGGGGCTGTCGAAGGTGACCGCGCTGGAGGGCGGCCCGCACGGCGTCACCAGCAACTGCGTCGACCCGGGTTATGTGCGAACTCCGCTGGTGACCAAGCAGATCGCCGATCAGGCCCGCACCCACGGGATAGACGAGGATAAGGTGGTCGCGGACATTCTGCTGAAGGAGAGCGCCATCAAGCGACTTGTCGAACCCGAAGAAGTTGCCTCGCTGGTCATCTGGCTCGCCTCACCGGATGCGGGGATGGTGACCGGGGCGTCGTACACGATGGACGGCGGCTGGAGCGCCCGATGACCACCACTGCGCAATGGACGCCCACGACGGCCGACATCGCCGGCGCGCGAGTCACCGACTTCGCGCAGTTCGTGCAGCGGCGTACCGGCCTCGACCTACCCGACTACCAGTCGCTGTGGCAATGGTCTATCGACGACCCGGACGCGTTCTGGGCTGCGCTGTGGGACTACTTCGGCCTCGGCGACCGGCCTGACACCGTGCTCGCCTCCGCCGAAATGCCCGGCGCACAGTGGTTTCCCGGAACTCACCTCAACTACGTGGATCAGGTGGTGCGCAACGCCCGCACCGACCGGCCCGCGATCCTCTATCTCGCCGAAGGCGGCGGGGTCACCGAGGTTTCCTGGACCGAGTTACTCGGTCGCACCGCAGCTTTCGCGCAGAGGTTGCGCTCGCTCGGGGTGGCGGCCGGCGACCGGGTGATCGGGTACCTGCCGAACATTCCCGAAGCCGTGATCGCATTCCTGGCCACCGCCAGCATCGGCGGCATCTGGAGCGCCTGCGGTCAGGACTACTCGGCCAAGGCCGCGCTCGACCGGCTCGGACAGCTCGAACCGACGGTGCTGGTGACCGCCGACGGTTACACCTATGGCGGCAAGTTCCACGACAAGAGCCGCGACATCGCCACGCTGCAGGATGGCCTGCCGACCCTGCGCGGCACCGTGATGGCCTCGGAAATGACGGGTTCGAACGGTGCTGAGTTGGCGTCGACGCCGGTCGACTTCGCTCACCCGCTGTGGATTCTGTTCTCGTCGGGCACCACCGGACTGCCCAAGGGCATGATGCACGGCCACGGGGGCGTCCTGCTCGAACACCTCAAAGCCATTGCGCTGCAGTCCGACATCGGACCCGACGACACCTTCTTCTGGTACACCAGTCCGAGTTGGATGATGTGGAACTTCCAAGTCGCCGGGCTTCTCGTCGGAGCGACCATCGTGTGCTACGACGGAAGCCCCAGCGCCCCGCGGCCCGATGCACTGTGGGACATCGCCGCTCGAGTGAGGGCCACGGTGCTGGGAACCAGCCCCGGATATGTGCTCGCCTGCGCAAAGGCCGGTGAGGTGCCGCGTAAGGAGCATGATCTGTCGGCGCTGCGCACGGTCGGCATCACCGGGTCCTCACTACCGCCGTCGACGTCACTGTGGTTGCGCGACAACGTCGGCGAGCAGGTACAGGTGTCATCGATCAGCGGTGGCACCGATGTGGTGTCGGCGTTCATCGGCGGGGTCCGCACCGTCCCGGTGTGGCCCGGTGAGCTGTCGGCGCCGTACCTCGGTTGTGCGCTGGACTCGTGGAACGAGTCGGGCAAGCCGGTGCGCAACGAGGTCGGTGAGTTGGTGATCACCAAGCCGCTGCCCTCCATGCCCGTCGGGTTCTGGAACGACCCCGACGGGTCGCGTTATCGCAGCGCGTATTTCGAGATGTTTCCCGGCGTGTGGCGCCACGGCGACTGGATCACGATCACTGACCACGGCAGCGTCATCGTGCACGGGCGGTCGGACTCCACCCTCAACCGGCACGGCATCCGGATGGGCAGCGCGGACATCTACCAGGCGGTCGAGCGGCTGCCCGAGGTCGCCGAAGCGCTGATCATCGGCATCGACCAGTCCGACGGCGGGTACTGGATGCCCCTGTTCGTGGTCCTGGCGGGCGATGCGGAACTTTCCGACGACCTGCGTGACCGCATCAAGAACACCATTCGGGAGGAAGTGTCGCCGCGGCACGTACCCGACGAGATCATCGCCGCGCCAGGCGTTCCGCATACCCGCACGGGCAAGAAGCTCGAAGTGCCGATCAAGAAACTGTTCCAGGGCGCGGACGCCGCGAAGGTCGTCGAGCGCAGCGCCGTCGACGATCCCGATCTGCTCGACTGGTACGTCACGCAGCGTCGAAGGTGATCAGGTCAACGCTGAGTCGGCCCTCGATCAGGCTCATGGTTCGCACAGGCGGACCGGGAAGCGGCGGTGCGGTCGATCGGTAGGTCGCACCGGTGGGTGTCGTGAACTCGGCGCGGTGTTCGCCGTCATGTTCACTTGTCGTCACCGACCAGCCGGTGGCTTCCTTGGCGTAGTTGCACGCCTCGCATTCGCCGAGGCCATTCAGCGCAGTCGTCGGCCCGGCCCTATGCCGGGGCACCGCATGGTCGCGATGGCGTATCGGCGCATTGCAGTAGGGCGTGCGGCACGTCTGATCGCGTATCCCGATGAACGCCGCCAACCCTTTTGGAAAGGCTCTGGCTTGGGATTCCATCGCCACTAGTTGGCCGCTGCGGGGATGCCGGTACAGCCGGCGAAGCATCGCCTTGGCTGTGGCGTCGCCGACCGCCTCGCCGGTGAGCGCTCTCGCGATCGCGCTCGGCAGTGGTCCGTAACCGTCGAGCCACGCGGGCGCATCGTCATCACCCATCAGCGTGGTGTCGGCCATCACGAGGTTCAAGTTGACATCCACCGGCTGCTCGGCGGGGCGTGCGGTCACCCGTTCCACCATTGTGTCGGCCATGATCTGGCCGCGCGACCGGTCGTCGAAAGTGGTGTCGGCGGCGCTTTTCAATGCCGCATAGACGCTCACGCCCTGCTTGACGGGTAGCAGCGCGGTCAACCACACCATCGAGTCGGGCGCCGGGCGAATGGTGACACACCGGTCCGCTTCGGCCTTGGCGCTGCGGTCGACCACCGCGCCCACGTCGAGCTCGCACGCGATCCTCTTAGCTTCGGCCGCGATCCGCTTGTCGCCCCATCCATCGAGACGCGAGAGGTCGCCGCACATTTGGGTGTCGAGCCGACGACGGTCCTCAACGCTCAAACACGCCGATTCACGCACGATCAGAGTGGCTCGCCATTCTGACAGCGCCCCACATTCCAACGCAGCGAGGGTGTGGGGCATCTCGTCAACCAGGGCACTGGCCAGTCCCAGGTGACGGCCGCCCTGCACCGGCGCATCTCGGCGCGCCAACGCGACCTCCGTCGCCAGCCCCCGACCACGTCGACTCGCAGGCACTCCCGCAGCCTCCTCGGCGGCGTAACGCTTCGCCTTCCACAATGCGGTCACGCGTGCCTGCGCGGCGGCGGCGGACGACTTCACCCGTTCGAGTCGCTCGACCGCGACCCGGAGCTCCTCCTCGGAAGCCTCCGGACCGATATCGAACAAACTTTCGAACATGATTCGGACTGTACACCCAGCTGCCGACAAGCGGGCGCTCACCGGTCACTGGTGAGTGGCGGTGCCCTTCGCACGCGCCACCGCCGCAGAAGTGAGTCCGGCCGCACTGACGAGAACGGCCAGGCCGGCGAACCCGAATGGCACCGTCGACGCCGCCGCGATCGACGCCACGACGAGCGGCCCCGCGGCGTCACCACTCTCTCGGCCGATCTCTGCCGCACCCATCGTCTGGCCCAGCCGCTCGCTGGGGGTCGTCTTCGCGAGCATCGTGAAGGCGAGCGGGGTGATGAGTCCGCAGCCGGTCCCGATGACAACGGCGGCGCACAGCAGTCCCGCGAGGCCGGGCAAGGCTGCGACGACCAAACCGGCTGCGGTCAAGAGCATTCCGATCGCAATGCCCGCGTTGAGGGTGATCCTGCCCGCGTCGTGCGCCCGCCCGGCCATCGGTTGCGCGACCGCTGTGGTGAGCGCGAGCACGGAGACGACGGCGCCCGTGACAACGGGACTCAGGCCGGCCTGGGTGCCGAGAACCGGTAGGAAGCCAACGCCGACCGACAGTGCGGCGGTGGCCGCCGCAAGCGCGAGCGACGGTGTGACAAAGGAGGACTCGGAAAACCTGCGCAGAGTATCGACCAGGGTCTGACGTCGCCGGGGCAGCGGCGTCACGGCCGGCACGGAACTCCCTGCCCACACGGCGACCACGGTTCCGAGGACGGCCATCACGGCGAACAGGCTCTGCAGCCCGCCCAGCGTGACGATCAGGCCACCGAGTAATGGCCCGAGCGTGTAGCCGATCGATTTGTATGAGCCGTACGTTCCGAATGCGCGCCCCTGGGCGTCGGGCGACGTCATCAGGGCGACCAGCGCCGACGCGGCGGGCGAGAATGCCGCTGCGCCGACACCCTGGCCGAACCGGCCTGCCCATAGCCACGCGGTGTTGTCAAAGACGGCGTAGGACGCCGACGCGACCACAAAGATCACCAACCCGGCGATCAGGACGGTGCGCGCGCCGATTCGGTCGGCGAGCGTTCCGAAAACCGGCTTCAGCACCACCTCCGCACCGTCGTAGACCGCGAGGAGCGCACCGAGCGTCAGCAGTGAGGCGGCTGTACCGGTCGTGGTCGTCCCGAGCGTGCCTGCGACGGCGTGGGCGCCGAAGGCAGTGGTGAAACCAGCCGCCAACAGCGGTGCCCGCTGCGCAGTGGTGCCCATGCGCGCGGGCACCTCAGCCCAGCCACGCGCCGATGCGGCGCAGCGCCTCGGTGACGTCGCTGGTCGGTCCCGCGAACGACAGCCGGACGAACGAACCGCCCCGTGCCGGATCGAAGTCGATTCCGGGTGCGATCGCAACACCGGTGTCATCCAACAGCTTTGAGCAGAACGACAGCGAGTCCGTGGTCAGGTGCGAGACGTCGGCATAGACGTAGAACGCGCCGTCGGTGGGGGCCAGTCGGTCGATGCCCATACCGCGCAGCCCGTCGAGCAGCAGTCGACGGTTGGCGGCGTACTGGTGCAGCAGCGCGTCGGCTTCGGCGATCGACTCCGGCGTGAATGCCGCGACCGCCGCCAGTTGCGGCAGCGTCGGCGGGCAAATCGTGAAGTTGCCCGTCAGACGGTCCACTGCACGCTGCAGTTCCTGCGGGACCAACAGCCAGCCCAGCCGCCACCCGGTCATCGCAAAGTACTTCGAAAAGCTGTTGGCGACAACGGCATTGCGCGACGTCTGCCATGCGCAACTGGTCGCCGGAGCGCCCTCGTAAACCAGCCCGTGGTAAACCTCGTCGCTGATCAGCCGCACTCCGGCCATATCGCACCAAGCGGCGATCGCCGCCAGTTCTTCCGGAGGGATGACCGTGCCGGTCGGATTTGCCGGGCTCGCCACGATGACACCCTGCACGGGCGGCTCGAGATTCTCGAGCATCTGCACGGTCGGCTGGAAGCGGGTCTCGGGGCCGCAGGGAATCTCGACGACTTCGCAGCCCAGCGCCGAGAGGATATTGCGATAGCAGGGGTAGCCGGGGCTGGCGATCGCGACCCGGTCGCCGACGTCGAAGCAAGCGAGGAAGGCCAACAGAAACCCACCCGACGAGCCCGTCGTGATCACGACATCGTTCGGGTCCACGGTCAGGCTGTACCGGTCGAGGTACCGGCCGGCGATCGCCGCACGCAGTTCCGGGATGCCCAACGCCACGGTGTAGCCGAGCACGGTGGTGTCCAGCGACTCTTTCGCCACTGCACGGACGGCGGCGGGTGCGCCGGCGCTGGGTTGGCCTGCCGACAGGTTCACCAGATCGCCGTGGCTGCGCTGACGTTCCGCAGCGGCCAGCCACACGTCCATCACGTAGAACGGCGGAATCCCGGACCGCAGCGAGATGCTCACGCTGCTAACGCTAGAACACTTCGGATTCGAGCCGCCGCAAATAGTCACGCGGTGGTCCGAGCAGCTGCGCACTGCCGTGCGCCCGCTTGAAGTACAGCTGGATGTCGTGCTCCCAGGTGATCGCGATACCACCGTGCATCTGCACGGCTTCGGCGGCCACCTTGGTGAACGCCTCGCTGGCCGAGAACCGGGCCAGCGCAGCCGAAGTCGGTGACGGCGTGGCGAGCGCCTCATCCACGACGGCCCGCGCGGACTGCACGGCGACATAAAGGTCGGCCATCCGATGCTTGAGCGCCTGGAAACTGCCGATGGGCCTGCCGAACTGAACCCGGTCCTTGGTGTACTGCACGGTGAGGTCGAGACATCGGGTGGCGGTACCGATTTGCTCGGCGGCAAGCAGCAGCGCGGCGGTGTCGGCAAGGCCCGGGTCGGCGCCGATGTCGGCGCTCTCCTGCGGTTCCAGGCGGGCCAGCCGGCGCGTCATATCCATCGCGTCGACTCGCTCGGCGGTGAACCGGGTCCACCTGGACAACCGGTCGCCGTCGGCGGCGATCACCACGTCGGCGACATCGCCGTTGACCACGTGGTCGGCATCGAATACGACGGCGCCGAGTTTGACGCCTTCGGCGAGGCCCTCCAGCGAGTCGGTGTCCGGTTCGTCCGCGGCCAGCAGTGCCAACTCCGCGAGCGTGGTGCCGAGCAACGGCGTCGGCACCAGAGCCTTGCCGAGTTCCTCGAGCACAACGGCCGCGTCGGCGAGTTCACCGCCCGCGCCGCCGAGCTCCTCGGGCACGACGAGGGCCGCCGCACCGACCTGCTCGCACAGCAGCTTCCACAGCGACTCGTCGTATCCGCGTTCGGATTCCATCGCCTCGCGCACGGCCGCCGGCGACGCGTGCTTGTCGACCAGCGCGGCCACCGTCTCGCGAAGCAGTTGACGTTCTTCGGTCACAAGGCCTCCAATACCCGCCGACGGTGCATGGACGGATCGCCCCACGCCGAGCGCAGCGCCTGAACGCGCAGCAGCCACAGCGACAGGTCGTGCTCCTGGGTGAACCCGATCGCGCCGTGCGTCTGCAGCGCCGACCGCGCCGCCAGCAGTGCGGCGTCGGCCGCAGCGGCCTTGGCGGCGCTGACGTCCCGCGCGGTGTCGGGTGAATTGTCGGCCAGCGAGAGTGCCGCGCCGTACACCAGCGGACGGGCTAGTTCGACGGCGACGTGAACATCGGCGAGCTTGTGCTTGATCGCCTGATAGGTACCGATCACCTTGCCGAACTGGCTGCGCTGTTTGGCGTATTCGACCGACATGTCGAGCATCGCCTGCCCGGCGCCGACCAGTTGCGCCGCCGTCGCCAACACGCCGAACTCATAGGCTCGTGCGACATCGGCCGGCTTGGCATCGCCGGAAGCGCTGACATCGAACAGCTTTCGGCTCGGGTCCACGGACTCGTGGCGCGCACCTGCGGCGCCCTCGCGTACCTCGCTGTTGTCGGCCATCAGGATCAGTCCGGCAGTATCGGCGTCGACGGCGTAGGGCACGTGCGGTGGCAGGGCGACGGTGGCGATCAGCTCGCCGGCGGCCAGCGCGGCGCTGCGCTCGTCGTCGGCGAGCAGAATGGGTGCGACCGCGATGGATTCGACGACCGGACCCGGCACGCACCACCGGCCGAGCCGTTCGGTGGCGACGACCAGATCCACCGGGTGGGCCTCGATACCGTCGTACTTCTCCGGCACCACGAGTGCGGTGACGCCGAGGTCGGTCAACTGCGCCCACACCTTGCGGCCGGGCGCCGTGTCACCCGCCGCCCACGCCCGGATCGCACCCGGCAGGTCGGCGGCGCCCAGCGCGGCGTCGATACTGGCCGCGAAGTCGCGCTGCTGTTCGTCCAATTCGAAGTTCATATGACTACTTTCGGGGAAGTCCCAGGAGGCGCTCGGCGATGATGTTGCGCTGAATCTCGTTGGTGCCGGCGTAGATCGGTCCGCCGAGCGCGAACAGCAGGCCGTCGGTCCACTTGTCGACGAGCTCACCGTCGGCGCCGCGCAGGTCGAGTGCGGTCTGGTGGATCGCGACGTCGAGGTCCGACCAGAACACTTTGGTCACCGACGACTCGGCGCCCAACTCACCGCCAGCGGCCACGCGCGTCACGGTCCCGAACGTGTGCAAACGGTACGCCTGCGCCTTGATCCAGGCGTCGGCGACCCGGTCGGCGTACGCGGGGTCGCGGTCCCTGGCCCATTCGGCCACCAACCGTTCAGCCGGCGCCAGGAAGCGGGCGGGGCTGCGCAACGACATGCCGCGCTCGTTGCTCGAGGTGCTCATCGCCGCGCGCCACCCGTCGTGCACCTCGCCGATGACATCGTTGTCGGGAACGAACACGTCGTCGAGGAAGATCTCGCCGAACCCGGTGTCGCCGCCCAACTGTGCGATGGGACGCACCGTGACGCCGTCGGCCTTGAGGTCGAACATGAAGTACGTCAGGCCCTTGTGACGCTGTGCCTCGGGATCGGAACGGAACAGGCCGAACGCCCGCTCGCCGAACGGCGCCCGGGAACTCCAGATCTTCTGCCCGTTGAGCAGCCAGCCTCCGTCGGTTTTCCTCGCGGTCGAGCGCAGGGATGCCAGGTCGCTGCCGGATTCCGGCTCCGACCAAGCCTGCGCCCAGATTTCCTCGCCGGTGGCCATTTTCGGCAGCACGCGATCGAGCTGCTCTTCGGTGCCGTGCGCGAACAACGTCGGCGCCAACATCGACGTGCCGTTGGCGCTGGCGCGACCCGGCGCGCCGGCGCGGAAGTACTCCTCCTCGTAGACGACCCACTGCAGCAGGGTCGCGTCGCGGCCACCGTACTTCTCGGGCCAGGTGATGACCGACAGGCCGGCATCGAAAAGCACCTTGTCCCAATGTCGATGCTGTTCGAAACCCTCGGCCGTGTCGTAGGACTTCGTCGGGAACGAGTCCTTGTTGTTCGCCAGGAACTCGCGCACCTCGGCCTGAAAGGCCAGGGTGGCGTCGTCGAAGTTCAGGTCCATCAGGAAGACCCAGTCCTCTCACTGTGTTGCCGCAATAGCGGCTTGACCACTTTGCCACCCGGGTTACGCGGTAGCGCATCCAGGAACTCCACCGCCCGGGGTGTCTTGAAGTTCGCGAGATGCTCTCGGGTGTAAGCGATTACGCCTTCTTCATCTAGTTCGACACCGGGCTTGGTGACGATGAATGCCTTGCCGACTTCGCCCAGTCGTTCGTCGGGGACGCCAATCACAGCGGATTCGGCGACGCCGTCGAGGCGGGCCAGGACCTGCTCGATCTCGGCCGGATAGACGTTGAACCCGCCGCAGATGTACATGTCCTTGAGCCGGTCCGTGATGCGCAGGTTGCCGTTCTCGTCGACAGTGCCGACGTCACCGGTGTGCAACCAGCCGTCGGAATCGATCGCCGCTGCAGTCGCCTCGGGATCATCGAGGTACCCGAGCATCACGTTAGGACCGCGCAGCAGCACCTCACCCGTACCGTCAGCGGCCGGATCATCGATGCGCAGTTCGAAATCCGCGATCGGCCGGCCCGACGTGGTGGCGACGGTGACCGCGTCGTCGTCGGCACGGCACATCGTGCCGAACCCGCTCGCCTCGGTCAGCCCGTACGCGGTCAGCACGATGTCGATGTCGAGTTCGTTCTGCATGCGTTCGATGAGCACCACCGGGATCGTCGCCGCGCCCGTGACGGCGAAGCGCAGCGAACTCAGGTCGTAGTCGGCACGTTTCGGGTGATCGAGCAGAGTCTGATAGATGGTCGGCGGACCGGGCAGCACGGTGATGCGGTGCTCGGCCACCGCGGCCATCGCCTGCACCGGGTCGAATGTCAGCTGGGGGATGAGCGTCGCGCCGGTCTGCAGACAAGTCAGAATGCCCGCCTTGTAGCCGAAGTTGTGGAAGAACGGGTTGATGCAGAGATAGCGGTCGTCGCTGGTGAGTTGGCCGCAGGCGGCCCACGCGGCGGATGCGTCCAGCGACTGCCGATGCGCGCACAGCACGCCCTTGCTGCGCCCCGTCGTGCCCGACGTGAACAGGATGTCGGACACGTCGTCGGGCGCGACGGCGGCGGCGCGGGCGTCGACCTCGTCGAGGTCCTTTCCCTCAGCCATGAATTCGTCCCAGGTGCCGTCGTCCTTCTCGATCGGCACGCGCACCACGTGCTGCAGGTCGGGTAACGCGTCGCGATCCACGGACGCGGCCTTGTCGGCCCCGAGAAACTCACCGGAGGCGAACAGCAGCGGGGCGTTGGTGCGGGCCAGGATGTCGGTGGCCTCGCTGGCGGTGTAGCGCGTGTTCAGCGGGACCATGACGCCGCCGGCGTAGTGCGTGGCCAGGCATGCCACCACCCAGTGCCAGGTGTTCGGAGACCAGATCGCGACCCGGTCGCCGGACTTGATTCCGAGCTGGATCATCGCCGCGGCCGCGCGGCGGACTTCATCGCGCAGCTCGGCGTATTTGATTGTGCGATCCTCTGTGACCAGCGCATTGTGGCCGGAAAACCGGTCGGCGATCCGGTCCAAGACCTCCGGAATGGTCCGCCGATCGCCAGTCATTGACGCTCCTCTAACAAAGCAAGTGCTTGGTAGGTTAGCCTACAAGGGTGATTACGGTCGAGGAGTTCCGGGCCGAGGTCCGTGGCTGGCTTGCCGACAACCTCGTCGGGGAGTACGCGGCGCTGAAAGGCCTCGGCGGGCCGGGCCGGGAGCACGAGGCGTTCGAGGAACGCCGGGCGTGGAACCAGCACCTGGCGGCCGCCGGGTTGACGTGCCTGGGCTGGCCGCAGGAGCACGGCGGTCGCGGATTGTCGGTCGCGCACCGGGTCGCGTTCTACGAGGAGTACGCGATCGCGAATGCCCCGGCCAAGGTCAACCACTTCGGTGAGGAATTGCTCGGCCCGACGTTGATCGCCTTCGGCACCCCCGAGCAGCAGCAGCGGTTCCTGCCGAGAATCCTCGATGTCACCGAGCTGTGGTGTCAGGGCTACTCCGAACCCGGAGCAGGCAGCGATCTGGCCAACGTGGCGACGACGGCCGAACTCGACGGTGATCAGTGGGTCATCAACGGCCAGAAGGTATGGACGTCGCTGGCGCACTGGGCGCAGTGGTGCTTCGTCATCGCGCGCACGGAGAAGGGCTCCAAGCGGCATGCGGGCCTGTCGTATCTGCTCGTACCGCTGGACCAGCCGGGCGTCGAGATCCGCCCGATCGTGCAGCTGACCGGTGACTCGGAGTTCAACGAGGTGTTCTTCGACGATGCCCGCACCGATGCCTCGCTGGTGGTCGGTGAGCCCGGCGACGGGTGGCGGGTGGCGATGGGCACGTTGACCTTCGAGCGCGGCGTCTCGACGCTCGGCCAGCAGATTGAATATGCCCGCGAGCTGTCGGGAGTCGCGGAGTTGGCGAAACACACCGGCGCCGTTGATGATCCGTTGATCCGCGAGCGGCTGACGCGGTCGTGGGCGGGTTTGCGCACGATGCGGTCTTATGCGCTGGCCACGATGGATGTCGAGCAGCCGGGGCAAGACAACGTGTCGAAGCTGTTGTGGGCCAACTGGCATCGCGAACTCGGTGAGATCGCGATGGATGTACTCGGCCGGGAAGGGCTGACGCTGACCGACGGCGACTTCGACGAATGGCAGCGGCTCTATCTGTTCTCGCGCGCCGACACCATCTACGGCGGGTCCAACGAGGTGCAGCGCAACATCATCGCCGAGCGCGTGCTCGGACTACCGAGGGAGGTCAAAGGCGCGTGAACCTGGCTGAGGCTCCGAAAGAGATTGGCGGACACGGCCTTCTAACCGGAAAGGTCGTCGTGGTGACCGCGGCGGCCGGCACTGGGATCGGGTCGGCGGTGGCGCGACGGGCGCTGCTCGAAGGTGCCGACGTCGTCGTGTCCGACCATCACGAGCGGCGACTGGGTGAGACCCGCGATCAGTTGGCCGAACTCGGGCTGGGGCGCGTCGAGAGTGTGGTCTGCGACGTGACGTCCACCGCACAGGTCGATGCATTGATCGCGTCGACCACCGCGCGGATGGGCCGACTCGACGTGCTGGTCAACAACGCCGGTCTAGGTGGCCAGACCCCCGTCGTCGACATGACCGACGAGGAATGGGACCGTGTCCTCAACGTGACGCTGACGTCGGTGATGCGCGCGACGCGGGCGGCGCTGCGCTACTTCCGCGAAGCCGACCACGGCGGGGTGATCGTCAACAACGCCAGTGTGCTGGGTTGGCGCGCACAGCATTCGCAGTCGCATTACGCCGCGGCCAAGGCCGGCGTGATGGCGTTGACGCGGTGCAGCGCGATCGAAGCCGTCGAGTACGGCGTGCGGATCAACGCCGTGTCGCCCAGCATTGCCCGGCACAAGTTCCTCGAGAAGACCAGCTCGTCGGACCTGCTGGATCGGCTGTCGGAAGGCGAGGCGTTCGGGCGCGCGGCCGAGCCGTGGGAAGTCGCGGCCACGATCGCGTTCCTGGCCAGCGAGTACTCCAGTTACCTGACTGGAGAGGTCATTTCGGTTTCGAGTCAACGGGCATGACCTCACCGCTGAGCCAGCCGGCGAGCCGACGCGACGAGCTTCTCGAGCTCGCCGCATCGATGTTTGCCGAGCGTGGCCTGCGCGCGACCACCGTGCGCGACATCGCTGACTCGGCGGGCATCCTCTCCGGCAGCCTCTACCACCACTTCGCCTCCAAGGAGGAGATGGTCGACGAGGTGCTGCGCGGATTCCTCGACTGGCTGTTCGCGCGCTACCAGGAGATCGTCGACACCGAGCCCAATCCGCTGGAACGGCTCAAAGGGCTGTTCATGACGTCGTTCGAGGCGATCGAGCACCGGCACGCCCAGGTGGTCATCTACCAGGACGAGGCGAAGCGGCTCGCGGGTCAGGAGCGGTTCTCCTATGTCGAGAAGCGCAACCAAGAGCAACGCAAAATGTGGCTGGACCTGCTCAACCAGGGGGTCGAAGAGGGCTACTTCCGGCCCGACATCGATGTCGACCTGGTCTACCGGTTCATCCGCGACACCACCTGGGTTTCGGTCCGCTGGTATCAGCCAGGCGGTCCGCTCACGGCCGAAGACGTCGGCCGTCAATATCTGTCGATCGTTCTCGGCGGCATCACCAAAGAAGGAGCCGACAATGCCTGACGCCTATGTCATTGACGCCGTACGCACTGCCGTCGGTAAGCGCAACGGATCGCTGGCGGGTGTGCATCCCGTCGATCTCGGCGCCGCGGCGTGGCGCGGGCTGTTTGATCGTGTCGACGTCGACCCGGGTGTCGTCGACGATGTGATCGCCGGCTGCGTCGACGCAATCGGACCGCAGGCCGGCAACATCGCGAGGTTGTCGTGGCTCGCCGCCGGTTACCCCGAGGAAGTGCCCGGCGTCACCGTCGACCGCCAGTGTGGGTCCAGCCAGCAGGCCATTTCCTTTGGCGCACAGGCGATCATGTCCGGCACCGCCGACCTGATCGTCGCTGGTGGTATGCAGAACATGAGCCAGATCCCGATCTCGTCGGCGATGACCGCCGGCGAGCAGTACGGATTCACCTCTCCGACAAACGAATCCAAGAGCTGGCTGCATCGCTACGGCGACCAGGAGATCTCGCAGTTCCGCGGCGCGGAGTTGATCGCCGAGAAGTGGAACATCTCACGTGAAGAGATGGAGGAGTACTCGCTGGCAAGCCATCAGCGCGCGCAGGAGGCGATCCGCGCCGGCTACTTCGAGAACGAGATCATCCCGGTCCCGGTCGATGGGGCCGGCTTTGTCACCGACGAGGGCCCGCGTGATACCTCGCTGGAAAAGATGGCCGGGCTGAAGACCCTCGTCGACGGCGGCCGGTTGACCGCGGCGATGGCCAGCCAGATCTCCGACGGCGCCAGCGCGGTGCTGCTCGCCTCAGAGAACGCAGTGCAGGCACACAACCTCAAGCCCCGCGCGCGTATCCATCACATCAGTGCCCGCGGCGCCGACCCCGTGTTCATGCTGACGGGCCCGATTCCCGCGACCGAGTACGCGTTGAAGAAGACCGGCCTGTCGATCGAGGACATCGACACCGTTGAGATCAACGAGGCGTTCGCCCCCGTGGTCATGGCGTGGCTCAAGGAAACCGGCGCCGACCACGCGAAGGTCAACCCCAGCGGCGGGGCGATCGCGCTCGGCCATCCACTCGGTGCAACGGGCGCCAAGTTGTTCGCCACGATGCTGAACACGTTGGAGCGCACCGGCGGTCGCTACGGCCTGCAGACGATGTGCGAGGGCGGCGGCACGGCCAACGTCACGATCATCGAGCGCCTCTAGTCCCGCGCGGCCAACTGTCAGTGGTCGTGGATGATCACGCCGCGGATGTTGCGCCCGGCGAGCATGTCGTCGTAGCCCTCGTTGATGTCGTTGAGTTTGTATTCGGCCGTGACGGTTTCGTCGAGCAGCAGCTTGCCGTCGCGGTAGAGGTTGAGCAGCCGCGGGATGTCGGCGCGCGGATTGGCCTCGCCGTACAGGCTGCCCTGTAGCCGCTTCTGGAACAGCGTCATCATCGCCATCGACAGCGTCGGGGTCACGTCGGCCATCGACGCGATGGCGGTCATCACCACCGCACCGCCCTTGCGGACGACGTTGAGCGCCTCGTCGATCATCCGGCCCTCGAGCACGCCCATCGTCAACAGCGCGGAATCCGCCATCACGCCGCGGGTCAGCTCACCAACCAACGCCATGGCCTCCTCCATCGAGGTGACGAAATGCGTGGCACCGAACTCAAATGCCTTGTCCCGCTTGGATTCGACGATGTCCACGACGACGATGTGCTCCGCGCCCGCCAGTCGCGCGCCCTGGATCGCGCCGCTGCCGATGCCGCCGCAGCCGATGATCACCACCGTGTCGCCCGGGCTGACGTCGGCCGTGTTGACCGCCGAGCCCCACCCGGTCATCACACCGCAGCCCAATAGGCACGCCCGAGCAAGCGGCAGATCATCGTCGACCTTGACGACCGAGGCCTCCGACAGCGTGCCGTACTCGGAGAAGCTACCGACACCCGACAGGATGCCGACGTCTTTACCTTGGACCTTGCGCCGGTAGGTGCCGTCGGCCTGCAGTCCCACCAGGATCAAGGCGCCGAGATCGCACAGGTTCTGATGCCCGCTGGCACACCAGCGGCAGCGTCCGCACGCAGGCAGGAACGAGGTGACCACGTGGTCGCCGACCTTGAGATCGCGCACTCCCGGTCCGACGTCGGCGACAATGCCGGCACCTTCGTGTCCGCCGATGATCGGCAGCGGCACACCGGCGAAATCCCCGGTGACGACGTGGTGGTCCGAATGGCACAGCCCGGTGGCCTCGAACGAGACGAGGACCTCACCTTCCTTGGGCCCGTCGAGGTCGATCTCCTCGATGCTCCAAGGCTCGTTGAGTCCCCACAGCACGGCGGCGTTCGTCTTCATGGCCGCGAGTGTAGGAAAGGCGCGGTCCGAATTCGGCAGAATCGAAAGGCTTACTGTTTAGTGCGCGAGAGCGAGGCCGCCCAGCGCCACGATCCAGCTGGCGAAGCTGCCGACGAGGAAGTATTCGGTCACCTCGTCGATCCCGATACCGCCGTTCTCGCGGGCCTTCTGCGCGTTGATCTCCGGGAACCGGATGATGCTCTTGGCGGCGACGACGGCCGTGGCCGCTGCGAGCTGACCGGCCAGTCCGAGCCCGAGAATCAGCACACGCTCCATCGGCCCGAGAAGGCGGCCGCCCTTGAGCCGGTCCGACGGCTGCGGTTCGCCGGCCGGCTTGACCGCCCCGACCGAGCCGAGCACCAGCCGCACCAACTGGTTGCCGGTCACCAGCTGCATGAGCATGACGCCGATGATCATCAGCAGTTTGTCTCCGGACACTGACAGTCCGACCCATGACGGCCACCGCGCCACGACCCCGGAGACGTGCGAGTCCCACCCGGCCAGCACGATCAGTACCGACAGCGCCATGCCGAACACCACCAGCGGGGCGAGTTGACCACGACCCGAGACCTCGGCGCGGGCGCAAAGCACCACCCACCCGACACTGGCCAGCGCCGCGACGGTCAACAGCACGATGTCGCCCCAGTGCCACAGCCCGGCAAGCGCCGCGCAGGCGGCCACCACGGCCGGCGCCGCCGCCGCGGCTACCCACACCCGCACCGTCATCCGTCGAACGACGTCGGCCACGCCCATTGCGATCAGCATCACCGCGACCGCGCTCACGGCACACCTCGCAGAAGTCGCGACGCGACCACGATCAAGTCCAACCCATCACGGCCCGCACGTTGGGACACCGCCGACGCGCTGACTCCCTCGGCGGCGGCGATGTCCTTCTTCGTCTGATCGGTCAACAGTCCCTTCACAATCCGTAATGAGCGGTCATCGAGCGATCCAATCAGATGGTCCCGACACAACAGCGCGGCGTTGATGGCGTCGCTGTCCGACCGGGTGTCGGCGGCCGCCCGGAACGACGTCCGCACCGACGCCAACCCCGGCTGTCGCTGCGCGGTTGCGGTCCACTCGATCGCCTCGCGGGCCGCCCACCAACCCGGACCGTCCTGGATGCCGGCCTCGGAGTCCAGTACCGTCACCGCGCCCCACCCGATTCCGAATCGGACGTCGATGCCGGGCGCGACGGCCAGCCGGATGGCCAAAGCCGCGTCGACCGCCTCGCCGACCGTCGGAAAGGTGCCCTGGAATTCGTCGCCGACGGTGAACGCGGGCGGATCGATCGCTCCGGCGGCCACGTCGGCCAACGCCTTGTTGATCGCGCGGTGCGCGGCGGCACGGTCGGCCACACGGCGTGAACCGACCACGTCGCCGATCAGCGTCGCCCGCACAGATGAAGCAGTAAGCTTCACCTCAGTCATATGAAGACTATAGCTTAATCCAGCACGGATGAAGCAAATAGCTCTAGCAAGCTACAGACGTGTCTCTCCAGGGACGGCGATTCTCAATTGAGGAATCTCGACGTGCGGAAGCCGCAACGCGCCAGGGGCAGACGCCGGTACAGCAGGGTTGTGTGGGGTGACGGGCGGTATCCGGCGATAACCCTGGCTTTGCTCGGGTCGTTGATCGACTTCACCATTATTCGGCCACATCGCGGCCGCACGCTCGGCTTGCGCGGTGATCGTCAGCGACGGATTGACGCCCAGGTTGGCCGAGACCGCAGCGCCATCGACCACGCTGAGCGTGGGATAGCCGTACACGCGGTGGTATGCGTCGATGACACCGCGCTCGGGATCGGAACCGATGGTGCACCCGCCGAGGAAATGCGCGGTCATCGGGATGTTGAACAGCTCTCCCCAGCTTCCCGCGGACACGCCGTGAATCTTCTCGGCGATCCTGCGCGTCGCCTCGTTGCCGACAGGGATCCAGGTCGGATTGGGCTCGCCGTGCCCCTGCTTGCTCGACAAATGCCGCCCGCGCAGTCCGCCCTTGGTGAACGTGGTGATGGAGTTGTCCAGGTTCTGCATCACGAGGGTGATCACGGTGCGCTCGCTCCAGTTCTTCACCGTCAGCACGCGCAGCAGCGCAACCGGATTCTTCGCGGCCGCGCCCAGAAACTTCACCCACCGTGGCCATCGGCCGCCACCGTCGACCATCAGGGTCTGCAGAAAGGCCATCGCATTCGAGCCCTTGCTGTACCGCACCGATTCGATGTGGGTGTCACTGGTGGGGTGGATGGAGGAGGTGATCGCCACACCGCGAGTGAGGTCAAGTGCCGGGTCGACCTTGTACTTCGAGGCGCCGAGGATCGACTCGGAATTGGTCCGGGTGAGCACGCCGAGCCGGTCCGACAGCCGGGGCAGCGTGCCGTTGTCCTTCATCTTGTGAAGCAGGTTCTGTGTGCCCCACGTGCCGGCGGCCAGGACTACGTGCTGCGCGGTGAAAGTTCGGCGGTTCTTGCGCAGCACCCGGCCGGTGCGCACGGTGCCGACGTGCCACGTGCCGTCCGGTGCTTGCCGCAGCGATGTGACAGTGGTCAGCGGATGCACTGTGGCCCCGGCACTTTCGGCAAGGCCAAGATAGTTCTTCACCAACGTGTTCTTCGCGCCGTATCGGCAGCCCGTCATGCATCCGCCGCACTCGATGCAGCCGGTGCGCGCCGGTCCGGCGCCGCCGAAGTAGGGGTCGGCGACGGTCTCACCAGGCTCGCCGAAGAACACGCCGACGGGAGTCCGCACGAACGTGTCGCCAACGCCCATGTCGTCGGCGACCGCTTTCATGATCTCGTCGGCCGGGGTCATGTCCGGGTTGAGAACCACTCCAAGCATGCGCTTGGCTTGGTCGTAGTACGGCGCCAGTTCGTCTTGCCAGTCGGTGATGTGCGCCCATTGAGGGTCGTTGTAGAACGGACCCGAGGGCTGGTACAAGGTGTTCGCGTAGTTCAGCGAGCCGCCACCGACACCTGCGCCGGCCAGGATCAGGCAGTCACGCAGCAGATGAATCCGCTGGATGCCGTAGCAGCCGAGCTTCGGCGCCCACAGGAACTTGCGGATGTCCCAGCTGGTTTTCGCGAATTGGTCGTCGGTGAAGCGCCGACCGGCCTCCAGGACGCCTACGCGGTAGCCCTTTTCCGTGAGCCGCAGCGCTGTGACGCTGCCGCCGAAGCCTGACCCGACAACCACTACGTCGTAGTCGAATTCGTTGGACATCGCATTCTCTTGTCGGTCCCCACGACGTAGCGCAGTCATGACATCAACCCGTGCAGCAGGAAGCGGCCGGACTCCTCGTCGACCATCTCCATGGCGATGCGGCGCGCCCGAATCGCGGCGCGGTCGGCTTTCACGTTGATGTCGCGACGAGGATAGATGTCCTCGTCGAGCCGACGCTGAATCGTCTCGAGCACACCGGCATCCCGCATCGCCCAGTCGTGGAACATCGTCCGCAGGAACTCGCCGACTTTGCCGTCGTCGGTGGCAAAGTTGCGGGCCATCCGCAGGAAGACGTGGGTGATGCCAGGGGATTCAGGAGTGAATCCCTGAATCCGCAATAGGTCGTAGGACCGGTCTCCCTCTGGCTCGATGGCGTACCGCTGCACATGGAGGGCGGGCGAGACGAATATCCCCTCCTCGTGTCGTGCTCCGGTCGTGGCCGCCGGGAGACCGGTGATCTCGGCCTCCCATGCCGCCATCCGGCTGGATGGCAACGATCGGGAGTAGGCGACCGACCGCTCGGAGACCTCGACCTCGTCGAGTTGGGGCAGCCTCTCGATATCCGGAGGAACGGCCTCCGGGTGCATCACGAACACGTCCGTCAGGTCGAGGTAATGCTCCTGTAGCAGTAGGTAGTTGGCCTCTACGCGCAGCACCTCGGTGGTACTTTCCCAACCCGTTCCGTCGGCGTACCACGGCACCCGCGGCGGTGGGCGCAGTGTGGCCGCTCCGGGATCGCCGAGCCAGACCCAGATGAAGGGCGACTCCTCGTAGACCGGGTAGGTCCGCACCCGCACACCCGGCGGGACGTTCTCCTGGGACGGGACATGGACCAGCCGGCCGTCGGGTTCGTAGACCATGCCGTGGTAGCCGCTGACCACCCGGTCGCCGTCTCGCCAGCCGAGCGAAAGCGGATAGGCTCGGTGCGCGCATCGGTCTTCCATGGCTACGACGCCACCGGAGCCCAGGCGGTACAGCATGACGTGAACGCCAAGCAGGCGGCGGGAGAACAGATCCTGGCCGACCTCGTCGCTCGTCGCGGCGACATACCAGCAATTGAATGGGTAGTTCGGTCTCATAGGTCCAGCACCAACCTCTCCGAACGGGCGCGCGAAACGCAGATCATGATCGTTTCGTTGGCTGCTTTCTCGGCGTCGTTGAGCACGGAGTCGCGGTGATCGCCCTCGCCCTCGATCATGTCGCATTCGCAGGTCCCGCACACGCCTTCCATGCAGGAGCCCAGCACGTCGACGCCGGCTTCGTCGCATGCTTCGTAGATCGATTTGTCCTGCGTCACAGTCAAAGTCACGCCCGAGCGCTGGCACTCCACTTCGAATGACGCCAGCGCGTCGGCCGGTTCCTCCACCGCCTTGGCCGAGAAACGTTCGATGTGCAGGCTGTTCTCGGGCCAGGTGTTACAGGCCTCCTCGACCGCGGCGAGCAACCCCTCGGGCCCACAGCAGTAGACGAGCGTGTCCTGGCCTGGCTCGGACAGCGCCGTCGCGAGGCTGGCCCTGAAGTTCGGTCCGTCCTGAACATCCCGAGCGCATATGCTGACGCGCGGCCCGTGGCGTTCCAGCTCATCGACGAAAGCCATCGTCGATCGCTCCCGACCGCCGTACAGCAGGCGCCAGTCTGCGCCGGTAGCTTCGGCCGCTCCGATCA
The DNA here is from genome assembly GCF_001499985.1 of Mycobacterium sp. IS-1556. Classification (NCBI taxonomy): domain Bacteria; kingdom Bacillati; phylum Actinomycetota; class Actinomycetes; order Mycobacteriales; family Mycobacteriaceae; genus Mycobacterium; species Mycobacterium sp. IS-1556. The sequence goes on from NZ_LQIM01000042.1 coordinate 103,012, forward strand.
TCGGCAGCAACGGCGTGACCCCGATCCCGCCCGCGATGAACAGGTAGCGTGGGGCGCTCACCAACGGAAAGTGGTTGCGCGGGCCGCGAACCCGTACCGTGCTGCCCTCGTGGAGCTTGTCGTGGACGAATTGGGACCCGCCACGGCTGTTCGGGTCGAGCAGCACGCCGACCTGCCACTCCGAGCGATTCGCCGTATCGCCGCACAGCGAGTACTGCCGCACCAGCGACGGCGTCATGATCAGGTCGATGTGCGAGCCCGGCGCCCAGTCCGGCAGGTCCGCGCCGCTGGGGTCGGCGAGCGTCAGGGTCACGACACCGTCGGCCGCTACTTCACGGCGACGAACCTCGACATCGATTTCGACCTCACGGTAGGCCGGTCTGGCGCGGGCCGTCTCGGTCGTCGTCACGATGTCCTCTGCTCTTCGCGCAAGCCGCTCATCGCTGACCTCCGCACAGGAATCGAGTTGTACTGGTTGAGGAACAGGGCTCGCACCCGGGTCGGCTCACCGTCCAATTCGAGATCCGGGAAGCGTTCCAAGGTCTGCTGGATCCACAGCTTGAGCTCGAGACGCGCGAGGTTGGCGCCCAGGCAGAAGTGCTTGCCGCGACCACCGAAGGCCTGATGCTTGTCGGCGAGACCCTCGCGGGTGATGTCGAACTCGCCCGGATTCTCGAAGACGCTCTCGTCGCGGTTCGAAGCGATGTACCAGAGCAACAGACGGTCACCCTCTTTGATCGTCTTGCCATGCAGCTCGGTGTCTTTGGTTGCCGCGCGGGCCATGAAGGCGAACGCGGGATAGCAGCGCAGCCCTTCTTCGACTGCGGCGTCGATCAGGTCCGGATTCTCGCGGAGCTGGTCGCGAAGCTGGGGGTTACGCAGTATCTCCAGCATCGTGGCGCTGTAGGTGGCGCGGGTGGAGTCGTTGCCCGCGGACATCAGCAACACGAAGAACGTGGCGATCTCGAGCTCGGTGAGCTTCTGGCCCTCCACCTCGGCCGTGAGCATGGTGTTGACCAGGTTGCCCGACACGCTGTCGGTGCGCTCCGCGAGCTGATGGTTGACGTACTCGATGATCTCGGCGACGACGGCGCCGGCGTCACTCCATTGCTCCCGGATGACGGGGTCCTCGAACGCGGTGAAGACGTTCGTCCAATGCACCAGCTTCTGGTCGTCTTCGGGTGGTGTGCCGAGCAGCGAGCCGATCACCCGCGCGGGGATGGGCCGCGCCACGTCGGCCACCAAGTCGAACCGCTCTTTGTCGGCGACGCTGTCGAGGACATCGCTGATGATCTGCTTGACGTCCTCGTCGTGCTCGGCGATCTTCTCCGGGGTGAATTCCTTGATGACCAGCGCCTTGAGCCGGTCGTGGCGCGGCGGGTCCATCGAGATCAGCTGCAGCCGCTGAAGGTCCAGCGGAACACCTTCGGCGATGTCGTTGAGATGGAAGATGCCGCGTTTCTCGGACGAGAAGGTTCTGTGGTCCCTGCTGACGGCGCGGACGTCGTCGAAGCGGGTGATCGACCAGAAGCCGCCTTCGCCCGGCGCATTGTTCTGCGGACTGAAATGCACTGGTGCCTCGCGCTGCATCCGCTTGAACAGTTCGTAGGGCACGCCGTCGTCCCAGACCGCCGGATCGGCGAGGTCGACGCTGTCCAAATCAACCTTCGTTACATCCGCGATTGTCATCGTCACTCCTTTGCTAGCTGACCTAGTGGCTGATTTATTTACGCAGGCGGGATTATGCGGGCTGATCGGTTTGCGCGATAGCCAGTGTGCGCCTCTGAATGCGCCGTCTCGGTGGTTTGGCAGCATCGATGCGGGTAAACTGACGAACGTCGAAGCCCACCCTTCGGTAGGTCTTTTTCACGCCAAAATTGGTCTACCGCAATTGTTTTCGGTTTGGCGCCGATCTCGTGGCTGGCCATCGCTTGCTCACCCCAGCACCGGGAAGCTGCGTCGCTTGGCCAGCCGATCCATGCCGGCCTGGATCGCACGTTCGACCTCGTCGTAGATCGCGTCGACGTATTCGGTGTCGTCGGCGCGTGCCGGGTCCGGGTCGACTCGTATCGGGTCGAGCAACTCCGTCCGGATCTTCGCGGGCAGCGGCAGATGCGTGGGCAGAATCTCGACGGCGAGCGGAAACGGGAACCCCGCGATGATCGGTGCGGTCGCGCCGCGCAGGCGCTTGCCCAGTCCCGTCCAGCGTGCGATGAACCGTCCCTCGGAGAGCACGAACACGGTGTCGTGGCCGCCGACGGTCGCCACCGGAACGATCGGCACCCCCGACCGAATGGCCTGGCGTACAAAGCCCTTGCGTCCGGCCAGAACTGCCTTGTCGCGATGTCGCCAGTTGCGCATCGCGTCCTGCTCGCCGCCGGGCCAGACGATCACGTCGTGGCCCGCCGCCAACGCGGATGTGACGCCGTCGCGCGATGCGCGGATCACCCCGACGGCCTTGAAGTAGTCGCCCAACAGCGGTGCGGACATCAGCACGTCGTGGGCGGTGCCGTGCAGGGCACGGCGCCCCTCGAAGTGCCGATAGAACGAGTGCACCAAGGTCCACGCGTCCATGGTCAGCGAACCGCCGGAGTGAATACCGACCAGCAGTGACGGCTCGTCGGGGATCCGGTGCCAGCCGTCGATCTCAAGGCGAAAGTAATGGTCGCACAAGAAGTTCCAGACGGGATTCTGCACGTATCGCATGAACTTCTCGTTGGGCTTGCGCGCAGGAGCCATGGCGGACTGGGATGCGGTTCGCGGTGGGGCTTTGACGGTCCGCAGGGTTGCGGTGCTGGGTTGGGTTGACGATGTCATGGTCGGATGTCCGTCCTCGTGGGATGTCGGGAGCTTCCGCGATCACGCGAACTCGGTGACGAGGCGGCGGGGCCGAGGATCGCGACGCTTCCGCCGGACGTCGGCAATGGCGTGGAACCCGCTGATCGAGGCCGGGAGCAACAGCGGCAGAAGCACCAACAGGAAGATCACGATGGGCGCGAGGTAGGACATGGTTCGCTCATTTCTCCGCAGGGCGGAATCGATGTGGGATTTGGTGCCGACTGTTTGCTGGATCGCCGGCGTTCCGTTCGTCGTGAACGTTACGGAGACCGACTTCTGCGGTGAACGTCGAAAACCGACCAAGTGTTGGCAGGGCTTCGTCTGTTACCGACAAACGCCCTCCGCCGCATCGTCGCCGAACTACCGTCTATTCATGGCGGATCCCCCACCCGATGACGACGCAGTTGTCGGAAAGAATGCGGCCCTCATCGTCGGCCGGCTGTCCGCGAAGCTCGACGAGGTGACCGGGCGGATCCAGCAACTGCTGGTCACCGAGATCGCCGAGCTCGGGGGCGACCCACAACTCACCCAGTTGCTGCGGGAGACCGTCTCGGGAAACGTCGACACATTCTTTGCGGCGATCCGGCACGGAATTCCGGTTACTCAGGTCGAGCCGCCGACGGCGGCGCTCGAGTACGCCCGGCGGTTGTCCCAGCGCGAGATTTCCGCCGACGCGCTCGTGCGTGCCTACCGGCTGGGTCACCGGGCTGCGCTGGAGGCGGTGCTCAACGAGATTCGCGCCGCCGACCTGGACCCCCGCCTGAGCCTGGATGTCTTCGAACGAATGGCGGCGACGTCATTCGAATACATCGACTGGATCTCGCAGCGGGTCATCGCCACCTACCAGGAAGAGCGTGAGCGTTGGCTGGAGAACCGAAACAGCCTGCGCACCGCGCGGGTCCGCGAGATACTCGCCGGCGGCAATGTCGACGTCGACGCGATGACTACTGCGATCCGATACTCGCTCAGGAGAATCCACCTCGCCGTCGTCGTCTGGTGTGCTGAGTCCGATGACGGCGCCGAACCGGCGGCGTTGGAACCGTCCTTCCGATCAGTCGCCGAATCTGTAGGTGCTCAGGACAATTCGTTGTTCATCGCGGTGGATCGCGTCACCGGGTGGGGTTGGATGTCACTGTCGCAGGAGGCGGCTGTCAAGGCGCCGATGCGTCTACGAGAGCTGGCGGGCGACACCAGCGGCCCATGCATCGCAGCAGGGAACCCCTTGCCGGGTATCGACGGTTTCCGACGTTCACATCAACAGGCGCAAGATGCGCGCAGGGTCGCAATCACGGCCGGTGCGGGTTCACGCCGCGTCACCCTGGCGAGTGATCCGGGCCTTTCGGTGGCGGCTCTGCTGGGTAACGACCTCGACGCAGCGTCGGCGTGGATCGGCGACATCCTCGGCCCGCTGGCATCTCCCACGGAAAGTGATGAGCGGCTTCGGGAAACGCTGCTGGTCTACATGCGGACCGGGTCCAGCTACACCACTGCTGCCGAGGAACTGCATCTGCATTTCAACTCGGTGAAGTATCGCGTCCAGCGCGCCATCGAGCGCCGCGGTAAGCCGATAGCCGACGACCGATCGGACGTCGAGGTCGCCTTGCTGTTGAGCCACTGGTTCGGCGCTGCGGTGCTGAGGTGAGACCGCGGCTCAGTCGATCAACGCGGCCGCCGCCTGCAGCTGCTTGACCGCATCTGCCACGATCGACTCGATCAGCTCGGCACACGACGGCAGATCGTCCAACATCCCCGCGACCTGCCCAGAAGCGAGTACGCCCGCGTCGGTGTTGCCCTCGACCAGGCCGGCCTTCAACAGCATCGGGGTATTGGCCGCCATCACGACCTGTGACCACGTCAACTCCTTGCCGTGCCGCATCTCGAGGCCGTCGCGGATCATCGACCGCCACGTCATGCCCGACATCTTCTTGAACTTCTGGGCGTTGCGTACCGCCGCGGAGAACCCGCGCAGTCGCGATCCGCTCTCGAGCTTTTCCACCAGCCCGGTGCGCAACACCCGGTGCGGCATTCCGTCGACGCGGGTCGAGACGACGGTGCCGTCCAGCCCCGAATCGAGGTATCGCCGCTTGACCGCGTCCGGCACCGTCGAATCCGACGTCAACAGGAACCGGGTGCCCATCGCGACGCCCGCGGCGCCATACGACAACGCCGCCGCAAGGCCGCGGCCGTCGAAGAAGCCACCGGCCGCCACAACGGGAATATCGACCGCATCCAGTACCGACGGCAGCAACAGCGTCGTCGCGATCGGACCGGTGTGGCCGCCACCCTCGCCGCCCTGCACGATCACCGCGTCGGCGCCCCAGCCCGCCACTTTCTTGGCGTGCTTGGCCAGGCCCACCGACGGAATCACCACGACCCCGGCCTCTTTGAGCTTGGCGATCAGGTCGGGCTTGGGCGCCAACGCGAACGAGGCGACCTTGACGCCCTCGCGGATCAGCAGGTCGATGCGCTCGCCGGCGTCGCCCGCGTCCGCGCGGATGTTGATGCCGAACGGCTTGTCGGTCGCGCTCTTCACCTTGGTGACCGCGGTCTGCAGTTCCTCCAGCGTCATGGTCGCCGACGCCAGGATCCCCAGACCGCCGGCATTGGAAGTCGCCGAGACCAGCCGCGCACCCGCCACCCAGCCCATGCCGGTCTGGACCACCGGATGGTCGATGCCGACCAGCTCGGTCAACGGTGTGCGCAACTTACTCATGACCGTATTTCCTTGTCCCGCAGACCTTTCGGGTCGATTACTTCGCGGATCAGCTTCTGCTCGCTCTCGGTGGGCAGTCGAGTCTCCTCCGCCGATCCCAGTCCGTGAACCTCGAACGAGGTGTTCTCGGCGACCTGCTCGGCCTGAACCCCGGGGTGCAGCGAGACCGCCCGCATCTGATGCTCGGGGCCGTTGAAGTCGAACACGCCGAGATTGGTCACCACCCGGTGGACGTTGACGAACCGGTAGGCCGGGTTGCCCGGATCGACCTTGTCCCAGCCGATGCCCGAAACCACGTCGACGGAGTCGCCGAACACCCGTTTCGAGTGGTTGCCGACCCAGTAGCTGGTCGCGTGGTTGATGGTGTTGCCGGGCGCACCGCGCACCCCGAACATCTGGCGAGTCGGCTGCTGCAGCGGTCCGAACGCCGAGAGATTCTGATTACCGTAGCGGTCAATCTGGTTGGCGCCCATCACCACATGCCGTCGACCCCACGCCAGCGTCTCGAAGACCCGGCCGAAGGGCATCCACCCCTCGATCGCGCCTGCGGCGCCGAGGGCGGGTGTGTCGGCGAGCAGGCGCGCCTCACCGTCGGTCAGCAGGATGTCGGGGGAGAAGGTCAAGCGGGCCAACCGGGCGCCGATCGACACCATGGTCGTCATCGGGCTGACCATGATCTCGCCGGCGTCGCGGAAGAGTTCGGCGCACGCGACGGCGCACACTTCGGCACGGGATACCGACATCACTTGCTCTCTCCAAACTTGCGCACGGCCGCTTGGTAATCGGCCTCGGTACCCGACAGATAGGTCTGGACGAATTGCTGCCACGACTCGTCGGAACCCGCGGCCTCGGCGTAGTGCCGCTGGAACTTCTCGTCGCGGCGGTAATCCGGTTCGGCGGTAGTGAAGTGCGCGCCGTTGGGGGCCTCGACGACGGCGTCGACCATCATCCGGTTGATCAGCAGCGCCTGCGGCGGCACGGCCTTGACCAGCTCCTCGGTCGCGACCACGCGCTCGACCGACAGGAACCGGCGCTCGGCGGCCATCAGGTACAGGTCGTCGAAGTAGGGGTCGATACCGGTGTAGGCCGCATTACCTTGTGCGTCACCGAGATTCATGTGCACAAATGCGGCATCCAGGGCCAGCGCGGGCATCGCGATGAGTTCTTCGTAAGCGTCACCGGTCGGGTATGGCGACGTCACGGTTTTCAACTCGTCACCCCAGAACGCGCGCACATCGCTGCCGAGCCCGGCTCGGATCGGCAGGAACGGCAGCCGCTGTGCCGCCGCCTGCAGGCCACACCGCAGCATGCCCTCGTCCATCTCGCGCGCCTCGATCGCACCGCTGGTGCGGGCCTTGGCGAACCACGGGTCGTAGAACGGTGGCGAGTCCAGCGACACGAAGCCGTAGTAGACGCGCTTGACCTTGCCCGCCGAGCACAGCAGCCCGAGGTCGGGTCCGCCGTAGGCGACAACGGTCAGGTCGGTGACGTCGGTACGCAGCAGCGCCCGCACGAACGCCATCGGCTTGCGGCGCGAACCCCACCCGCCGAGGCCGATGGTCATGCCGCTACGAATCGAAGAGACCGCGTCGTCGACCGTAGTTCTCTTGTCTGTCACGCCTTTTCCCCCTTGGACGTGCCGGCAAATGCATCGCGGTGCTCGTCGGAGACCCCCGCGAGGTTCAACTCGAATGTGAAGCCCTGTTCCATGCGGTAGCTCGAGTTCACCCGCTGCACGTCGATGAAGTTCAGCGCCTCCTTGGCCGCACGGATGACCCGGGTGTCCTTGGCGGCGATGTCTCGGGCGACGCGCAACGCGGCCTCGTCGAGTTCGGCGCGCGGTACCACCTCATGCACAGAACCGAAGTGGTGCAGCGTTGCCGCGTCCACGGTGGCGGCGGTGAAGAACAGTCGCCGCATCATGTGCTGGGGCACCAATCGCGACAGGTGGGTGGCCGCGCCGAGCGCGCCGCGTTCGACCTCGGGCAGCCCGAACGTGGCGTCGTCGGAGGCGACGATGACGTCCGCGTTGCCGACCAGGCCGATACCGCCGCCGACGCAGAAGCCGTTCACCGCGGCGACGACGGGCACCGCGCACTCGTAGACCGCGCGAAACGCTTCATAGCAGCCGCGGTTGGCGTCGATCAGCGCGGTGAAGCCTTCGGTGTTCTGCATCTCCTTGATGTCGACACCGGCGTTGAAACCCCGACCCTCGGCGCGCAGGATCACGACGTGGGTGCTCTGGTCCCGCCCCGCTGCGGTGATCGCGTCGGCCAGTTCGAACCATCCGCGCGAGGGGATCGCATTGACCGGGGGGTAGTCGACGGTGACCGAGACGATGCCCGGTTCGGTGATGGAATGAGCGATTGTCATCGAAACTCCCGACTACTTCCTGGGGGACGGCGTAGGAAAGCAAGCACTTGCTTGGTACGCTAGCACAGTGACCGACCTGCAAGACATAAAGCTCGGACTCAAGGACAGGGTGGTCCTGGTGACCGGCGGGGTGCGCGGCGTCGGCGCCGGGATCAGTGCGGTGTTCGCCGACCAGGGTGCCCGCGTGGTGACCTGTGCCCGCCGACCGGTCGAGGGCCTGCCCTACGAGTTCCACCCGTGCGATGTGCGTGACGACGACGCGGTGGGCGCGCTGATCCAGACCATCGTCGACCGGCACGGTCGCCTCGATGTGGTGGTGAACAACGCGGGCGGGTCGCCCTATGTGCTCGCCGCCGAAGCATCGGCGAAGTTCAGCAGGAAGATCGTCGAACTGAACCTCCTGGGCCCGTTGTCGGTCTCCACGCACGCGAACGCGGTGATGCAAAAGCAGGAGCACGGCGGGTCGATCGTCAACGTCGCCAGCGTCAGTGGCCGCCGACCCACGCCGGGAACCGCACCCTATGGCGCGGCCAAAGCCGGTATGGAAAGCATCACCGCCACCCTCGCCGTCGAGTGGGCACCGAAGGTCCGGGTGAACTCGGTGGTGGTCGGCATGGTCGAGACCGAGCAGTCCGAATTGTTCTACGGCGACGCGGATTCGATCGCGGCGATCTCACGCAACGTCCCCCTCGGCCGACTCGCTGAACCGGCCGACGTGGGGTGGGCCGCCGCATTCCTGGCCTCCGACGCGGCCTCCTACATCAGCGGCGCATCGCTCGAAGTCCACGGTGGCGGCGAGCCGCCCCATTACCTGGCAACCACCACTGCTGACATCAAATAACCAAGGGAGACAACAGATATGGGATTGCTCGACGGCCGTGTGGTCATCGTGACGGGATCGGGTGGCGGCATCGGACGCGCGCATGCGCTGGCGTTCGCCGCCGAGGGCGCCCGCGTGGTGGTCAACGACATCGGCGTCGGCCTGGACGGGTCGCCCGCCGGGGGCGGTAGCGCCGCGCAGAGCGTCGTCGACGAGATCACCGCGGCCGGAGGGGAAGCCGTCGCCAACGGTGCCAATGTCGCGGACTGGGCTCAAGCCGAGGGCCTCATCCAGGCGGCTGTCGACACGTTCGGCGGGCTCGACGTCCTTGTCAACAACGCAGGCATCGTTCGTGACCGGATGTTCGCCAACACCAGCGAAGAGGAGTTCGACGCCGTCATCGCCGTGCACCTCAAGGGGCACTTCGCCACCATGCGGCACGCCGCGGCGTATTGGCGCGCACAGTCCAAAGCCGGCAATCCAGTCGACGCCCGGATCATCAATACGAGTTCGGGCGCCGGCCTGCAAGGCAGTGTGGGACAAGCGAATTACAGTGCGGCCAAGGCGGGGATCGCGGCGCTGACGCTGGTCGCGTCCGCCGAGATGGGCCGGTACGGCGTCACCGTCAACGCGATCGCGCCCTCGGCCCGAACCCGGATGACCGAGACCGTGTTCGCCGAGATGATGGCCACTCAGGACCAGGACTTCGACGCGATGGCCCCGGAGAACATCTCCCCGCTGGTGGTCTGGCTGGGCAGCGTCGAGTCGAAGGACGTCACCGGCCGCATGTTCGAGGTCGAGGGCGGCATCATCCGGATCGCAGAGGGCTGGGCGCACGGCCCGCAATTGGACAAGGGCGCCCGGTGGGATCCCGCCGAATTGGGGCCCGTCGTCGCCGACCTGCTCGGCAAGGCGCGCACGCCGGTTCCCGTCTACGGCGCCTGATCAGGGCTCGCAGACCACCAACGGGATCCGGCGGTCGGTCCAGGACTGGTAGTCCTCGTAGGTCGGATACATCTCCACGAGCCGCGGCCAGTACCGCGCGCGTTCCTCCTCGGTGGCGTCGCGCGCGGTGAGGTCGAGCACCTCGCTTTTGATCTGCACCTTGACTTTCGGTTTGGCCTTGAGGTTCAGGTACCACATCGGGTGCTTGTCGCTGCCGCCCTTGGACGCGGCGACGATCACCTTGTCGCCGTCGCGGTGGAAGTACAGCGGGCTCACCCGCGGTTCACCGGTCTTGCGGCCGGTGGTTGTCAGCAGCGCCACCGGGATGCCCTGGAACTCGCCGCCGAGCCCCGCGCCGTTGTTGCGGCGGTACATGAAGGTGTTGATCTTCGACATCCACTTGATGAAGAAGTCGGAGGCTTTGGTGTCCATGAACCGGGGCCGCGATTTTGGCATGGCGGTCATCCTATGCTCGGTCGGTGGACACAGTTTCCGACACCGACCGCATTGCGGCGGCCGACGCCTACATCGACGCGCTCGCCAGCCATCGGGCCGACGATGTGCCATTCGCTCCCGACTGCGTGCGCATCGAGCAGGGCGTCAAGACCGGCTTCTCCGGCGACCACCTGCGGCGCAGCCTCAATCGGGGACCGCAGTACCGAATCATCGAAGCGACGACGGACCGCCAGTTCACCGTCGACGGCGACCACGTGCACGCAACGTTCACGGTCGTCACCAAGGCGAAGCTCGCCGGCCGCCGAGTCGTGGCCCCGGTGCGCGAGACGTTCTTGATTCCCGCCTCGGACGGCAGGATTCACCACATCCGGGCGCGCTTCAGCCCGACGGTCAGGCGCGAGTAGGCGGGGCGACCAGACGCAAAATGCCTCTGATCGCGGCGATTTCGGGGCACTTCGCGTCTGCTCGTGAGACAAAGCGGCGCGGTTAGATCCGCTCGATGATCGTGCCGGTGGATAGCGCGCCGCCGGCACACATCGTGATCAGCGCGGTGCTCTTGTCGGTGCGCTCCAATTCGTGCAGCGCGGTGGTGATCAGCCGGCTGCCGGTGCTGCCGACGGGATGGCCGAGCGCGATCGCGCCGCCGTTGACGTTCACGCGGTCCATGTCCGGCTCGTGCACCCGCGCCCAGGACAGCACCACCGAGGCGAACGCCTCGTTGATCTCGACGATGTCGATGTCACCCATTTTCATGCCGGCCTTTTCCAGCACCTTCGCCGTCGACTGCACCGGCCCGTCGAGGTGGTAGTAGGGCTCCGCGCCGACCAGCGCCTGGCTGACGATGCGCGCCCGCGGCTTCAACCCCAGTGCGCGCGCTTTGTCTTCGTCCATCCACAACACCGCGGCGGCGCCGTCGGAGATCTGTGAAGACGTGCCCGCGGTGTGGATACCGCCCTCGAGCACCGGCTTCAGCCCGGCGAGACCCTCGAGCGTGGTGTCGCGCAGCCCCTGGTCGCGGGTGACGATGTGGCGTTCGCTGGTCGGCTGCTTCTGCTCGTCGAGCACGGGCGCCTCGATGCCGCTGATCTCCCGGTCGAAGCGGCCCTCGGCCCACGCCTGCTTGGCCTTGCGCTGCGACTCGAAACCGAACTGGTCGATCTCCTCGCGGGTGATCCCGCGGCGCTTGGCGATCCGCTCGGCGGCGGTGAACTGGTCGGGCAGGTCGATGTCCCACGAGGCCGGCCGCAGGATGCTGCGGTCGGGACCGGCATTGGCGCCCAGCCCGACACGGCTCATCGCCTCGATGCCGCAGCCGATGCCGATGTCGATGGCTCCCGCCGCGATGAGGCCCGCGATCAGCCCGTTGGCCTGTTGCCCGCTGCCGCACTGGCAGTCGACCGTCATCGCGCCGACGTGTTCGGGCAGGCCGGCCACCAGCCAGCTCACCCGGGTGATGTTGTTCGACTGCTCGCCATACTGTGTGACGCAACCACCGACGACCTGCTCGACGTCGCCGGCATCGATTCCGGCCTTTTCGACGAGAGCTTTCTGGGTGGCGCCGAGCAACTCGGTGGCGTGCAGGCCGGACAGCCAGCCGTTGCGCTTTCCGATCGGGCTGCGGGTGGCTTCAACGATGACAGGGTTACCCATTCCGTCAGGCTAGAACACGTTTCATTACTCTGACAAGCGGCGTTGACTACGTGCCTTTCATCTGCGCAGAAGGCATGTTTTACTGGCACTAGAACACGTTGCAATTGAGGAGTGCTTTCCTATGCCCGGCCCCAACTCATGCCCGATCAGCCCTGACTTCGACTTCCTCGACGCGACCCTGAACCTCGAGCGTCTCCCGGTCGAGGAACTCGCCGAACTACGCAAGTCCGAGCCGATTCACTGGGTCGACGTGCCCGGTGGCACGGGCGGCTTCGGCGACAAGGGCTATTGGCTGGTGACCAAGCATGCCGACGTCAAAGAGGTGTCCAAGCGCAACGAGGTCTTCGGCAGTTCGCCGGACGGTGCCATCCCGGTGTGGCCGCAGGACATGACGCGTGACGCGATCGACCTGCAGAAGGCGGTCCTGCTGAACATGGACGCGCCTCAGCACACCCGTCTTCGCAAGATCATCTCGCGCGGCTTCACGCCGCGCGCCGTGGGACGGCTCGAAGACGAGCTGCGGGCGCGCGCGCAGAAGATCGCCCAGACCGCCGCGGCCGAAGGCTCCGGCGACTTCGTCGAACAGGTCTCGTGCGAACTGCCGCTGCAGGCGATCGCCGAGCTGCTCGGTGTGCCGCAGGACGACCGCGACAAGATCTTCCGCTGGTCCAACGAGATGACCGCCGGTGAAGACCCGGAGTACGCCGATGTCGATCCCGCGGTCTCGTCGTTCGAGTTGATCCAGTACGCGATGAAGATGGCCGAGGAGCGGGCCAAGAACCCGACCGAAGACATCGTCACCAAGCTGATCGAGGCCGACATCGAGGGGGAGAAGCTCTCCGACGACGAGTTCGGCTTCTTCGTGGTGATGCTCGCGGTCGCCGGCAACGAGACCACCCGCAACTCGATCACCCACGGCATGATCGCGTTCTCGCAGAACCCCGAGCAGTGGGAGCTCTACAAGCGGGAACGGCCCGAGACCGCGGCCGACGAGATCGTCCGCTGGGCCACCCCGGTGTCGGCGTTCCAGCGCACCGCTCTGGAGGATGTCGAGCTGGGTGGCGTGCAGATCAAGAAGGGCCAGCGGGTCGTGATGTCCTACCGCTCGGCTAATTTCGACGACGAGGTGTTCGAGGACCCGCACAAGTTCGACATCCTGCGCGATCCCAACCCGCATGTCGGCTTCGGCGGCACCGGCGCCCACTACTGCATCGGTGCGAACCTGGCGAAGATGACCATCAACCTGATCTTCAACGCGGTCGCCGACCACATGCCCGACCTCAAGCCGATCAGCGAGCCGGAGCGGCTGATGTCCGGTTGGCTCAACGGCATCAAGCACTGGCAGGTGGATTACACCGGTAAGTGTCCGGTCACGAAGTAGGTTTAGCCACCGCGGCAAATTTCCCGGTATCAAGGAGGATTCGGGTGGACTTCAGTCCAGACGAAGGGCAGCAGGCTGTCGCCGACGTGGTGAACTCGGTGCTCGGCCGTGACAACACTTGGGACGCACTGGTCGCCGGCGGCGTGACCGCACTGGCCGTGCCAGAGCGCCTCGGCGGCGACGGGGTGGGTCTGCCAGAGGTGTCCACGGCGCTCACCGAGATCGGCAGGCACGGCACCATCAGCCCCGCGCTGGCCACGTTGGGCCTCGGATTGCTGCCGCTCCTTGACGCGGCCACCGAGGAGCAACAGGACCGCTATCTCGCCGGGGTGGCGAAAGGCGCCGTGCTCTCGGCCGCGCTCAACGAACCCGGCGCGCCGCTGCCGGATCGGCCTGCGGTGACGTTCGCCAACGGCAGACTCAACGGCATCAAAGTCGCGGTTCCCTATGCGGAGCAAGCGGACTGGCTCGTCGTGACCGCCGACACCGGGGTAGCCGTGGTATCCCCGACGGCGGACGGTGTGACGGCGACCAAGACGCCGACGTCGAACCACGGCGACGAGTACTCGGTGACGTTCACCGATGCGGCGGTCGACGGAGTGCTCGACGGCGCGGACGCCCGCCGCATCAACCAGTTGGCCCTCGCCGCGATCGGTGCCTTCGCATCCGGTCTGGTTGCGGGTGCGCTGCGGCTGACCGCCGACTACGTGGCCAACCGGGAGCAGTTCGGCAAGCCGCTGTCGACCTTCCAGACGGTCGCCGCGCAGCTGGCCGAGGTCTACATCGCCTCTCGGACACTGACTTTGGTGTCCAACTCGGTGACCTGGCGGCTTTCGGAGGGTCGCGAAGCTGACGATGACATCGACGTCCTTGGCTACTGGTTGGCCTCCCAAGCGCCGCCGGTGATGCAGCTGTGTCACCACCTGCACGGCGGAATGGGTATGGACATCGCCTATCCCATGGACCGCTACTACTCCTCGATCAAGGACCTCGCCCGCCTGGTGGGGGGTCCGTCACACCGGCTCGACACGGTGGGAGCCGCACTGGGCGAGCGAGGCGACGGGAGCTAAAAATGTTCATCGAACTGACGCCCGAACAGAAACAGCTGAAAGCCGAACTGCGGGAGTACTTCTCGAATCTCATTTCCCTTGAAGAGGCGAAGGAGATGGAGAAGGACCGCCACGGCAAGGCCTACCGCGCGGTCATCAAGCGGATGGGCAGCGACGGCAAGCTCGGTGTCGGCTGGCCCAAGGAATTCGGCGGGCTCGGTTTCGGTCCGATCGAGCAGTCGATCTTCGTCAACGAGGCGCACCGGGCCGACGTCCCGCTGCCGGCGGTCACCCTGCAGACCGTCGGACCCACGCTGCAGCAGTACGGGACCGAAGCGCAGAAGAAGAAGTTCCTGCCCGCGATCCTCGCCGGCGAGGTCCATTTCGCGATCGGTTACACCGAGCCGGAGGCGGGCACCGACCTGGCGTCGCTGCGCACCACCGCCGTTCGGCAGGGCGACGAGTACATCATCAACGGGCAGAAGGTGTTCACCACCGGCGCCCACGATGCCGACTACATCTGGCTGGCCTGCCGAACCGACCCGGAGGCGGTGAAACACAAGGGCATTTCGATCCTGATCGTCGATACGAAGGATCCCGGTTACTCCTGGACGCCGATGATCCTGTCCGACGGCGCCCACCACACCAACGCCACCTATTACAACGATGTGCGGGTGCCTGCCGACATGCTCGTCGGCGAGGAGAACGGCGGCTGGAAGCTGATCACCACGCAGCTGAACAACGAACGCGTGATGCTCGGGCCGGCAGGCCGTTTCGCGAGCCTCTACGATCGGATTTACGAGTGGGCGTCGAAGCCGGGCGGAAACGGCGACATCCCGATCAACCACGACGACGTCAAGCGCTCGCTCGGCGAGCTCAAGGCGATGTGGCGGATCAACGAACTGCTCAACTGGCAGGTCGCCGCATCAGGCGAAACCATCGACGTCGCCGATGCGGCCGCCACCAAGGTCTTCGGTACCGAACGCATCCAGTACGCCGGGCGTCTCGCCGAGGAGATCGTCGGCAAGTACGGCAACCCGGCCGAACCCGACACTGCGGAACTGCTGGAATGGCTGGACTCCCAGACGAAACGAAATCTGGTGATCACGTTTGGCGGAGGTGTCAACGAGGTGATGCGGGAGATGATCGCGGCTGCCGGCCTGAAGGTCCCGAGGGTGCCGCGGTGAGCGCCATCGGCGATGAGCGCTCGCGCGAAGAGCAGGCGGTGACCGAGATACAGAAGGCCGCCGAACGGATCAAGGCCGAGGGCAAGAGCAAGCCGCGGGCCGGTAGGCATCCGGTCAACCAGCCGATGATCGACCACTGGCTCGACGCGATGGGGGACCGGAACCCGATCTACGTCGACGATCTGGCTGCCAAGGCGGCCGGGCATCCCGGCGCCGTTGCGCCTCCGGCGATGATCCAGGTGTGGACGATGATGGGCCTCGGCGGTGTCCGGCCCGACGACGACCCTCTCGGCAAGATCCTCGACTTGTTCGACGAGGCGGGCTATGTCGGTGTGGTCGCGACCAACTGCGAGCAGATCTACCACCGGTACCTGCAGGTGGGTGAAGAGGTCAGCGTCACTGCGGAACTGACTGATGTCATCGGGCCGAAGAACACTGCGCTCGGCGAGGGCTTCTTCATCACGCAGAAGATCACGTGGACGGTCGGTGACGACGTCGAGGATCCGGTCGCCGAGATGATGTGGCGCATCATGAAGTTCAGGCCGGCCGACAACGCCGACAAAGGCGGGGTCGCGGCGGTGCCCGACGATCTGGACGCGGACATGATGATGCGGCCGGCGTCGTCTCGTGACACCAAGTTCTTCTGGGACGGCGTCAACGCGCACGAGTTGCGCATCCAGAAGCGCCCCGACGGCACATTGGTGCATCCGCCAGTGCCCGCGCTGTGGCAGGACAAAGACAAGCCGACCGACTACGTCGTCGCCAGCGGTAAGGGCACCGTGTTCAGCTTCGTGGTGCACCACGCGCCGAAGGTGCCCGGGCGCACGCTGCCGTTTGTGATCGCGCTCGTCGAACTTGAAGAAGGCGTACGGATGCTCGGCCAGCTCCGCAACGTCGACCCGGCCACCGTGGAGATCGGAATGCCTGTTCACGCAACGTATATCGATTTCCCAGAGGGAGAGTCAGGTCCCGCGTGGACGCTGTATGCGTGGGAGCCCGGTGAGGAGGCGCAACGATGAGCGCCCCCTCCATATCGGTTGGCACGAAGCTTCCCGAGCTCGCGCTGTACGGCGACCCGACGTTCATCGTGTCGACCGCGATCGCCACCCGGGACTATCAGGACGTCCATCATGACCGGGACAAGGCACAGGCCAAGGGATCGAAGGACATCTTCGTCAACATCCTCACCGACACCGGCCTGGTGCAGCGGTACATCACGGACTGGGCGGGTCCGACCGCGATCATCAAGTCGATCTCGCTGCGCCTGGGTGTGCCGTGGTACGCCTACGACACGGTGACGTTTTCCGGTGAGGTGACCGCGATCGACGATGGGGTGATCACGCTGAAAATCGTTGGCAGCAACAGTCTCGGCGACCATGTGATCGCCACCGCGACCTTGACGATCGGGGACCTGGCGTGAGTGGGAGTGGATTGTCCGGCAAGGCGGCGATCGTCGGGATCGGCGCCACCGACTTCTCCAAGAACTCCGGCCGCAGTGAACTGCGTCTCGCGTCGGAGGCGGTGCTCGATGCCCTGGACGACGCCGGCCTCACGCCCGCCGATGTCGACGGCATGGTCACGTTCACGATGGATTCCAACACCGAGGTCGCGATCGCCCGGGCGACGGGCATCGGTGAGCTGAAGTTCTTCTCGAAGATCCATCACGGCGGCGGCGCGGCCTGCGCGACGATCCAGCAGGCGGCGATCGCGGTGGCGACGGGTGTCGCGGAATGTGTTGTGGCGTACCGGGCATTCAATGAGCGCTCGGGTGTGCGGTTCGGCCAGGTTCAGATGCGGTTGGTGGAGAACGCCGACTCGACCGGAGTCGACAACTCGTTCTCCTATCCGCATGGGCTGTCGACGCCCGCCGCACAGGTCGCGATGATCGCCAGGCGGTACATGCATCAGTCGGGTGCGACGAGCAGAGATTTCGGCATGATCTCGGTCGCGGACCGCAAACATGCGGCGAAGAATCCGAAGGCGTACTTCTACGAAAAGCCGATCACCATTGAGGATCACCAGAATTCGCGCTGGATCGCCGAACCGCTGCGGCTGCTGGACTGCTGTCAGGAGACCGACGGCGGGGTGGCGCTGGTGGTGACGTCCGCCGAGCGGGCCAAGGACCTCAAGCACCGGCCGGCGATCATCGAGGCGGCCTCGCAAGGTTCCAGCCCGGACCAGTACTCGATGACGAGCTACTACCGACCGGAGCTGGGGCTGCCCGAGATGGGTCTGGTGGGCAGGCAGCTGTGGGCGCAATCGGGTCTGACACCGCAAGACATTCAGACCGCGATACTTTACGACCACTTCACCCCGTTCACGCTGATTCAGTTGGAGGAACTCGGCTTCTGCGATCGCGGTGACGCCAAGGACTTCGTCAAAGATGGCGCGATCGAGGTCGGCGGACGGTTGCCGATCAACACCCACGGCGGTCAGTTGGGCGAAGCGTACATACACGGCATGAACGGGATCGCCGAGGGCGTTCGACAGTTGCGTGGCACGTCGGTCAATCCGGTACCGGACGTCGAGCATGTGCTCGTCACCGCGGGTACCGGAGTGCCGACGTCGGGGTTGATTCTGGGCTGACCATCCGGTGGGTGGGGCGTAGCCGGCCTACTACCCTCTGAGGGGTGAGTTCGTCGACGCCACCGGAGCCGGGACCGCAGGAGAGCGACGCGTCGGTCGACGGCGTCCGAGAACCGGAAGCCGACGAGGCGGACACCGGTCCGCTGCAGGCCCACCGGCCACCCGCCGCGCCGCCGCCCCCGGACTTCTATGCCGCCCAGCGGAATTGGTCGCCGAGGTTCGATGCACCGCTGACCATCAACCCGCGCCAGGTCAAGCCTCAACGCAATTTCAAGCCGCTGGTCATCGGTGCTGCCGTAGTGGGCGCTGTCGCGGTCGTCGGCGGCTTGGTCTTCTGGTCGTCACGGCCGTCTGGCGGCGGTGAGCAACCGCCGAGCGCCGGAGAGCCGACGACGTCCCCGTCGCCGGAGCAACCGGTCCGCTCCGAAGGCGACGTCCGGTTGTTACGTCAGTTACCCAAGGGCTACCGGCCGGATGCATGCGAAACGGTCCCTCCCACGAAAAGCGTGTTGGCGCAGGTGAATTGCGGTCGAAACGACGATCCCGGGGGCCCGGTGTCGGCGACCTACAGCCTGGTCGGCGACAAGGCTTCGCTCGAGGCGGTCTTCAATGCCGCGGTCGCAGCGGCGACGAGGGTCAACTGCCCGGGCAACATTCAGTCGCCGGGGCCGTGGCGGCGCAACGCGACTCCGGACAGGATCAGCGGAAATCTTTTCTGCGGTCTGCAGGCCGGTCAACCGACCGTCGTCTGGACCGACGAGGCCAAGATGACGGTCAGCGCCGTCCGAGCGGGGCCGGGCGGCCCGACCTTCCCACAGCTGTACGCGTGGTGGTCGTCGCACTCGTGACGACGCTGACCGGTTGACTTGCTACCGATGGTCCCGTCAGGGAGTGGGCGCCGGGACGTAGGTGGTCGGGGTCTGCACCTGGTCACCGGCGGGCAGCGGCGTGCCCTGGCTGCCCGCAGGCTGCGGAACGCCCTCGGTACCCGCCGGGGCGGGAGCGGCGTCGGCGGGCTGAACGGGCGTGCCGTGCGCGGTCGGAGCCGGAGCGTCCTGCGCGGCCGGGACCGGAGCGCCCTCGGGTGCAGTCGGGGTGCCCTCGCTGCCGACCGGAATCGGGGTGCCCTGGCTGCCCTCAGGGAGCGGGGTGCCCTGGCTGCCCTCCGGTACCTCGGTGCCGGCAGCGGCGGGAGCGGCGGTCGTGCCCTCGGGAGTCTCAGCGGCAGGAGCCTCGGCGGGTGCGGCCGTCGCCGGGTCGCTTTCCGCGTCGTAGGAGGTCGACGGCGATGAGCTGCTCGAGCTGGAGGCGGGCGGCTCGGTCCACACCAGCCGGTCCTGACCACCGGCGTTGTACACGACGCTGTCGGGGGCGGCGCCGGTGACGTCGAAATAGACCTTGCCGGACGTCTGCTGACCCTGGGCGAGCGTCGCCGGGTTCACCCCCTGCGGGGTGGCGGCGCCGAACAGCGCGCGGTAGGTCTGACCGTCGGCGGCCCTTGCGTTCAGATTCGACACGATCGGCGTCGCCGACCCCTGGATCGCCTGGTCGGTCGCGGTGGCTTCCCACAGCTGTCCGGACACGGGGTATGCGATGACGTCGCTGCTCGGCTTCAGGTCGTCGATGGTCCAGCCCTGGATGACTGCGCCGTCGACCAGCTTGCCCTGGCTTCCGAGTGTCTGCGTCTGGACGGTGGTCCCGCGCTGGGTGGCTTCGGCTTCTGCGGAGGCCAGCGGTGCCCCGATGAAGCCGGCGGTCGCGGCCGCCGCCAACACACTGGTGATCTTCGTGATCTTCATGATTTTGCTCCTGACTCGTCCGACAATTGGGATGGTCACCGAACGAAACTATCAGGTCACTCGGCGATTGTGGATTCCGGATCGACTGAAGCCCTTGACATTAGGGCTACCCGAGTCATCATGTGGCAACGACCTTTTCGAGCATGTGACACGGTTGGCGTTGCGTTTCATACGGTTTCGTCGGGCAGGGCAAACTGGGCAGGGCCCGAGTTACGCGGGAATCAACTCGACGCCGGCGAGCGCCACCGCGTCGTCACGCTCTGGTGCGGTCACCGTCGCGACGAACCCGTCGCCGTTCTTCCAGACGCTGGCCTTGAGTGTCTCGCCCGGGAACACTACGCCGGCGAACCGGGCGCCATAGCTTGCGACCCGGGCGGTGTCACCGTCGAGCAGGGCATCCACCATCGCTTTGCACGTCATGCCGTAAGTGCACAGGCCGTGCAGGATCGGCCGCGGGAAGCCGGCAGCTGCTGCGAAGTCGGGATCCGAGTGCAGCGGATTGCGGTCGCCGCACATCCGGTAGAGCAGCGCCTGCTGCGGTGACACCGGGATCGAGAGTTCGAAATCGGGCGCACGCGGTGGCGGCTCCGAAGACCCAGACGGACCCCGCTCACCACCGAAGCCGCCTTCGCCGCGGGCGAAGATCGAACGCTTCTGGGTCCACAGCGGCGTGCCGTCGGGCGCGGTCACCGTGGTCTCCGACCAGATCACCGCCGCCTTGCCCTTGTCCCAGATGTCGGTGAAGCGCGTGACCGCGATACCGGTGCCGGCCGGCGGGATCGGCCCCGGCACTGACACCGCTTCGCTGGCGTGCAGCACCTTCGACAGCTCGATGTCGATGCCGGGGAACTTCACCGTCGGCGGCTCGGTCATGTGGAAGCTCTGCGCGACGTTGCCGAATGTCGGCAGTACCTGCGGGGTTTCGTCGGTCAGGTAGCGCAGTTCGCGCTTGTCCGTCGGGTCGGCGCCGGCGCCCAGCCCGAGGTGGTAGAGCTGAATGTCGCTGCTTGTCCAAGAGAACTCGGCGGCAGGAAGTTCCGCGCCGAGCGCCTCGTCGAGATTGATGGGCATCAGTTCTTCCCCGCTATGTGTAGTGCGGCAAGGTATCCGAACGTCATCGCGGGGCCGATGGTGCCGCCCGGACCCGGGTAGGTGTGGCCCATCACCGGCGCGCTGACATTGCCTGCAGCATAGAGCCCTTCGATCACGGAGCCGTCGTCGCGCAGCGCACGGCCGTGCACGTCGGTGACCACGCCGCCCTTGGTGCCCAGATCGCCGGGCACCATCTTGGCTGCGTAGTAGGGCGGGTGGCTGATCTCGCCGAGGTTGGGGTTGGGCTTGTTGGTCGGATCGCCGTAGTAGCGGTCGTAGGCGCTCTCGCCGCGCTTGTAGTCCTCGTCGACGCCGGACCGGGCGAAACCGTTGAAGCGCTCGACCGTTTCGGTGAAAGCCTGCACGGGCAGACCGGTCTTCTCGGCCAGCTCCTCGAGCGTGTCCGCTGTGACGATCACGCCGGACTCCAGCCACTTCTTCGGAATCCGTTGGCCAGGTTGCAGTCCGGCGAAGATATAGCGGTCGCGGTACTGCTGGTCGAACACCAGCCACGCCGGAATGTTCTCGCCGGGTCCCGGCCCCTGCCCGTACTGGCCGCCGTACATGTGGTGGCAGGCCTCGACATAGGGCATCGACTCGTTCATGAACCGCTTGCCCGCCATGTTGACGATGATCGAACCCGGCGAGTTGCGTTCCGACAGCGCGAACCACGGTGCGCCAACCAGTGGAACGGTGGGGCCCCACCAGGCGTCCTCCATGATGTCGAGCGCGGCGCCCAGCTTCTCGGCGGCGATGATGCCGTCACCCGTGTTCGCCTTGGCGCCGACCGTCCATTCGGTGGTGATCGGGGCGCGCTGGTACTTCACCCGCATCTGCTCGTTGTGCTCGAAGCCACCCGAGCCGAGGATCACTCCGCGGCGAGCCCGGATCAGTTCGGGCTCAGCGGTTTCCGACGCGCTGGCATCGCGTACGTAAATCCCCCGCACGACGCCGTCTTCGACGTAGAGGTCGGTCAGCGCGGTGTTCAGCCGCACGGGCACGCCCGCGTCGCGCAGGCCGATGCGCAACGGCGCGATCAACGCGCGTCCCATGCCGACGAGGTTCTTGCCGGTGGCCTTGGCCCACATCGTGCGCGCACCGACCTTGAGGCTGCGCAGCACACCGCGGGGGTGACGCTTGAGCTGGTTGAGCCGAACGTAGTCCTGCTGCATGACGACCACGTTGAGCGGGACCTTGCCGTACGGCGGCTCCAAGCCCGGCAGATCCGGCCCGAGCTTCTTCGCGTCGAACGGCTTGGGTTCGACTGAGCGGCCCGTCGGCTTGCCGCCCGGTGTCTCGGGGTAGTAGTCGGAGTAGCCCGGCACCCAGCACAGCTTCAGCGGCGAGTGCTCCAGCACGAAAGACAGCATCTCCGGACCGCGGTCGAGATAGGTGTCGATCTTCTCTGCGGGCACGACGTCGCCGATGATGTTGTGCAGGTAGGTGCGGGCGGCGTCGGCCGTGTCTTTGACACCGTCGCGCTTGAGCACCTCGTTGTTCGGAATCCACACACCGCCACCTGACCGCGCAGTGGAACCACCGTAGTGCGGAGCCTTCTCGACGACTACTGTGGAAAGTCCCTGGTGGGCTGCGGTGAGCGCAGCGACCATGCCGGCCGCGCCGGTGCCCACCACGACGACGTCATACTCCTGACCGCTCATGTAGAACACGTTATAGAATCGTCCGGCAGACCCACAACCGCGCCGGTCAACAGAACAAGGGGACTTCATAAGAATGCTCAGTGACCAGGTGCGTCAGGAGCTCGCCGCCGACCTCGCGCAGGCCGAGCGCAGCCGGGTTCCGATCGCACCGTTGACCGACGGGCATCCGGACATCGACGTGGTCGATGCCTACGAGATTCAGCTGATCAACATCCGCCAGCGGGTGGCCGAGGGCGCCAAGGTCATCGGTCACAAGGTCGGATTGTCGTCGAAGGCCATGCAACAGATGATGAACGTCGACGAACCCGACTACGGGCACCTGCTCGACGAGATGGCCGTGTTCGAAGACAGGCCGGTCAAATCTGCGGACTACCTCTACCCGCGCGTCGAGGTGGAGGTGGGCTTCGTCCTCGCCGACGACCTTCCCGGCGCCGGTTGCACCGAGGATGACGTGCTCGCCGCGACCGCGGCGTTCGCGCCCGCGATCGAGCTGATCGACACCCGCATCAAGGACTGGAAAATCAAACTCTGCGACACCATCGCCGACAACGCGTCGTCGGCGGGCTGGGTGCTCGGGGAAGCCAGGGTCTCACCCAAAGACATCGACATCACCGCGATCGATGCCGTCCTCACCCGCAACGGCGAGGTGGTGGCGAAGGGCCGCAGCGATGCGGTGCTCGGCAACCCGGTGACCGCGGTGGCCTGGCTGGCACGCAAGGTCGACAGCTTCGGCGTCCGCCTCAAGGCGGGTGACATCGTGTTGCCGGGGTCGTGCACCAAGGCGTTCGACGCCACACCCGGCGCCGACTACGTCGCAGATTTCGCCGGGCTGGGCTCGGTTCGTTTGAGCTTCGAATAGGTAGGGAGACACAATGGCCGGACAGGCCGGGAAAAGCACCGTCGCGATCGTCGGATCGGGCAACATCAGCACCGACCTGCTGTATAAGTTGCTGCGCTCGGAATGGCTCGAGCCGCGCTGGATGATCGGCATCGACCCGGAGAGCGAAGGTCTGGCCCGCGCCCGCAAGCTCGGGTTGGAAACGTCGCACGAGGGCGTGGACTGGCTGCTGGCCCAGGACGAGAAGCCCGACATGGTCTTCGAGGCCACCAGCGCCTACGTGCACCGCGACGCCGCCCCCAAGTACGCCGAGGCCGGCATCCGCGCCATCGACCTCACCCCGGCCGCGGTCGGGCCCGGCGTGATTCCGCCGGCCAACCTGGACGAGCATCTGGATGCGCCCAACGTCAACATGGTCACCTGCGGTGGTCAGGCCACCATCCCGATCGTGTACGCGGTGAGTCGTGCGGTCCGCGACATCGGTGGGGTGCCCTACGGCGAGATCGTGGCGTCGGTGTCGTCGGCGTCTGCAGGCCCCGGCACGCGGGCCAACATCGACGAGTTCACCAAGACCACCGCTGCGGGTGTGCAGAACATCGGCGGCGCCCAGCGCGGCAAGGCGATCATCATCCTCAACCCGGCCGAACCGCCGATGATCATGCGCGACACGATCTTCTGCGCCATTCCCGAAGACGCCGACCGGGACGCCATCGCGCAGTCCATCAAGGATGTCGTCGCCGAGGTGCAGACGTATGTCCCCGGCTACCGGTTGCTCAACGAACCGCAGTTCGACGAGCCCTCGGTGGTCAACGGTGGCAACCATCTGGTCACCACGTTCATCGAGGTCGAGGGTGCGGGCGACTATCTGCCGCCCTACGCTGGAAACCTGGACATCATGACCGCAGCGGCGGCCAAGGTGGGCGAGGAGATCGCCCGGAAACAGGCTGGGGCGAGCCTCTCCGTATCGACAGGAGGCCAGGCATGAGCGTCACCGAACAGATCTACTTCAACCCGATCTGGGACGTCCGGATGACGGACACGTCGCTGCGCGACGGCAGCCACCACAAACGTCACCAGTTCACCAAGGACGAGGTGCACGGGATCGTTGCGGCGCTGGACGCCGCGGGGGTGCCGGTCATCGAGGTCACCCACGGTGACGGGCTGGGCGGGTCCAGCTTCAACTACGGGTTCTCGAAGACGCCGGAGCAGGAGCTGATCAAGCTCGCCGCGGAGACCGCCAAGGAATCCAAGATCGCGTTCCTGATGCTGCCGGGTGTCGGCACCAAGGAGGACATCAAGGAGGCGCAGAACAACGGCGGGTCGATCTGCCGGATCGCCACGCACTGCACCGAGGCCGACGTGTCGATCCAGCACTTCGGGCTGGCCCGCGAACTGGGCCTGGAGACGGTCGGCTTCCTGATGATGAGCCACACCATCCCGCCGGAGAAGCTGGCCGAACAGGCGCGCATCATGGCCGACGCCGGGTGTCAGTGCGTGTATGTGGTCGACTCCGCGGGCGCGCTGGTGCTCGAGGGCGTGCGCGACCGGGTGGCGGCGCTGGTCGCCGAACTCGGAGACGACGCGCAGGTCGGCTTTCACGGCCACGAGAACCTCGGCCTGGGCGTGGCCAACTCGATCGAGGCGGTGCGCGCGGGCGCCAAGCAGATCGACGGCTCGTGCCGCCGCTTCGGCGCGGGCGCGGGCAACGCGCCGGTCGAGGCGCTGATCGGGGTGTTCGACAAGATCGGCGTCAAGACCGGCATCGACTTCTTCGACATCGCCGACGCGGCCGAAGAGGTCGTCGCGCCCGCGATGCCCGCCGAATGCCTGCTGGACCGCAACGCGCTGATCATGGGCTATTCGGGGGTGTACTCGAGCTTCCTCAAGCACGCCATCCGCCAGTCCGAGCGCTACGGCGTGCCGGCACACAAGCTGCTGCACCGCGCCGGGCAGCGCAAGCTGATCGGCGGCCAGGAGGACCAGCTCATCGACATCGCGCTGGAGATCAAGCGCGAGCAAGAGGCCGCGTCGGCGAGCTCCTGAACCGCATTTGTGAATCTGACGACGTTCTTCCGGATTTTTCGTCGCCAGGTTCACAATCGGCCGCGATGACGACCCGCGAACAGGCTCAGGCGATCCTCGAGCGGTTGGCCGGGCCGCGGGCGAGTCTGCGCGACGACCAGTGGGCCGCCATCGAAGCGCTGGTGGTGCACCGGCGGCGCGCCCTGGTCGTACAGCGCACCGGCTGGGGTAAGTCCGCCGTCTACTTCATCGCCGCCAAACTGCTGCGCGCCGACGGACACGGCCCGACCGTGATCGTGTCACCGCTGCTGGCGCTGATGCGAAACCAGGTGGCCGCCGCCGAGCGGGCCGGTGTGCACGCCGCGACGATCAACTCGAGCAACGTCGCCGACTGGGACGACATCCACCGCCGGGTACGCGGCGGCGAGCTCGACGTCCTGCTGGTCAGCCCGGAACGGTTGAACAATCCGGACTTTCGCGACGCGGTGTTGCCCGCGCTGGCGCGCGATGCCGGGTTGGTGGTCGTCGACGAGGCGCACTGCGTATCGGACTGGGGTCATGACTTTCGGCCCGATTACCGACGGATCCGCACTCTGATCGCCGAACTCGGCGCCGACGTCCCGGTGCTCGCGACCACCGCGACCGCCAACGACCGGGTGGTCGACGACGTCGCGGCGCAGTTGGGCGTCGGCGGCTCCGAAGCCGGCAGCACTCTGGTGCTGCGCGGTGGGCTGGACCGGGAGTCGCTGCGCCTGTCGGTGGTCAACGCCGGCAACCCGGCGCAGCGAGCGGCATGGCTTGCCGCACACCTGGATTCGTTACCCGGTTCGGGCATCGTCTACACCTTGACCGTTGCACAGGCACACGACGTTGCCGCATTGCTGCGCGAGCAGGGGCATCCCGTGGCGGCCTATACCGGTTCCACCGAGGCCGCCGAACGCGAACAACTCGAGGCGGACCTGCTGACCAACCGCGTCAAAGCGCTGATCGCGACGTCGGCGCTCGGCATGGGATTCGACAAACCCGACCTCGGCTTCGTCGTGCATCTCGGCGCTCCGTCCTCGCCGATCGCTTACTACCAGCAGGTGGGCCGGGCCGGCCGGTCGACAGAGAGCGCCGAGGTCGTCCTGCTGCCCGGCAGAGAAGATCAGGACGTCTGGCGGTACTTTGCTTCGGTCGCATTTCCACCAGAAGCGGTGGTGCGCAAGGTGATCCGAGAGCTGGATCGGGAACGCCCGCAGTCGACAGCCGCGCTGGAACCACTCGTCGATCTCAATCGGACCCGGTTGGAGATGGTCTTGAAGGTGCTCGACGTCGACGGTGCGGTGCGGCGCGTCAAGGGCGGCTGGGTCGGCACCGGCCAGGAGTGGACCTACGACGAACCGCGTTATCGCAAGCTCGACGACGCGCGCAAGCGGGAACAGCAGGCGATGCTCGACTACCAGGCCACCGACCGCTGCCGGATGGCCTTCCTGCGGGCTCAACTCGACGATCCCGCCCTCACCGACGGCGAGCGTTGCGGCCGCTGCGACAATTGCGAGGGACCGCGGTACGACGCGGCCGTCGACACCACGGCAGAGGAGCGCACCAGAGCGTCGCTCTTGCGTCCTGGGGTGGAACTCACGCCTCGCAAACAGTGGCCGTCCGGATTGAGCAGGATCGGGATCGATCTCAAGGGCCGAATCGGCGATGGCCCCGCTTGCGGCCGGGCCATCGGCAGACTGACCGATCTCGGCTGGGGAGCCCGCTTACGACACCTGCTCGACGCTCCGGATGCGGAGGTGCCCGGGGACATGGTCCAGGCCGCGGTGCAGGTGTTGGCCGCGTGGGACTGGGAGACCCGCCCGACCGCGGTGATGGCGCTGGATTCACACGCGCACCCGATGTTGATCTCGTCACTGGCGCGAGAACTCGCCCGCCTCGGCCGACTGACCGACCTGGGTGTTCTGCAGTACGCGCCCGGGCGCAGGCCGGTGACCGCGGCGAACTCCGCCTATCGGGTCGCCGCGCTGTGCGACGCGTGGACGGCGCCCGATCCGGCACGGATCGCCGCGGCCGGTGGGCCGGTGCTGCTCGTGGACGACGTGGCCGATACCGGGTGGACGCTGACGATGGCATCGCGGCTGGTGAGGGCCGCGGGCGCGCCGGCCGTGCTGCCGTTCACGCTGGCGGGCGTGAGCTGACGTGGCGAAAGTCTGACTCCGCCGGAATACGGCGCCTGGCCTGGGGTTGTTTAGGTCGCCCCCGAGGCCGGTTACGCCTTCGGGAGCGGCCACCGGGTCGCAGACTGAAGGAGTGATTCGATGAAGATGTCCGTTACGACCGTGCGACGCGGCCTGTACGGCATGTTTGCAGGCGGTCTTCTCGCATTCGGTTCCGCCGCGATCGTCGCACCCGTTGCCAGCGCCCAGCCGGCCCCTGCGCCGGCGCAGGACAACACCTGCAGCGTGAGCGCAATCGCCAACACCGCGAGCACGGTGTCGGCGTCCACCAGCAACTACCTCTCCTCGCACCCCGAGGCCAACGAGGCGCTGACGGAGATCGCCACGCAACCGCAGGAGCAGGTCACGGAGGCGTTCCGCACCTACTTCGCGGAGAATCCGCAGGTCGAGTCCGAGCTCAAGGCGATCAACGAGCCGGCAGCCGCGATCTCGAGCCAGTGCGGCATCGAGGTTGAGCCGACGCCGATTTCAGAGGCGTTGACTGACGTCTGAATCGGTTGATTGACCAGTACGACATCAGAAGCTCACCGCGCCGGCTCCGGTCGGCGCGGTGAGTTCTGCGATTTGTGCACCGCGAGCGGTGAGCGCTCCAGAACGTGCACAAGTTCGTTACCGGGAAGTGTTTACGCTCTTCACTCCGCCCAGTTGCGCGGTGACCGCATCGGCCGTTGCCACCACTGCCCGTGCCCGCTCGGTAATTTCGTTGTCAGTCAACGACTTTCCGATGTGCATCGACGCGACCATGACTTGCCGTTGGTAGTGGTCGTACACCGGCGCGGAGATCACGCTGATGTCGTGTCGTCTGCGGGCGCCCGCGGTCTCGGCGCGCAGATACACCCGCTCGCCGATGTCGGATACCAGTTCGCCGAGCAGCGCGCGCAACTCGTCGGGCAGCTCGGTCGACATTCCCGCCATCAACGAATACAGCCGCCGCCCGCCGGGTGTCAGCCGTTCGACGAGGTACCCGTGCGCGCGGCATTCGGCGATCACCCGGTTCAGCCGCTCGGTGTCGGTGCGCAACGGGATTGTCGGCTCTTTGGCCAACCAGTCGCGTTGCGCCTCGTCGTCCCAGAGCACGAACATCAGCCCGACCGGCGGCGCGAACGGGTAACTCTGG
This sequence comes from Mycobacterium sp. IS-1556, assembly GCF_001499985.1. NCBI lineage: Bacteria > Bacillati > Actinomycetota > Actinomycetes > Mycobacteriales > Mycobacteriaceae > Mycobacterium > Mycobacterium sp. IS-1556. Next base: position 131,761 of record NZ_LQIM01000042.1, read on the forward strand.
CCGACCACGACGCCGGGCCTGGTGCCGGGCGGCGCGACAAGGTCGAGCAGCGTGATCCGATCGTCGATGACAGCCGACAGCGCGGCGGTGACCCCGTAGCGGGACGACAGCCGCCGTAGCTGCTCGCGGGCGGCTGGGCTGACGCGCAGCGACTCCTGCGCTTTGTGGCCGAGCGTGATCAGTGACGGACCCAGCCGGTAGGTCTTGTCGCCGGGGTCGCGCACGAGGTAGCCCGCATCGGAGAGCGTGGTGACGATACCCAGGCAGGTCGGCTTGCTCAGCCCGAGGCGGCGGGCCAACTCGGAGACACCGAACCGCTGGTCGGGGTGGCCCGCGAGGTAATCCAGGATGCGCACCACGCGTTCGGTCGGCGGCGACGCGCGACCGGTGGCTCTCGCGAAATCAACACCAGGGTCGTGATCGTGCAACGAATCACCACCCTGGTGTGAGTCTCGCGGACGATCCAGGCCGGCCATGCGGGACAACCTACTCTACGTTCCATATTTGGACCAGCTCGTTCTATATATTGACTACCGCTAGAACGCGTTCTAGTTTCAGGGGGTGTACTCGCAGCCATTGGTAGACGCGATCGCCGAGGCCGAACGCCTCGTCACGCAAGCGCCGTTCATCGAGTCCGAGGCCGACCTTCTTGAAGGCCTGCAATACCTGGCCGGCTGTGTCGCCGCCTGCACGCACCTGGCGTTCGACTACGACCGCGACCACCCGTTCATGCAGTCCGGCACCGGACCGTTCACCAAGATGGCCCTGGACAACCCCGACACGCTCTATTTCGGCACCCGCGTCCAGCCCGGCCACGAGTACGTCGTCACCGGAAAACGCGGTACCACCACCGACCTGAGTTTCCAGATGCTCGGCGGCGAGTACACCGACGACAACGTGCCCGTCAGCCAGGCAGCGTTCGACGACCGCGAACTCGACATCGCCGCCGACGGCACCTTCGAGTGGCGAGTCACGCCAACCAGCCCGTCGCAGTTGCTGGTACGTGAGGTGTACAACGACTGGTCGGCCCAGCGCGGCTACATCAGCATCGCGCGTACCGACACCGCGGGCACCGCGCCGCCGCCGCTGACCAAGGAGACGATCGAGAAGCGGTACGCGGTCGCGGGCAAGCAGTTGGTGCAGCGGATCAAGACGTGGCTGCAGTTCCCGCAGTGGTTCTACAACAACCTGCCGGTCAACACCATGGTGGCGCCGCGGCTCACCCCCGGCGGTCTGGCCACCCAGTACTCGTCGGTCGGGCATTTCGACCTGAGCCCCGACCAGGCGATGGTCATCACGCTGCCGGTGCCCGACGCGCCGTACCTCGGCTTCCAGCTGGGCAGCCTGTGGTACATCTCGCTGGACTACATCAACCACCAGACGTCGCTGAATGGCACTCAGGCACAAGCGGATCCGGACGGCAAGATCCGCATCGTGGTGTCCGACGCCAATCCCGGCGTGACGAACTGGTGCGAGACGCTCGGCCACGCCAAGGGATACCTGCAGTTCCGCTGGCAGCGACTGTCGCGCGAGCTGACCGAGGCCGACGGCCCGACGGTCGAGATCGTCGAAGTCGACAAGGTCTCCGAAAACCTGCCATATTACGAGTCGAACAAGATTTCCGAGGAAGACTGGCGCGCGCGGATCGCGCTGCGGCAACAGCAGATTCAGAACAGGATGGTGGGCTGACGATGGCGGGTACGCTGGATGGCCTGCTTAAGGACAAGGTCGTCGTCATCAGCGGCGTCGGTCCCGCACTCGGCACCACGCTCGCGCGGCGGTGCGCCGAGAACGGCGCCGACCTGGTGCTCGCCGCGCGCACGGTCGAACGACTCGAGGACGTCGCCAAGGAGGTGACGAACCTGGGCAGGCGCGCCCTGTCAGTGGGCACCGACATCACCGACGAGGCCCAGGTGCGCAACCTCGTCGAGGAGACCATGACGGCGTACGGCAAGGTCGACGTGTTGATCAACAACGCGTTTCGGGTGCCGTCGATGAAACCGTTGGCCGACACCACCTTCGAGCACATGCGGGACGCGATCGAGCTGACGGTGTTCGGCGCGCTGCGATTGATCCAAGGCTTCACTCCCGCGCTGGCGGAGGCCAACGGATCGGTCGTCAACGTCAATTCGATGGTGGTGCGCCACTCGCAGGCCAAGTACGGCGCCTACAAGATGGCGAAGTCGGCCTTGCTGGCGATGTCGCAGTCGCTGGCCACCGAACTCGGTGAGCAGGGCATCCGGGTGAATTCCGTACTGCCCGGATACATCTGGGGCGGAACGCTGGAGAGCTACTTCAGCCATCAGGCCGGCAAGTACGGCACCACCGTCGACGAGATCTACAAGGCCACGGCGGCTGCGTCGGACCTCAAGCGGCTGCCCACCGAGGACGAGGTGGCCTCGGCGATCCTGTTCATGGCAAGCGATTTGTCCAGTGGCATCACCGGACAGGCGCTCGACGTCAACTGCGGGGAGTACAAGGCGTGAGTGCGCGTACTGATGTCGGCACGGTCGAGGATCTGCATGCCTCGGCCACCAAGGCGTGCGGGCTCGACGACTTCGGCAGCGATGACGACAACTACCGCGAAGCGCTGGCGGTGCTGCTCGAGTCCTACCGAAAGGACGCCGATCTCACCGAGTTCGGCAGCAAGATGCAGCGGTTCTTCGTGCGCAACGCATTGGTGGCCCGGCTCGTGAGCGAGGCGGCGTTCAAGCAGTACCCCGAGCATGCCGACGTGCCTGTCGAGCGGCCGATCTTCGTCACGGGCCTGCCCCGCACCGGTACCACCGCCATCCACCGGTTGCTGGCCGCCGACCCGCGACACCAGGGCCTCGAGATGTGGCTGGCGGAGTTCCCGCAGCCGCGCCCACCCCGCGAAACATGGCTGGACAACCCGGTTTTCGCCGAGCTCGACGCCCGGTTCAAGAAGGCGCACGAGGAGAACCCGGACTACACCGGCCTGCATTACATGACCGCCGACGAGGTCGAGGAGTGCTGGCAACTGCTGCGTCAGTCGCTGCACTCGGTGTCGTACGAGACGTTGGCGCACATTCCGACCTACGCACACTGGCTGGCCGAGCAGGACTGGACCAAGCCCTACCAGCGGCATCGCCGCAACCTCCAGTTGATCGGCCTGAACGAACCCGAGAAGCGCTGGGTGTTGAAGAACCCCAGCCACCTGTTCGCGCTCGACGCATTGTTCAACACCTATCCGGACGCTCTGGTCATCCAGTGCCACCGGCCGGTCGAGACGATCATGGCGTCGATGTGCTCGTTGGCCCAGCACACCACCGAAGGTTGGTCGAACAGCTTCACCGGCGAGGTCATCGGCCGGGACGCGATGGAAACCTGGTCGCGGGGTTTGGAGCTGTTCAATCGGGTTCGCGCCGAACATGATCCGGCGCAGTTCTATGACCTGGACTACTTCGAGTTCGTGAAGGACCCGGTCCGTACCGTGGAGAACGTGTACCGGCACTTCGACATCGACTTCACCGAGGACGCGCGAGCCGCGATGGAACGCAGCCACGAGGAGAGCAAGCAGGGCCCGCGCGCGCCCAAGCACACCTATTCGCTGGCCGACTACGGTCTGAGCGACGAGCAGGTCAAGGACCGGTTTGCGGGGTTGTGACCTTCTCCGCGAGCAGACGCATAGTGCCTCTCTTTCGCAGCGTTTCGGGGCAATTCACGTCTGCCCGCGGGTGTTCACGCCGTCGTGTTGGCCAGCGTATCAATACGTTTCAACGCTTCCTCGGCCAGTGAACGCACGTCGTAGCCGTTGGCGGGGCCACATGTCGAGATCTCGACGGCCGCGTTGTGCGCGGCGACGAATGCGCTGTCACATGCCCAGTCGTCGCCCTTGAACGACCACAACAGGATCTCCGGCGACTCTGACTCCATCGGCGGTAGCAGTTCGAAGGCGTACTCGCGCTCGCTCATGCTCGTCACCAGAAACGTCTTACCCCGGCATGATTCGATGGACTGGCGCGCTGCAGCCAATGCGGCTCCGGCGTCGAAGTCTGCCCGATACACGCCTACCATCTCTTCGATGTATGTCTCCGGCTGGTCGACGTACCAGTGGCCGCCGTCGTACGCCGCGGGGTGGTGATCGACGATGAACGGCGGATCGACCTCACGTGCGACTCCCGCGCAGTCCTGGGGTTCGACGGAGACGAACAGGTTGCCGTCGGCCTTGGCGACCTTCGAACTCAACAGCTTGCCGACCTGTCCCGCAGCGATCGGTGCGACCGGCAGTTCGGCCGTCGGCTGCGGGCTGTCCACCACGCGCGTGCAGGCCGCGACGACACCCATCGCGAGCAGACAGAAAGTGACCCAAAATTGCCGCATTTCAGGGCACTTTACGTCTTCTCGCGGGAAGGGGGCTAGCGCGAGATATCGCTAGCCGTCGCCCGGGGAGGGGGCCGACGACATCTCCTCGAGACAGCCTTCGGCGACGGCGTGCTTGATGCTGTCGGCCAGCCTCGGACAGGCCTTCGCGCGGGCCGGATCACCGCCGGATTGCCGAATCTCGTTGAAGTACGCGCAGCGCTGCGACGCTTCGGCGTTCCACTGCACCGATGTGTGAGCCGCCCCGAGCTTCTTGACATCCACCGAGACGTGGCAGAACCGGCAGTCGACCGACACCAGGCCCGACTTGAGATAGCGCTCACGGTCGCGCTGCGTGGCCTCCCTCAGTGCCGCGGCGCGGTCCGCGCCGAAAGGCGGTGCCTTCCAGGTGCTTCCGGGCCTCGGCTCACCACCGTGGCCGTGGTCGTGGTCGTCGTCATGGCCGCCGTGCAGCAACAACATCGCCCGGGCCAGCCGGTCGACGTCGGCGGGGCCGACAATCTGGCCGGAGTCGGCGGGGCCGACAATCTGACCGGAGTCGGGAGCGTCTCGGCGCGGAGTCATGAGCTCGCTTGGTCGGCCTTTTCTTTCTCGTCCTTCTGTTCGGCCTGCCGCTTGAGGTTCTCCTCGACCTCGACGTGCCACTTCTCGTTGGCCGCTGTGGTGTCGACCTCGATCTCGAAGCGGTCGGTCATATCCGGCGTGATGTCGGCGACGTCGACGTAGAACTGCTGATACCAGCGCCGCATCTGGTAGACAGCGCCGTCTTCCTCGACGAGCAGCGGGTTGTCGATGCGGGTCTTGTGCTTCCAGATCTCGACGTCCTGCAGGAAGCCCTTGCTGACGCCCTCGGTGAACGTGTTCGCCAGTTTCTCGGTCATCTCCTCGTCCAGGCCCTTGGGCTTCTCGACGATGACGCCCCACTGCAGCATGAACGAGTTCTGGGTGACGGGGTAGTGGCAGTTGATCAGGATCGACTCGGCCTTGTAGCCGCCGTAGTTGTTGTGCAGCCAGTTGATCATGAACGAGGGACCGAAGTAGGACGCCTCGGAGTCGAGATGCGCCTCACCGTACGTGGTGCCCATGTCGCTGATGTCGGGCCGACCGACGTTGTGCAGGTATTGCGAGGCGATATGGCCCTCGAAGACGTTCTTGAAGTACGTCGGCAGCCCGTAGTGGATGTAGAAGAAGTGCGCCATGTCGGTGACGTTGTCGATGATCTCCCGGCAGTTGGCGTTCTCGATCAGGATCGAGTTCCACTTCCAGTCGGTCCACTCGTCGCTCTCGACCTCGGGGATATCGGGGATCCGGACCTCGGGTTGCGGTGGGTTGCCCTCGTGGTCGTTCCAGACGAACAGCAGGCCGCCGCGCACGTCGGTGTGCCAGGCGCGAGTGCGGGCCAGTCGCGGTGTGCGCTTGGCGTAAGGCACCAGCTTGCATTTGCCATCGCCGCCCCAGCGCCAGTCGTGGAACGGGCACGCCACCTCATCGCCCTTGATCGTGCCCTGGGCGAGGTTTCCGCCCATGTGGCGGCAGTAGCCGTCGAGCACTTTCACGTCGCCGTGCGAGTCCGCGAAGACCACCAGCATGGTGCCGAAGATCTCGACGCCGTGCGGCTTCCCGTCCAGGTAGCTCTCCACCGGGCCCAGGCAGTGCCAGCCTCGGGCATACCGGTCGGGCAGAGCGCCGGTGTCGATCTCGCGAATTCCCGCACTGTCGGTAGTCACGGTGGGCCTCCCGTTATGTGTCTCTAACTAGAACACGTTACAGTTTTTCCCGCGCGGCGCGCAATCCAAACGCCTCTACCTGCGGTATATCCAGCGGTATAACCAAACGATGCCGTTGTACTCCTTCGAAGGCCGCGCTCCGACGATCGATCCGGACGCGTTCATCGCGCCCACTGCGACGCTGGTGGGTGACGTACACGTGGAGGCGGGCGCGTCGGTGTGGTTCAACGCGGTGCTTCGCGCCGATTTCGCGCCGATCGTGATCCGTGAGGGCGCAAACGTCCAGGACGGCTGCGCTTTGCACGCACCGCCGGGGATTCCCGTCGACGTGGGGCCAGGCGCGACGGTCGCGCACGCGTGCGTGGTGCACGGAGCACACATCGGCGCGCAGGCGGTGCTCGCCAACCACTGCACGGTGCTCGACGGCGCGGTCATCGGAAAGCGCAGCCTGATAGCGGCACACTCGCTGGTCATCGGTGGCACGAAGATCCCCGACGAGGTCGTGGTCACCGGGTCGCCCGCGAAGGTGCGCGGCCCGATCGCGGGGACCGGCGCGGAGATGTGGGTGAACACCAATCCCGGCGCGTACCAGGAGTTGGCTCGCAGGTACTCGGCGTCACTGCAGCGCGTCGACGACGAGCGCTGAGTCACTGCGATCGGCTGAGCCCGGTCCGCAGCGCGATCTGCTGCATTTTTCCGATGTTGATGACGAACTCGTCGGTGGTGGCGTCGCCCGGTGCGCTCTCGAATTCCAGGCGTACCAGCGCGGGACCTTGCGTGAACAACAGCAGCGTGGCCGCCTTGGTGCCGTCGGGGGACATGCCGATGGCCATGGTGCCGTCGGTGCCGACCGGGGCCGGTCGTGGAGTCGCGCCGGCGACGACCGTGCCGATCGTCGGCAGCGCCTCACGCAACGTCGTGGTCGCCGTCGCGGCGTCGGGATAGATCACGATGGCGTCGGAGATCGCCCGGGTGTCGTCCTGGTTGACGAAGAGCGCACTTGCGCCCGGCAGCCCGTCGGGACCGCCGGGGGTTGTCGAGCGCACCGCGAAGGTGTCCTCGGCATCGCTGAGGTCTTCTGGACGAAGCAGCAAACCGCTGTAGTCACCCTCGGGTGCCGCGTCGCCGGTGGGGCTGGTGGTCGGGGCCGGCTGCGCCTGTGAGGTCGTGAAGGCGGGCAGGCGTGGAGCGCCGCCATCGGGTGCCGGCCCCGATGATTCACAGCCGGCCCCCGCGGCGCATACCAGCGTCGCGAAAGCGATGGCGGACAAAGACTTCCGATATGAATTACGGCGGTTCGCAGGCATTCGATCTTCGTTTCGTGACGTTCGTTGCTGAACAATCGGTCAAACACCCAAGGTACCGGCGCGGGGCGATACGGTGGTCAGATGACGATTGGCAACGTCGCGGCCCTCTGGCGGTATCCGGTGAAGTCGCTGGGCGGCGAGCAGGTCGACCGCATCGAGATAGGACCGCGGGGGCTGCACGGCGACCGGCTGTGGGCCGTGCGGGACCTCGAACGCGACGTCACCGCGTCGGCCAGGCGCATACCGGCGCTGCTGACCGCCACCGCCCGCTACGCCGCTCCACTCGCGGCGGATGCAGGGCCCGGCAACGTGCCCGAGGTCGAGATCACCTTTCCCGACGGCACCGTCATGTCCAGCAATGACGCCGGTGTCCATTCGAAGCTGTCCGAAGTGGCCGGCCGCGACGTCCGGTTGACCGCGCTGCCGCCGGCCGAGGACACCAGCCTGCATCGGCTGAGCAAGCACGAGCGTGACAACATCTCGATCGCGACCTACCGGCAGGACTTCGGCATCACCGAAGACGAGGGGTTCCCGGACGTCTCGATGTTCCGGATGTCCGATCTGGCCATGCTGGCCCGCTACTCGACGCCGCCGGGGATGTTCGTCGACCTGGCGCCGGTACATGTGATCAGCCAGACGAGCCTTGCCACGATCGGCGGGGCAGTGGGCGCCGACGTCGACGTACGCCGGTTCCGGCCCAACGTCGTTCTGACGCTCGATGATTCCGACGACGCACTGCCCGAATCACACTGGACGGGAGGGCAACTGACGGTGGGCGGCGCGGTGCTCGAGGTCACCATGCCGACGATCCGCTGTGTCGTGCCCAGCCGCCCCCAACCCGGTCTCGAGGTCGACCGCCGCATCACCCGCGCGGTCGCGCAGCGTGCGCAGCGGTGCCTCGGCGTGTACTGCTGGGTGCAGACCGAAGGCGTTGTCCGGGTGGGGGATACGGCCGACGTGCGCACGGCTGCGAGGCCACAGCGAATCCTCGCCGACGCGACCCGGCGCGCGAAGCGGTTGACGTTCGGGCTGGCGACGTCGGCGGCGGACCGCTTCTCGCGCTAGATCTTTCGAGCGCTGGCGGTCGCTCGGTCGAGTTCCCAGTACGCGCGCAGCGCGACGATCCTTCCGGCATCGTCGACTCGGTAGGTGAACACGCCCTCGGCCGTCACCTCGTATCCGGCGGACCGGATCACGATGTTGCCGACGTTGGCTTCCTCGTTGCCGCACTGATACGTCTGCTCGAAGTTGAACGTCAGTTCACTCGGTGCGATCGCCTTGTCGTAGAACGCGGCAATGGCTTCCTTACCGCGATGGCCCTTGCCCTCCGGATCGAAGTGCGAGGGGCCGATGGGATCCTCCACGACGGCGTCGTCGGCGAAGTTGTCCAGCCATGCCTGCTTGTCGTGCGCGATCGCGGCCTCGCGTGAGCGCTTGCCCGCCAGGTGGACCGGCGCGTCCGGATCGGTGACGGTCATCGGTCAGTCCTGCCAGCCCGAGTGTATGTAGGTGTCGGCGAAGCGCTTCATCGCGTCCTTCTTCTTCTCCAGCGGCGCGTCGAAGCCCAGACCCTCGAAGACCCACGGGATCACGATGTTGTCGGTGACGCCGGCCTCGGCGAGTTCGCGGTGCCCGTCGACGCCGAACTTGTCGATGCACACCGCCTGATACTCGAACGGCGCCTCGGCACGACCGTATTCGGCGAGCAGCGCCTTGAGCTTGGTGATGGTCTCGGCCAACTGGTCGCCGGTCATCATCGCGCTGGTCCAACCGTCGCTGACCCGCGCCGCGCGTTTGAGCGCCACCTCGGTGTGACCGCCGACGTAGAACGGCACCGGCTTGCTGGGCGCGGGGCTCATCTGCAGCTTGTCGAAGTCGTAGAACTCGCCGTGGAACTCCACCATGCCACCGGCCAGGACGAGCTTGATCACCTCGATCATCTCGTCGACGCGTTTACCGCGCTTGGCGTACGGCTGGCCGCACCACTCGAACTCCTCGGGTGCCCAGCCGATTCCGACGCCGAAGCCGAACCGGTTGTTCGTCAGGTTCGCCACCGAGCCGACCTGGCGTGCCAGCAGCAGGGGGTTGCGTGAGCCGAGCTTGAGCACGTTGGTGTAGAACCGCAGCGTCGACGTCACCGCACCCATCGCGGCCGCGGCGATCAGCGGGTCGACCCAGGGGGTCTCCGCGTTCCACATCCGCGAGCCGTCCGGCGTGTACGGATAGTCGGTCGACTGCTTCTCCATGTAGAACAGCGAGTCGGGCAGTGCGATCGCGTCGAACCCGACTTCCTCTGCCGTCTTGGCAATCTCGATGAGCTCCTCGACTGGGCCCATCGCGACGCTGCAGGTGTATTTCACGACTGGGCTGCCGGCTTGTCGGAACCGACGACCCACATCGAGTAGTACTGCGAGCCGCCGCCGTAGGCATGGCCGAGCGCCTTACGGGCATCGGGCACCTGATGGTCGCCCGCCTTGCCTTGGACCTGCCTTGCGGCCTCGGCGAAGCGGATCATGCCCGATGCGCCAATGGGATTGGATGACAGGACCCCGCCCGACGGGTTGACCGGCAGTCTGCCGCCGATCGCCGTCTCACCGGCTTCGGTGAGCTTCCAGCCTTCGCCCTCCGGCGCGAAGCCGAGGTTCTCCAACCACATCGGCTCGAACCACGAGAACGGTACGTAGATCTCGGCGGCGTCGATCTCGTCGATCGGGCTGGTGATGCCGGCCGCCTTCCACAGCGCCTTGGCCGCGTCGCGGCCGGCCTGCGGGTTGACCTGGTCACGCCCGGAGTAGGCCAGCGGTTCGGTGCGCAGCGCGGTGGCGTGGATCCACGCCACCGGATTGCCTTCGGCCACCTGGCGATCCGCGGTTTCTTCGTTGCCGATCACGACCGCGCACGCACCGTCGGACGACGGGCAGGTCTCGTCGAACCGGATGGGGTCCCACAGCATCTGCGAGGCCATCACCTTCTCCAGCGTGATGTCGGGCTGGTGCAGGTGCGCCAACGGGTTCTTGGCGCCGTTGAGCCGGTCCTTGACCGCGACCATCGCGCCGATGTGGTTCGGCGCGCCCGAGCGACGGATGTAGGCGCGCACGTGGGGGGCGAAGTAGCCGCCCGCGCCCGCGCCGACCGGCTTGGTGAACGGCACCGGAATGCTCAACGCCCACATGGCGTTCGACTCCGACTGCTTCTCCCACGCCATGGCCAGCACCCGGCGGTACTTGCCCGACTGCACCAGCGACGCGGCGACGACGCCGGTCGACCCGCCCACCGAACCGGCGGTATGCACGCGGATCAGTGGCTTGTTGGTCGCGCCGACGGCGTCGACCATGAACAACTCGGGCATCATCACGCCCTCGAAGAAGTCGGGCGCCTTGCCGACCACTACGGCGTCGATGTCGTCCATCGTCGAACCCGAATCGGCCAGCGCCTTGTCGATGGCCTCACGCACGAGGCCGTTCATCGACACGTCCTGGCGCTTGGCGACGTACTTCGTTTGCCCGGTGCCCAGCACCGCTGCGAGTTGGCCCGCCATTTCGTTACTTCCCTTCCAGGACGGCGACGAGATTCTGTTGCAGCGCAGGCCCGCTCGTGGCGTGGGCCAGCACCCGCTGCGCGGAGCCGTTGAAGATGTGCTGGGCGGCGAAGCCGATGCGCTCCAGCCCCGCCGAGAACATCGGATTGGCCGCCAGCGCGCCGCCCGACGGGTTGATCTTCGTCGTGTCGCCCAGGCCGATCGCCTCTTTGAGGATCAGGTGCTGATGGCTGAACGGGGCGTAGATCTCGGCCACCTCGATCGAACCGGCGTCGCCGTTGGTGGCCGCGTCGGCCGAAGCTGTCGTCGACGGCGAGGTGGTCAGGTCGCGGGCGCCGAGCACGGGGGTTTCGATGCGGTGCTCGAATCCGGTGATCCAGGCCGGGTTTTCGCGCAACTCACGGGCCCGGTCGCCGGCGGCGAGCACGATGGCCGACGCGCCGTCGGTGATCGGTGCGATGTCGTGGCGGCGCAGCGGATCGGCGAAGTACGGCCTGGACAGAAGCTCGTCGATGGACTTGGCCGGTTTCTCGCTGTCAGTGCGTCCGGCGGCCGCCATGGAGTCCAGTGCGACCTGGGCCATCTGCTCGGCGGTCCACTTGCCCGCGTCGAGACCGAATCGGGCCTGCAGGCCGGCCATCGACACCGTGTCCGGCCACAGCGGCGCGACGGTATACGGGTCGGTCTGCAGCGCGAGCACCCGGCGCAGCGTGCCGGCGCTGGACTTGCCGAAGCCGTACACCAGCGCGGTGTCCACCTCGCCGGTCAGCAGCTTGATGTAGGCCTCGTACAGTGCCCATGCCGCGTCCATCTCGACGTGAGACTCGTTGATCGGTGGCACCGCGCCGATCGAGTCGATCGCCGAGATGAACGAGAACGCCCGGCCGGCAAGGTAATCCGAGGAGCCCGAGCACCAGAAGCCGATGTCGGTCTGCTGCAGGCCGAGCTCGTCGTAGAGCTGGTGGAAGCACGGCATCAGCATCTCGACGCCGTTGGTGGTCCCGTCGGTGCGGCGCACGTGCGGTGCATGCGCGAATCCGACGACAGCGATCTCAGTCATTTCAGCGCCTTTACAGGTGGTGCTTGTAGGAGTCGTATTCGGCGTCGGGCTCACCCGTCGGCCGGAAGTGGTCGATGTTGTCGATGCCGAGGCCCCACTCCTCGCGGGGCTTCCACACCGCCTCCACGCGCATGCCCATCCGGACGTCGGCCGCGTCGATCTCGGTCACCAGATGCAGGAACGGAATGTCGGCGCCGTCGAGCAGGACGTAGGCCGCGACGTAGGGCGGCTTGATGCGCTGGCCGGCGAACGGGATGTTGATCACCGCGAACGTCGTCACCGTCCCCTTGTCCGGCAGTTCGACGAACTCGTCGAGTTCCAGGCCCGTGGCCGGATCGGCCTCTTTCGGCGGGAAGTAGACCTTGCCGGGCTTGCCGTCGCGACCGTTCTTCGTGCGGGCGCCGAGCAGCTTGCCCTCTTCGAGCGCCTTGAGGAACGTGGTCTCCGGAAACGACGCGGTGTGCTGGATCTCGATGCTGCTCGGCGTCACCTGCACCGTGATCGGGTCGCGCTCGTCGGCCTGACCTTCCGGCTCGGCTTCGTCACCGAGTGAGAAGTACGCGATGTCGGTGATGGCGCCGACGGGCTCGTCGATCCAGTGCGCGTGCACCCGGGTTCCGGTGCTGATCGCGTCCGACGAACCCGCGTCCACCGCGTGCAGCAGCGGGGTGTCCGCGCCGTCGAGCTTGATCAGCGCCCACGCGAACGGCCGCTCCAGCGGCTGGCCCTCGAGCGGCGTCGCCTGCCAGGTCCACGACACCACGGTCCCGACACCGGCCACCGGTACGATCTCGGTCAATCTCTCGTAGGTGACGGGGTCGAACTCTGCGGGTGGTACGAGCACCCGGCCGTCCGAACCGCGCACGCCGAGGATGCGTCGCTCGCGCAGGGCGGTGAAGAATTGGGACAGGAGTGGCCCTACTGAACGGGTGTAGTCGAATGAGAGCCTCAGCGGAGCCGAAAGTGGCCGCTGATGGGGATCGATCTGCACCGGGCTGCTTTGGCTGGTGGTCACGGCATCGAGTAGAACAGGTTCTAACAATGGTTTCAAGGACGGGTCCGGAGGCGAACTAATGAAGCTAGGTCTTCAACTCGGTTATTGGGGCGCCCAACCGCCCGAAAACCATGCCGAACTGGTCGCCGCGGCCGAGGACGCGGGTTTCGACACGGTGTTCACCGCCGAGGCGTGGGGGTCGGACGCATACACGCCGCTCGCCTGGTGGGGACGCGAGACCAAGCGGATGCGGCTCGGCACGTCGGTGATCCAACTGTCGGCGCGCACCCCCACCGCGTGCGCGATGGCCGCGCTGACGCTCGACCACCTCTCCGGCGGGCGCCACATCCTCGGCCTCGGTGTTTCGGGGCCGCAGGTCGTGGAGGGTTGGTACGGCGCGAAGTTCCCCAAGCCGCTGGCCCGCACCCGCGAGTACGTCGACATCCTGCGTCAGGTCTGGGCGCGGGAAGCGCCGGTCCGCAGCGACGGCCCGCATTATCCGTTGCCGTTGACCGGCGAAGGCACCACGGGCCTGGGCAAGAACCTCAAACCGATCACGCATCCGCTGCGCGCGGACATCCCCGTCATGTTGGGCGCCGAGGGCCCGAAGAACGTCGCGCTGGCCGCCGAGATCTGTGACGGCTGGTTGCCGATCTTCTATTCTCCGCGCATCGCGAGCATGTACAACGAGTGGCTCGACGAGGGCTTCGCCCGACCGGGCGCGCGCCGCAGCCGCGAGGACTTCGAAATCTGTGCGACGGCCCAGGTGGTCGTCACCGACGACCGCGCGGAGATCATGGAACTGATGAAGCCGCATCTGGCGCTGTACATGGGCGGGATGGGCGCCGAGGACACCAATTTCCACGCCGATGTCTACCGCCGGATGGGGTACGCCGAGGTGGTCGACGATGTCACCAAACTGTTTCGCGCCGACCGCAAGGATGAGGCGGCAAAGATCATCCCCGACGAACTGGTCGACGACTCGGCGATCGTCGGCGACCTCGCGTACGTGCAGGAGCAGATCAAGGCGTGGGAGGCCGCGGGGGTGACGATGATGGTCGTCGGCGCGCGGTCGCCCGAGCAGATCCGCGACCTCGCCGGACTTGTGTAGACACTTCTTGCTAGTTGTCTATAACGCGTTCTAGATTGACGCGATGAGTCAGCACACCATCGCGGGCACCGTCCTGACCATGCCGGTGAAGATCCGCAAGGCGCAGCAACACATGGCGATGTTCTCGGTAGACGCCGACGCCGCCCAACGGATGATCGACTACAGCGGTCTGCAGGTGTGCCGCTTTCTGCCCGGACGCGCGGTCGTCGTGCTGATGCTGATGCACTACGTCGACGGCGATCTCGGCCAGTACTACGAATACGGCACCAACGTGATGGTGAACCCGCCGGGGTCGACGGCTTCTGGCCCGCGCGCGTTGCAGGACGCCGGCGCCTTCATCCACCACCTGCCCGTCGACCAGGCGTTCACGCTCGAGGCGGGCACGAAAATCTGGGGCTATCCGAAGGTCATGTCCGACTTCACGATTCGCGACGGCCACACGTTCGGGTTCGACGTGACGATCGACGGCCAGTTCGCGGTCGGCATGGATTTCAAGCCGGGGCTGAAGGCGCCCGCGGCGTTCACGTCCAAGCCGCAGGCGCACCCCACGTACTCCTACCGCGACGGAGTGGTGCGGCAGACGGTCGGGGAGATGAAGCTGTCCGATGTGCGCTATCGGTTGGGCGGCGCACAGGTCCGGTTGGGCGAACATCCCTATGCGAAGGATCTGGCCTCGTTAGGCTTCCCGAAACGCGCGATGGTCTCCAGTTCGGCTGGCAACGTGGAGATGTCGTTCGCAGACGCGCAGGAGGTTCATCCATGACGCTTACTCGACCGGACGTCGATCTGACCGACGGGGCCTTCTACGCCGGCGACTCGCGGTCGGTGTACAAGTGGATGCGCGAGAACGAACCGGTGTTCCGCGACCGCAACGGGTTGGCCGCCGCCGCGACGTACGCCGCGGTGATCGAAGCCGAGCGCAATCCCGAACTGTTCTCCAACGCCGGCGGAATCCGGCCGGATCAGCCGGGCGTCGAAATGATGATCGAGATGGACGATCCGCAGCATCTGTTGCGGCGCAAGCTCGTCAACGCCGGGTTCACCCGCAAGCGCGTGAAAGACCTTGAGGGGTCGATCAGTTCGCTGTGCGACACGCTGATCGACAACGTCTGTGAGCGTGGCGAGTGCGACTTCGTCTGGGACATCGCCGCGCCGCTGCCGATGGCCGTCATCGGCGACATGCTCGGTGTGCGCCCCGAGGAACGCGAGATGTTCCTCAAGTGGTCCGATGATTTGGTCAGCTTCCTCAGCAGCACCGCGGACCCCGAGAAGTTCCAGATCACGATGGACGCGTTCGCGGCTTACAGCCAGTACATGATGGGCATGATCGAGGCCCGCAAGTCCGAGCCGACCGACGACCTGGTCAGTGTCCTGGTGCACGCGGAGGTCGAGGGGTCGAAGCTGGAGGACCACCAGATCGTCACCGAGGTGCTGCTGCTGTTGATCGGCGGCGACGAGACCACCCGCCATACCCTTTCCGGCGGGACGCGGCAGCTGCTGCGTCATCCGGACCAGCATCAGAAGCTGATCAACGACCTGGCGCTGCTGCCCAACGCGATCGAGGAGATGCTGCGCTGGACTGCGCCGGTCAAGAACATGGCGCGAACCGTCACCGCCGACACCGAATTTCACGGAACCGCCCTCAAGGAGGGCGAGAAAATGATCCTGCTGTTCGAGTCGGCGAACTTCGACGAGACCGTGTTCGAGGATCCGGAACGGTTCGACATCGAGCGCTATCCGAACAACCACCTGGCGTTCGGGTTCGGCACACATTTCTGCCTGGGAAACCAACTCGCCCGCCTCGAACTGTCCATTATGCAGACCAAGCTGCTGCAGCGCCTGCCCGATCTTCGGTTGGCTTCCGGCGACGAATTACCTTTGCGCCCCGCCAACTTCGTGTCCGGGCTGGAGCAGATGCCCGTGGTGTTCACGCCGACGAAACCGGTCGCCTAGCAACCCGCCTCGAGTGTGAATCTCACGACGCTAAAGCGGCGATTTGCGTCGTGAGATTCACAAACGCGGTGCCGAGAAGGCCTACTTCATCTTGAAGTTCGGGGCCCTCTTCTCCTTGAACGCCCGGGGGCCCTCCTTGGCGTCCTCGCTCAAGAACACCGGGATGCCGTTGGCGGTATCGGGCTTGAACGCCTCTTCCTCGTGCATGCCCTCGGTTTCGCGGATCGTCTTGAGGATCGCCTGCACGGCCAGCGGACCGTTGTTGTTGATCACCTCGGCGATCTCCAGCGCCTTGTCCAGCGCGGTGCCGTCGGGCACCACGTAGCCGATCAACCCGTACTCCAACGCCTCGGCGGCGGTGATGTGACGCCCAGTCAGCAGCAGATCGCACGCGATCGTGTAGGGGATCTGACGCACCAAGCGCACCGCGGAACCGCCCATCGGGTAGAGGCTCCACTTGGCCTCCGAGATGCCGAACTTCGCACTTTCGCCGGCGACGCGGATGTCGGTGCCCTGCAGGATCTCGGTTCCCCCCGCGATCGCCGGTCCCTCCACCGCGGCGATCAGCGGCTTCTTGAGGCGACGGCCCTTCAGCAGCCCGTCGATTCGCGACGGGTCGTAGCTGCCGTCCTTGAACGAGTCGCCGGGCGGCTTGGCCGTCGCGGCCTTGAGGTCCATACCCGCGCAGAAGTAGCCGCCGGCGCCGGTGAGGATGCACGTGCGGATCTCCGGATCGTTGTCGACGCGGTCCCAAGCCTCGACCATGATCGAGAGCATCTCGGTGGAAAGCGCGTTGCGCGCCTCGGGCCGGTTCAGCGTCAGGATCAAAGTGTGTCCGCGCTGCTCAATGAGCGCGTCGGGGCCCTTCGCCGGCTCACTCACAGGTGTCCGCCTCTCTCCTGATTCACCACAGACTTGAATGAAAATGTAACACGTTCTAGTTTAGGTTCCGTGGCCCTGAACATTGCCGATCTCGCCGAGCACGCCATCGATGCTGTGCCAGACCGCGTCGCCCTGATCTGCGGCGACGACCAGCTCACCTACGCCGAGTTGGAGGACAAGGCCAACCGCCTGGCCCACTATCTCATCGACCGGGGCGTCAAGAAGGACGACAAGGTCGGGCTGTACTGCCGCAACCGCATCGAGATCGTGATCGCGATGGTCGGCATCGTCAAGGCCGGCGCCATCCTGGTCAACGTCAACTTCCGCTACGTCGAGGGCGAGCTGAAGTACCTGTTCGAGAACTCCGACATGGTGGCGCTGGTGCACGAGCGCCGCTACGCCGACCGCGTCGCCAACGTGCTGCCGGAGACGCCGAACGTCAAGACGATCTTGTCTGTCGAGGACGGGTCGGACGACGACTTCGAGCGCTACGGCGGCGTCGAGTTCTACTCCGCGCTCGAGCAGGCTTCGCCTGAGCGGGATTTCGGCCCGCGCAGCGCGGACGACATCTACCTGCTCTACACCGGCGGCACCACGGGTTTCCCCAAGGGGGTGATGTGGCGCCATGAAGACATCTACCGGGTGTTGTTCGGCGGCACCGACTTCGCGACGGGTGAGTTCGTCAAGGACGAGTACGACCTGGCCAAGGCCGCTGCCGAGAACCCGCCGATGGTCCGCTACCCGATTCCGCCGATGATCCACGGTGCAACCCAGTCAGCGACCTGGATGTCGTTGTTCTCGGGCCAAACGACCGTGCTGGCACCGGAATTCGACCCCGACGAAGTGTGGCAGACGATCGAGCAGCACAAGGTCAACCTGCTGTTCTTCACCGGTGACGCGATGGCCCGCCCGTTGCTGGATGCGTTGACCAAACTGCACGACTCCGGCCAGGAGCCCGACCTGTCGAGCCTGTTCCTGCTCGCGAGCACGGCGGCGCTGTTCTCCAGCAGCATCAAGGACAAGTTCCTCGAGCTCCTGCCGAACCGCGTGATCACCGACTCGATCGGATCCTCGGAAACGGGCTTCGGTGGCACCAGCATCGTGGCGAAGGGGCAGTCGCACACCGGCGGACCGCGGGTCACGATCGACCACCGCACCGTCGTCCTCGACGAGGACGGCAACGAGGTCAAGCCCGGTTCCGGAGTGCGCGGCATGATCGCGAAGAAGGGCAACATCCCGGTCGGCTACTACAAGGACGAGAAGAAGACGGCCGAGACGTTCAAGACGTTCAACGGAATTCGCTATGCCATTCCGGGCGACTTCGCCGAGGTGGAAGCCGACGGCACCGTCACGATGCTCGGCCGCGGTTCGCAGTCGATCAACAGCGGCGGCGAGAAGATCTACCCCGAGGAGGTCGAGGCCGCGCTCAAGGGGCACCCGGACGTGTTCGACGCCCTCGTGGTCGGGGTGCCCGACGAGCGCTACGGCCAGTGTGTCGCTGCGGTGGTGCATCGCCGTCCCGGCACCCACCCGACGCTCGCGGACCTCGACACGTTCGTGCGCCAGGAGATCGCGGGATACAAGGTGCCCCGCAAGGTCTGGTGGGTCGACGAGATCCACCGGACGCCGGCCGGTAAGCCGGATTACCGGTGGGCCAAGGACATCACCGAGGAACGGGCCGCCGACGATGCGCACGCCAACCACGTCGGGACCGCGTCCTGACGCGACGGGAGAAATAGAGATGCGCACCGAACTGTGCGATCGCTTCGGCATCGAGTACCCGATCTTCGTCTTCACGCCGTCGGAAAAGGTTGCCGCCGCGGTCAGCAAGGCCGGCGGACTCGGGGTGCTGGGCTGCGTGCGGTTCAACGACGCCGACGACCTCGAGCGCGTCCTGTGCTGGATGGACGAGAACACCGACGGCAAACCTTACGGCGTCGACGTGGTGATGCCTGCGAAGGTGCCGCAGGAGGGCACGGCGGTCGACATCGACAAGCTGATCCCGCAGAGCCACCGGGACTTCGTCGCGAAAACCCTTGCCGACCTTGGGGTCCCGCCGCTTCCCGACGACGGGGAGCGCAACGAGGGTGTGCTCGGCTGGCTTCACTCGGTGGCCCGGTCGCACGTCGAGGTCGCGCTGAGGCATCCGATCAAGCTGATCGCCAACGCGCTCGGTTCCCCGCCGAAGGACGTGATCGACCAGGCGCATGCGGCGGGAGTGCCGGTCGCGGCGCTGGCCGGTAGCGCCAAGCATGCCCAGCGGCATGTCGAGAACGGCGTCGACATCGTGGTGGCGCAGGGTCACGAGGCGGGTGGACACACCGGTGAAATCGGATCGATGGTGCTGTGGCCGGAAATCGTCGATGGGCTGCGCGCGCTTGGCCATAAAACTCCGGTGCTGGCGGCCGGCGGTATCGGCACCGGCAGGCAGGTGGCCGCCGCGCTGGCGCTGGGCGCGTCCGGAGTGTGGATGGGTTCGGCGTTCCTGACGGCGGCCGAATATGACCTCGGCCATCGCAAGCCCAGCGGCGTGTCGACGATCCAGGAAGCGTTGCTACGCGCCAACTCCAGTGACACCGTGCGCCGCCGCATCTACACCGGCAAGCCCGCGCGGCTGTTGAAGAGCAAGTGGACTGACGCGTGGGATGCCCCCGATGCGCCGGAGCCGTTGCCGATGCCGCTGCAGAACATCCTCGTCAGCGAGGCCCATCAGCGGATGAACGAGTCCGACAACCCCGACACCGTCGCGATGCCGGTGGGCCAGATCGTCGGCCGGATGAACGAAATCCGCCCTGTCGCCGACATCATCGCCGAGTTGGTGCAGGGCTTCGAGGAGGCGTCCCGCCGGCTCGACGGGATCCGCGAAAGCTGACGGTCTTCACTCGCCGAGTGCACGGCTCACGTACGCCTTTGGCGTGATTCCGTACCTGGAGCGTGCACTCGGCGCGTGGTCAGAAGCCGATCGTCGTTCCGTCGTCGATGGCCAACGTCGCGGGACCGATGACGTCCGCCTGGGTCTCCAACGCGTCCGCATTCAGCTGCAGCACATAGACCCCGTCGGGGCCGGGAATGACGACGGTCTTCTGCGCGACGAGCTAACCGTGCGCCGCGACCACCCCATCTCGGCCGCCACCTGGTCGACGGTCGACCCGGCGGCCAGTTGCCCCGTCACCCGGCGCAGCAGCGGCAGCGGCCACGGCGCGGTCTCGGCTCGCGGGTCGTCGGATGCCAGCCGGACCGCCAGCTCTACCAGCGACCGGGACTGTCCCGTCCCGGGCCGCACTTCGGCCAGCGGTACCCGCTGATTGCGCAGCCGATCCGCGGGCATGCCCAATAGCCGCGGCAGCACGCCGGGCCGGAAGCGCAGCCCCAGCACCGGTTCGGTGCCGCGTACCGACGTCGCCGCGGTGGTGTCGGGGCCCGCCACGATGATCCGCCCGTCCATCCGGATGAGGTCCATGCAGCCGTCCGGCAGCACCCGCACGGGTGCGGGCGGTCCGTGCGTCACCCAGGCGCACTCGACGAGATCGCTCAGCGTCGTGGGCGACGCGAACTCGCGGTATCCCACGCCCGCCAGGCTACCGACGGGCGACGACACGAAGCCCGCGCCGGATCACCGAAACTGCACAGAGATTGCGATTCACGCCGAAATGACGATCTGTGTTCAGTTTCGGCGAAAGGGACTAGACCTCGTACACCGGGTCGGCGCATTCGGTGCCTTCGGCAGCCAACTGCCGCTTGATCACCTTGAACGTCTCGGTGCGCGGCAACGTTTCGCTGACCCGGACGAAAGACGGCCACTGCTTGGGGCCGAGGTCCGGTTGGGCCGAAAGGAAGTCGCGGAATCCGCCGGGATCGAATGCGGTGCCCTCGGCGAGCGTCACCGCGGCCATCACCTGATCGCCGACGTCCGGCGCCGGTATTCCGTACACCGCGACCTCGACGACGTCGGGATGCCTGAGCAGGACCCGCTCGATCGGTGCCGAGCCGAGGTTCTCGCCGTCGACCCGCATCCAGTCGCCGAGCCGGCCCGCGAAGTAGGCGTAGCCCTGCTCGTCGCGGTAGGCCAGGTCGCCGCTGTGGTAGACACCGCCGCGCATCCGGTCGGCATCGGCATCGGGGTCGTTGTAATAGCCCTCGAAACGTCCGGTGTCCGAGGCGTTCACGAGTTCACCGGTCACGCCGGGCGGACACGGCTCGCCGGTGTCGACGTCGACGATGTCGGTGCCCGGCGGCAGCGGGCCCAATGCACCCGGCGGCGTATCGGGCGTGCGCGCGATCGCGATACCACCCTCGGTGGAACCGAAGCCGTCCATGACCACACAACCGAATCGTTCGGCGAAGCGCTCGATGTCGGCCGGCGCGCCCTCGTTGCCGTAGACCGCCCGCAGCGGATTGTCCGCGTCGTCGGGCCGTTCGGTGGTGGCGAGCACATACGACAGCGGCTTGCCCACGTAGTTCGCGTACGTCGCACCGAACCGGCGGATGTCGGGCAGGAACTGCGATGCGGAGAACTTGCGGCGCAACGCCAGTGAACTCTGTGACGCCAGCGCCACCGACCAGCCCACCAACACAGCGTTCGAGTGGAACAGTGGCATCGAGACGTAGCAGGTGTCGGCGGGTCCGAGCGAGAAGCGTTGCGTCATCGTCACGCCCGCGATCGCGACCTTGCCCTGGCTGCACTTGACCGCCTTGGGGTCGCCGCTGGTGCCCGAGGTGTAGATCAACATGAACAGGTCGCCGGGGTCGGCGGTCCGCACCTGCACCGGCGCGTCGCGGTGCGCGTTCACCTCGGCCGCCCACTCGGGGGAGTCGACGTCTATGTGGTCGACATCGCCGAGCGCCGACGCCGACGCTGAATCGGCAAGCACCACCTGGCAATCGGCGTGTTCTATGTCGCGTCGCAGTGCCGCGCCGCGTCGCACCGGGTTCAGTCCCACCGGCACGATGCCGGTCAGCCCCGCGGCCACCAGCACCGCCGAGAAGAACGGGGTGTTCTGCAGCAGCACGCCGACATGCGGGGGCCGGTCCGGGTCGAGGCGAGCGCGCAGCGTCGCCGCCACCGCGGCGCCGTACCGAATGTGTTCACGCCACGGTGTGTACGACTCCTCGAAGTACACCCCGCGGTCGTCGACGTCGATCAGCGGCGTCAACAGTCCTGCGACGGTGGGAAGTTCGTTCACCTCAGGCGGGCGTGTCGGCCAACTCCCGGCCGATGCGCAGCAATTGTCCGGTGGCGCCGCCGACCGCGAACTCGGTCTGCTTGGCCGCCAGGAAGTAGCGATGCACCGGGTGATCGGTGTCGATGCCCACGCCGCCGTGTACGTGAACCGTGGTGTGCGCGACGCGGTGGCCCGCATCGGCGGCCCAGAACGCCGCGGTGTTCACGTCGACGTCGGCGGGGAGGTTCTCGGAGAGTCGCCACGCGGCCTGGGTGACCGTCAACCGCAGCGCCTTGACGTCGATGTAGCCGTCGGCCAACCGCGACGACACCGCCTGGAAGCTACCGATCGGCCGGTCGAACTGCTCACGTTCCCGAGCGTATTCCGCGGTGAGCTCCAAGGCGCGTTCGAGCGCACCCAACTGGAACGCACTGCGTCCCAAGGTGGTTCGCGTCACCAGCCACGCCATGGTGTCGGCATCACCGACGACGCGGTCGGCGCCCAGCTCGACACCGCGCAGCTCGAGATGCCCCACACTGCCCTGCCCGGTGGTGCTCAGCGACTCGACCGCTACCCCCGCTTCGGTCGCCGCCACCAGAAACACCTTTGTGCCCGAATCGGTTTCGGCCGGCACCAGAAACGCATCGGCGACCGGTCCGAACGGCACCAGCGTGCGTGAGCCGGTGAGCCGGAACCGAGCCCCGCTTGCTTGAGCCTGCACCGGCCCCTCACCCATTTCGCCGTCGAGCGCGATCGTCAGGATCTTCGAGCCCTTGACCGCGGGCACCGCCCACTCCTGTTGCAGCGCCTCGGTACCGAACGCGGCCAGCGCGCCCGCGCCGAGCACGACCGACTCCAGGTAAGGCACTGCAGAGAGCTGTCGACCGAGCGCGACGAGCACCGCGACCTGCTCGAGCACACCGAATCCGCCGCCGCCCACCGCTTCCGGGGATGCCGCCGACAACACGTCGGCCTCGATCAGTTTGGCCCAGAGGGTCTTGTCGAATCGTTCATCGAGGCCGTCGAGCTCGCGTTGGCGCTCCGGCGTGACGACCGAGTCGGCGATGGTGCGCACCAGCCCGCCGAGGTCCTCGGACGCTTCCGTCGTCTTGAAGTCCATGTCGACAATCCTTACCGGTTCACTCGGGGCAGGCCGAGCGCGACCATGCCGATGATGTCGCGCTGAATCTCGTTGGTGCCGCCGCCGAACGTCAGGATCAGGCAGCTGCGGTGCATCCGCTCGACCCGCCCGCGCAACAGCGCGCCGGGCGCATCGGGGCGCAGCGTCGCGGCGGTGCCCAGCACCTCCATCAGCAGGCGGTAGGCCTCGGTGGCCAACTCGGTGCCGTACACCTTGGCCGCCGAAGCGTCCGCGGGCGAGGGTGCAGCCTCGTCCGAGGACGCCAACTCCCAGTTGATCAGCTTGAGCACCTCGGCCTTGGCGTGCACCCGGGCCAGGTTCAGCTGCACCCACTCCGAGTCGATCAACCGGTTGCCGTGCACATCCTTGGTGTTCTGCGCCCATTCTCGAACGCCGTTGAGCGCCAGAAAGATCGGCTGCGCGGAGACCAGCGCGACCCGCTCGTGGTTGAGCTGGTTGGTCACCAGCTTCCAGCCGGCGTTCTCCTGGCCGACCAGGTTGGTCACCGGCACCCGCACGTCCTGGTAGTACGTCGCGCTGGTGTCCACGCCGGCCATTGTGTGCACCGGCGTCCACGAGAACCCCTCCGCCGTGGTCGGCACGATCAGCATCGAGATGCCGCGGTGCTTCTTGGCGTCCGGGTTCGTGCGGGCCGCCAGCCAGACGTAGTCGGCGTACGCGATCAGGCTGGTCCACATCTTCTGGCCGTTGATGACGTAGTCGTCGCCGTCGCGAACCGCGGTGGTGCGCAGCGACGCCAGATCGGTGCCTGCGCCCGGTTCCGAGTACCCGATCGAGAAGTGCAGATCACCCGAGGCGATCTTGGGCAGGAAGAACTTCTTCTGCTCTTCGGTGCCGAACGCCATGATGGTCGGCGCCACGCTGTTGATGGTCAGGAACGGGACCGGCACGTTGGCGAGCGCGGCCTCGTCGTTGAAGATCAGCCCGTCGATCGGCGGGCGGGCCTGGCCGCCGAACTCCTCGGGCCACGACAACGTGAGCCAGCCGTCCTTGCCCATCTGAGCGACGGTCTCGCGGTAGACATTGCCGCGGCCCATCTCGCCGTCGTTGGACGCCAGCGCCTCGGCCCGCTCGGGGGTCATCAGCTTGGTGAAGTAGGAGCGCAGCTCGCGGCGCAGCTCTTCCTGCTCTGGGGTGTAGCCGATTCGCATCGCCTTGTCCTAACTTCTGTAGAGGCACGAAGTGGCAGCCGGGAGCCAGCCCGCGTTCACCCCCGGTTGTAACACGTTCTAGTCTTGGGGTCCAGACCGGTGCCACACTGGGCTCGGAGCAGCTCTGACCGCGAGGAGGTTGTGATGAGAGTGGAAGTGGACCGGGACCGTTGCGAGGGTAACGCCGTATGCGTGGGAATCGCGCCGGACCTGTTCGATCTCGATGACGAGGATTATGCGGTGGTCAAGGCCGACCCGGTGCCTGCCGACCAGGAGGATCTGGCGGAGCAGTCGATCGCCGAGTGCCCCCGGGCCGCACTGATCCGCAGAGACTAGAGGTATTCATAAATTGACGCCGAAACCGGCCACCCGAGGAGCCGCATGAGCACTGACGCCAACGACCTGTCCGGCCGCGTAGCGGTGGTAACCGGCGCGGCCGCCGGACTGGGCCGCGCGGAGGCCATCGGCCTCGCCCGGGCGGGCGCCACCATCGTCGTCAACGACATCGCCGCGGCGTTGGACAAATCCGACGTCATCGACGAGATCACCGGCGCGGGCGTCAAGGCCGTCGCGGTCGCCGGTGACATCAGCGAACGGTCGACGGCCGACGAACTGGTCGAAACGGCCGACGGTCTCGGCGGCCTGGGCATCGTCGTCAACAACGCGGGCATCACCCGCGACCGGATGCTGTTCAACATGTCCGACGAGGACTGGGACGCGGTGATCGCCGTGCATCTGCGGGGGCACTTCCTGCTGACCCGCAACGCCGCAACGTACTGGCGGGCGAAAGCCAAGGAGAACAACGGACAGGTCTACGGCCGGGTCATCAACACCTCCTCGGAGGCCGGCCTGGTGGGGCCGGTCGGGCAGGCCAACTACGGCGCGGCCAAGGCCGGCATCACCGCGCTGACGCTGTCGATGGCGCGCGCGCTCGAACGCTACGGGGTACGGGCCAACGCCATCGCGCCGCGCGCCCGCACCGCGATGACCGCGGACGTGTTCGGCGAGGCACCGGAACTTGCAGAGGGGCAGATCGACCCGCTGTCGCCGGAGCACGTCGTGAACCTCGTCCGCTTCCTGGCCTCGCCCGCGGCGGAGGGGGTTAACGGACAGCTGTTCATCGTCTACGGTCCAACGGTGACGTTGGTGGCAGCGCCGACTGTCGAGGCACAGTTCAGTTCGGATTCCGCTGAATGGGACACGGCGGACCTGTCCGAAACGCTGAGAAGTTACTTTGCTGGACGTGATCCGCAGAAGTGTTTCGCGGCCACCGGACTGATGGCCGAGCAAGACTGACGGTCTCGGGCGTCAAACGCCGACCGGCATTAGAACACGTTCTAGAATGATTTGCATCACACCTGTCTTGACCAGCGCAAAGATCACAATTTCGACTCCTTTTCCGGTTCTTTGACACTGCGAACTTGTTCTAGTTAGTATGATCCGGCTCACTAAGAGCCACGCTTAAACAAGGGGTGGGAAGCCCGCCGCGGCAACGCGATTCGCTTTATTCGCCACGACGCACGCGCCGAGCATCTGCCGGAGAACGGAGCCGAGGTTGATCGAACAGCTCACGGTTCCGACGCGGGCTGTCGGCGGGTTCATGCAGATGTCGCTCGAGACTCTCCGGGCCGTGTTCCGTCGCCCCTTCCAGTTCGGCGAGTTCCTCGAGCAAACCTGGATGATCGCGCGCGTTTCGCTCATTCCGACGCTGCTGATCTCGATTCCGTTCACGGTCCTGGTCGCGTTCACCCTCAACATCCTGCTGCGCGAGATTGGTGCAGCGGATCTGTCCGGCTCCGGTACCGCGTTTGGCACGGTGACTCAGCTGGGTCCGATCTCGACCGTGCTCGTCATCGCCGGCGCTGGTGCGACTGCAATCTGCGCCGACCTAGGCGCGCGCACCATTCGCGAAGAGATCGATGCGATGCGGGTGCTCGGCATCGATCCGATTCAACGGCTCGTGGTGCCGCGCGTACTGGCGTCGACCTGTGTGGCGCTGTTGCTCAACGGTCTGGTGATCGCGATCGGCCTCTGCGGTGGCTACGTGTTCTCCGTGCTCCTGCAAGGAGTGAACCCCGGAGCGTTCATCAACGGTCTGACCATTCTGACCGGATTGGGCGAGTTGGTGATCTCAGAAGTCAAGGCCCTGTTGTTCGGGGTGATGGCGGGGCTCGTCGGCTGCTACCGCGGCCTCACCGTCAAGGGCGGACCCAAGGGCGTCGGAGAGGCCGTCAACGAGACCGTCATCTACGCCTTCATCTGCCTGTTCGTGATCAACGTGCTGATGACCGCAATCGGCGTTCGGGTTCTGAGCTGATGAGCCAGCTGGGGAACTACGACATCACGCTGCGGATGCGGCGGGCGTTCGGTGGGCTGGTCGACGGCGTCGACTCGTTTGGCGAGCAGGCACTGTTCTACGCCGAATCGGTCCGATACATACCAAACGCGGTGCGGCGCTACCGCAAAGAGACGATCCGGCTGATCGCGGAGATGACGTTGGGCACCGGCGCGCTGATCCTCATCGGCGGCACGGTCGGCGTCGCGGCCTTCCTTACTCTGGCATCCGGCGGCGTCATCGCGGTGCAGGGCTACGAGTCGCTCGGCAACATCGGTATCGAGGCGCTGACCGGATTCCTGTCCGCCTACCTCAACGTGCGAATCGTTGCGCCGATCATCGCCGGTATCGCGCTCGCCGCCACCATCGGCGCGGGCACGACCGCCCAACTGGGCGCGATGCGCATCAGCGAGGAGATCGATGCCGTCGAATCAATGGCCGTGCACTCGGTGTCATACATGGTGTCCACCCGCATCGTGGCCGGGCTGGTCGCGATCATTCCGCTGTATTCGTTGGCAACGCTGGCGGCGTTCTTCTCGGCCCGCACCATCACCGTGTACGTCAACGGCCAGTCCGGCGGTCTCTACGACCACTACTTCAACACGTTTCTGATACCGACAGATCTACTGTGGTCCTTCGCTCAGGCCATTGTGATGGCGGTCGCGGTGATGCTGGTGCATACCTACTACGGCTACAACGCATCCGGCGGCCCGGTCGGCGTGGGCGTCGCTGTGGGAAAGGCGGTTCGGACGTCGCTGATCGTGGTGGTCATCATTACCCTGTTCATTTCCCTGGGCGTGTACGGCGCGACCGGTAACTTCAACCTGTCGGGTTAGAGGAGAGCATCATGTCGAGGACCTCCGCGATCAGAATCGCCGCTGCAGTGCTGGCGGCGATCATCGTGGCGTTCTCGGTGTTCACCTATCTCGCCTACACCGCCGCATTCACCCCGACCGACACAGTGACGGTGACCGCTCCGCGCGCTGGTTTGGTGATGGACAAGGACGCCAAGGTCAAATACCGCGGTATCCAAATCGGCAAGGTCGAAGACATCGAGTATTCCGGTGAACACGCGACGCTGACGCTCGCGATCAACCGTGACGAGCTGGGCTACGTTCCATCGAATGCGCCGGTGCGTATCGGCAGCACAACGGTTTTCGGCGCAAAGTCGGTGGAGTTCCTTGCGCCGGAGCGCCCGTCCGATACGTCGCTACGCCCCGGCGCCGTTGTGCAGGCCGACGCGGTTCAGCTGGAAGCCAACACGTTGTTCCAGACCCTGATCGATGTACTGAACAAGATCGATCCCATCCACCTGAACGCAAGCATCTCGGCGATCGCAGAGGGCCTGCGCGGTCACGGTGACGACTTCGGCTCCACCATGGCGAATCTGAATCAGTATCTCGCCCAACTGAATCCAAAGTTGCCGACGGTCGAGTCGCTGCTCGCGCAGACGGCGACGGTGTCCAACATCTACGGCGATGCCGGCCCCGACCTGGTGACCGTGATCGAGAATGTGCCCACGATCAGTAAGACAATCGTCGATGAGCGGGAGAACCTGAACGCGACGTTGCTCGCGGCAATCGGGGTGGCGAACGAGGGATCCGCAACGCTGGAGCCCGCGGCGGACGACTACATTGCTGCGATCCAGCGGTTACGGGCGCCGTTGAAAGTGCTGGGCGACTATTCGCCGGTACTCGGTTGCATAGTGCAGGGTGTCGCGAGGGGAGCCGAGCGGGGCGCGGCCATCCTCGGTGGCTACAAGCCTGGGGCGATGGTCAGTTCCAGCTTCGTGTTGGGCGTGCCGTCGTACACCTATCCAGAGAGTCTGCCGATCGTGAACGCGTCGGGCGGCCCGAACTGCCGCGGCCTGCCCGACCTGCCCAGCAAGGAGATTGGCGGCTCGTTCTACAGGTCACCATTCCTGGTCACTGACAACGCCTACATCCCGTACGAGCCGTTCACCGAGGTGCAGGTCGACGCTCCGTCGACGTTCCAGTTCCTCTTCAACGGCGCCTTCGCAGAACGGGACGACTTCTGATGGGCCACCGAGGGATTCTGCTCAAGGTGGGCATTTTCGCGGTGGTCATGCTGATGGTTGCCGTCGGTCTGGTGGTGATCTTCGGTGAGTTCCGGTTCGCCAAGACCAACAGCTACCACGCCACGTTCAGCGACGCTTCCAAGCTGGAGGGCGGCAGCGACGTGCGCATCGCCGGGGTTCCGGTCGGCACTGTCGAAAGTGTCAAGCTGAATCCCGACAATACGGTCGATGTGGCGTTCACCCTCGACAAGAAGTACCAGATGTATACGTCGACGCGAGCCGTGATCCGCTACGAAAACCTGGTCGGCGACCGGTATATGGAGATCACCTCGGGTCCGGGCGAGCTTCGAAAGTTGCCGCCGGGTGGCATGGTTTCCATCAACCAGACCCAGCCGGCCCTGGATCTGGACGCCTTGCTCGGCGGCCTGCGCCCAGTGGTCAAGGGTCTCAATGGTGAGCAGGTCAATCAGATCAGCAATGCGATCCTCGAATTGCTCCAGGGTGAGGGTGGCGCGCTTTCCCAATTGCTCTCGGAGACAGGGTCATTCAGCCAGGCTTTGGGCGATCGCTACCAGGTGATCTCGGAGGTGATCCGAAATCTCAACGAGGTGCTGGGCACCATCGACGAGAAGAGCGTCGAGTTCGACGCCAGCGTGGACGAGCTCCAAAAGCTAGTCAGCGGACTGGCTCAGGGCCGGGATCCCATCGCCGGGGCGATTCCTCCGCTGGCTTCCGCGGAAGCGGATCTGACCGACATGCTGGTCAATTCGAGACGACCGCTCCAGGGCGTGCTCGAGAACCTTCGTCCGCTGGCAACCGAACTCGACAACCGCAAGGCCGAGGTCAACAGCGTCATCGAACCACTGGCCGAGAACTACCTGCGGCTCAATTCACTTGGTGCGTACGGGTCATACTTCAACTACTACATCTGCGAAGTGAAGCTCAAGTTCAACGGGCCCGCAGGCAGCGACATCATCCTGCCGATTATGTCTGTGCCGGACATGTCGAAGGGTAGGTGCTCAGACAATGGATAAGACGCTCCGGGCAGGCATCTTCGGAATCATCATCGTGGTGTTGGTCTTGTTCGTTGCGTTCGGCTACACCAGCCTGCCGTTCTATCCCCAAGGCAAGTCCTACGAGGCCTATTTCGCCGACGCCGGCGGCATCTCGCCGGGTAACGACGTCAACGTCTCCGGTATCACGGTCGGCAAAGTGACCGATGTTGCCCTCGCCGGCACCGTCGCAAAGGTGGCATTCACGGTTGACCGCAAGGTCAGGCTGGGGGATCAGACGCTCGTATCGATCCGGACCGACACCGTTCTGGGGGAGCGGTCGTTGGGGATCGATCCACAAGGTAGCGGATCGGTGACATCAATTCCGTTGAGCCGCACGACGGTTCCGTACACCTTGAACACCGCACTGCAAGATCTCGCTCAGAACTCCGACGCTCTAGACAAGGAGCAGTTGACCCAGGCGTTGCAGGTACTGACCGATTCATTCCGCGACGCGACGCCGGAGCTGCGCCGAACGCTCGACGGGGTGGCCACGTTGTCGCGCAGCATCAATGCCAACGATGCAGCGTTGGGCCAGCTGTTGTCGCGCGCAAAGTCGGTGTCCGCGGTGCTCGCCGACCGGGCCGGTCAGGTCAATAAACTCATCATCGACGGCAATCAGCTCTTCGCCGCTCTCGATGAACGACGGGCCGCTCTGAGTAGTTTGATCGCAGGCATCGACGATGTCTCAGAGCAGATTTCGGGGTTTGTCGCCGATAACCGCCGCGAATTCGGCCCGGCCCTGAGGAAGTTGAATCTGGTACTGGACAACCTGCTCGAACGCCGCGAACACATCAGCGAGGCGCTGAAGCGTCTGCCCCCGTACGCCACCGCCCTCGGCGAGGCGGTCGGCTCGGCGCCCGGTTTCCAGGTGAACCTGCCCAACGCGGTACCAAACAGTACGACCGAGGCTCTGCTGCTGGATCTCTACTTCCAACCGGGCAAGATCCCGGATAGCTTGGCCGACATGCTGCGCGGGTTCCTCACCGAGCGGCTGATCATAAGGCCGAAGTCACCGTGAGCCGCTGGATGCGTTATGGACTAATCGCCGCACTGCTGCTGGCGCTTATCGGTGGTGTGTCCGTGGTATGGCCACGAGCCACCACGTACAGGATCGTCGGCTACTTCGCCTCGGCGGCGGGCGTGTATCCAGGCGACGAAGTCCGCGTCGTGGGCGTTCCGGTTGGCTCGATCGAATCGATCACACCGCAGGCCGATGCCGTCAAGATCACCATGAATGTCAAGGACGGCGTAAAGGTACCCGCCGACGCCCGCGCGGTGATGATGGCGCCGAACCTGGTGGCTGCCCGGTTCATCCAGCTCACCCCCGCTTACGAAGGCGGCCCGGCGATGAAGGACGGCGGCACCATCGAACTCGACCGCACCGCCGTGCCGGTGGAGTGGGACGACGTCAAGACCGAGCTGACCAGGCTCAGCCAGCAGCTCGGACCGTCGGAAGGCCAAGTCCAGGGCCCACTGAGCAAGTTCGTCGATCAGGCCGCCGACACGCTCGACGGCAACGGCGACTCATTCCGGGAAGCCCTGCGCGAACTGTCGCAGACCGCAGGGCGGCTGGGCGACTCGAGTGCCGACCTGTTCGGCACCGTGAAGAATCTGCAGATCCTGGTCGACGCGCTCTCGAAGAGCAACGAGCAAATCGTGCAATTCAGTGGACACTTGGCCTCGGTATCGCAGGTGTTGGCCGACAGCTCGGTGGGCCTCAACGACACCCTGGGCAGCCTCAACCAGGCGTTGTCGGACGTCCGCGGCTTCCTCGACGAGAACAACCGGACGCTGGTAGGCAGCATCGACAGGCTGACCGACTTCACCAGCATCCTGACAACGCAGACCGATGACGTCGAGCAGATCCTGCATGTCCTGCCCAACGCCATGGCGAACTTCTACAACATCTACAACCCGGCTCAGGGCACCGCTAACGGCGTTCTGGGCCTGCCGGAGTTCGCCAACCCAGTGCAATTCGTCTGCGGTAATTTCGACGCCGCTGGAACGCCCGACTACGACAAGCGAACCGAGATCTGTCGCCAGCGGATGGCCCCGGTGCTGAAGCGCCTGGCGGTCAACTACCCGCCCTTCATGTCGCACGGGATCAACACGATCACCGCGTACAAGGGTCAGGTCATCTATGACACCCCGGCGACGGAGGCCAAGGCGAAGACCTACATCCCGTATTTGGAGTGGATACCGGCCGATGGGCGATTCCCGCCACGGCAGGGCGATCCGGGAGATCCCAGCGCGTTGCTGCTGCCTCAACCTGCGGTTCCGGGGCCCCCGCCACCGGCGCAGCCGTACACGCTCGGCCCAGTGGTACCGCCGCCAGGTCCCCCTCCTGGTCCGATTCCGGGTGTACCGCCTGCGCCAGCTGCACCCGGTCCACTTCCGGCCGAGGCCGCCGTCCCGCATGGAGGCGGACAATGACACGCAAGCTAGTGCGAATCAATGCGGGTCGCGCGACTCGCCGAACCCTGGCCATCGGTTCCGGCGTGGTACTGCTGGCCGGCTGTCAGTTCGGCGGGTTGAACTCGCTGAACATGCCGGGCACCGCAGGCCACGGCAAAGGCGCATTCTCGATCACCGTGGAGGTGCCCGACGTGGCCACGCTCCCACAAAACTCGCCCGTGATGATTGACAACGTCACAGTCGGCAGCGTGTCGGGAATCGAGGCGGTTCAGCGGGCCGACGGCAGCTTCTACGCCGCGGTGAAACTCGCCCTGGACGAAGACGTCAAATTGCCGGCCAACTCGACGGCGAAGGTCGCGCAGACATCGCTGCTGGGGTCGCAGCACATCGAGCTGGCACCTCCGGTCGACGAACCGCCGGTCGGTGAGCTGCGCGACGGGCTTCAGCTCCCGCTGAGCCAGGGCAGCCGCTATCCGTCTACCGAGGAAGTGCTGTCGGCGTTGGGCGTGGTTGTCAACAAGGGCAACCTCGGGGCGCTGCAAGACATCACGCAAGAGGTGTACAACGCGGTGGCCGGCCGCCAGGGCCAGTTCGCCGACCTGATACCGCGACTCGCCGAACTCGCCTCCTCACTGAATCGGCAGACCGAAGACATCATCGCGACAGCCGAGGGCCTGAACCGATTCGCGGGAGTTCTCGCGCGTAGTAAGGACAGTTTGGGCCGCGCGCTGGACACTCTTCCCGGGGCGCTCAAAGTACTCAACGAGAACCGTGCCCATATTGTCGACGCTTTCGCCGCGCTGAGGCGCCTGGCCACTGTGTCGGCGCGCATCCTTTCCGAAACCAAGGATGATTTCGCCGAGGACATCATCGATGTGTACGCGGTGATCAAGCCGCTCAACGACAATCGCGCAGATCTTGTGACCAGCCTTGACAGCTTGGCGACCTTCCCCTTCCCGGGCAAGAACCTGCATCGAGTGGCCAGGGGCGATTACTTCAACATCTTCGAAACATTCGACCTGACCATCCGCCGGCTCGGCGAAACTATCTTCACCACATCGTTTTTCGACCCGAACATGAAGCGACTCTCTGAAGTCGTCAACCCGCCGGAGTTTCTGACCGGGCAGATGGCGAACCTGTCCGGGCAGGCCGCGGACCCGTTCAAGATCCCGCCCGGCACTGCGTCGGGTCAGGAGGTGCCGCCCGAGTAATGTTCACTCGAACTACGCAAATCCAGCTGTGGGTCTTCGTCATCGTGACCGTGCTTGCGGTCGGCGCGATAGCCCTGTTGTACGTACGTATTCCCGCCCGGCTCGGCCTGGGTACGTATCAGGTGTCGGCGAATTTCGTCGCCGGCGGCGGATTGTACGAAAACGCCAATGTCACCTTCCGCGGCGTGCAAGCCGGACGCGTCGAGGGCGTGGAGCTGACCGCCGACGGCGTTGCCGCGCACATGCGGCTCAACAGCGATATCAAAATCCCGGCGAACTCCACGGCCACCGTCAAGAGCGTGTCCGCGGTCGGCGAACAATACGTAGATTTCGTTCCGCCCGATGATCCCTCCTCGGCGGTGCTGGGGGATGGCGCAACCATTCCGAAGGAGCGCACGGCGATACCACAGGAAGTCACCGAGTTGTTGCGTGAGGCAGACCAATTGGTGAGCAGCCTCGACAACACCCGGCTTCAGGACCTGTTGAGCGAGACGTTCAAGGCGTTCAACGGCTCCGGGCCCGAACTGGCGCGGCTGATCGAGTCGGCACGGAGGCTGATAGACGAGGCCAATGCAAGCTGGCCGCAGACCTCGGCTCTGATCGATCAGGCCGGGCCGCTCTTGGAAGCGCAGGTTCGCAGCGGCGATGACATCCGGTCGTTGGCCGACGGACTTGCACGCTTCACCAGCGAAGTGGCCGGTGCCGACCCGCAGCTGCGTTCGTTGCTCGCGACCGCGCCAGGGGCGGCAGCCGAAGCCAGCGAGACTTTCTCGGGCATCCGTCCGTCGTTCCCGGTGCTCGCGGCCAATCTGGCCAACTTCGGCCGCGTCGGCGTGATCTATCACAAGTCGATCGAACAGGCGCTCGTGATCTTCCCCGCCCTGCAAGCGGCGCTGTTGACAATCGGCGGCCAGCTTCCCGTTGACGAAGGTGGCAAGCAGGACTTCAAGATCTCGATCAACGACCCGCCACCCTGCAACACGGGGTTCTTGCCGCCGTCGGAGATTCGCACACCTGGCGACACGACTTTGCGTGAACTGCCGACGGACATGTATTGCAAAGTTGCGCAGAACGATCCGATGGTGGTGCGTGGCGCGAGGAATTACCCGTGCCAGGAGTTCCCCGGAAAGCGCGCGCCCACAATCCAGTTGTGCCGCGACCCGCGCGGCTACGTCCCGATCGGAAACAGTCCATGGCGCGGTCCGCCGGTGCCGATCGGCACGCCGATGGACGTCATGGAGGACGACACGCCTGAGGACGGGCGAAATATCCTGCCCCCCAACAAGTTCCCATACATTCCACCCGAGAATGACCCAGACCCGGGCTATCCCGTCGCGCCAGGTCTGGTTCCCCCGGGGGTGCAGACCGGCCCGGGCCCAGCGCCGCATCAGCCTTGGCCGTATATTCCCCCGCCGAACCAAGGGCCACCGCCGCCACCGTTGACGGCCTGGATACCGCCGGCGCCGTATCCGGAGGCATGGCCGCCGCCGGCGGTCCCGCCGGGGTGGGCGACCAACCCGCCGCCCGTGTTCGCCGGGCCCTACGGGCCCCCGCCACCGCCCGGCCCGGCTCCTGCAGCGCCGCCGCCACCTGGGGCCCCCCAGCCGCAGGCCTCGGCGCCCGCCTCACTTGCGCCGGGGGGTCAGCCACTCGCAGCGCAAGCGAACAGCACCGTCTACGGTACGTACGACCAGAACAGCGGTGTGTTCATCGACCCGGCCGGCGGTACCGGCGTATACGCGGCTGGTGCCGCTAACATCCAGCCGCAGGAGAATTGGCTAGATCTCATGCTTTATCCGAGGCAGACATGACATCGACTTCCACCCGCCCGCGTCAGGCGGTTCGCCGCCGCGCATCCCGGCCCGCCGGACCGGCCAGCGGCAAGGCCGCCGACGCCACCGCGGTGCGCGTCGGGACACCGGCTACGGCCGGCACGACACCCGCCCGCAAGACGCCTGCGGTCGCGCCACCGCCCCGCCGACCGGCGCACCGTCGGCTGGTCGTGACGCTTGTCCTGATGTTCGGGTTCGTCGCGATGAGCGCACTCGGGGGTGCGGTGGCGGTGTTGATCGTCCAGCGGAACAACGCAGAAGCGGTGCAAGCGCGCAACCAAGAGTTCGTCGACACCGCGACGCAGACCGTGGTGAACATGTTCAGTTTCAAGCAGGACACCATCGACGAGAGCGTCGACCGCTTCTACAACGGCACCAGTGGGCCGTTGCGCGACATGTTCAGCCAGGGCAACAATGTCGAGAATCTCAAGGCCATTTTCCGGGAGACCGGTGGCAGTTCGGAGGCCGTGATCAACGGCGCCGCGCTCGAGAGCATCGACAACATCAGCAATAACGCATCGGTGTTGGTGTCGGCGCGGGTCACGGCAAGCGACATGCACGGGAACAACAGACCGTCGAAACCCTACCGGTTGCGGATAATCGTCCACGAGGATGAGGACGGTCGAATGACCGCCTATGACCTCAACTATCCCAACGGCGGCAACTGATGCGCTGGATTGTGAGGTTGGTTGCGGGCCTGGTGGCTGCGGCGTTCGTGAGCCTGGCCGCGGTGGGCGGTGCGCTGTACTGGCAGCGAGTGGAGACGCGTGGCGAGCAAGCCGCCCGCGACCTGCTGGGACCGCTTGCGCAGAAGCAGATCCCGACCGTGTTCACCTACGACTACAAAACCGTCGAGCGCAACCTCACCGAGGCCTACAACCTGCTGACGCCGGAATACCGCAGAGAGTTCGAGGACAGGGCGTTTTCCGACATCATCCCGCAGGCTCGGGAGCGGGAAGTGGTGAGCCAAGCCAACGTGGTCGGCGTGGGAGTAATGGACGCGCAGCGCAACTCGGCAGCCGTGATGGTCTACATCAATCGGACGGTGTCGGAGAAGTCAAACCGCGATCAGCCGATCTATGACGGCGCGCGATTGCGCGTGGAATACAAGCGCATCGACGGCCATTGGCTGATCAACTACATCACTCCGATTTAGCTTCTTCGGTCGAGGCCAGCGCATCCAGGAACGCCCGCGCCCACCGGTCGACGTCGTGGGCAAGCACCTGCCTGCG
Source organism: Mycobacterium sp. IS-1556 (assembly GCF_001499985.1). Lineage (NCBI taxonomy): Bacteria > Bacillati > Actinomycetota > Actinomycetes > Mycobacteriales > Mycobacteriaceae > Mycobacterium > Mycobacterium sp. IS-1556. The sequence continues at coordinate 168,270 of NZ_LQIM01000042.1, forward strand.
CAGCGCCCGCATCCGGCGCCTACCCTCCTCGGGTGACTGGTTCAGCGCCGCCTCGATGGCGTCCTTGACGCCCTCCAGGTGATGCGGGTTGGCCAGGTAAGCCTGACGCAATTCGGCTGCGGCGCCGGTGAACTCGCTGAGCACCAGCGCGCCGCCCAGATCGCTGCGGCATGCCACGTACTCCTTGGCGACCAGGTTCATCCCGTCACGTAGCGGCGTCACCAGCATGACGTCGGCCGCCACGAAGAACGCGATCAACTCGTCGCGCGGCACCGGGCGGTGCAGGTAGTGCACGATCGGATGCCCGACCTCGCCGTACTCGCCGTTGATGTGGCCGACCTGGCGTTCGATGTCCTGCCGCATCTCGATGTAGCTCTCGACCCGCTCCCGGCTCGGTGTCGCGAGTTGCACGAACACGGTGTCCTCGCGGTCGGCCCTGCCCTCTGCGAGCAGTTCGGAGAACGCCCGGAGCCGCACGTCGATGCCTTTGGTGTAGTCCAGCCGGTCGACACCCAGCAAGATCTTGCGGGGATCGCCCAGCTCGTGGCGAATCTCCAAGGCTCGCTGGCGGATCGACCGCGAGCGCGCCTGCTGGTCGAGGGCCGTCGAGTCGATCGAGATCGGGAAGGCGCCGACCTTCACCGTGCGCGAGCCGACATCGATCTCACCGAACCGCGACCGGACACCGATCGTCGCACGGGAAGTGTTGGCGCCCACCAGCCGTCGCGCCAGAATGAGGAAGTTCTGCGCTCCGCCCGGCAGGTGGAAGCCGACGAGGTCCGCGCCGAGCAGGCCCTCGACGATCTCGGTCCGCCACGGCATCTGCATGAACAATTCGACCGGCGGGAACGGGATGTGCAGGAAGAAGCCGATGGTCAGGTCCGGCCGCAGCGTGCGCAACATGTTGGGCACCAACTGCAGTTGGTAGTCCTGCACCCAGACTGTCGCGCCCTGTGCGGCGTTCTTCGCGGTCGCTTCGGCGAAGCGCCGGTTCACCTCGACGTAGGTGTCCCACCACTCGCGGTGGTAGATCGGCTTGACGATCACGTCGTGGTACAGCGGCCACAGTGTCGCGTTGGAGAAGCCCTCGTAGTACTCGGCGACGTCGTCGGCGGACAAGTTGACCGGGCACAGGGTCATGTCGTCCTGCTCGATCGGCGCGTCATCGGCATCGGGTATGCCGGGCCAGCCGATCCACGCCCCCTGCCGACGGCGGAGCAACGGCTCCAGGGCTGTCACCAGCCCGCCGGGGCTTCTTTTCCAGGTGGTGCTGCCGTCAGGCAACCGCTCCATGTCGATGGGCAGCCGGTTGGCCACCACCACGAAGTCGGCGTTCCCGGAGCCGGCCCTCGGACCGCCTCCCGGCGTCACTTACGCCTCGAGCTTCGACGGTCCAATGCCGAGCATCGAGAGGAAGACCCGGCATTCGTCGGCGTCCGTCGCGTATGCGGCGACAACGCGCCGCGCCTGGCGGGCAGTGCTGTCGGCGAGCGGTTCGACGTCGCCGAGTTCGGCGGAATCTGATTTGGCAGGCATACGACAACTCTAGGCGAAGGAGCCCTCGCTGCGGTCCGGCAACCCGCTGACTAGGGGCTGTGGCTGAAGACCGGCGCCGGCGGCGGAGTCACCTGCTCGGCCTGGGCCTCCTCGGCGAGGCCGATGCAGCCACCCTGGTTGTGGCCGATGCACGGTACGCCCAGCACCTCCGGCACGTCCGGGTTACCGGCCGGAGTGGAGAACGTCGAGCCGGCGTTCGGCACCGTGTGGGGCACGCAGACACCGGTGAACGGGTCGGGCTCTTCGCCACCGGAGCAGCTCTGCGCCGCGGGCGCCACGTTCGGGACGGGGGCTACGAAGGCGGCGAGCACTGGCGCAGCGGCGATCGCAACCGCAAAGCCACCGGCAAGCATCAGTCGTTGTGCGGGGAACTTCAAGGTCGCCATCGTCACGCTTCCTGTAGTTGTCAAACCGTGTCGTCGGCATGAAGTCTATGGAAGCCGGCAGCTTTCTGCACAGCTTCACAGAGTTCGTGGGCAGCGGTGGCTACGGGCTGGAGCTGATGGTGGATCGGGGTTGCGCCGGGGGGCCCATCGCTGCCTCGTCCTCGGCCAACCCCATGCAGGCCCCGGCATTGTGCCCGATGCAGGGGATGCCGTCGATCTCCGGAACGTCCGGATTGGCCGCTGTGGTCTGGAACAACGGCGGCGAAGTCGGCACGAGGTACGGCACACACGTCGTCGTGAACTGGTCCGCTTCCTCGCCCGATTGGCAGCCCTGCGCCAGCGCGGCGTCCGGTCCGGGCGCGACAGACAGGCCGACCGCGGGCGCGGCCGCGAGGGCTGCGAGGAATGCGCCGGCGAGGACAAGGCGTCGAAGTGGGAACGAGGAATTCGCCATTGCGCGATTCTAGGAGCCTGCCTCGGTATCCGCGCTCGATTGGCGCGTCGGTGGGTCGCCATCGACCGCCGCGGGGCTCGAACCGGAAGGGGTGCAGGGCTGGGGTGGGCGGCACCGTAATGTGCAGTAAGCCGAACAACGCAAGCGAGGTGGTCCGCGATGGCGAGCCCTGATCTGACGAGCGCCGACGCCGGAGGCGATGCCGCTCAACAGGTGGCGTACGAAACGCTGGACGACGGCCAGATCGCCCGCATCTGGCTCAACCGCCCGCAGGCGCAGAACGCCCAGTCGCGCACGCTGCTTGTGCAGTTGGACGAGGCGTTCGGCCGCGCCGAGGCCGACGACCGGGTGCGAGTGGTGATCCTGGCCGCGCGTGGCAAGAACTTCTCGGCCGGCCACGATCTCGGGTCCGAAGAAGCGATGCTGGAACGCAAGCCCGGTCCGGCGCAGCATCCGACTTTCCAGTCGCACGGTGCGACCGTGCCCGCGATCGCCGAGCGCACATATCTGCAGGAGTGGCACTTCTTCTTCGAGAACACCCGTCGCTGGCGGGATCTGCGCAAGATCACCATCGCGCAGGTGCAGGGCAACGCGATCTCGGCCGGCCTGATGTTGATCTGGGCCTGCGACCTGATCGTCGCCGCCGACGACGCGAAATTCAGCGACGTGGTCGGCGTCAGGATGGGCATGCCGGGCGTGGAGTATTACGCGCACCCATGGGAATTCGGTGCCCGCAAAGCGAAAGAGCTTCTGCTGACCGGTGATTCGATCGATGCCGACGAGGCGCACCGGCTCGGTATGGTTTCGAAGGTTTTTCCGCGCGACCAACTGGAGGACAAGACGCTCGAGTTCGCCCGGCGCATCGCCGAGCGCCCGACGATGGCGGCGCTGCTGATCAAGGACTCGGTGAACGCCGCGGCCGACGCGATGGGTTTCACCGAGGCGTTGCGCCACGCTTTCCACATCCACGAACTCGGCCACGCGCACTGGGCGGCGCACAACGAGAACCGTTATCCCGTCGGGCTTCCGCCGAACGTGCCGGACTGGCGCACGCTCGGGGCGCCCAAGCCTGCCCGCCGTGACGAACCGTGACCGCGGGGTATTGCTGACGCAATGTCGGGCTGAGGGCGCTGTCGCGGCTATATATCCACCGCGACGCTCTCATACCGACATTGTGATCGGATGAGAAGTCGTTAGAAGAAATCAGATGGCGAAAGGGTCTTCGGTGGAGTTGTCGTTGGCGGGTCGGACGGTACTGGTCACAGGTGGGGGCAGCGGCATCGGCAAGGGTGTGGCGGCGGCGGTGGTGGCAGCCGGCGGAAACGCGATGCTCGTCGGGCGCAACGCCGACAAGCTCTCCACCGCGGCCGACGAGATCTCCGCTGAGGGCGGTTCGGGCTCGGTGCTCTACGAACCGGCCGACGTGACCAACGAAGACGAGGTGGCCCGCGTCGTGGAGGCCACCACGGCATGGAAGGGTCGGCTGTACGGCGTCGTGCACTGCGCCGGTGGCAGCGAGACGATCGGTCCGATCACGCAGATCGACTCGGAGCTGTGGCGCCGCACCGTCGACCTCAACATCAACGGCACCATGTACGTGCTCAAACATTCGGCGCGGGAGATGGTGCGCGGAGGCGGCGGCTCGTTCATCGGCATCTCGTCGATCGCGGCGAGCAACACCCACCGCTGGTTCGGCGCCTACGGGGTGTCCAAGGCCGGCATCGACCACATGATGCAGTTGGCCGCCGACGAACTCGGTGCCTCCTGGGTGCGGGTCAACTGCATCCGGCCCGGTCTGATCCGCACCGAACTCGTCGCGCCCGTACTCGAATCGCCGGAACTGAGCGGTGATTACGCCGCATGCACGCCGCTGCCCCGGCCCGGCGAGGTCACCGACATCGCGAACGCGTCGCTCTTCCTTCTCAGCGATGCCTCCAGTTTCATCACCGGCCAGGTCATCAACGTCGACGGCGGACAACTCGTGCGCCGCGGCCCGGACTACTCGTCGATGCTCGAACCGCTCTTCGGCGCGGACGGCTTGCGGGGAGTCGTCTCCACCTAGCCGATCCTCCCGGGCTGTCCAGCCGGCCCGGTAACGTCGGGCGCGTGGTCACCTTGGACCGGCTCGTCAACGTGCTGGGCAGTTACGGCGTGCGCCTACGCTTCTGCCCGATCCCGCGTTCCAGAGAGCTGGGCAGCGTGGTGATGCACGAAATGGCCGGCGGCCGCACGGTCACCGGTGACGTGCTGATGGCGATCGGGGCGCGAACCGTCAACGAGGCGTTGCGGTGGGCGGTTTCGGCGCGTGCGGTGGTGGTACTTCTTCGCGACGGCGACGACGACACGACGTTCGCGGGCATGGTCGAGGGTGTCGCGGTGATGGTCGTCGACCAGACGGTGTCCTGGAGCGAGCTCGCCGCCGTCGTCTACGGGCTGGTGCTCGAGGGACGCGAAACCGAATCCGGGCGGGGGCCAACGGATCTGTTCGCGCTCGCCGACAGCCTGGCCGAAGCGACGGGCGGCGGAGTCACCATCGAAGACCCGTTGTCGCGCGTGCTCGCGTACTCGACGATGCAGGAGAACGCCGACGCGGCGCGGGTGGCGACCGTCATGAGCAGGCAGGCGCCGGAGTCCCTGCGCGAATTCTTCCATGCCCAAGGCATATTCGCCCATCTGCTGAACTCCGACGAGCCGCTGTTCGTCGGACCCGACACCGGACACGGCTTGTCCGGCCGCATGGTGGTCGCCGTGCGGTCCGGGCGGGAGTTGATGGGGTCGGTGTGGGTTTCGTGCTCCGAGCCGTTGGCCGAACCCGAACGCACGGCGCTGGCCGACGGCGCCCGCACGGTGGCTCTGCATTTGCTGCGGTCCCGCGCCAGTGCAGATCTGGAGCGCCAGGTGGAATCCGAGTTGGTGCTCCGACTCCTCGATGGAAGTGCGGCCGCCGCGGCATCCGCCAGCAGACTCGGCCTCTCGCAGGGACCGATGCGGGTCATCGCCGTGCGGGCCTTCATCGGCACGGAACACGACGCCGCGCTGCTGCTGGCGTTCGAAAGGGCGACCGCCGGCTTCGGTTGGTCGCGCCCCGGGCGCAGCGCGCTGGCGGGCAACACGATTTACACCGTGCTGCCGGGCGAGCAGGCTGACCCCGCTCGCAAATGGGTCACCGGGTTGCGGGCGGCCCTGCCCGACCGGGTCACCGTGTTGGCCGGCATCAGCAAGGCCGCCGGCACCACCGACCTGCCAGCCGCGCGTGAGGAGGCTGACGAGTGCCTGGCGCTGCACGAGATCAGGCCGTCGAACGCGGTGCCCCCCGCCTACGACGAGTCGTGGGACGAGATCCTGCTGCAGCGTCTCCGCACCGCGGCTCGGTCCGGTCGTACCCCGGACCGTGGACCGGTCGCCGAACTTCGCCGTCACGATCACGACCACGCCACGGAGTACGTCTCGACGCTGAGGGCATGGTTGGAGGCGCTGGGCGACCCCGTTCAGGCGGGCGTCCGCCTGGGCGTGCACGAGAACACCGTGCGGTACCGGCTGCGCAAGATGGGTGAGATCACCGAACTCCCGCTGGACGACGCCCGCAAGCGGCTGGCCATCATGATCGAACTCGCGGCCATCGACACCGATTGAAACGGCTTCGCCGCTTCGTCCGGCCAGGTCTGGCCGTTGTCGGATCACCACAACGGCAGCGCCGCGGATTGTCCTGGCGCGGCAATTCACGGTGACGCGACCGGCGGCACCATGGGTGGACAACGCGGTGTTTCGGCGACGGAGGGTATCGAGATGGTCAGCGGCGAGCGGATGGACGGTGGGCCGCGGTCTGCGATCGTGGTCGGCGCCGGCATCGTCGGGTTGTCGACGGCATGGTTCCTGCAGGAGCGCGGTGTCGAAGTCACCGTCGTCGACCGCAGCGGGGTGGCCGCCGGCGCCTCCTGGGGCAACGCCGGCTGGGTCGCTCCCGCGCTGACCCTGCCGTTGAACTCGCCGAAGGTGCTGCGCTACGGGTTGCGCTCGTTGCGTGACCGCAGCGCCCCGCTGCACATCCCGCTGAGCATCGACGGTGCGTTGTGGCTGTTCCTGATGCAGTTCGCCGCCAACTGCCGCCCGTCGGCGTGGCGCCAGGCGGTGGAGGCCAGTGTGCCGCTGAACGAAGAATGCATCGAAGCGTTCGACGTTCTCGTCGCCAACGGTGTCGAAGCGCCGGTGACCGACGCCCCGATCACAGCGGTGTTCCGCAACACCGAGGACGCCGAGAACATGATGCGCGAACTCCGCGCCCTCGAGCGGGCCGGCCAGAAGCTGTTCGTCACCGGGTTGTCCGGTGAGGCGTTGCGCGAACAGGTGCCGCTGGCATCGCCGGCGATCACCGCCGGTATCAACATCAACGGTCAGCGGTTCGTCGATCCTGGACGGTTTGTGCAGGCCCTGGGCCGGACGGTCGAGGAGCGCGGGGCGAGCATCCTGACGCGGGACGTGCGCGGCGTGTTCAGTTCCGGCAATCAAGTGGTGGTGCAGCCCTACCACGGCAAGCATCTGACCGCGGACACCGCGGTGATCGCCACCGGTGCGTGGATGTCACGGCTGACGGGCCACCGGTTGCGCGTCCCGGTGGAGTCCGGTCGCGGCTACTCCTTCACCGTGCCGGTGGACCGTCCGATCCCCGGGCCCATCTACCTGCCCGATGTACGAGTCGCGTGCACGCCCTACCACGGTGCGCTTCGCGTGGCGGGCACGATGGAGTTCCGCGACCCACACGAACCGGTGACCGCCGAGCGGGTGGGTGCGATCGTCGCGTCCGCGAGCCCGCTGCTGCAAGGCGTCCGGTGGGCCGAGCGCAGCGACATCTGGGTCGGTCCGCGCCCGATCACCCCGGACGGCCGGCCCCTGGTCGGCGAGATGTCGCGCAATGTCTACGTCGCAGGCGGGCACGGCATGTGGGGGCTCGCGCACGGCCCGGTGACAGGCCGACTCCTGGCCGAACAGATCACCACCGGCAAGCAGCCCGAAGCACTGCGGCCCCTCGATCCGTTACGACGCGCGGTCGCCTAGACCGGCGCCAGGCGACCGAACGAAACCCGTCGCATGCTCGCCCGCCATGGGCGCTGCGAGTCGTCAGCGGCGGCGCTGTCTGCGCCCGTGGCCGCCCCTGACGGCAACCCCTTTTCCGAGAAAGGACCAGAAATGACCATCGCACAACGTGTTTGGATATCACCGGACGCCCATACGCGGCTGCAGGAGGAACTCGCCACGCTCCGTGAGCTCGTCGCAAACGCAGTCGGTGACGAAGACGCGGACGAGAACGCGACCGCCGTCAAACGCGCCCGCCAGGCGCGCATCCAGCAGATCCACGAGATGCTCATCAACGCTGTGGTCGGCGAGGATCCACCGGACGACGGCATCGCCGAACCGGGCATGGTGGTGACCGTTCGCTACGACGACACGGCCGAGGTCGAGACGTTTCTCCTCGGTGTGCGCAGCGCCGAGCACGGTGACATGGAGGTCTACTCCGCGCAGTCGCCGCTGGGCGCGGCCATCCTCGGCGCCCGCCCGGGTGAACAACGCACGTTCAAACTCCCCAGCGGGGCGGATCTGTCCGTCACGATGCTCACCGCGGTGCCATACGGCCTGCACGGCGGCGAGATGGTGCTTCGCGAATAATCTTTCGGCTCGCTCTGCGGCTAACTAGGATGGATTGACGACGACCCCTACGCCCCGCGCCGAAGGAGGGTCTTGTGACTGCCGAAGTCACCCCGGTTCCGCAACTGGAAGTCCGCAGACCCTTCCCGGCCCGAATGGGCCCGCGGGGCAACTTGGTTTACAAGCTCGTCACCACCACCGATCACAAGCTGATCGGCATCATGTACGTCGTCACCTGCTTCGTCTTCTTCTTCATCGGCGGGCTGATGGCGCTGTTCATCCGGGTCGAGCTGGGTGTACCGGGGCTGCAATTCCTCTCCAACGAGCAGTACAACCAGCTGTTCACCATGCACGGCACGGTGATGCTGCTGTTCTACGCGACGCCGATCGTGTTCGGGTTCGCCAACCTGGTGCTGCCGCTGCAGATCGGCGCGCCCGACGTGGCGTTCCCGCGACTCAACGCGTTCTCGTTCTGGTTGTTCCTGTTCGGCGGGCTCATCGCGATCGCCGGCTTCATCACCCCGGGCGGCGCGGCGGACTTCGGCTGGACGGCGTACGCACCGCTGAGCAACGCCATCCACTCACCCGGCGCCGGCGGGGACCTGTGGATTTTGGGCCTGGCCGTCGCCGGTCTGGGCACCATCCTCGGCGGGGTCAACATGATCACCACCGTGGTGTGCATGCGCGCACCCGGCATGACGATGTTCCGGATGCCGATCTTCACCTGGAACATCCTGGTGACGTCGATTCTGGTGCTGATGGCCTTCCCGATTCTGACCGCGGCGCTGTTCGGCCTGGCCGCCGACCGCCATCTCGGCGCGCACATCTACGACCCGGCCAACGGCGGGCCGCTCTTGTATCAGCACCTGTTCTGGTTCTTCGGCCACCCCGAGGTGTACATCGTCGCGTTGCCGTTCTTCGGCATCGTCACCGAGATCTTCCCGGTCTTCAGCCGCAAGCCGATCTTCGGCTACACCACGCTGGTGTACGCCACCTTGGGCATCGCCGCGCTCTCGGTGGTGGTGTGGGCCCACCACATGTTCGCCACCGGCGCGGTGCTGCTGCCCTTCTTCGCGTTCACCACCTATCTGATCGCGGTGCCGACCGGCATCAAGTTCTTCAACTGGATCGGCACGATGTGGAAGGGCCAGTTGACGTTCGAGACACCGATGCTGTTCTCGATCGGATTCCTGGTGACGTTCCTGCTCGGTGGGCTCACCGGCGTCATGCTGGCCAGCCCGCCGCTGGACTTCCACGTCACCGACAGCTATTTCGTCGTGGCACATTTCCACTACGTGCTGTTCGGCACCATCGTGTTCGCCACCTACGCGGGCATCTACTTCTGGTTCCCGAAGATGACCGGCCGGCTGCTCGACGAGCGACTGGGCAAGCTGCATTTCTGGTTGACGTTGATCGGTTTCCACACCACGTTCCTGGTGCAGCACTGGCTCGGCAACGACGGTATGCCGCGGCGCTACGCGGACTACCTGCCCACCGACGGGTTCACCACGCTCAACGTCGTGTCGTCGATCGGCGCGTTCATCCTCGGCGTTTCGGTGCTTCCCTTCACGTGGAATGTGTTCAAGAGCTGGCGGTACGGCGAGCCGGTCACCGTCGACGATCCGTGGGGTTACGGCAACTCGCTGGAGTGGGCGACCTCGTGTCCGCCGCCGCGGCACAACTTCACCGAGCTGCCCCGGATCCGTTCGGAGCGCCCCGCTTTCGAGCTGCACTACCCGCACATGGTCGATCGGATGCGCGCCGAGTCCCACATCGGCAGGCACGCCACCGCCGGCGAGTCGCCGACGGGCTTCGGCCCGCGCACCGAACCCGACCGCTAGCTAGACATTGGCGGGTCGCGCAGCTCAAATCGCTGCTTCGCGGGCGTTGTTGCGCGCGGACAACAAGTGACTCGGCGGTTGTCGTAATGGTGCAACGCCAGTTCCCTCCGAGGCGGGCACCATGGAAGGTGTTCCCCAAACCCTCAACGGAGCGGGCTTGGGGACTCCAAGCGACATGACCGAACGAGGGCAGCAGACATGACCACATCCACCGAAACTGCCGGTGGCACCGCGCTGTTGACACGACTACGTGAAAGTGGTCTACGGCACAACGATGATCACCTGCTCACCCATCAGGCGATTTCACGGTGGGAGACCGAGGGTGGAGCACTTCCGAGTGCTAGGTCATCTCGGCCGCACGATGGACGGCGTTGACGATCCCCTGGTAACCGGTGCACCGGCAGAAGTTGCCCGACAACCCTTCGCGGATCTCCTCGTCGGTCGGCTTGGGGTTGTCGCGTAGCAGCGCGGTGATCGAGGTGACGAAGCCCGGCGTGCAGAAGCCGCACTGCAGGCCGTGGCAGTCCCGCAACGCGGCCTGCACCGGCGACAGTTCACCGTCGGGGTCGCCGATACCTTCGACCGTGGTGACCTCCATGCCGTCGGCCTGCACGGCGAACATCAGGCACGCACGCACCGCGTCACCGTTGAGCAGCACCGTGCAGGCCCCGCATGCACCGTGCTCACAACCGAGATGTGTGCCGGTCAGGCCGCACTTCTCGCGCAGGAAGTCGGCGAGCGTGAGCCGCGGCTCGACGGTCGCGCTGAACGTGCGCCCATTGACCGTCACTTCGACCGGCATGTCATGCATCGATTGCCTCCGTAATGGCTGAAGCCCAGGCACGGGCGACCATCGTCGCCCCGACTTTGGCTCGGTAGCTTGCAGACCCCTGCAGGTCGGACGGAATGTCGTCGAGTCCGCTCACCGCGAGCCTGCCGAACTCCCCGGCGTCGATGTCGCCGACCGGGCGACCGACGACGGCCTCTTCGGCGGCACTGGCCCGCAGCGGTGTCGAGCCCAAACCCAAAAGCCCAATGCCACAACGGGTTATCCGGTCGTCGTCGTCCAGCTCGACCGCAACCGCCGCGCCGGCAATTGCGAAGTCGCCGTGCCGGCGCGCGAATTCCTCCACCGCGAAGCCCGTGCGTCCGCTCCAGATCGGGAAGTCCACCGCGGTCAGCATCTCGTCGGGTCGCAACGAGGTCTCCCACAGCCCGGTGAAGAAGTCCTTCGCGGCGATCTGTCGGGATCCCGTCGAGGAGAGGACGTCCATCCGCGCGTCGAGCGCCAACGCGACGGCCGCATACTCCGCCGCCGGGTCGGCGTGGGCGATGGCGCCGCCGAGTGTCCCCCTGGTGCGGATCTGGAAGTGACCGATGTGCGGCGTCGCGAGGGTCAGCAGCGGAACCGACTCCGCCACTTCGTCATCCATCCCGACGAAGGAATGCGGGGTGCCGGCAGCGACGCGTACTGCGCCGTCGACCAGGTCGATGCTGCGAAGCTCGTCGATTCGCGAGATGTCGATGAGGTTCTCGAAAAACGTCAGTCGCATCGCAAGCATCGGGACCAGGCTCTGCCCGCCGGCAAGAAGTTTCGCGTCGTCGCCGAATTCCGCGAGCATGTCCACCGCTTCCTTGACCGACTCGGGGCGGTGGTAGGCGAACGGGGCGGCTTTCATGACGACAGCAGTCGCGCCAGCGCGGCCTGCAGATCCTCGGCCACCGCCGCGGCGGGCGCCTTCCTGCGACGACGGCCCAGCAGGAGGCCGACCGCCAATCCCGCTGCGAGACCCGCCGCCACCGGGGCCGCACGCTTGGCCAGTGGTACCGCAACGACTTTCAGCATGTCTATCGACTCACCGGCTTCAGGTTGCGCAGCGGCCGCGGCCGCCTCCGTCGTCGGTGCCGCGGTCACCTTGTCACCGACCACGCTGGCCTCCAGCGACTTGGCGAACTGGCCGATCAGGTTGGAAGCCACGTCGGCGAGCACGCCGCGACCGAACTGCGCGGCCTTGCCCGAGATCGTCAGATCCGTGTTGATGACCACCCTGGTCGCGTCGCCCTCGTCCTTCAACTGCGCTGTGACGGTCGCCGCGGCGTTGCCGTTACCGCGCGTCTCCTTGCCCTCGGCCTTGAGCACGACGCGCTGCGCGGCGGCGTCCTTCTCCTGAAACGAGGCAACGCCCTTGTAGGACACCGTGATCGGGCCGACCTTGACCTTCACCGCACCGGTGAAGTCGTCGCCGTCCACGGACAGCAGTGTGGCACCGGGCAGACACGGCGCGACCCGCTCGACGTCGGTCAGCACCTCCCACGTCTTGGCGGCGGGCACCGCGACGCGGAACTCGTTGTTCAACTCCATCTTTGATCCATTCTTCGATCAATCACTTCTTGGCTTGTTCGATCGCCTCGACGATCGCGGCGGGGCTGGCCGGCAGACGGGTCAGCGTGACGCCGAGGGGTGCCAGGGCGTCGTTGATGGCATTGATCACGGCAGGAGTCGAACCGATCGCGCCGCCCTCGCCGACACCCTTGTATCCGCCGACGCCCGGTCCCGGGATCTCCACATGTCCGTACTCGATCGCGGGCACCTCGGTGGCCGTCGGCAACAGGTAGTCGACGAACGTACTCGACAGCGGGTTGCCGTCGTCGTCGTAAGCCATGTCCTCCAGCAGCGCTCCGCCGATGCCCTGTACGGTGCCGCCGGCGATCTGACCCTCGACGACGTTGGGATTGATCATCGGCCCGACGTCCTCGCTGACGATGTATCGGGTCAGCGTGACGCGGCCGGTCTCGATGTCGACCTCACACGTGCACGCGTGGGTGGCGTTCGCCCAGTGGATCGGCGCTTGCGAGGTGAACCGCGCGGTCGCCTCCAAAGACGCCGATACACCGGGCGGCAGCTGTTGCGGCTCGTAGTACGCGCGGTAGGCCAGATCGGCGAAACTGACACTCTTGTCGGCGTTCTCGCGTACCCGAACCCGTGAGTCGGCCAGTTCCAGCTCGGACTCCTCGGCCTCCAGGCGCGGCGCCGCCATCGCGAGGATCTGCTTGCGCAGCATCGCGGCGGCCTCGGCGACGGCGCCCGCGGTCATCGGTCCGCTGCGGCTGCCCTGTGTGCCCGCGCCGTACGGGGTGACCGCGGTGTCGCCCTGGATCGTCGAGACGTCCTCGATGTCGGCGCCCAGCGCGTCGGCGGTCAACTGCACGACCGTGGTCTCGAGGCTGTTGCCGGTCGAACCGCCGTTGACATAGACGTTGATCTTGCCGGTCGGCTCCATCCGGATCGTCGCGCCTTCGGTGGCGAGGTGACCCGTTGCGGCGCCGGTCGGTTCGATGTAGGCCGAGAATCCCAGTCCGAGGTAGCGGCCCTCGGCCAGTGCGTCGGCCTGCTCCTTGCGGAAACCTTCGTGGTCGAGGATCTTGACGGCCTGTTCGAAGGTGTCGGCGGGCGCGACGTGGTCGTAGGGCATGCCGTTGGGGTTGAAGTACGGCATCTCGTCACCGCGCAGGATGTTGCGCCGGCGCAACTTGACCGGATCCATGTCCATTTTTCGCGCTGCGATGTCGAAAAGCACTTCGCGCGCGAGTGTTTCGTACTGCCACGGCCCGCGGTAGGCGGCCAGTCCGGCGGTATTGGAGAAGACCGTCTTGTAATTGAAGCTGGCCTTGGGCACCCGGTACGGGCCAGGGAAGAACATGCCGACCGCAGCGGTGGTCAGCACCGGATACGGCGTCGGATAGGCGCCGATGTCGTAGGTGAAGTCGATGTCGACCGCGAGGATGTTGCCCTCGTCATCGAAAGCCGCGCGTGCGGTGCCGTCGACGTGGCGGGCCTGCCCGGCCGACATCAGGTTCTCGCGGCGGTCCTCGATCCACTTCAAGGCTGCGCCCGATTGCGCGTTCGACGTCACAGAAGGCACTTTGCGCGCCGCCAGCATGATGCACATGTCCTCGCGCATCGGCACGACCTTCTGGCCGAACCCGCCGCCGGTGTCGCGCATGATGACCCGGACGTTGTGCGCCGGGATGCCGAGCAGGCGGGCGCAGAACGCCCGTAACTCATGGGGCGTCTGCGTCGAGGCCCACATGGTCAGTTCCTCGGTCGCGGGCGTCCATTCGACGACCATGCCGCGGCACTCGATCGGCACCGGCGCGTAAATCTGCTGATAGACGTTCGCTTGGACAACATGGGGTGACGTGGAGAAGGTCTCCTCGTCGGGCGGCGCGCCGGCCATGCCGCCCGCGACATTGTCGGGATAGGCCTCGTGCACCACCGGAACGCCGGCCTCCGCACCACCGACTGCCCGGGTGAAATCGGCGATCGCGGGCAGCGGTTCGTAGTCGACTTCCACCGCGTCGGCGGCATCCTCGGCGAGGTAGCGGTTGTCGGCCACGACCAGGGCGAGCGGGTCCCCGACGAACTTCACCTCGCCCTCGGCCAGCGGTGGCCGCGGCGTGTCCGCGAGGTCTTTACCCGCGACGGCGTGCCACGCCTCTTTGACGTCGGGGTTGAGATCCTCGGCGGTGAATACCGCGTGTACGCCCGGCATGGCGAGCGCGGCCGACGCGTCGATGCCCTTGATGGTTGCCCTGGCGAACGGGCTGCGCACGAAGCAGGCGTGCAGCATGCCCGGTCGTACGACGTCGTCGACGAAAGTTCCGCGACCAGTGAGCAGCCGGTTGTCCTCGATGCGTGGCACGCGGGCCCCCGCGTAGCGGGTCGCGACTTTATCCGCTGAAGCAGAAGTCACCGGCTCACCCTTCCCCTCGCCGTGTTAAGAGCGACGTTATCGCATTCGAGAACGACATTTCCATACGTGCTGTCTCACGCCTCGTGGTGGATGCGTCCGTCGGTGTCGCTCAGCGGTCTACCGCCTCCGCCCCACCGGCGGGCGATGATCTCCGCGGCGATCGACACCGCGGTCTCCTCGGGGGTGCGGGCGCCGAGGTCGAGCCCGATCGGGCTGGCCAGCCGGCCCAGTTCGGCGTCGGTCAGTCCGGCCTCGCGCAGCCGCTGCATCCGGTCGTCGTGGGTCCGACGTGAGCCCATCACCCCGATGTAGCCGACATCGGGCAGACGCAGTGCGACCTGCAACACCGGCACGTCGAACTTCGGGTCGTGGGTGAGCACGCAGATCGCGGTGCGTGAATCGATCGCGCCGCGCTCGGCCTGCTCGGCGAGGTAGCGGTCGGGCCACATCACCACGACCTCCCCGGCGCCCGGGAAGCGTGCGGGGGTCGCGAACACCGGCCGCGCGTCGCACACGGTGACGCGGTAGCCCAGCAATGTCGCCTGTTGGGCCAACGCGCCCGCGAAGTCGATCGCCCCGAAGATCAGCATCCGCGGCGGCGGGGCGTGGCTGGCGACGAACACCTCCATTCCCGACTCCTGACGCTGACCGTCGGGCCCGTACGACAGCACGCCCGTGCGGCCGGCCGCGAGCAATCCGCGGGCGTCGTCGGTGACCGCGGCGTCGACGCGCACCGAGCCCAGCGAGCCCTCGACCGAGTGCGGTCCGATGACGAGCCGGCGGCCGATCCGGTGCGGATCGGGATGGGCGATCACCGTGGCGAGTGCGGTCGGACGGTGCGCGGCGATGTCGTCGGCGACGGCCTGCAGTTGCGGGAAGGTGTCGCATGACACCGGCTCGGCGAAGATGTCGATGACGCCGCCGCACGTGAGTCCGACGGCGAACGCGTCGTCGTCGCTGATGCCGTAGCGCTGCAGTTCGGGGCGCCCCGCCGAGACCACCTCGTTGGCCAGTTCGTAGACAGCGGCCTCGACGCAGCCACCCGACACCGAGCCGGCGACCGTGCCGTCGGGGCAGACCACCATGGTGGCGCCAGGTTGGCGGGGCGCGGAGCGGATTGTGCGCACGACGGTGGCCACACCGGCGGTGCCGCCGGCCCGCCACACGGTCAGCAACTCGTCGAGCACGTCGCGCACCGTCGCAGTGTAAGCCCGCGGCGCTGTGCGAGTGCTCAGCACACGTCAACTCGACACAAACGCTCTGCCGATCTCCTCGCTGGATCGGAAAGCCGTGCTGTGAAGGTGCGGTTATCAGGACTGCCCGCATGCGAGCATCGTGGTATCAGGTGGGAGCGGCTGGAGGGCAACGGTCACATGACAACTCGACGCAAGTCAGCGCTGGTCATGGTGAGTTTGACGGTTATGGCGGTCGTTTCGGCTCCGGCCGCCGATGCTCGACCTACCTGCCAGGACACGGGCTCGATGACGACCTGCCAAACCAACGGCAGTGTGTCGATCAAGACGCGGCCCTCGACGGTCGCACCCCCCGCCAACCAGCCGATGTTTCCCTGGGGAGTACCTCGACGTGTTCGGGCTCCCGGCGGTCGCGGCTAGCATCACGTCGCGGTGCAGATTGCGCGCGTAGCTCCACTTCTCCAGTGCGAAACGAGGCCCGCGATGCGGAGAGCCTGGACCGGTGCGGCGGCGGTCGTCCTGGCATGCGCGATGTCCGGCGTGGCCGCCGCCGACGAACCGGTGCCGCCGGTGTCCGACGCGGCCCGTGCGGCAGGTCTGGTCGATGTGCGCACCGCGGTCCCCGACGCGGTGATCGACCTGCGGTACGCGACGACCAACAACTTCGTCGGCGAGCAGCTGTATCCCGCCGACGCGCGCTGTCTGGTCGACGAGTCGATGGCGCCACGCCTGTCCGCGGCCGCTGACGCGCTGCGCCCCGGCGGCGAGGTGCTCGTGTTCTGGGACTGCTACCGGCCGCACGACGTGCAGGTGCGGATGTACGAGGCGGTGCCGGAGCCCGGTTGGGTGGCGCGGCCGGGGCCGTACGCCCGCAGCCACGAGGCCGGTCTGTCGGTCGACGTCACGTTGGCCCGCGACGGTGCCCTCGTCGACATGGGCACCGGCTTCGACGAGTTCGATCCGCGGGCGAACGCCTATGCGACCGACGGAGTCGGCGCGGCGGCCCAGGCCAACCGCGCGCGGTTGCGGGACGCGATGGCGGCGGGCGGGCTGACCGTCTACGAGGGGGAATGGTGGCATTTCGATGCGCCCGGCGCATACGAGCAGCGGCCGATACTCGATGCGCCGGTGAGGTGAGCCGAACTCAGGCCGCGGTCGGACCGACCGTCATGGCCTGGCAGTACGCACACAACTCCGGCCCGAGCGTCGGATAACCACAACCAGCGCAGACCGCGACCGCGGTGGTCTCATCGGCTTCGAGCATGTCGCATATCTACCCGCTCGTAGCCGAATCAATCCCAGATCTGGGACACATTTTCCGGAGCTGACGCACGCCGCCTCAGATGATGGGCGGGTCGCCGGGACGCAGCACCCGCAGCCACCGGTACCCGTGAGGTTCCAGGCCCACCTCGATGCGGCCCTTGTTGTCGAGCTGGTGTTCGGACAGTCCGTCGAGTAGGTCGACGAGCCGGCATTCCGGCGCTTCGTCGAGTTCGATCGGCACGATGCAGGCTTCGCCGCCGAAGTTGTGCAACGCGACCATCGCCCAGCCCGACGCTTCCCGGCAGACATGGGCCAGCACGGCGGAGTTCGGTTGCTGCAGAACCTCCGGGGTCGACCAGCCGATCTCCGGCTGTGAGCGGTAGGTGTAGATCAGATCGCGCATGAACCACCAGAACGACCGATGGTCGTGGCGCTGGTCTGCGGCGTTGACGCGGTCCGGGCCGTACATCCCGTCGGGTTGCGGGCGCGGCAGCCGGCGTTTGGCCGCGGTGGAGAATCCGCCGTTGACGTCGGCGGTCCACTGCATGGGTGTTCGCACAGCGAATCGCCCTGCCACTTCGAGGTTTTCGGCCATGCCGATCTCTTCGCCGTAGAACAGCACCGGAGTGCCGGGTAACGAGAACATCAGCGAGTAGGCCATGCGCATCCGCCGCTGGTCACCGCCGAGCATGGCGGGCAACCGTCGGCGCAGTCCGCGCCCGTAGAGTTGCATATCCGGATCCGGACCGAAGGCGTCGAAGACTTCCTGGCGCTCCTCGTCGCTCAGCTTGTCCAGGGTGAGCTCGTCGTGGTTGCGGACGAAATTGGCCCACTGGCTGGTGATGTCGAGTGTCGGGCGCCGGTTCAGGGCTTTGGCGATGGGACGCGCGTCGCCGCGGGCCAGCGACAGGTAGAGGTTCTGCATGCCGATGAAGTCGAACTGCATGTTGAGCCCGTCGCCGTCGGGGCCGCCGAAGAAGCTCTTTTGGTCCTTGTAGGGAACGTTGACCTCGCCGAGCAGGACGGCGTCTCCGACGCGGCGAGTGATGAAATTGCGTACATCGCCGAGGTATTCGTAGGGGTCGAACACGCCAGGGTCGCCCGGAGCGCCGTCGCGGGCGAACAGGAACGGAACGGCGTCGACGCGGAAACCCGACACCCCCAGCTCGAGCCAGAACCCGAGGACACGGGAAATCTCCTCCTGCACTTTGGGATTCGCGATGTTGAGGTCGGGCTGATGCTTGAGGAAGTGGTGCAGGTACCACTCGCCGCTCTTCGGGTCCAATTCCCAGAGACTGTCTTCCTGATCCGGGAAGACGACGTCTTTCGGGCTCGACTTGGGTTCGGTCGCGCTCCACACGTAATAGTCGCGATACGTATCGTCGGTGCTGCGGCACGCGGACTTGAACCAGGGGTGGCGGTCCGACGTGTGGTTCATCACGAAGTCGACGATCACCCGGATTCCGGTCGCCTTGGCGGTACGCACCAGTTCGACGAAATCGCCGTGGGTACCGAAACGCGGGTCGACACCGAAGAAGTCGGTGATGTCGTAGCCGTCATCGATGCGGCCGGTCGGGTAGAACGGCATGAGCCACAGGCAGTTGACGCCGAGGTCGAAGAGGTACTCGATGCGCTCGGTCATGCCGCGGATGTCGCCGCAGCCGTCGCCGTTCCAGTCGTAGAACGTTTCGATGTCGGCGCAGTAGAAGACGGCGTTCTTCCACCACAGGTCGCCGGTCTCGATCTTCCTCACGCGCTGACCGCCTCTGAATTCAGCTGTGAGAGCACGTGTTTGCCGAACGCGTCGATGAATGCGCTCTGCTGCTGACCCACGAAATGCAGATAGAGCTCGTCCCATCCCTGTGCGAGGTCTTGGTGGAGCCACTCGGTGTGCTGGCCCAGGTCGCTCGAGACCCGAACCGATCGGCGAACGTGCTCGGTGGAGACCTTCTCGCCGATGACGTCGAACGCCTCCACCGTCTCGATGTCCCAGCAGACCGGAGGATCGAAAACGTTGGTGCGCCACTGGTCGTGGGCGATCGCGAGGGCTTCGTCCTCCGAAGGGGCCCAGCTGAGGTGGATCTGCAGGCGCGCAGGTCCGCGGCCGCCGGCGTCGCGGTAGGAGTGCAGCACCTTCTGCAGCGCGTCTCGCGACTGGTTGACGGTGACCAGACCGTCCGCCCAGACGGCGTGCCGCGCGGCGGTCTCCGGGGTGACGGCCGGACCGACGAGGTCGGGAACCTTCTCGGGCAGCGTCCATAGCCGCGCCCGGTTGACATTGACCAGACCTTCGTGAGTTACCTCTTCGCCGCGCAGCAGGCGCCTGATCACGTCGACGCACTCGACGAGGCGCCGGTCGCGCACCTCCTTGCGTGGCCATTGGTCGCCGGTGATCCGTTCGTTGGATGCCTCGCCCGAGCCGAGCGCCGCCCAGATCCGGCCGGGGAACATCTGCGCGAGCGTTGCGATCGCCTGCGCGACGATCGCCGGGTGGTAACGCTGCCCCGGCGCGTTGACGACGCCGAAGGGCAGCTGCGTCGTGGCGAGCGCAGCGCCGAGGAACGCCCACGCGAAACCGGATTCGCCCTGTCGTTCACTCCAGGGGCTGAAGTGGTCCGACGACATGCCGGCAGTGAATCCCGCTTGTTCGGCATGTTGCACGTCGCGGAGCAACTGGGCGGGGTTGATCTGCTCGTGCGAACAGTGAAAGCCGATGACCGTCATGGCCTACCGCGTACCCGTTCTTCGGGTCTCTTACGTGACCGTCAGCAGTTGACCGCCGGTTTGACATCGCAGCGGCGCAGGGTAAGCCTGTAACCAGGTCGGGTCGTGATACCGGTCTGCCGCTGCAGGGCTGACCGAAGGGAGAACACGATGAAGACGATCAAGCGCATCGCCGGAGTCACCGCGCTTGCAGGTGCGATCGCCGGTTCGCTGTTCACCGGCGCCACCGTCGCAGCCGGCACGGCAGGTGCTGATCCGTGGAAATGCGAATCATGCGGTTATCCGTTCCCGAAGATTCCGGGCCCCGGCGACATCCCGTATTGGAATGACGTACCGGGTTGGGGCAACGCGATCCCGTGGGGCCACTTGCCCGAAGGCTGGCACTGATATCTCGCCGGATCGCCTGAACAATCGCGATCTGATCGATGTCGGCTCCCGAAGTCTTCGGCGGCCGATACGAGCTGCGAGGAGCGCTCGGTAGCGGCGGAATGGCCGTGGTCCGCGACGGCTGGGACACCCGCTTGGACCGAGCCGTCGCAGTCAAGGTCCTTCACCCGGGGATGCTCGCGGACACCGCGACCCGGCGCCGCTTCGTCGAGGAGGCACGCGCCGCGGCGGCGTTGAACCATCCCAACATCGTCGCCGTCCATGACAGCGGCGAGCACAACGGGACGCCCTACATCGTCATGGAGCGATTGCCCGGCAACAGCTTGGCGGACGCGATCGCCCAGGGGCCGCTGCCTCAACCGCTGGTGCGACGGGTCCTGAACGAGGTATTGGGTGCGCTCTCCGCCGCGCATGATGCGGGCATCCTGCACCGTGACATCAAGCCCGCCAACATTCTGTTCACGCCGAGCGGCCTCACCAAGCTCAGCGACTTCGGGATCGCCAAGAGCGCCGGTGTCGACCTCACCACCGACGGTCAGATCGTGGGCACCATGGCCTACCTGAGCCCCAACCGGATCGCCGGTGAGGCCGCTACGGTCGCCGACGATGTGTACTCGGTGGGGGTGGTCGGATATGAGGCGCTGACCGGTCGACGGCCATTCGATCAGGAGAATGTCGCCGCGTTGGCACGAGCCATCCTCGACCACCGGGCCCCTCCGGTCACCGCGCTACGGCCCGACGCCGACCCGGCATTGGCCGCGGTGGTGGCCCAGGCCATGCATCCTGATCGGGCGCGACGCTTTGGCTCGGCCCGGCAGATGCGCGCGGCACTGAACGGATTCGGTGCGCCGGTCGGCGCTCCGTTGCGACCGCCCACGGCTGTGATGACGTCTCCGGTGCCTCCGGCGACCTACATGCCGCACGCGGCTGGCGACAGCGGCTGGAAGCCGCCGAGCCGCAAGCAGACACGCATCGGCGTGGCGGCGGTCGCCGCGGTGCTGGCCCTGGCCGCCGTCTTGCTGATGATCAACTCACCGTTCGACGCGCCCCAACCGGCCTCCACGCCGACGAGCACCGCACCGCCGAGTCCGCCGCCGGCACCCGGCACCACGACGGCGCCTCCCACTCCGAGTACGCCTCCGTTGACGGAGGAAGAACTCAAGAAGCGCGAAGAGCAGCAGAAGAAACTCGAAGAGCAGCAGAAGAAACGCGAGGAAGAGCAGAAGAAGCGTGAAGAGGAGCAGCGCAAGCGCGCCGAGGAGCAAGGGCGCTAACCGCCGTCCTACCCGGGGATCGGGATGAACGACCGCTGAGCTGATTCGACCTTCGGTAGGTTGCGGTCGTGGCCGAGCTGATGAACCGCCAGATCGTGTTGCGTCGCAGACCCACCGGGCTGGTCCAGCCCGCCGACACCGAGCTGATCGCCCGCCCGGCACCGGAACCCGCCGAAGGTGAGGCGTTGGTTCGCACCACCTACATCGGCATCGACGCCGCCGCGCGCACCTGGCTCAACGACCAGCCGGGGTATCTGCCTCCGGTGCAACTCGGCGAGGTCATTCGCGCGGCGGGCATCGGCGAAGTGGTCGCCTCGCGCTGCGACGCGTACGCCGTCGGTGACGTGGTCACCACGCTGACCGGATTCCAGGAATACGTCATCAGCCGCGACGACATCTTCACCACACCCGTCGAAGGCCCCGACGTCGACCAGCTCGCGGTGATGTCGGTGTACGGACCGACCGGCGCAACGGCCTACTTCGGGATGGTCGGCATCGGCAAGCCGCAGCCGGGGGAGACCGTGGTGGTGTCGGCGGCTGCCGGTGCCACGGGTTCGGTCGCCGGTCAGATCGCCAAGATCGCCGGCGCCCGGGTGGTGGGCATCGCGGGCGGGCCGCAGAAGTGCCGGGCCGTCATCGACGATTTCGGGTTCGACGCGTGCATCGACTACCGCGCGGACGACCTGCCCGCGGCGCTGAAACAGCACTGCCCGAAGGGCGTCGACGTGTACTTCGACAACGTGGGCGGGCCGATCCTCGACGCGATGCTCGGCCGGTTGGCCCACAAGGCCAGGGTCGTGTTGTGCGGCGTCATTTCGAGCTACCTGACCGGCGAACATCCCGGCCCGGCCAACTACGTCAACCTGCTGTCGAAGACCGCGCTCATGCAGGGATTCAACGCGCTCGACGAGTGGGGCCGTTTCGAGGAGGCGTTCGGGCCGTTGCGCCGGTGGGCGCAGGAGGGCCGGTTGGTGCACCGCCAGACCATCTTCGAGGGCATCGAGTCGTGTGTGGATGCTATGAACGGCTTGTTCACCGGTGCGAACATAGGCAAAATGCTGGTGAGGATCAGCGAGCCGAGCCGCGGATGAATCCCGCCGCGAGGCTCGTTGATTGACTGGCAAACAATGCGGGTATGACGAACCGCGACTGCCGTGGCAGTTCGGTCGATACAGCTACACACGTAGAGGGAGTGGTCGAATGGGTGCTCGTCGAATCGCTCGGATGGTTGGTCTGGTCGTGCCCTTCGCGGCGCTCGTCAGTGCAACGGTGCCTCTTGCGGCGGCCCAACCGCCGCCTCCGCCACCACCGGCGCCGCCCGCCTGCCCCGACGTGCAAGTCGTGTTCGCTCGCGGGACCGGTGAGCCAGTCGGTGTCGGCGGGGTCGGGCAGGCATTCGTCGACGCGCTGCGCGCGCAGGCCGCTCCGCGCTCGATCGACGTCTACGCGGTCAACTACCCGGCGAGTGCGGACTTCGGCGATCGGATCCAATTCGCGCGGACGGTCGTAGACGGGATCCGCGATGCGGGACGGAAAGTCGAGTCGACCGCGGCGGCGTGCCCCGATACCGACATCGTGCTCGGCGGATTCTCGCAGGGCGCCGCGGTGGCCGGTTATGTGACCTCTGCGGAGATTCCTGAGGAGGTACCCGCTGAGTACCGGCACTTCATCCCCGAGCCGATGTCCGACGAAGTCGGCGACCACGTTGCCGCCGTGGTGCTGTTTGGCCGGCCGTCGGATCGATTCCTGACCGACGCTGGCGCACCCGCGATCGCGATCGGGCCGTCGTATCAAGACAAGACGCTGAGCCTGTGCGCCGAGGGCGACACGATCTGCAACGGCGCGCCCATCGGTCTTCCGAGCTTCGCGCACAACTCGTACCTCGTGAACGGGATGGCCGCCGAGGGAGCGGCCTACGCGGTGGCACGTCTCGAGCCGGCTCCGCCTGCTCCGGAACCTGCCCCCGCACCAGCGCCGCCGGCACCGTTCGGAGCACCGGCACCAGCGCTGGGCCCAGCCCCGTTCGCGGCGCCCGCACCCCCACCACCACCACCACCACCGGCCCCGGCCCCCGCGCCGGCACCGACGCCGCCAGCGCCTGCGCCAGTCGGCTGAGTCGGCGCTGTCGCGGTCTGCCACTCTCGAGTGGTGGACCAAGACATGTACGACCGGGGCCGCGAAATCCGCACCGCGGTACTCGGTGAGGCTTATGTGCAGAAGGCCGCGGACGGCGCGGATGACTTCACGGGGCCGTTCCAGGATCTGGTGACCGAGTACTGCTGGGGCGCGGTATGGGGTCGCGACGGCCTACCCCGGAAAACCCGAAGCATGCTCAACCTTGCGATGCTGGCGGCGCTGAACCGTCCCGATGAGTTGCGCACGCACGTCAGGGGCGCTCTCACCACCGGAGTCACGCGTGAGGAGATCCGCGAGATCTTCATGCAGGTCGCCGTCTATGCGGGTGTCCCCGCAGCGGTGGCGGCGTTCCGGGTGGCGCGTGCAGCCTTCGACGACGCCGACCACCAGTAGGGCTCGGCATGGACGTCGGCTTCATCGGCCTCGGCAACATGGGATTTCCGATGGCGACTCGCCTGCGGGCGGCCGGGCATCGGGTCGTGGTGTGCGACAGGCGCATTGAGGTGGTCGACAAAGCAGTCGAAGCCGGTGCCGAAGCGGCGGCGTCGGTGCGCGAGGTCGCCGATCGCGTCGCGACGGTATTGGTCAGCTTGCCGACCCCCGCGACATCGGAGTCCGTCGCCGCCGACGTCGCGCGCGGAAGCGTCGCCGAACGCTTCGTCGACTTGTCGACGGTGGGCCGCCGAACGGCGCAGCGCAACAGCGTGCTTCTCGCCGAGCGAGGGATCGCCGCGCTCGACAGTCCCGTCAGCGGAGGCGTGCACGGAGCCCAGGCGGGCACACTCGCGGTCATGGTGTCGGGTCCGCCGGCCCACTTCGAAGCCTGCCTGCCGATCTTCGAGACCATCGGCCGAGCGACGTTTGTCGGGGAGAAGCCCGGAGCGGCACAGACGATGAAGCTGGTGAACAACCTGATCGCGGCGACGACGTTGGCGGTCACCGCCGAGGCGATGGTGGCCGGCGTGAAGTCCGGCCTCGACGCCCGGGTGATGCTCGATGTCCTGAACGCCGGGTCGGGCGGCACCCATGCCAGTCGGGACAAGTTTCCGCGGGCGGTCCTGCCACGCACGTTCGACTACGGCTTCGCCACCGGGCTGATGGTCAAGGACGTTCGGCTTTACCTCGACGAGGCGAAAGCGCTGGGGCTGCCGACCGAAGTTGCCGACGCCGTGGCGCAGGTCTGGGAGTCGACGATGGCGAGCGAGGGGGCCGACTCGGACTTCACCGCGGTGGTGAAACCGATCGAAGCCGCCGCGGGCGTCGTGGTCGAAGGGTGACCGGACCCGGCCGGTAGAGTGCGGCAAATGAGCACGCCGACATCGCGCGCACGCTGGCTGCGTGGGGGCCTGGTCGGCGCGTGCTCCGCCATCCTCACCGCGACCGCTCACACCTTCGCCGAGGGCGAGCTTCCCCGGGGGTCGGCGTTGATCGTTGCGACGCTCGTCTGCGCCACCGCGGGCACAGCGGTCGCGCGGCTCGCACTCGACGGTCGCCACGCGCGGCTGGTGGGCGCCGTCGGCGCCTTGAGCCTCGCGCAGGTCCTGGGCCACCTCTCGTTCATCGTCGCCGGTGGACACCACCACTCGGCCGCCGCCCTCGGCTTCACGCCCGCGATGGTGGCGGCGCACATCGGCGCCGCGCTCGTTCTCGGTGCGGCGATCGCCGCCGTCGAATACCTGTACGTGGTCTGCGTGTCCGTGCTGCGCTGGCTGCGGATCTTCGCCGCTCTTGCCCTGCGGCCGCGGGTGCGCCGACTGCATCGCGCCGCCAAAACCGTTGTCGCCGAATCCGTGCTGTACAACTACGGGCTCGGTATGCGCGCTCCGCCGGTCAGGTCCGCAACGGCGGCATAGCCCGCCACCTCGATTGAATTCGCCGCGGTCTCGCCGACCGCGGGTGGCTGCTTTTCGCGGCCCCTGACACCTAGTTCCCACTAGCCACCTCAATCTCCGGCGTGCCGGCGCTCGGCGCGCCACCGGCTCGAAAGCTTCCGATGCCATGACGACGACTCCCACCCGTAGCGCGCCCACGCGCCGACACCTGCGCGGGCTGCGCCCACTGCTGCTCCGATTGCATTTCTACGCCGGCGTTTTCGTCGGCCCGTTCATCCTGATCGCCGCCGCCACCGGACTGCTGTACGCGGTGATCCCCCAGATCGACAACGCGGTACACCGCCACGAGGTCACGGTCGACCGCGTCGGCCAGCAGCGGCTGCCACTGGCCGAGCAGATCCGCGCCGCGCGGGCCGCCCACCCCGAGGGGACGGTGGAAAGCATCCGCCCACCCGCCGCCGCCGACGAGACGACACGCGTGACGCTCGCCGTCGACGACGTACCGCCCGACTACGCGCGCACGGTCTTCGTCGACCCGTACAGCGGCGAGGTTCGCGGCGCGCTGACCACCTACGGCCAGTGGATGCCGCTGCGCGCCTGGTTCGACGAACTGCACCGCAACCTGCATCTCGGCGTGGTGGGCCGCAACTACAGCGAACTCGCCGCGAGCTGGCTGTGGGTGATCGCGCTGGCGGGGTTGGCGCTGTGGTACCTGCACCGCCGCGACACGAAGAAGCTGCGCCGCATCGCCGTGCCCGACCGCGACAAGACCGATCGCCGCCGCACGCTGTCCTGGCATGGCGCGGTGGGGGTTTGGGTCATCGTGGCGCTGCTGGGGTTGTCGATCACCGGCATCACCTGGTCGCGGTACGGCGGCGAGACCGTCAATCTTCTCCAGGAGCGGTTGAACACCACCGCGCCGACGGTCGACACGACGTTGGCGCAAGCGGCCGGCAGCGACATCCGGGGCGGGCATCAGCACGGTGGGGTGTCTCCGACAGGTGGTGACGCCGCGCTGCACGGCGCGGACACGGCGCTGCGCACCGCGGTCGACGCGGGACTGCGTGGGCCGATGTGGATGTACCCACCCGCCGAACCCGGCCACGGCTGGCAGGTCGCGGAGAACAAGCGCGACTGGCCGACCCGACACGATGCGATCACCGTGAACCCCCACACCGGTGCGATCACCGACCGTGTCGACTTCGCCGAGTGGCCGGTCCTGGCCAAGCTCACCGACTGGGCCATCGACGCACACATGGGCGTCCTGTTCGGCGTTCCGAACCAGATCCTGTTGGCGCTCACCGCGATCGGGCTGATCACGATTGTCGCGCGCGGTTACGTGATGTGGTGGCGACGACGACCGACGCGCGGAACGGCTTGGGCAGTGGGACGTCCGCCGCTGCGCGGCACCCTTCGCGGTCTGAACCCAGTCGCGGTCACCGCGCTGGCCGTCGTCGCGCTCGCCCTGGCCTGGGCGCTGCCGTTGTTCGGGCTCAGCCTCGCGGCATTCATGGTCGTCGACCTCTTCGTCGGCGCGGTCAAGAAACGTAAAGAAGAAAAGAAGCAGGAGACGAAAGCCCATGTCTGACAATCGGTATCGCAAAGCTTTGCTACTCGCGGCGACGGCGACGGTCGTTGCCGCGGGTTGTACGACGCAGGCCCACCACGATGAAGAGCCGATGGCGTCGGCGGTGACCATCGCCGACCAGTGGGCAAGCTCGGCGGAGACGGGTATGGCGGCGGTGTTCGGCACCTTCACCAACACCGGACACCACGACGCCCGCATTGTCAAAGGAACCTCGGATGTGGCGGGCCGAGTCGAAGTCCATGAGGTCGCGCCCGGCGCCACCGGCGTCAAGACGATGCGCCCCAAGGAGGGCGGCATGACAATCCCGGCCGACGGCTCACATGCGTTGGTGCCCGGCGGAGATCACCTGATGTTGATGGACCTCACGCAGCCGCTGCCGCCGGGTTCAGAGGTCACCCTGACCGTCGAGTTCGAGGACGGCTCGACGCTGCCCGTCACCGCGCAGGTGCGTGACTTCGCCGGGGCGGACGAGGACTATCAGCCGTCGACCGGCGGGTCGGCGCCGCACGACGATCATGGCTGAGCGCTCGACCGGCGCCTCCTTGCGGCTCAACCGCCGGCGGCTCCTCGCGGGCAGCGCCGCCGCGGTGGCGGCCGGGGCGACGCTCACACAATGCAGCATCGCGCAGTCCGCGGTCCCGGCGGAACCGTTCGACCGCGCCGTCGAACCGTTTCACGGCAAGCATCAGGCCGGCGTCGCGACGCCACCACAGACGCACGCACTGTTCGTGGCGCTCGACCTGACACCGCAATCCCGGCGCAGTCCGCGTGAGACGCTGGCCGCGGTCCTCAAACTGTGGACCTCGGACGCCGCGCGGTTGACGCAGGGCACTCCCGCGCTGGCGGATACCGAACCCGAACTGGCATACCGGCCGGCCCGCCTCACCGTCACCGTGGGCCTCGGGCCAGGTCTCTTCGACCGGATCGGGTTGGCACACCGGCGCCCGCGATCTCTGGCTGAACCGCCCGCCTTCACCACCGACCGGCTTCAACCGCAGTGGTGTGGCGGGGACCTCCTGCTGCAGATCTGCGCCAACGATCCGGTCACCGTCGCGCACACCGGCCGGGTGCTGCTGAAGAACGTCCGCACCATGACCACTCAGCGCTGGCGGCAGACCGGATTCCGCAACGCAATCGGAAACGGTGAGGGCGCCAGCATGCGCAACCTCATGGGCCAGATCGACGGTACCGCCAACATCACCGACGAGGCGGGCTTCGACCGGCACGTATGGGACGCCGGAGACGATCAGCGGTGGTTCGACGGCGGCACGATCCTGGTGTTGCGCCGGATCCGCGCCGAGATGGACACCTGGGACGAACTCGACCGCAGCAGCAAGGAACTCACGGTCGGGCGTCGAATCGACACCGGTGCACCGCTCACCGGACAGCGGGAGTTCGACGAACCGGACTTCTCCGCGACCGAGAACGGCATCCCGGTGATTCCGCCGAACTCGCACATCGCGCTGGCCCGGCACCGCAACGAGAACGAACAGTTCCTCCGCCGTCCCTACAACTTCGACGACCCTCCGCCCGCCGGACGAACAACCGAAAGCGGCCTGATTTTCGCTGCCTATCAACGTGATCCGGCCGCGCAGTTCATGCCGGTTCAGCAGCGTCTCGCGGCATCGGATGCGCTGAACGAGTGGATCACCACGATCGGGTCGGCGACGTTCGCGATCCTGCCCGGAGTCGAGCCAGGCGGATATCTCGGCCAGACGCTGCTGGCATAGCCGGCCGTGTACCCGAATGCCGGCAAGGGTAGGCTGGTCAGCGCAACTGGTTTGTCGGCGACCCGACTTCGGGGACGAAGTCGGAACATCGACATCGAGTGCCGTATGCCAGTCCGGGTGCGGCGCGAGAGGGAACCCGGTGAGAATCCGGGACTGTCCCGCAGCGGTATGCAGGAACGACCGCCGTCACCAGCACTGGCCCCGACGGGCTGGGAAGCGACGGCCACTAGGTGCGCGATCTCCTCGCGCGGGCCTGCGAGTCCGAAGACCTGCCAGCTGTACCGGACGCGCCGCGCCCGGTGGTGCATCGCCTCGTGGAATGGGCTGTGGCCGAAGCCGGTTCGATGCCGTGCTCGGCTGGACGTCTACTGGCGATGACCATCCGCTGCACCGATGAGGACGTCGTCATGACCGCAAGACCATTCACCGCCACCATCCTCGGTACGCCGCGCATCGGGCCGAACCGGGAACTCAAACGCGCCGTCGAGAAGTACTGGGCGGGCCGGGTCGACCGCGCCGAACTCGAGTCCATCGCCGCGCACCTGCGCCGCGATACGTGGCATGCGCTCACCACCGCCGGCCTGGACTCCGTTCCTGTCAACACCTTTTCGTACTACGACCATATGCTCGACACCGCCGTGATGGTCGACGCGCTGCCGCAACGGGTCGCCGAGGTGCCCGACGAAGTGGACCGCTATTTCGCGGCCGCGCGCGGCAATGACGCCATCACTCCCTTGGAAATGACCAAGTGGTTCGACACCAACTACCACTACCTCGTACCCGAACTGGGCCCGCAGACCGGTTTCGCGCTGAACCCCGCCAAAATTCTGGGCGAACTCGAAGAGGCCCGCGCGCAGGGTGTTCCGGCCCGTCCGGTGGTCGTCGGGCCGATCACCTTCCTCGCCTTGAGCAAGGCGGTCGACGGCGCGGTTGCGCCGATCGAGCGGCTCCGCGAACTCCTCGTCGTGTACGGCGAGTTGTTGCAGCTGCTCGCCGAACGGGACGTGGAGTGGATGCAGCTCGACGAGCCGGTGCTCGTCACCGACATCGTCGATAACGCAGGCGAACTCGCCGAAGAGGCCTATCAGTTCCTCGGGCGGCTGGCAAAGCGTCCGGCGATCTTCGTGGCCACCTACTTCGGCGAGCACACCGACGCGCTGCCCGCACTGGCGCGCACGCCGGTCGAGGCGATCGGCGTCGACCTGGTCGCCGGCAGTGGGTCATCGGTCGCCGCGGTGCCTGAACTCGCGGACAAGCTGCTGGTCGCAGGTGTGGTCGACGGGCGCAACGTCTGGCGCTCGGACCTCGAGGCCGCCCTCGGGACACTGGCCACGCTGCTGGGCTCTGCGGGCCACGTCGCGGTATCGACATCGTGCTCGACGCTGCACGTGCCGTACTCCCTCGACGCCGAGCCGGATATCGATGCCGCGCTGCGCAGTTGGCTGGCATTCGGATCCGAGAAGGTTGCCGAAGTGGTGACGCTCGCCCGAGGCTTGAGAGAGGGACGCGACGCGGTCTCCGGTGAGGTGGCCGCGTCGAACGCGACCGTAGAGGCGCGGCGAGCGGATCCGCGATTGAACAACGGCCATGTCCGGTCGCGGATTTCGTCGATCGTGGCGTCCAGGGCCCAGCGCGGGCCCGCGGAAGAGCGTCGCGCCGGGCAGCAGGCTCGGTTGAAGCTGCCGCTGCTTCCGACCACGACGATCGGCTCCTATCCGCAGACGTCGGCCATCCGGGTGGCACGCGCGGACCTGCGCGCCGGCACCATCGACTTCGCGGAGTATGAGCGCCGGATGAAGGCCGAGATCGCCGATGTCATCAGGTTGCAGGAGGAACTCGGTCTCGACGTGCTCGTCCACGGTGAGCCCGAGCGCAACGACATGGTGCAGTACTTCGCCGAACAACTCGACGGGTTCTTCGCGACGCAGAACGGCTGGGTGCAGTCCTACGGCAGTCGGTGCGTACGCCCGCCGATTCTGTACGGCGATGTGGCCCGGCCCAAGCCGATGACCGTGGATTGGATCGCCTATGCGCAGTCGCTCACCGACAAGCCGGTGAAGGGCATGCTCACCGGTCCGGTCACCATCCTCGCCTGGTCGTTCGTGCGCGACGACCAGCCGCTGGCCGACACGGCGGCCCAAGTCGCGCTGGCGATCCGGGACGAGACGGTCGACCTGCAGGCGGCGGGTATCGCGATCATCCAGGTCGACGAACCCGCCTTGCGCGAACTGTTGCCGTTGCGCGCCAAGGACAAAGACGACTATCTGCGCTGGGCGGTCGACGCGTTCCGATTGGCGACCTCGGGTGTGGCGGACTCGACGCAGATTCACACTCACCTGTGCTACTCGGAGTTCGGTGAGGTCATCGGCGCGATCGCGGACCTCGACGCCGACGTGACGTCGATCGAGGCGGCGCGCTCGCACATGGAGGTGCTGGCCGACCTCAACGCGGCCGGGTTCGCCAACAGCGTCGGACCTGGGGTCTACGACATCCATTCACCGCGCATCCCGGGCGTCGAGGAGATGGCGACAGCGTTGCGCGAAGCTTTGAACTCCGTTCCTGCCGAACGTCTTTGGGTCAACCCCGACTGCGGCCTCAAGACCCGCAAGACCGACGAGGTGACTGCCTCGCTGCGTAATCTCGTGGCCGCTGCCAACGAGGTCCGCGGCGGTTAGAACGGGCTGCTGTTCTGCTGCCAGCGCGCCTCTTCTGGACGGGGCCCGAAGCGGCGGGCATAGTCCTCGTGCATCCGCGCGTCCTTGCGGCGCTTGATTTCGTCGACGAGGTTCGGGTCCAGCCCGTGCTGGGCCAGGCGGTGCCGACGCCAAATCTTGTTGAGCGCCAACGCCATCAAGATAGCCCAGATGTAGATCGGCACAGTCATTTCCAAGTGCACGTAGAGCGACGCGGGAAGTAACCAGAACGGAGCCAGGACAAGCAGCGGAGGTATCGCCATCCGGATCATGTGGCGACGGAGGGCGCCCGGGCCTGCCAGGTCGCGCGCCACCCACTCGCGCATGGAGTCGGGCAGGCGGCGTCCATACGAGTAGGTCAGGTATTGGACGATGCCGGGACGAGCTGCAGCCATAGTTACTCCTCGGGTGGTCAGTCGGCTAGCGCGCCCGCAGCGAGGGCGGCGGTGTTCACGCGGGTCAGCACGTTGCGAAGGTGTTCGAGCTCGTCGAGGTCGACGCCCAGGCGCTCGACCACCGCAGGCGGGATCTTCAGCGCGCGTCGCCGGAGCCGCACACCCTCTTCGGTGAGTCGCACATCGGTGGCACGCTCGTCTTCAACGCTGCGTGATCGGGTGATCAGACCGAGCGACTCGAGTCGTTTGAGCATCGGCGACAGTGTCGCCGAGTCCAGCTGCAGCGCGCGGGCGATGTCCTTGACCGACAACGGCTTCGTCGGAGCGTCGCCGCTACCGCCGGACTTGTGATGGTCCCACAACGCCAACATCACCAGGTATTGAGGATGGGTGAGGCCGAGTGGTTCGAGCAGGGGACGGTAGACCGCCAGCACCGCCCGGTGGGTGACCGCTAGCGCGAAACAGACCTGCTGTTTGAGCGCGAGGGGATCGACCTTGGGCGGAAGCGACGTGGTCACATATCCATGGTGTCCTAATAGTTAGTGGCCTAGCAATGTACTTCTGGTCACATGGGTTTCGCCAGAGGTGGAACGGGCGACCCTGCTCGCATGTCAACGCCGAACGACCCGCCGGCCACGCCGAAGGACGCGACCAAGGTCACCGAGGAACAGCGTGCCCTGCAGGACGATCTGGATCACCGCAACGACGACCCCGAGGCGCCGGGCGGCCATCAGGATCGCCACGACGTCGCCGACGAAACCTGACTTGCTGGCAACGGGACGACGACGTAGTGGTAGGCCGCCGCGCTGACGAGGCCTGAGATCGAACCTCGCCACAGTTGGGTCCGCTCCTTCATTGAGCCCCTGTCTGACGTCGGTTGATCCTTGACGAATCTGTTTCGGTTGATCCTTGACACTCGGTGTTAGTGGTTTAGGCCTGC